>JAFEGM010000032.1:255503-255692 GCA_018240025.1 Verrucomicrobiota bacterium
GCGGCCCGTCTCGCGGCCGACGTGCTCGATGTGCCCACGCTCCTGGTGGCCCGCACCGACGCACTCGGCGCCAAGCTGCTGACCAGCGACGTCGATCCGATCGACCGCGAGTTCTGCACCGGCGAACGCACGCCGGAAGGCTTCTACCGCTTGGTGGAGAGCGAAGGCCTGGCCATCGCCCGCGGCCTG
>JAFEGM010000033.1 GCA_018240025.1 Verrucomicrobiota bacterium
GATGCCGCGGGCCTTCTCTTCCGGGGCGTTGTCGATATCCTCGTACTTGCGAGCCTCGGCCATGCCCTTCTTGGCGAGCGTGGTGGTGATAGCGGCGGTGAGGGTCGTCTTGCCGTGGTCAACGTGGCCGATCGTGCCGACGTTAACGTGGGGCTTGCTGCGTTCGAACTGGGCCTTGGCCATAACTAGCGGGTCGGATGTGGCGCACTGAAATGCGCCGGGGTTTCAAAATAGGGGTTCGGGTGCGGTCCGGCATTTCGCTTTCCGGCCGCCAGGAACCGGTGGAGCCCTGAACCGGGATTGAACCGGTGACCTCGTCCTTACCAAGGACGTGCTCTACCAACTGAGCTATCAGGGCCTTGCCAGACGGGCAAAAAAGGCAAAAGACCCAGAGTCAAGGGGACGGCGAAGCCGCCCATCGACCCGAAGGACTTTTGCCCTCAGATGCCGAAAAGCGTCGGTAAGGTAGTGATGACACCAAGAGTGTCAAAGGGATTTCGGAATTCGCGCGCCGGAAATCGCTCCGGTGCCCGCCGTCATCCCGATGTCACTTCTCGTTGGCTTTGTGACCGTGGAACCGAATCGTCTGGTTCAGGTGCTCGATCTTGAGCGGCTTCTGGAGCACCATGACCGGGCCGAAGGAGTTGATGCGATTGAGCATCTCGCTGTCCGGGTAGCCCGTGATGATCACGATGGGCAGGTCCGGGTACTTCTTGCGGGCTTCGAAGTAGACGTTGTCGCCCGAATCGTCCGGCAGATTCAGGTCCAAAAACATCAGGTCGAACTTCTGCTTGGCCAGCGCACCCAGTGCGTCCTTGGCCGTGCCCACGACCACGCGGCTCAAGCCGGCCTTGCGCAGATGCGTCTTAAAAATCTCCTGCAGGGCCGGGTCGTCGTCCACCACGAGCGCGGTCGGCTGGCCGCTGCCTTCGGCCCGGAGCACGTCGCGGTCGAGCGAGGACTTCTTGATCCGCCAGCGGCCGCCGATCTGGATGGCCGGAAGCTGTCCGCGCTGCACCAAATAGTAGACGGTCGGCAACGGAATGCGCAGGTACGCACTCGTTTCCTTCACCGTGAGCAACTCGTGGCCGGGCGGCGTCGCTTCAGGAGGGGCTTGAATGTCCGCGGCTTTGGAGCGCTTCGGGAGCTTTGACGCCATAGGGTCGGGGGAAACGAAAAATTATGGAGATTTGGCGCTATTGCAAAGGCATCTAGTAACAGTGGGCCTTTGCGGAACACAAGTCCCGAGCGCGTTTTTACACCGGCGCGGCCAGGCAGCCATTTCTCAGCCATTTTCGGGCCGAAAGGGTCCCGGCCCGGGAAGTTTGCCTCCACAAAAAGCCTTGCGTGGACGTGTCATCGTGAATCCGTTTCTGGACAAGGGGGGCCAATCAGGCAAAGTCCGCCCTCCTCCAATTCATGAGCGCCCTGGCCTTTATCAAGGAATTCATCACCCGTCCGGCGCAGGTCGCATCCATCATTCCGAGCTCGAAGGCTGTCACGAAGAAGATCCTCGATCGCTTCGACCTGACCAAGCGCTGTGTCTTCGTCGAGTTCGGTCCGGGGGAAGGCTGCCACACCCGTGAGCTGCTCCGGCAGGCCACGCCGGACTCGGAATTTCTCCTCTTCGAGATCAACCACACGCTGGCCCGCCACCTCGAGCAACAGTTCAAGCACGACAAGCGGGTGCACGTCATCCACGGCGATGCCGCCACCCTGCCCCAGGAACTGGCCAAGCGCGGCATCCAGCAGTGCGATTACGTGCTCTCGGGCATTCCGTTCAGCCTGATCGACATCGAGAAGAAGCGCCACATGCTCAAGGGAGTTTACGATTCCCTGCGGAGCGGCGGGATCTTCGTCATCTACCAGGTGACCGATGAACTCCGTCGTCACGCGCTGCCGCTCTTCCAGCGGGCGCACAGCGAGTACTGTCTGCTCAATTTCCCGCCTTACTTCATCATCAGCTTCTTCAAGGAGCCGAAGGAGGGCGATTCCGCCAGCCAGCGCAACGGCAAGCATTGACCTTTGCCCGGCAGGCGGCTCTCGCGGCCGATCGCACTCTGGGCGGCGCGACCCCGCATTGCCCGCAGCCCCGCCCCGTGGCATGAAGGCCGGCCGCTCCCCCGGGCGGACCGCATGCTCCCCCGTGTCTCCTCCGAAGCCTTTACGCTCCGCCCCGGCGAGGCGCGCGACCTCCTCGGTCTCCGCAAGCTGATCGCCACGGTCAGCGGCGGGCTCACCACGTTGCCGAACGAGGAGCGCATCCTCGCCTCCAAACTGGAGCAGTCGAAGGCCTCCTTCGCCAGCAATGTGCGCTCGCCAGGCGCCGAGCAGTATTTCTTCGTCCTCGAGGACGAACGGACCGGCGACCTCGTCGGCACCTCAGCCATCATGGCGCGGACGGGTGGATTCGACCCCTTCTATTCCTACGACCTGCGCGACGAGCCGGTCCAGCACGCCCCGCTCGGCATCGCCAAGCACATCCCGGTCCTGCATCTGCGGACCGACCACAAGGGACCGAGCGAAATCTGTTCGCTCTTCCTGCGGGCCGACTTGCGCTCCGGGGGGCTCGGACGGCTGCTCTCGCTCGGGCGGTTCCTCTTCATGGCGCGCTTCCCGGAGCGATTCGACCGCTACGTGATCGCGGAAATGCGCGGCTTCCTCGACGAGAGCGACCGTTCGCCGTTTTGGGAATCGGTCGGGCGCCATTTCTTCGAACGCGATTTCCACGCGGCCGACGTCCTCAGCGGCCTCGGCGAGAAGGACTTCATCCGCGACCTCATGCCGCGGCATCCGATCTACGTTCAGCTGCTCCCGCCCGAGGTGCAGGCGGTCATCGGCCGGGTGCATCGCGACACCGAACCCGCTCTCCGCCTGCTCCTGAACGAGGGCTTTCAGAAAACGGGCGAGGTCGACATCTTCGACGCCGGCCCCCTCGTGCGGGCCGAATTGGCCAGCGTGCGCGCGGTGCAGCGGCGGCGGGTGACCGACCTGCGCGCGCTCCATCCGGCTCCCCTGCCCGACGCCCGGGCCTGCCTTGTCGCCAACCTCCAGCTGGCGTTCCGCGCCACGCTGGGCGCGGTGCGGGAGAACACCGACGGCACGGCCGATCTGGACGCCGCCGCCGCGCGCCGGCTCGATCTCCAGCCTGGAGGCAAGTTTCAATACCTGCCGCTCTACGGGGAGAAGCGACGCGCCTGAGCCTGACGCCCGCCTCGCCCCAGCCATTCCCGTTCGCTCCCGCCATGCCCACCCACGAAGTCAATTTCGACGGCCTCGTCGGCCCCACCCACAACTACGCCGGCCTGGCCACCGGCAACGAAGCCTCGCGGGCCAACCGTCTCGTGCCGTCGCATCCGCGCGAAGCCGCGCTGCAGGGGCTGGCCAAGATGAAGGCGCTGGCCGATCGCGGCCTGAAACAGGCGCTCATCCCGCCCCTCGACCGGCCGTCCCTGCCGGCGCTGCGCCGGCTCGGCTTCGACGGGCCCGACACCGCCGCCATCCTGCAGCGCGCCAAGCGCGAGGCGCCGCAGGTGCTCGCCGCCTGCTGCTCGGCCTCCAGCATGTGGGTGGCCAATGCGGCCACGGTCGCCCCGAGCGTCGACACGGCGGACGGCCGCGTGCATTTCACGCCGGCCAACCTCGCCTCGAACCTCCACCGTTCCATCGAGGCTCCGGAAACCGCCGCGGTGCTGCGGGCGCTCTTCCCCGATCCCGAGCGCTTCGTGCATCACCCGCCCTTGGCCGGCGACAGCGACTTCGCCGACGAAGGCGCGGCCAATCACACCCGCTTCGCCGCCGCCCACGGCGCGCGCGGGCTGCATCATTTCGTGGTCGGACGCTCCTCGGCCCGGCTCGACTGGCGCGTCCCGGCGCGCTATCCGGCGCGGCAGACGCTGCTGGCCAGCGAGACGGTCGCCCGGCAGCACCTCCTGCCGCCGACCCGCGTCGTTTTCACCCAGCAGCTGCCCGAGGCCATCGACGCCGGCGTCTTCCACAATGACGTCATCGCCACCGGCACCTGCGATTTCCTGCTCTACCACGAGCAGGCCTTCGAGCGCGGCGATGCCGCCGTGGCCGAGCTGCGCAGCCGCTTCCGCGAACTGAGCGGCGCCGAACTGAAGACGTTCCGCGTGGCCACCGAGGATCTCTCGCTGGCCGACGCCGTTCGTTCCTACCTCTTCAACAGCCAACTCCTGGTCATGCCCGACGGCCGCCTCACCTTGGTGGCCCCGGCGGAATGCCAGGAGATCGCCCCCGCCCACCGGGTCATCGAGCGCATGCTGGCCGACGAACAGTGCCCGCTGCAAGACGTGCTCTACTTCGACCTGCGCCAGAGCATGAAGAACGGCGGCGGCCCCGCCTGCCTGCGCCTGCGGGTGGTCCTGAACGACGCCGAGATCGCCGCGGTCGCCCCCGGGGTCTTCATCAATGACGCCAGCTACGCCGCGCTGTCCGCCTGGGTGCGCCGGCATTACCGCGAGACCCTCCTGCCCGACGACCTGGCCGACCCGGCGTTGCTGGAGGAATGCCGTGCGGCGCTCGACGAATTGACGAACATTCTCGGGCTCGGGGCGCTCTACGATTTCCAGCAGGCCGGCGCGTGAAACGGACGCTGCATCTGGCGATGCTCTGGCTGCTGGTGACGCTGGTGGCGCTGGCCGCGGTGGCCGCCGCCTTGTTCGCCTTTGCCATGGTGAGCGGCGGGTTCGCCCGGCCCGGACGCGATTTGTTCGGTCTGCTGCTCTGCGGCGCGGTCGTCGGTCTCGCCGCCTGGGGAATGCGCCTGCTCCCGGCGCTGAGCAGCGGATTCCGCGGTGAAGCGAAACGCCGGCTCTTGCTCTACTACGCCGTCATCGCCGTTGCCGTCTGGGCTCCGTGGGTGCTGCTCGGATTCGACGGTTCTCGTCGTCTGCAGCAGGAGCTGATGCCCCTGTGCGTCCTCTTCCTCCTGCCCCTGGTGGCGACGGCCGCGACGCCCTCAGAACCTTAGGCGCGAAAGAGCGCGGAGCGGATGGTTGCCATGACCCTCTTCGTCCTGCGGCTCGACCCGGCGCTGCTGCCCAATCCCGACGCCGACCTGCGCTACGCGCTGCCCGATGCGCTGGCGGCGCGCTCCAGCGGCAATTTTCGGGGCAGCGATTGGACCTCGTTCGACTACGAGAACGGCTCGGATGCGCTGCTGCTCTTCCTCGAGGCAGAGCGCGGGGCGGAGGCCAGCGCAACGCTGCTGGAATTCCTCCACACGGAGCTAGTGCTGGGCAATAGCCTCGAATCCGCGATCGCCTGGGTTCGTGCCAACGAAAGCTGGGCGCCCCTGCATCCACCGGGCCATGCGCACCGGCTCGGCGTCGACCCATGGTGAGGAAAGACCAACCCATGGTGGGCTTTTTTTACAGCAACGCTGTAACCGCCCGCTTAAGACTCGGAATTGGGGGTAGCACCCCTTGTTTCCATGCTTCCGAAGTCTCTGGCTGTCTCCTGCCTCTTCGTCCTTTCCACCTGCACTGCGCTCGCGGGGGTGAATCCGAGCGTCTCGGTCCACATCCGCACGACCGGCTATACCGGCTTCCTGATCGAGGCTGATCAGGTGACGGGGCGCGTGCCCAGCCGGGCGCTCATCCGGGGCGAGTGGGCGATGAACTTCGCCTGGGACGGGCTGGACAATGCCGGAGCCAATTTCGAATCGGTCGTCTGGCTGGAGGATCAGGACGGAAACGCGGTGCCGATCATCCCGCAGGGCGGCGGGCCGGTCGTGACCGAACTCAGCGAGGTCTACCAGGTCTCGCTGGACAGCGGAAATCCGACGGACAACCACACCTTCCAGGTCGCCTTCGTCCCGCAGCAGCGGCTGCAGGCGCAGAACCGTTATCGGCTCCGCGCCAAGTGGCGGCGAGCCGCGGGCGCGCTGCCGGCGGGGCCATTCACCTCGGTGCCGGTCGATGCCACCGCGGCCAGCACGGCGCAGTACCAGCATTTCACGAATACGATGAGCGCCGACGCGGCGGTCAATGCCAGCGTCTCGGCCGAGCTCCTCTCCTGGGAGAAGCGCTGGCGGATCGGCGCGCAGACCGGCTTCCTCTGCACCGCGCGGGTCCTGGCCTGGCGATTCGACGGCTTCGAGGCCGCCGCGCAGCCCGGCAGCGTCACAGCGCGTCTGACCGCCTCGCTGCGCAACGCCTCCGGCACGACGGTCTGGACGCAGCCCGAGATCGTCGTTGCGCTGCCGGTGCCGACCCACGACGGCGGCACGGGCGCCGCGGCCGAGCCGACCTTTCGGCAGGCGAACCTGACCGTCGAGCTAACCGTGCCGCCGAACGTCCTCGTGCCGGGCGAGCTCTACACGCCGGTCTTCACCATCGCCCACGACGACGACGGCACGGCGGGCGTCGACGGATCCCGCGCCTTTGCGGCCGAGCGTCTGCTCAGTCTGACCGGCAACGTCAGCTTCGGCAGCGTGCAGGGCGTGTTCGATGCGGTCACGAACGACCCCGCCGCGCTGCTCGATCCGAACGCCACCCCGCTCCCCACCACGCTGCTTGCGGTGGCCGCGGGGCACGGCTTCCTGCCAGCGGGCGGCGGCACCTTCGGCAACGTGGCGCTCGACGTGCGGGTGCAGCCGAATGGAGATGCCATCTACATCGGCGAAGCTCCCATCGCGGTCGGCGGACTGCCCGCGCAGGTGAACGTCAATGGCATCGCCGTCGCGCGCAGCAACGTGACCGTCGGCACCGGCGGTGCCAGCGCCGGGCAGGTCAGCGTCCGACTCCCGCGCGGACTCGGGTATTCGCTCACACCGGGCCAGCGCACGCTGCGGACCAAAGTGGTGGACCTCAACGCGCCGCTGAATGCGCAATTGCTGCCGCTCTCGCTCGGCACCGGCGGTCCGGTCTATCTCGCGCTGGACCGGCTTCCGCTCGTCTTCCGCGCTTCCACCCTGACGGTCGATTTCGCCACCGGCCGCTTCCGCTTCTTCCCCGAGACAGTGGCCTACGACAGCTTCCTGGAGATCGCCACGCTGGAGAATTACCAGAACACCGGTCTGCTGCCCGCGGGCTTTCCGCTGCACGGCGGCAACGACCAGCATTTCCGCTTCGCCACGGTCAACCCGAGCGATCAGATCGAGATCAGCGCCGGCCCCGATGGTGCGGCCTTCGTGCACACGCTGCGCCTCGGCTTCACCGGCGGCACCTGGTACACGCATTTCCCCTACCTCTGGTATGTCCGCATGCAGCAGGCCGGTGTGGTCGATGGCAGCTTCCGGATCCTGAATGATCGCGTGGCCGGCAGCAGCGACCTGCGCGGGGTCAACGGCGTGCTGGGCTTCTACGTCCCCAACGCCAAGCCGGAGGCCAATCAGCCCACCTGCCCGAGCGGGCTGCCCGTCGCGCCGGGCCGCTTCTTCGCGTTTGCGCCGGACGCGAACACACTGCGTTTCACGGCCGATGGCTCGCTGCTCGGCAGCGGCCAGATCGTGGTGCCGACCGAGCTCGACCCGATCGCATCGCTGCCGTGGGGTACGATCTCGACCGCGCCGCTGCTCTTCGCCCACGCCATCATCAACACCGACTTCACGCCGCTGCGCGGCAAGGTCCTGCTGCCCGGCACGCAGGTCGCCTGGGCCGAAGCGGGCGCCAGTGGCGTGATCGGCTACGATCGCGCCGCCGCCTCCCAGCTGACCGGACGCTCCTTCCAACTCGCCGGCGGCGAGCTGAACGAATTCCCCGGCACCGACGGCTATCTGGCCGGCCAGGCCGACTACGCGGGCTTCAATGTGCGCCGCAGCGAGAATGCCACGCTGGAAGGCCGCACGTTGTTCGGCGGCACCGGCTATGGGCCCTACGCGCTGCTGCCGGAGACGAAGCTCTACTTCCGCCCCGGCGGCGTGAGCGGCATGGTGCAGTCGCAGACGCCGCTCGACGTCACGGTCAATGGCTTCCCGATGCACTTCGACGGGGTGAAGCTGGCCTACCTCGACACCGTCATCGAGAAATCGAAGCTCGACGGCAGCGTCACCGTCGGCGGCCCCGCGCCGGCGTATCCCGCCTCGGTGCAGATCAGCTTTCGCAACCTTCGTCTCTTCGGGAATGGCGCGCTCGACCGCGGCGAGGTCGCGCCGGAACAAGGCAGCAAGCGGCTCGACTACTGGCGCACGGACTTCGACGTCCTCAGCCTCAGCTTCGTGCAGCCCGACGCGTGTGCCGCCCCGGGCAGCACGCCGACCCTGCTGGCGCTGGGCATCCAGACGCGGCTGCCGGCCTTCACCGACCAACTCCTCGGCGGCGTGCTCGGGTTCCGTCCGAATGCCTCGCTGGTCGCGCGCGATGCGGCCGACAACAACTTCGCGATCACGGGGATCGACTCCCGCCTGCGCGTGCCGGGCAACGTCCGGCTCAAAGGCCCCGGCGCCTCCAACTACTCCGTCACGCCGGCCTCGGGCGCCTACTTCAACGACTGGCCGGGCGCGGGCGGCACGCCCAGCATCGGTTTCGCGAACGTCTTCGGCGCGATCGATGTGCCGTTCTTCGACAGCCTGAACGCGCATCTCCAGGCCAATGCCGGAGCCAGCGCGGAGAGCTCGGTGTACGTAATGCTGCCGCCCGATTCCGCCAGCGCCTTCGAGCAGGCGTATGTCGACCCGACCAACCACGGCACGCCCGTCGCGCCCGGGCCGCCGGGCACGTTCGTCGACCTCACCACGTACCGCACGGCTGCGACCTACTTCACGCGGGCCCGCAAGGACTGGCTCGGGCTGATCAAGTTCGACTATCCGCTGGAGTGGAATCCGTCCGCCCGCTCCTTCCGCACCAAGGCCGGCCAGGAGGTCAGCGACCACCTCGCCGTGGCGCAGGTGCGCAGCCAGGTGCGCTCGCTCACGCCTTCGACGGCCGATCTGAAGTTCCGCGCGGATGTCGGCCTGCCGCTGCCGAGCGTCGACGCGAACAAGCTGCTCGGCGAGGTGCTCGACGGCGCCAGCGGTGCGCTCGCGGCCATCGCCGGCGTCAGCCCCGACTTCCCCACCGCGCTCAACGCGCTGGCGGTCTTCGAGCAGTGCCTGGCCGACACGCCCGACAAGCTGGTGCGCGGCCCGCTGATCGAAGCGATCCACAGCGTCCGTCAGGCCGCCGGCAGCACGCCGCTCAGCCCCGCCCAGCTCCGCACCGCGTTGGCCGCGCAGCTCAACGTCGCCTTCAGCCAGGCGGTGGGCGGCTCACCGCTGCCGTCGTCGTGGAAGCACGAGGTCTTCCTCCGGCTCGATCAGGTCACGATCCTGGCCGATTCGCTCCTCGCCGCGCTCAACTCCGCGCAGCAGATCGTCCAGCTCGCCAATGCTTTCGCGCCCACCACCGAGCCGCCCGGCGCGACGACCGCCGGCTCGGTGCTGCCGGCCGACGTGCAGGAGACGATCAATAGCGCCAAGTCCCAGCTGACGAAGATCCGCAGCGGCATCGCCGCACTCAAGAACGGCATCAACGCGGTCACCCTCACGCCCGACTGGAACGCGATCCTGCTGCAGGCGCTGCCCGATGCGCCCGCCCTGCCGGATCTCGCGCTGCCGCTGGCCCAGGCCAGCGACGCCGAGGTCGCCGATGCCATCCTGGCCTACTTCCTCGGCGACTTCTCCGCCGGCCGGCTGGCCGAGGAGATGCGGGTGCATCTCAGCGACACCCGCGATCAGGTCCGCGGCGCCCTGGACGGCGTCTTCGCCGGCGTGAACGAGCTGCTGCAGAAGAACGTGGCCGCCATCAACCCGGTGGCCTCGCCGATGGGGCTGCTGCCCGACCTCAAGTTCGGTCGCATCGACGGGCAGGCGCGGATCAACGGCGACTCGCTGCACGAGCTTCGGCTCGACGCCGATTTCAAGATCAGCGTGGGCACCGAGTTCGCCTTCAAGGCTTGGCTGCTCTTCCGCGACCTCTCGAGCGAGACCCCCGGCAATGCCTGTTCCGTGGCCTCGGGCATCCAGGCGGAGCTCACGCTCGGCGCGACCACGCAATTCAACTTCGGCGTCCCGGCCGCGCCCGTCACCGTCGAGGCCGAGGCGAAGTTCGCCTTCGGCAGCGGGCTCTTCCCCACCGGTCTCGCCGGTCGGCTCAGCCTCGCGGGCAGTGGTTTCAAGCTCGGCATCCTCACCATCACACGAGCCGAGCTCGGCTTCGGCTTCGGCGATCCCGGCGACGCCTACCTCTACGGCGCTGGTGCCGGCAAGAGCGACTACTCGGACATCGAGGCCGCCTTCCTCTTCGGCCGCTCCTGCGATCTGCGTTCGGTCGTCGGTCGCATCGATGCGCAGACGGCCGAGCTGCTCGACCACCCGGCGGTCGCGCCGGTGTTCGATTTCAGCAATCCCAACCCGACCTACGGCTTCTATGTCTTCGGCTACGGCACGATCAGCGTGAACTCGCTCATCGGCATCCCGCCGTCGCCGATGCTCAATCTCAAGGCCGGCGCGGGCCTGGGCGCCTTTTTCTTCACCCGCCAGCAGCAGGCGAGCAGCGCCTGGGACTACACCCTCGGGCTGCGGGGCGATCTCGGCATCTCGGGCGAGGTGCTCGCCATCGCCGACATCGCCGCGCGGGTCTCACTGGTCGGCGCGACCGGCGCGCGGACCATCTCCTCGCCGGAGCAATTGCTCGCTCAGCTGGCCACACCGCCAAGCCAAATCGTCGGCAACGGCAGCGCCAGCTTCTCCATCACGCTCGGCATCTCGCCGTTCGACGTCACGCTCAGCAAGACGCTGCGCCTGCAGTTCGGCTACCAGCCGCTGCAGTTCTCGCTCGATCTCTGAGTCGCCGCTCGCGCGCTGCCCCTCGCATTTTCGCCATGACTCCGAAGGTCTTTCTCCCGCTCGCCGGATTCCTCGGCCTCACGCTGCTCGCGCCGCTGCCCGCCCAGATCGGGCCCGGCGGCCGGGGCGCGCCCAAGCCCAGTCTCGACGACGCCATCTACACCGCCGGCCTTTCCACGCCCGGCACCGATGGACGCAACTGGCTCTACGTGGTCTGGAAGACGCCCCAGGCCGCGCCCTCGAACCGCTCCTACGCCATCTACCTGCAGACCGCGCCCAACGGCACCTTCACCCGGCAGGCGGTCGTGCGGGCCACGAGCGATCAGCCCGTGCTGCAGTCCTATCTCACCCGCGCCGCCACGCTCGGGGTCGCGGAGAATGCGCTCAACGACGACCTCGGCGTCCTGCTGCGCCGGGCGTCGTGGGGCGGCACCTACGACGCCCAGCTGCAGCGCTGGGTCTCGATCTTCGACGCGCAGCCAGTCGCGCGGAAGCTGAATGCCGCGCTCGGCCGCGCTCTGCAGGTGTCCGAGGGCTACGCAGCGCTGAACCTGATGGCACCGCGCCATCCCGCGCTGCGCATGGCGCTCGGCCAGGCCTGGGCGGGACCGCTGGCGGCCGGCACCGTCGGACCGGTCGTGGTGGAGGTGCGCGAGTGGGACGGGACGACCGACGGTCTGGTGGTCGGACGCGTGCAGCTGACGCCCGGGCAATCGGAGGCGCTGACGGCGCCCGGCCGCGTGGTGCAGGTGCCGGACTTGCGCCCGCAGTCCGATCTCACCGTCAAACTGCGCTGGGCCGTGCCGGCCGAACTGCGGCGCCGCCACCTGCATTCGCTCGGCTTCGTGGCCTACCGGGTGAATGCGGCTTTCGCCGAGAGCCACGGACTGCCGCTCTCCGCCTCGGCGACGCAGATCGAGCAGTTCGTGGCTCAATACGGCCCGCCCGTGCTCGGCGGTCAGCCGGCCACGCCGAACTTCGCCCAGGTCAATCTCGCGCCGGTGCCGGTGCACAAACTGTTCGACGACAGCGAGGTCGACATTGCCGACCCCGACCGCACCACCTTCTTCCTGGCTGACGACGCCAACCGCGGCCAGCTCGTGGTCGACGACCCGAACGGCCCGCGGTTTGCCGGCCTGACCGATGGCTCGCGCTGGTTCTACTTCGTGCGTGCCGTCGATCTCCTCGGCCGCACGGGACCGCCCTCGCCGCTCGCCGAGGGCCTCGCCGTGCGCACCATCCCGCCTGACGTGCCGGCGCAGCTGACCGTGGCCGATCTCCCCGTCGGCGCCGGCCTCCAGCGGCATCTCGTGGTGCGCTGGCGGGCCAATGCCAACGGGACCGAAGCCAATGCCCGCACCACGCAGCGCTATGCGGTCTATCGCGGCCTGCTGCCGGAAGGTGTCAGCCCGAGTCTCAACGCTTTCTCCGACCCGCAGGCCTTCCGCAGCTTCGAGCCGATCGGCTACGTGCCGCAGAGCGCGGCCGATGCGAACGGCCAGTTGGAGTACATCGACACCACCGCTCTGCCCACGCCGGGCAATCTCGATCGCACCGTCTGGTATGGCGTCTGCGCGCTGCACGACACGCCCCTCGACGGCTTCTTCTCCTCGCCGCACGATCGCGTGCAGAGCGCGCCCGCGGGGCCGGGGCTGGGCGTCTTCCGCGATCGGCAAGGACCGGACGCGCCGCAGGGCTTCATCAATGCCAACTGCGGCCGGCTGCTGACGCTGCCCGAAGGCGTGCCGACGACCGAGCCGCGCGTGGGCACGGCCACGACCGATTCCAAGATCTGCCACGTCCGCCTGCGCGCGAAGCGCCGCGCCGGTGACCGCAGCGTGATGGCGGTGCAGTTCAGCTTCGTGCTCGGCAACAACGTCACGACCACGCCCTTTCTGCAGTTCCCCCCGGACAGCGATGAGGTGGTGTACGATCAGGATCTGTTCGCGGTCGAAGGTCCGAGTGCCTACGTCATCACGTGCGTCGGTCAGGGCGCCGACGGCTGTCTTTCCTCGTTCGGCACGATCGTCGCGAACAGCGATGTCCTCAGCCCCAGCGAAACCGAGTACACGACCATCCGCTTCGTGACCGGCCGCTTCGCGCCGACCGAGTACGGCCCCGGCGGTCAGCTGGCCGGGCTGGTGAATGCGGTGGACTTTGCCGCTGCCACGCCCGTGGGACCGGCCACGGTTCAGGCGCTCCTGCCGAACGGCAACTACGAGGGCCAGACGATCGCGGTGCAGGGCCGCACCACCGGCTTCGGCGGGCCGGGAGAACTCGGGCCGTTCTTCGTTTCGCTGGGCGCGGCCACGGTGCGCAACGGCGTCGTGTATTTCGCGCATCCGGGACGCAGCCACGGCGACGGGCAGTCGCACGAGTATCGCTTCCTCGCCTTCCCCAGCGGCAGCAGCGCATGCCATTGCCTGCACGATCCGCGCGGCGCGGGGCCGCAGCTCACGCCGATCACGGTGGGCATCAATCTGCCCGCCACGACGCGCGAGTGGCGCATCTTCCGCCGCGTGGACGACGGCGATCTCTCGCTCGTGCGCAGCAGCAGCGTCGATCCGACGGCGCTCCCGCCGGAGCAGATCCTCGTGCAGGACAAGGCCATGCCGCCGCACGGCTCGGTCGTGCGCTACTTCGCGCAGTGCTTCGACCAGAACAACAACCCGAGCCCGCTGACCTTCCTCGGCAAGGTGGTGCTGATCCCCGATCCCACCCAGCCGCTGGTCAATACGCCCGAGGCCCTGCTCGAGCCGAGCGACGCCAGCCGTCCCGAGCATCTGCGCGTGCGCTGGTTCTGCCCCGCGCCGGGCGTGGCGCGCTTCCAGGTCTTCGTCGTACCGATCAACGACAGCGACACCGTCTCCGGCGCGGCCACCATCCCACCAGGCTCGCCGCTGACGCAGGGCGATCTGCCGGCGCAGTACTTTAAGACCTCCTATCTCGTGCCGGGCGAGAGCACTCCGCGGCTCATCGGCGTGGATCGGTTCTTCTCCACGCCGTCGCTACCGGTCGGCAGCACGACCGCGGTGCACCAGGCCGAGCTGCGCGTGGTGCCGGGCGTGACCTACGTCGTCTACGTCGCCGCCCTGGGGCTCGACGACTCCAAATACGTGCAGAGCAAGGCGCAGCTCTTCACCTGGAAGAATCCGAGCAATCAGTCGCCTACGCTCGTGGCCTGGCCGGCGCGCCCGTTGCCGCCGGTCCTGCGCGTGGCTGGAGTCGATGCCGTCCGCACCAGCGACGCGCTGCAGCAGCCGAACTTCGTGCCGGCCTACAGCACGGTGCCCACGGCCGCGGCGGCGGCGCTCTACCCGGTCGTGGTGACCATCGGTTACCAATCGCTCCAACCGATCCCGATCGCGCACGCACCGGAGGATCCGAGCTGCGCCCTCCATCCCTACGCCTTCTCCACGCGCTATCTGGCGTTCCCGACTACGACCATTCCGTTCGCCGCCGGACCCGATCCGAACGCCTATCTCTTCCCCGGTGCCGGCGGGCCGGGGGTGCTCTTCCGCCAGACGCTCGGCAGCAATGCCCCGGGCTCGCTGGTGCAGGTCTCGCCGCTGCGGCCGGCCATCTCGTATCGCACCGACAACCAAACCTTCGGCGACTACACGCTGCCGGTGACCACGATTCTCGATCCCTTCGTCAAGGCGCTCACCTTCGACGTCGGGGGCCTGCCCGGCACGTTCCTCACGCTCACCGACACGCATCCGGTGCAGGAAGGCGAGGCTTATCGTTATTATCTCGTGAAATATCGCCCGGACGGCGAGATCCAGCACGTCATCGACTGCGGCACCGTCACCATTCCCGAAACGCCATGAAGGCCCTCACTCGCTCGCTTCTGCTTTCCTGCCTCGCGCTCGCGCCCGCAGCGACCGCCCAGATCGTGCCGGACGCCGTGCCGTGGGTGACCGGCAGCGCCACGCGCTTCGCCGCCACGTACGATCAGAACGCCGACGGCCTCCCCGATGTCGTGCTGCTCGATCGTGCCCGCGGGGTGCACGTACTCGGCCTGACCGATGCGGCGGGCGCGATCACCTGGGGCGCGCCGCAATCGGTCGGTTTCGAGGGCGTGGAGACGCTGGCGGTCGGCCAGTTCCTCGATCCCCTCGCCCGCTCGCTGGCCGTCACCTCGCGAACGTTCAATGCAGTGCAGTTCGCGCCCGTCGGCGGCGGCGCGGTGCCGGACCCGCTCTATCTCAGCAGCCCGGATCCGCTCTCGCTCGCGACCCTGCCGATCCCCGGCGAATTGGCCGGCGTCATCGCGGGGTTCGCGCTGCCCGATGGCGACATCGGCGGCACGTTCTTCGCCCCGCCGCCGCTCGAAGCCACCCGCACCGGCGCCGACTTCGGCCTCTGGCAGGCGTACTCCGTCGGCAACAACCCGCGCCAATCGCGAATCGTACACGCGCATCGCACCGCCCCGGGACTGCACGCGGTGGTGGTCGATTTCACCTTCCCCGCCACAGCGACCCATCTCGACTTCCGGCAGGTCGATGCGTCCGCTGCGACCGCCGTGGCGCGCCTCGAGGACATCGCGCCGGGCTCGCATTTCGTGCACGGTTTCTTCAACGCCGACTTGGCCGCGCTCGATGCCGGCGGCACCTCGACCACGCTGCTGCTCTGGACGCCGGGCGACTCGCTGCTGCACACCGGCCGGCTGAATGAAGTCGCGGGGCCATCGAGCGGGCTGCAGGCCTTTCCGCTCAGCGCCTTCCCGCTGGGACGTCCGATCCGCGAGGTGCACGTGCTGCTGTCCTCGCCGGCGCATCGGCTGCTGGTCGTCTGGGCCGATGCTCCGGCGGCCTCGATCTTCTCCTTCGACGGCACCAATCCGCCTGCGCTGCTCGAGGACCTCGATCTCGGCGGGCTCGAGCCCGACACCCTCCTGCCGGTGGCCGCGAGCGGCGATTTCTACGTCTTCGGCGGTCAGGGTGGCGCGCCGACCTACGCCCGCTTCAGCGATGCCGGCAGCCCGGGGCACTACACGCGGCGGGCCAGCGGCGCGCTGCCCGACCTCAGCCGCACGCGCGATTTCTACGCCAATCTCCTCGCTTTCCGCGGCGAGCCTTTTGTCGATCCGACGGCCGTCAGCCTGCAGCGTTTCCGCGTGCGCGACTGGACCACGGGCGGCTCCAGTCTGAGCGGAAACGCCACGGTCGAATCGCTCCTCGACGCCGGCACAGCCGCGGGCCTCGGCAGCCTCCTGAGCAGCCCGTTGTCGGTGCCGGTGGCCACCTCCTTCCTGCTCGCCAATCAGCTGCGCCCCGCTGCGTCGGTCGCCTTCCACAGCCCGCGGACCCAGGCGCAGTCGGCCCGGCCGCAGGTTCGCATCAATCCCGCCTCCGGGCTCTACCCCGCGGGTACGCCGCTCGCGCTGCAGTTCGATGCCGGCGGCGCGGGCTCGGTCATGTATTCGATCAATGGCAGCCCGTGGCGCTTCGCCTCGGTGGATTTTCAACTGCCGACGATCTCGAGCGATGCGGTGGTCCGCGCCTACGTCACCTCGTTCGTCGACGGCCGCACCGTCATTGGACCCATCGCCAGCGCGAGCTACACCTTCGGCACCGTGCCGCCGGCGCAGCTGACGGGGTTCGTCGATGCCAACGGCAACGGCCTCTCCGACGCCTGGGAGGCGCTGACCGGCGTGACCAATCCGAACGGCGACGACGACGGCGATGGCATGCTCAACTACGCCGAGCACAACGCCGGCACCGATCCGCGCGATCCGCTCAGCCGCTCGCCCGCGGTGGCCGCTGCGCCGCAGCTGCGCATTGCCTACGGCGGCCAGGCCGCGCCCGGCACCGCCAGCCTGCGCTGGGACGCGAGCGATCCGGCCGTCGTGCTGCAGGAGTCGGCCGATCTGCAGAATTGGACCGTGGTCGTCGGCGGCATTCAACCGGCCGGCGCAGAGAACGTCTATCCGCTGCCGCTGACCTCGCTGACGAAGCGCTACTATCGCCTGCGGCGGTGACGCTCCAACGCGCTTGGCGCGGCCGGCGAACTGCGCCTAGACTGCGGCATGTCCACGATGGCTCCGACGCTAATGACGGCGGCCGAACTCTTGGCGCTGGGAGATGACGGCCGGCGCCACGAATTGGTGCGTGGCGAATTGCGAACCACCATGCCTCCGGGATTCGAACATGGCCGCTACGCCTCCAAGCTGGGGCGCATTCTGAGTGCGTTCGTGGAACGTCACGGACTCGGGGAAACGACCGTCGAAACCGGTTTTCAGCTCGCGGGCGACCCCGACACCGTGCGCGCGCCGGACATTGCGTTCGTCAGCGCGGCCCGGCTGCACCTCGCGGGGACCGGCTTCTTTCCAGGCTCGCCGGACCTTGCAGTGGAGATCGTCTCGCCGGGCGACACGCACGAAGAGGTGGCGGAGAAGATCGACGACTACCTTTCGCTCGGCACCCGCGTGGTCTGGGTGGTGCGGCCGAAATCCAAGAGCGTGTCCATTCATCGTGCCGATCGTCCCGTGAAAACCGTGCGACGCGACGGCGTGCTGGACGAGCCGGAACTGTTGCCCGAATTCGCCCTGCCGCTGACCGAGCTGTTCGGAACCTGAGCGCATTCCCCGACGCTCGAATCACGCGGCGGGCCCGGACTCGTTCGCACGAGCCCGAGCCTCTTTCCTTGGGTTCCTCGAGGTCACCCGACCGCCTGCAGGCAGTGACGCCTACTTCCCCAGCGAGACCAGATTCGCGAACAGCCGGTACGAGCCGGGCACGCCCGCGGGGAACTGACGGAAGAAGGCGAGGCCGGTGTACACGAAGTAGCCGTTGCCCGTGCGGGCCACGAGCAGGCCGCCTTCGAGGCCGTTTTCGCCGGGGTCGTTGAGCGAGAAGACCGGCCGCCAGGCGGGATCCCAACTGCCGGCGAAGTAGAGTCCGCGCTCCTGCACCCAGCCTTTGAAGTCGTCGGGCCCGAGATTGTTCGGCCCGAGCACCACGGGATGCGGCGGCTGCAGAATGCGAACCTCGGCGGTTTCGTCGGTCACGCGCTCGCGCGAGAGCTTGATCGGCAGCGGACCGACCTCGCGCACCTTGAGATCGGTGGTGTGATACTGCACCACCACCACGCCGCCCTTCGCGGCATAGGCGCTCAACTCCGCCAGCCAGGCGGGCGAGCGGTCGGAGGTGTTGAACGTGCGCACGCCCAGCACGACGGCGTCGAACTGCGCCAGCGCGCCGGCCTGGATGTCGGCATCGGCCAGCGTCGCGACCGTGCAGCCGAGCTGCTCGAGACCGGCCGGGATGTCGTCGCCGGCACCCGGGATGTAGCCGATCTTCCGCGCGGTCACCTGGACGTCGACCCGCGCCAGGCGGGTCTCCGCCGGCGGCAGGAGCGTGAGCGTACCGATGTGCGGATAGTGGATGCGCTGCCGGGCGTAGGAGTCCTTCCGGCCGCCCACGCTCGTGACCGCGCGCAGCTGGCCGGTCGAAGTGCCGGCCGGCGGAGTAACGGTGAATTCGAAGCCGAGTTCATCGGACTGCGTCTTCAACGCGAACGGCAGCGACGCCGGCTCGACCTTCCAGCCAGCCGGTGCCTCCAGCGCGAGCTCGCCCTGGGCGGCGCCGCTGGTGGCCTGCAGACGGACCGCCACCTTGCGCGGCTCGGCCTTCGGGAAGACGAGGAACGGATGCGCGAAGGCCGCGACCACGGGCGGCGCAATAACCAGCGGCTCGCGGACCTCGCCCTCGACCCGGTCGTTGCGGCGTTGGCGCACGGGCAGCTCGAAGCTCAGCTCCTCGCCCTCGATCGCCACGACGGCGTCGTAGGCAATGGCCGGCGCATTCTCCGGCGTGCCGATGAGCTGCTGGTCCGCGACCTCGAACGTGCCGTCGGTGCCGGGCTTCTGCAGCCAATACGGCTGCGTGATCGGCAGATCCGCCGGCAGCTTCACGTTCAGCTCTTTCTTGAAGAGCGAGGCGGCTGTGAGCGCGGTGTCGAGCGTCAGAGTTTCGCCGGTGGCGCGATTGCGGGCCGACTTCCAAGTCACATTCACGCCGGCCTGGCTGATCCCCTCGAGCGCGATGGCCAGTTCCTGCCCCGGACTCGCCGTGGCGCGGGTGGCGACCGCTTCGAGATGCAGGCCGAGGCAGGCGGCAATCAGGCGTTCGACCTCGACGAGCTTGGCCGCGGTGTAGGCCTCGGCCGGCAGCTTCCGGAGCGCCTTGCGCAAGGCCAGCAGGCCCGGCACGGAGGCGGCGGGTTTGCGGGGCTGGAAGGACTTCTGCAGCGCCTCGATCTGCGCCGCGATGCCGCTGGCGCCGGGCACGCGGGCCCAGGTGGTGTCGACGCCGTCGAGTGGCGTCTTCTCGCCGGGTTCGCCGGCCAGGAGCTTGAAATACTCCTTCCGCTCGCCGCGCGAGACCGACATGCCGAAGCCCTGGCTCTTGTGCATCGAGCGGCTGGCGGCCGAGATCTCGCCATAGGCGCGGCCGAGCAACGGATCGAATCCGCCCGCGTCGAAGCTCAAGTAGTCAGCCGCATTGAACGGCTGCCTCGAGGCCTGGAAGAAGAACTGCGAGGTGTTCCAGACGATGCGCCGCGCCTTCCACGGCTGCACGTATTTGAGCTGCTCCGGGTAGCGTTGCGGATCGGCCGCGGCGGTGAATGCCTCCACGGCGAGGATGGCCGAGGCCATGTGGTGACCGTGGGTGTCGCGATACTCCGGGCTGAAGCGCGTGACGATGACATCGGGCCGGAAGCGCCGGATCGTCCAGACCGTGTCGGCCAGGATCTTGTCGCGATCCCAGATGCGCATCGTCTCCTCCGGGTTCTTGGAATAGCCGAAGTCGTTCGCGCGGGTGAAGAACTGGCGGCCGCCGTCGACCCGACGCGCGGCCAGCAGTTCGTGGGTGCGGATGAGGCCGAGCGCCTCGCGCAGTTCCGAGCCGATGAGGTTCTGCCCGCCGTCGCCGCGGGTGAGCGAGAGGTAGGCGACGTCGAGCTTGGCCGAGTTGGAGAGCCAGCCGATGAGGCTGGTGTTCTCGTCGTCGGGATGGGCGGCCACGTAGAGCACCCGCCCGAGCACGCTCAGGCGGTGCAATCCGTGTTCGATCTCGGCTGCGTTCATGGCAGGCGGGAGGCGCGGCGGCACGGGCGTATCCGCGAGCGCAACGCCCGCGCACAGGACCGCGGCCGCGCGGAGGAGAAATCCGCGCGGGTGGGTCATGTGATTACTTCTCGAGGCTGGCGAGGAGCTTCTTGTCCTGTTCGAGCTCGGCCTTGAAGATCTGGTCGCTGGCCGAGTGCACTTCGATCGCCTGCTTCAGCGTGGCGATGGCACCCTTCTTGTCGCCGGACTTGATCTGCATGTTGGCCTTCGCGCGCATCAGCCACCAAGCCTTGCCATTCTTCTCGATGGCCTTGTCCATCCAGCCGATCGCCTTCGACAGGTCCTTGTTGTTGTCGAAGTAGAAGTTGGCCGCGCCGGAGTAGAAGCCGCCCGGCAGGTCTTTGCCGGAGGCGAGGGCGTCATCGATGAGCTTCTGCGTCTTGCTCGCGGTCGGCACGCCGATCTTCACGGCCACGCGGGTCTTCTCCCACGCGACGACGAGCTGCGCCGAGTCCTGCGTCAGGTCCTCCAGGCCAATGTGCAGCGTTTCGACGGCATCGCTCAGCTTGCCGGGCGTGACCTTGAGATTGGCCACCTCGTTCTCCTTCTTGTAGGTGGCGGTGCCCCACTGCTTGGTGTCGCTGGAGAGCATCACGCTCCATTCCTTTTCGCCCGGTACCGTGAAGAGCGAATACGTGCCGGCGGGCACCTCCTTGTCGCCGAACTTCACGGCATCGCTGAACTTGATGGTCGTGTTGTTGTTGGCACCGGTGCGCCAGGGCTCACCGAACTTGACGAGGTCGCCGAAGATCTTGCGGCCCTTGGCGCTGGGGCGGGAGTATTTGATTTCGAAATCGGTCAGGCCGACGCGCTGCTGGAGCGTGGTCGCCGGGCTGGCCGCAGGGAATTCGATCCGCTCCTGCGCGGAGACGCGGACGACGGCGGCGGAGGAGGCGACGAGCGCCAGACACGAGAGGATGAGGGGAGCTTTCATCAATGGGGGAATGCGAGTTGCAGGCCGGAACGGAGGCGCGTGGCGCGGCAGTGCAATCCAAATCGCGTCGCGACGATTGCGAAGTCCGTCGCGGGCGGGAGCGCAGCGAGGGGTTCACGCGAAGCAGCGAAGGGGGCGAAGGCACGAAGAAAGGTGCGAGGTGCGAGGTGATCCATGCGTAAGTCGGTGTGCTGGATCCGAACTGGACAGACCGGCGAGCACTGCCTACCGCTCGTGGAGCATGCCTGAAGAACCGCCCCGGCCGCTGACCGAGCATCCGCTCTGGCGCTATGCGGGCATTCTGCTGGCCTCGCTCTTCGGCCACGCGCTCTGCTTCTACCTGTTCCAAGTGGCATACGCGCCGGTGGTGGCACGCACGCCGGTGCCGGCGCGCATCTATCTGCCGGCGCCCGGGAGCGAGGAGGCCCGGCTGGTCGCAGCGTGGGCGGAGATGGCAGATCCGGCGCTGCCAGCTCTGCCAGGGCCCACGGACGACCAGCCGCCGAGCACGTATCGGCCGTCGTTCGCACGATAGGTGCTAAGGGTTCACGCGAAGCTGCGAAGAGGGCGAAGGAGCGAAAGAGAAGAGGACGGTGTTTTTCTCGCCTGGCGCTCTTCCGCACGGTTTGGCGGTGCCGCGCTCAGTGGGAGCCCCGCAGAAGTCCCTCCTATTTCACCTCTCACCTCTCACCTCTCACCGACTGCTGCTCCCGGCCAGAATCACGGTGAACTGCTTCTCGACGGCGCGATTGGCCACGGCGAGCACGGTCTCGTAGCTGGTGCCGCGGTCGGCCCGGAGGATGAGCGTGCGGGCGTCGCTGGCGGGCACGGCGGCGAGGGCGACGGACAATTCTTCGAGCGTGACGACCCGGTCGCGGTAGAAGATGCGGGTCGTTTCTCCGGAGACGATGCTGACCACGGTGGCCCCCTTCGAGGGTGCGACCAGAAACGGCGAAGGCGGCGGGACGACCGCGATGCCGGGCTGGACGACGAAGGAGCGGCCGTAGGCGAGGAAGAAGCCAACCAGCAGAACCGTGCCGATCAGGGGCGCGAAGAGCAGCGCGCCGGGCTTGGCGGGTTGCAGGCGCGGGAGGATCATGCGGACGAACTAGCCCGCCTGGCCGTCGCGCCGGACGGGCGGCTCACCCGGAATCTGCCGCGCCTGCTGTTCGGCCGCCAGGGAGGCGGCGGCAGCCTGGAAGGAAATGATCGAGTCGCCCGCGGCCACTTCCGTCTGGGCCTCGGTGATGACGTGCAGGATGCCGGTGCCGGCGCGCTCCATGTCGTGGATGAGCGCATTGACCTGAGAGCACAAATAGCTGTGGGCGAAGTAGGCCGTGATGGCGATGGCCAGGCCGCCGGCCGAGGTGATCAGCGCGCTGTAGAGCCCGGCGGAGAGATCGGCCGCGTTGGCGAACCCGCCCTGCGCATTCACCGCTGAGAAGGCCGAGAGCAGGCCGGTCACCGTGCCCAGCAGACCGATCAGCGGGGCGACGTGCGCGATGGTGGCCAGCAGCGGAAGAAAGCCTTCCAGTCGGGTGATCTCCAGCTGGGCCGCCTCCTCGACATACTCTTTCCGCTCGGCGTGGCCCGCCCGATGGTGGGCGATGGCCGTGCGCAGCACGCGGGCGACCGGCCCCGGCGTGGCCTGGCACTCGCGGGCCGCTTCGTCGTAGCGCCCGGCGCGGATGAGATTGGTCAGGCCACGCAGGAGGTCGGTGACCGAGATGGTGGCGCGATGCAGGAAGAGCATCCGCTCAATGAAGATCGCGAGGGCCAGCACACTGACCGTCAAAAGCAGCCACATGAGTGGACCGCCTTTTTGCATGAGATCCAGCATCGTTCAGAGGGCGCGGGAGCGCGCCGGGGGGAGAAAGATGCCGAAAATGACCCCGGAGTCCAATCTCAATCCGTGTCTTGACCGGGCGGGAGCTTTCGCGCTGAAACGAAAAAGGCTGGCCGTCGCGGGCCAGCCTGTAATCGGGAATGCTGTTAGCGGCGCGCCTACTTGCTTTCCTTGATGACCACGAAGGTCTTGCCGCCGCCGTTTTTGCCGCCGCGGGCGACGTAGAGCAGGACGCCGCGCTTGGCGTCGGATTCCTTCATCGCCTCCTTGAAGGAGGCCAGATCGGTCACCGGCTTGTCGCCGACTTCGGTGATGACGTCCTTCACCCGCAGCTGCGCCTCGGCGGCCGGGCTGCCGTCGGCCACGCTGGTCACGACCACACCCTTCTCGTCGCGCAGGCCCATCTGGCTGGCCAGCTGAGGCGTGAGCGACTGCACTTCGAGGCCGTGGAACGTGGCGCGCTCCTCCTCGCCCGGGGCTTTCTGCTTCTCGCGCCCGCCGGGGTTGGCGGCGCGGATGGGGGCCTCGCTGCCGGGGAGTTCGGCCGTGGTCACGGCGATCTGCATAACCTTGCCTTTGCGGACGACGGTCAGGTCGAGCTTCGTGCCGACCTTCTTGCCGACCACGATCTTGCGCAGTTCGTCGGCCGTCCGGACCTCGCGGCCGTCGATGGCCGTGATGACGTCGGCCGGCTTGAGATCCGAGCGGTAGGCCGGGGTCTCGGGGTCGATCTGCACGACCACCACGCCCGCCTTCACGCCGTCGAACTTGATGTTCTCCTGGCGGCGCGCGAAGTCCTCCACGGAGTCGATCCGGATGCCGAGATACGACCGCACGACGCGGCCATTCTCCATCAGCTGGCCGCCGATATCGCGCAGCATGGACGCCGGGATGGCGAAGCCGAGGCCGCGATTGATCCCGTTGATGAGCGTATTCATGCCGACCACCTGGCCGTCGAGATTGACCAGCGGGCCGCCGCTGTTGCCGGGATTGATGGAGGCATCCGTCTGGATGTAATCCTCGTAGCCGCGCGGATTGTTCACCAGGCGGTTGCGACCCTTGGCGCTGACCACGCCGCTGGTGAAGGTGTAGTCGAGATTGAAGGGCGCGCCGATGGCGAAGACGATCTCCCCGACGCGGATGGAGTCGTTCTCCGCGATGGCCGCGGTCGGCAGCCCGGTGGCGTCGACCTTGATGACCGCGATGTCCGTGTTCGGATCGGTCCCGACCACCTTGGCCGGGAACGTGCGGCCGTCCTTGAGGCGCACGGTGATCTTGTCGCCGTCCTCGATGACGTGGAAGTTGGTCAGAATGTAGCCGTCGGCCTTGATGATGAACCCGCTGCCGTCGCTCTGCGGAGCGCGCGGCGTCGGCCGCTGCGGGGCCGGCGTGCTGCGTTCGCGCTGTTCGCGGCGGTTGCGCGGCGGAGGCGTGGCTTCGTCGTCGTCCCCGCTGCCATTCTCGCGCTGCTGACGGTTGAAGAACTCCTGGAAGAAATCGAAGGGATCCTGCCCGCCGCCGCTCCCGCCCATCGAGCGATTGGGGACCTTTTTCGTCACGTCGATGACCACCACGGCGGGCGCGACCCGCTCGAAGACACTGACGAAGGCCTCGTTGAGCTGCTTGGCCACGGACATCGCCGGGGTCGCCGGAGCCGGGGTGGGTGCGGGACGCTCCTTGCTCTCCTGAGCCAGCAGCGGGAAGGCCGTGGCGAGGGCGAGGACAGGCGCAAGCAAGCGCGGCGGGACGAAGACGCGGGGACGGATCATTGGCGTGCGGGCAATAGACTCGTGCCCTTCCAGCCTTGTTCAAACCATACCCCCAGGGTGCTGACACGGTTCGCAAGATCTGTAAGCTTGATTATTACATATCCGACCGAATGCTTTCGGGCGTCACGCGTCCTACCACCGCCATGAACACCACTGCTCCGGCCGACACCGTCCGGACTTCCCCCGAAAAATCACCCTTCCACGCCTTCGTGCCGGCGCCCCGCGGGGGCCGTGGCCAGTGGGCGGACGTGCCGGAGGCCGATTGGAACAGCGCCAAGTGGCAGCTGAAGCATCGCGTCACCTCGCTCGAGCAATTGGAGTCTATGCTCACGCTGACGCCGTCCGAGCGTGCCGGCGTGGCCGTGGCCGGTTCGAAGCTGGCCCTGGCGGTCACGCCGCATTTTTTCAGCCTCATCGACCCGGACGATCCGAACTGCCCCATCCGCCGGCAGGTGCTGCCGCGTTTCGAGGAGTCGCTCGTCCTGCCGCACGAGATGGCCGATCCCGTGGGCGAGGATGCCCACATGCCGGTGCCGGGCTTGGTGCATCGCTACCCGGACCGCGTGCTCTTTTTGGTCACCGACCGCTGCGCCTCCTACTGCCGCTACTGCACCCGCAGTCGCGTGGTCAGCGGCGTGGGCGAGCAGGAACTGCGCACCAACTTCGAGGAGATCTACGCCTACCTGAAGGAACACACCGAGGTGCGCGACGTCCTGCTCAGCGGCGGCGATCCGCTTCTCTTCAGCGACGACAAGCTGGAGGGCATCCTCAAACGCCTCCGCGAGATCGAGCACATCGAGTTCATCCGCATCGGCACGCGCGTGCCGATTTTCCTGCCGCAGCGCATCACGCCAGAGCTGTGCGCGATGCTGCAGAAGTACCATCCGCTCTGGATGAGCGTGCACGTCAACCATCCGAAGGAGCTGACCACCGAAGTGCGCGACGCCCTCGGCCGCCTGGCGAATGCGGGCATTCCGCTGGGCAATCAGAGCGTCCTCCTGCGCGGCGTGAACGACGACGCCCAGGTCATGACCACCCTGGTGCAGAAGCTCCTGCGCTGCCGCGTGCGGCCGTATTACATCTATCAGCTCGACCTGATCAAAGGCTCGTCGCACCTGCAGGTCAGCGTGCGCAAGGGTCTCGAAATCATGGAAGCGCTGCGGGGCCACACCACCGGCTACAGCGTGCCGCAGTATGTCATCGATGCCCCCGGCGGCGGCGGCAAGGTGCCCATCAATCCGAACTACGTGCTGCACCACGACCGCGAGCGGGTGGTCATCCGCAACTTCGAGGGTCGCGTCTTCGAATATCCGGAGCCGCGCGACTACCCCAGCGCGAAGCCCGCGCCGCTGCCCATGCCGGCGGCGGAATGCGTTTGAGCCTCGCTGAAGCTCGGCATAGGCGATAGGCGTTAGGCAATAGGCGATAGCAGTCCGCCGCGGATGTGGCCGCCGTTATTGCCTATCGCCTATCGCCTATCGCCTATGCCGAGCTTCAGCGAGGCTAGGGCAGTTCGTAGATTTCGAAAAGCCCGACGCCTTGGGTTCCGGCGACGCCCTCCACGATGGCGGTGTAGGCACCTTCAGGAAGACGGATGAGCAGGCCGGCTTCGAGATCGGATCCGGGGGACAGCCCTGAGGCGAGGATTTCCGCCTGCTGCGGCGCGCGCCAGTCGTCATTGGAGTTCGTCTGGATCGCGCCCGCGAAGAGGCGGATCTGCGGATTCGCCAAGACCCCCGGCACTCCGGCGGCGGTGAGGCTGGGGCCCATGGCCCGGAGGAGGATCCGGCGGCTGCCGCCACCCTGCAGGACGAACCCTCCGATCAGGACCCGCTCGCCGGTCTGGACCGAGCCGCGGGTGCTGAGGTTGATGAGGCGATTCGGGCCGACGGGTTCCAGGTCGTAGACCTCGACCAGGGCAACTCCGGTCGCTCCCCCAACGCCGGAGACGATGGCGGTGTGGGCGGCCGCATTCAGACGAAGAACAAGGGCACAGTCGCGGTCGTCACTCGGGGCGAAGCCGGTGGCGAGGATCTCCGCTTCCTGCGTGCTGCGCCACCCGGTGTTGCTGGCCAAAGTGGCGCCAGTCGCATCCTTGAGCACGAGAGAGGGAGCGGAGAGCGGGCCGGCCACGCCTGACTGCGCAAGGCTCGGACCGATGGCGCGGATGAGCACCCGCCGGCTGCCGCTGCCACCGAGGACGAGCCCGGCGATGCCGACGTTGTCACCGGTGCCGACCGCCACGCGCGTGGAAAGATTGATCAGGCGAGCCGCCGGGGTCGGAGTCGGCGTGACCGTGGGAGTGGGCGTCGGCGTCCGCGTCGGCGTCGGCGTGGCGGTGGGAACGGGCGTCTGCGGCAGGGGTGTCGGCGTAGGTGTGGCCAGGGGCGTGCCGAACGGCGTGGGCGTGGGTGTCGGCGTCGGCGTCGGCGGCAACACCGTCGGCGTGGGCGTGGGTGTCGGCGGTCCGAGCAGGGTTGCGAGCAGGGCCGGGGCCGGGGCGCTTTCCCCAACCGCGACCACCACTCTCTGCGGGTTGTTCGCCACTGCGGTGAAGCCGTCCTGCGCCGAACGCCCGAAATTACCCCGGAAACTCCAGTTGAAGCCGTCGGCGGTGCTCCAGATGTCGCCGTTACAGTCGACAGCCACAAAGCCGGAGGGCGCGTAGGTGATGCCGGTGAAGACGGCGCGACGCCCTCCGACCGAGGGAGCCGGCGGATTGTCCAGCGCGGCGAAGGCACTGCCATTCAGCGAGAGGAAATACCGACTCGGGCCGACCGCGAGCACAGCCGGCTGGGAAGCAGTGCCGTTCACGGCGGTGCCGACCGCGATGCCCGCGAGCGCATCCAGCGTCTGCCCGGAGTTCGCCGCCACGGCCCAGTTGAGGCCCTGATCCCCCGATCGCACCACGAGGCCAAGCGGACCGCAACCCCAGACCGTGGTGTGGTCCGCGGTCAGCGCGACGATGCCGCCGGGATAACCCACGGGCGCGAGAGTGACAAAGTTGATGCCATCGGCGCCGGCAACGACCGCATCGGGGGTATCGCCCACGAGAACCGCACGCCCGTCGCCGAGCGTGGTGGCGACCGATCGGTACGCGAGCGTGGTCGTCGGCGTCAGATTGGCCGAAACCGCACTGCGCGGGATCCAAGTGATACCGTCGCTGGAGACGAGGTAAGGGGTGACGGGGTTGGCCCGGGTCGCGATGAAGCGTGACTGGGTGCCTCCGCCGCTGCGGTCGACATAGGTGCCGATCGCCAGCAGGTCTTCCGTTGTGCCGCTGTTCCGGGCCGTCCAATGCACGCCATCGGGAGAGGTGACGATGACTCCCCCCTGACCCACGGCGGCGAAGAGGCCGTCACTCTTCCAGGCAATGGCGTTGAGACGCTGCGGCGCGGCGCTGTCCCTCACGCTGAAGTTGGCCGGACGCAGGCGATAGGCCCGGCTCCGAACTCCGGAAGGGGACGTGCCGACGATTTCGCCGGCGTCATTGATGGCAGCGACGTTGGTGAGGGAGAAATTCGCTTCCCCCGTTGGAATCGTGGAGCGGTCGAGCGTGTCGGTCAGCCGGAAGAGCCGGCCCTGGCGATAGATAAAAGGACCCAGGCCGTTGATGTTGAGCACGACGTCGCCGGACGCATTGACCCCGACCGCCGAACTCCCCAGCGTGGGCCGGGTCGGATCGAGGTCCGACATGAGAGCGCCATCGAAAAGGAAGGCGTGTTCGTTGCCCTGGAAGTTGCGTGCCGCGCCGACGACGAGCCCGTTGGAGGAAATCGCGAGTGCCCGGCTCGTGGACCCGCCCATCGTGGGCAGAAACGTGGGCGAGCCCGGGGTTCCTGCCCGCAGGACGAAGCCGGTTTCCGTGCCGAAGCTGTCGACCCGGTAGCCCACGATGTCACCGATCTCGTTGAGGCCCGTGGCGTACGCGGAGACGCCGCCGAAGAGCCCCAGATCGAAGGTTGCCCCGCCCGCGAAGCGCGCCGCCCGGAAGCGGCGGTCAGCCGGGGTGGCGGAGGGATCGAGCGTCCAGCCGACGGCCGTCCCCGCGTTGTTCAGCGAAACCGCGCTCGAGATCTCACCGCTGCTGAAGACGCTGGGATTGGCGCCGGGGAGGAAGGGGAAGAACTGTGGCGGGGCGCTGGGCGAGAATTGGGCGGCCGCGAGCACCGGAGCGAACCCGAAGACCCCGGTGTAGTTGGATCGGCCGACCACCAGCCCGGCATCGTTCACCGCCAAACCGAAGGCTTGGGTGACCGCACCTGCATTGAGCGCAACCGCCGAACCGGCGGCGAGGAAAGGCGTACTGGACGTCCCGTTGGGCCCGTCCAGTTTGGAATAGCCAGTCGCGAGCCCGGCGGAGCTGAGCCCGACGCCGATCGAGCTGTTGCCGTTGACCACGCCCAGGTTTTCAAAGAAGAAAAAAGGGTCTGGCGCGGGCGCGGGCGCTTGGGCACCGGCCCGGCCGAGGCCGGCACAGAGGCCCCCGATCAAGGCAGCTCGGCACAGGGCCTTTCTGGTTCGCTGGTTCATGGATCGCACCCTAGATTTGCGCCTCATTACATAAACCACGCGCGGCGACATGGGAAAGCACTTCCGCCGGCCAATCTAGGGTTGGGCCGAGGAGTCGCAGTCCACTCGGCATTTTGCAATCGCGGCGGCTTGACGACGGAGCGGTTGGTCGAAGCGTTCCCGCATGCAACGCGCGCAGCTCCTTCTTCGGCTCGGCTTGGCCTGCGGTGTGTTTCTCGTGGGTTCGGCCATCGTTTCCACCGCCCAGAGCGCCCTGGCCGAACGCCGGGCGGCGCGCAAGGCGGCGCTGCTGGCAAAGTATGACCTGAACGGCGACGGCCAAATCAGCCGATCGGAGCGGCGGCAGGTGAAGGCCGATGAGCGCGCGGCGCGCGCGGCGGCCAAAGCGGCGCGCAAAAAGAAGAAGACGCCTCCGGCGCCGGAGACGGGGTTGGCGGTCTGAAGCGGATCGGGGAATCGGAGCTGGGTTCGACGGAGCGGCGGGATCTTCGAATGCCGGGCCGACTCATCCGCGGGGTCGGGGCAGGAGCTGCGCGGCGAGCAGGAACGGGGCGCCGAGGAGCACGCCGACGGTGCTGAGGGCCGTCAGTCCGCCCAGGGTAAGGATCGCCCAGGCGATGGCTTGGCCTCGCGGCGCAGTGGCTTCGCCCAGGTAGGGCGCCTCGCGCCGCCACCGGATCCAGGCAGCCCACAGCAGACTCAGGCCGAGTAGCGCGTAGAGCGAACAGGCCGCCCAGACAATCGGCGGGACGCGCGGATCGACGGCGGCGCGGGTGGGTGCGACCACGGCCAAAGGAGTGCGGGTGAGCGCGAAAAGGATGACGGATTCCCCAATGTGCGGCGCATCGACCAACCCCGAGACCGTGCGTGCGCCGAGCAGCGGTCCGAAGGCAGTCGGCCAGCCCGCGGCGAGGGCCTCCAGCGCCAGCGGGAAGGCGTGCTCAGCTCGACCGCAGGCACGCGCGGCGGCCAGCCCGAAGCCGCTGGCGGCGGTCCCGAAGCCGGCGATGACGGGGCCGGCATCGACCTCGACCTGCCATTCGGCCTGACTGCTGCCGTGCGCCCATTCGCGAAAGCCGGAGACCCAGGCGCCTTGTTCCCAGAAGTGCCGTTCGTAGCGGCGATACCAGTCGGTGGCCACGTCCGGCCAGAGCTCGGCCGCCCAGACGAGCATGAAGGATTGACCGACACCGCGGGCATAATCCAGCGCCTGGCCGCTGCGGGAGTTGGCAATGTAGCCGGGCAGGCCGACGCTTGCATCGAGCCGCTCCGCCGGCAGGAAGCCGCGCTTGGCGCGCTCGACGAACGAGGTGTAGTCGATCCCGAGCAACTCGCCCGCCCGGCGGATCGCAGCCACCGCGGCCAGCACGTCGATCGGGTAGCACTGGCCCGGATAGTCGTCGACCAACCCGTGCGGCGAGGCCTCCAGTTCGCCCGCCAAGCCGGTGGTCTGCTGGCGCAGGAGCGACTCATGCCGGCGGTCGCCGGTCAGGCGCTGATAACTCGTCAGGCCGGCGATGAGCAGCATGCGGTAGAAGAGATTCTCGCGCTCGAGGTAGGCGTCGCCCCAGTGGAGCTTGACCCAATGCGCGTGGTTCGGGTCGATGAGCAGGTCCGCCGCCGCTTCGATCGCTCCCCGGGCCCGCACCGAGGGCGCGACTCCGGCTGGCTGCGCCTGCGCCCGCCACTCCCGCTCCAGGGCCTCGGTGGCCCAGAGGAAGAAGACACAGCTGAAGACCGGCCATTCCGTGGCGGCGATCTCGTGCACTCCGAGCTGGGCCGCCCGCTTCGCGGCCACCCGCTGGCGCGCCCAACGTTCGAAGCCCGGGGCCAGTCGCTCGTGATGGGTGCGGGCGAACTCCGGGATCGCCCCGCTGCGCAGCCCCGGATCCCGCAACGCCTGGAGCAGGGTCCAAACCGGCGCGAGAAACACCCCCACGGCGAGCGCGACGAGCAGGGCGGTGTTGACCGCGAAGATACCGCGGAGTGCCAAGTGCATCCGGGCGTTTACTTTGTACCACAAAGTTTGTCAACCTTTGCGGAGGGAATGTTCAAGAGGCAAGAATCAAGAATCAAACTGTGTTAAAGAGCAAAGACTAAGGAAAAAGCTCCCTCGGTTGGTAAAGCTTCTTCCTCAGACTTTAAAACTTAACACGGTTTGATTCTTGAATCTTCCCCTATGCGATTGCTGCCATGAACGCGCGCAGCTTCGCCTCGTCCAGCCGATCATTCGTGCGCACGCCGCTGCAGAGGTCGAGGCCGAAGGGCTGCACCGCCACCAGCGCGCGCCGGACGTTCTCGGGGCGCAGGCCGCCGGCCAGGAAGATCGGCACGCGGGCCTGATCGCGGATCTGCCGGCTGAGCTTCCAGTCGTGCACCCGGCCGGTGCCGCCGAGTTCGCGCACGGCGAGGCTGAGCCGGCCGGAATCGAGCAGGAGTGCATCGACATGCTCGGCGGCGGCGAGGGCGTACTCGACACTCTCGGGACCCTCCACGTGCACGACCTGGACCAGCTTGATGGCGGGGAGCAGCGCGCGGAGCTCGGCGTAGATGGAGGAGGGCAGGTGATCGCAAAGCTGGATGACACTGGTCCGGCAGCGCGCGTGCTGGGCGGCGATGCCGGCCGCGGTCGTCTCGCTGGTCAGGAGGAATGTGGCGATCGGCGGCGGGACGGTGGCGGCGACGCGGCCGATGACCTCGTCCGGAATCGGCCCCGGACCGCTGGGCATGGCGCCGACGAGGCCCAGCGCGGAAGCTCCGCAGGCGATGGCCAGACGGGCTTCTTCTTCGTTCTGAATGCAGCAGATCTTGACCCGGGGAAGCATGTCCGCGCATCGCACGAAAACCGCCGGCCCGAAACTCGGCAAAGGGCCCGGACGGGTGCAGCTTGCGCCATGGCCGAGCCCGAACCCCACGACCTGATTCGTCTGGACGACAACGGCAACCAGTTCCGGGTCGGCACCTTCCCGAGTCGCGCCGCCGCCGAGGAGAAACTCGCCCAGCTCGCCGCAGGCGGGCACAAGCAAACCTACTGGGTGGAAGCGAGCCCGCGCGACGTTGCCTCGGCGCCAGCCGCGCAGGATCCGTGAGCCGGACGCGACTACCTCAGGCCGCTCCCGCAGCCGCCGCCCGCTCCGCCAGCTGCACCCGGTGCGCATTGAGCACGGACTTCAGCAGTCCGGGAAATCGGCTTTCGATCTCCTCGCAGCGGGTGGTATTGCGCAGTTCCACCCCGCGCCGCTCGCTCCGGATCAGGCCGGCCTCGCGCAGGACCTTGAAATGCTGCGAGAGGGTCGACTTCGGGATGTCCCGGGCGTCGAGCTTGAGAAACTCCGAACACATCAGGGCGCATTCGGCCGCCGCAATGCGGGCATAGATGGCCACCCGGACCGGGTCGGCCAGCGCATGTAGGATGCCTTCGACCGTCACGTCGCCCAGGGCGGGATGGGTCAAAGGGCGCATACCCCCAGTGTAACACAAAATTGACGACCCCATAGTTCAATTAAACCGAACTTCTGGATTGACGGGCCGCCAATAGTTCGTAAGTTCGGAACTAAGGATGTAACGTCCGGCGATTCGGCCGCTGCCTCCCCCAGAAATCCCAATTCATCGCAGTCATGAGCAAACTCACTGGAAAAGTCGCCCTCGTCACTGGTGCCTCCAAAGGCATCGGTGCCGGCATCGCCAAAGCCCTCGCCGCGGAGGGCGCGGCGGTGGTCGTCAACTACGCCTCCAGTAAGGCCGGGGCCGAAAAGGTCGTGGCCGAAATCGAAAAGGCCGGCGGCCGCGCGGTCGCAGTCGGGGGCGACGTCTCCAAGTCGGCCGACGCCCAGGGGCTGGTCGAGGCTGCGGTCAAGCAGTTCGGACGCCTCGACATCGTGGTCAACAACTCGGGCGTCTACGAATTCGGCCCGATCGAGGCCGTCACGGAGGAGAAGTACCGCTGGATGTTCGACATCAACGTCCTCGGCACGCTGCTGGTGACCAAGTTCGCCGTGCCGCATTTGAAAGAAGGCGGCAGTATCATCAACGTCGGCTCGGTGGTCAGCCGCATCACCCCGCCCGCCTCGGCCATCTACACGGCCACCAAGGCGGCGGTCGATGGGATCACCGGCGTCCTGGCCCGCGAGCTCGGGCCGCGGAAGATCCGGGTGAATACGATCAATCCCGGCATGATCGAAACCGAGGGTTCCGTCAGCGCCGGGTTCATCGGCTCCGATTTCGAAAAGGCCCTCACGCCGCAGGTCCCGCTGGGCCGGGTGGGCCAGGTCTCGGACATCGCGCCGGTGGCGGTCTTCCTCGCCTCCGATGCCTCCGGCTGGGTGACCGGCGAACAGTTCCTGGTCGGCGGCGGACTGCGCTGAGCGCAGCGCGCGCATTTGAGGCCGGGCGGGCGGCGTGCGAGAAAGCCGCATGACCACGCCCGCCCGGCCCGCCTTGCTCGCCCAGGGAGAAATCCGCGCCCTGCGCGCGGCCTCGAACGCGGCCATCGCGGCGCACGACGCCAAAACGGTGGCCTCGTTCGTGGAGGACGACGTGCAGATCACGACCGGCAACGGCGACAAGTTCCAGGGCCGGAAAGCGCTGCGGGAACGCTTCGAGGAGCATTTCCGCGGACGGCCCGATCTGGTCTTCGTGCGGACGCCGGAGAAGATCGAAATCAGCCGCTCCGCTCCCCTGGCCAGCGAACGCGGGGAGTGGACCGGCCGCTGGACCGAGGGCGGATGCACGGTCGAAATGCGCGGCGTCTATCAGGCGATGTGGCGGCAGCGCGGCGGTCAATGGCGCATCGCCGCGGAGCTGTTCGTGCTGCTCGATTCTTAGGGTGGCCCATCCTATCCCGGCCCGAGCGCGGCCAGCTCCCGCTCGGTCTCGGCGGCCTTCGGCGCCCAGCGTGGGCTGAGGGTGCCGCGCTCGCGCAGGTGGTGCCAGATCGCCTGCGCCCGCAGGAACTGCTCACGGGCCGAACCCGGGGCCGAGGCGCGCACATAGACCTGACCGAAGCGCAGATACGCCTGGCCGAGCCGGGCTCGCTTGATGGCATGCGAGGCGTCGGCCTGCGCCACCTCCTGAGCAACAGGCAGAGCCAGCGCAAAGGCCGCCGTCGCCCGTTCGAAATCCCCCGCCAGCGAGTAGGCCACTCCGAGATCGACCTGCGTGGTCCAGACGTCCTCCTTGGCGCGCAGATTGGAGGGGTCGGCCTTCACGGCCCGCTCGCGCAGCGCAATGGCCCGCTCGAAGAGTCCCCGCGCGGCCGGCGCCTCGCCGGTCGCCACCAACGCCTGCCCCAGCCGCTGCAGAGAGAACGCCACGGCGGATTGGAAATCCTCCGAGTCCGGCGCGGTGGCCAGGCATTCCTCGGTCAGTTCGAGGGCCCGGCGATGCAGGGGTACCGCCTCGGCCGGACGCCCGGCTTCGGCCAGATCTCCCCCCAGGCCGTTCAGGGTGATGGCGAGATTGTTCCGGTATTGCTGATTCTTCGAGTCGGTCGCCGCCATGCGCTCGTCCTCTTTCGAGGCCTCCCACGCTAGGGCGATGGCCTCCTCCAGCTGCGCGTTCTCGACCAGCGCGTAGCGCAGGAGCGAGAGTGCCTTCTGGTAAAGGGCGGCCGAATGCTGGTCGTTGGGCTCGGCCTCCAGCGCCCGCTTCGACAAATCGAGCGCCCGACGGGCGTGGGCCAGACACTCCGCGGCGTTGCCGGCCGAGCGGGCCATCATGACCTCGGACAGCAGCGTGTCGATCAGCCGGTCCCGGGCATCGGACCGTGCCGCCGCCTTGAGGGCGAGCGGCTCGACCATCTGGCGGGCGGTGCGCAGATGCCGCAGGGCGCCGGCGGTATCCCCCAGGTTCGTGAAGCCCTCGAGCCCGAGGATGTCCGAGAGCCGCATGTGGTTCTCGGCCAGCCGGAGCGTGTCCTCCTCGCCGACCGGCGGCTGCGCCCGCAGAGCCAAGGCGCGCTCGTAGGAGGTCCGCCCGGTTTGCAGATCGCCCAGGGTGTATTGGATGTCCCCCAATCCCACCAGGGCATTGGCCAGCTCCGCGCGCCGCTGGGGATCGCCCGGGGCCTCGGCCGCCAAGGCTTCGCGCAGGGCCAGCGCCGTCTGGGCCGAGCGCAGGGCTCCGGGCATGTCGCCCAGATTCGAGTAGTAGGAGTTGCCCTGAATGCGACTGATCTTGCCGTAGGCGGCGGCCAGCTCGCGGCGGAGCGTGGGGTCGCCGCCGGCGTCGCGCGCCAGGGCGTCGAGATAACCCAGCGCGTCCTTGACGATCTTCGCCCGCACGGCCGTCGAGCCGGGCAGGTTGGCGATGGCATCGTGGTAGTCGAAGATGACCGCCCGGGCCAGCTGACGGACCTCATTGAAGCGCGCCTCGGCCCGACGTTTTTGCGCCAGGGTCGCGGCGATGCCCCCGGCGAGCGTCAGGGCGAGCAGCGCGGCCGCGCCGACCAGCACCGGATTGCGCCGCAGGAAGCGCCCCGCCAGGTAATTCCAAGTGGCGGGCCGAGCCCGCACCGGCCGGCCGTCGAGGTGCCGGCGCAGGTCGTCAGCCAAGGCGTTGACGTCCGCGTAGCGCTCGGCGGGCTGCTTGCTCAGCGCCTGGCGGAGGATGTTGTCGAGATCGCCCTGCAACGCGCGTCGCATCTCGGGGTCCTCGGCCTGGGTCGACGCGCGCGGGACTTCCTCCTCGCCCACCACCCGATGCAGCTCGGTGGGGGACGGTCGCACGGTCGCAAACCGATGCGGCTGGTGCCCGGTCAGCAGATGGTAGAGCAACGCGCCGAGCGAGTAGACGTCGGTCGAGGTCGTGACCGGCTCGCCGCGCACCTGCTCGGGCGAGGCGTAGCCCGGCGTCAGCCGCTGCTCGCCCGTGGCCGTGTGCAGCGCGGCGTCATCCTCGCCCAGGAGCTTGGCGATGCCGAAGTCGAGCAGCTTGGGCTCGGCGGCGGCGGTGACGAGCACGTTGCCCGGCTTCAGATCGCGATGCACCACGAGATTGCGATGCGCGAATTGCACCGCCGCGCAGACCTCGAGAAAGAGCCGGATGCGCTCGGCCGGCCCGAGCTTCCGCGCCATGCAATAGTCCGTGATGGTGGAGCCCGCCACGTGCTCCATTACGAGATAGGGCAGGCCATCGGGCGTCGTACCGCCGTCGAGCAGGCGGGCAATGTGCGGGTGCTCCAGGCGGGCCAGGATCTGGCGCTCGATGCGGAAGCGACGCAGGACTTCGTCCGTGTCGGTCCCGCGCTTGAGGATCTTGATGGCCACCTGCTTCTCGAAGGTGCGGTCGGCCCGTTCGGCCAGATAGACCGCGCCCATGCCGCCTCGGCCGAGTTCGCGCAGGATGCGCCACGGCCCGAGCAGTTGCTGGTCGCGCGACTCCCCCTCGCCCGGCGCCGTCAGCGAACCTGCCAGCGGCCGCGAGGTGTCGTCGCCGACATCGGCAAACGCGAGCATCTCCCGCGCCTCCCGCTCGACCAGCGCATCGCCGGCGGCCTCCGCGGCGACGAAAGCCGCCCGCTCCGACTCCGGGCGCTCGACGGCTGCGGCCACGATCTCCTTCACCCGCGCCCATTGCGTCGGGGAGCAGTCCTGGGGGCCGCCCGCGCTCATGCCAGTTCCGCCTTGGCCAATTCGCGCCGCAGCCAGAGCTTGGCCACCGACCATTCGCGCTTCACGGTCGCGGGTGAAATGGCCAGCACTTCAGCCACTTCGTCCACATTGAGCCCGCCGAAAAACCGGAGTTCCGCGATGTGCGCCTGGCGGGCATCGAGCTGCTCCAGCCGGGTCAAGGCATCGTGCACCACCTCGGTGGCCGCCTCGCGCTGCTCGGGCAATTCCAGCGCCGCCGACAGCGTGAGCTTGTCAGCACCGCTGCCGCGCTTCTGCGCGCCGCGTCGGACGGCGTGGGTGGCGAGGATGCGGCGCATCATGCGGGCGGCCAGGGCGAGAAAGTGCGCCCGATTCTGCGGCGCGGAGCGCTGACCCGCCAGACGCAGCCAGACTTCGTGCACGAGATCGGTGGGCTGCAGAGTGTGGCCGGTCCGCTCGCCTTGCAGGTGCCCCGCCGCCATCCGCCGCAAGTCGGCATAGACCTGCGGGAGGACTTCCGTCAGGCCCGCCCCGGCGAGCTGGGTGGCAGACGCCTCGCCCGCGGCGAATTCCCGCAGCAGGGATTCGGCGGTTTCGTCCAGCGCAGCCTGCGCATTCACCCGGGGAGCGGTCACGATCGGCCATCGTGCGCGGGTCGGGCCGCGGATGCAGGGAAATATTTCGGCTCCCCGGCAGAAAATTCCTGAGCCGGGCCGCAGCGGCTTTCGGGCGTCTCCGGAAAAGGCCCGATCCGTCATGAAACTCACCCTCCTGCCGCCGCTCCTCGCATTTAGCTGCGCGACCGCGCTCCTCGCCCAGACGCCCTCCACCTGGAACGGGGGCACGGGCTTCTGGTACGATGCCCCCAACTGGTCCGCCGGCGTGCCCAACTCGCCAGCGGCCGACGTGCGCGTCGACGCCACGTCAGGTACGGCCTCGGTGGTGACGCTGGGCTACAACGCGGCCGTCGGGGTGGAGTATCAGGTCGGACGCCTGCGCATCGAGGCGGGTGACCGGGTCGAGTTCGGCACGGGGCCCAGTCGACTGCGGCTGGTCGACACCGCCTTCGCCGGCGCGGGTGCCCTGCAGATCGATGGCATCCTCGCGCTGCCCTATTCCTCCGGCACCCTCTCGGGGCCGAAGACCATCAGCGGCGCCGGGCGACTGGTGCTCGGCGCCGTCGGCCAGCGTCCGGAGATCACCGATCGCACGGTCAATTCCGCCGTCATCGAGGGCTCGGCCGCGGTGGGGCGCGCCAACGCCAGCAATTTCACGGTCGTCAATTCCGGCCTGATCGACGCCAACCTTCCCGGCCAGGACCTCGACTTCCACGGGCTCGGCGCGCCGGCCGATTGGAGCGTCAATACGGGCACGATGCGCTCGAGCAACGGCGGCCAGCTGCTCTTCGGACAGGGCGGCTGGAACAACGCCGGTGGCACGATCCAGGCCGAGGGCGCGGGCTCGCTCACGGCCTTCTACCGCGGCGGGCTGATCGAGGGCGGCACGCTCCAGGCCACCAACGGCGGCCTGCTCCAGGTCGGCGGCTCCTTCAACGGCAGCAACGGCGGCTCGACCTTCCGCAATCTGACCGTCCAGGGCCCCTCCTCCATTCTGCAGGAACTCGTCGCGGACGGCACGGTCACGAATCACGGCACCATGACGCTGGCGCCGTATGGCCGGATCAATGCGAACCACTACAACCCGAGCTATGACCCGGCCGTAAGCGTCACGCTGGCCGGCTCGGGCCAGGTGGTGCTCGACAGCACCGATCTCGGGTGGTCGTCCATCGGCTACCGCAATCAGCGCTTCAACATCCAGGGACTGCTCATCCGCGGCCGGGGCCAGGTGGGCGATGAGGATTTCAATCCGCCCTACATCGTCAACCGCGGTACCTTCCAGGCGGACCGCAGCGGGAGTGTCCTGCGGCTGCGCCTGTTCGGGCTCGACAACGAGGCGGGCGGCATCCTCCGGGCGCGCGACGGCGGCATCCTGCGCATCGCCACCGGTGGCATCCTGCGGAATACGGGCGGCACCATCGAGGCGCTCGCGGGCGGTCGCATCGAGGCGAACTTCGGCCGCATCGAAGGCGGCCTGGTGCGGAACTTCGGCGGCTTCGTCGCACTGAGCGGGATGACCCTGGTGAATCCCGGCACCGGCCTGCGCTTCGAAGGCGAGCTGACGCTCGGCGGCGCGACCTTCCAGGAGGCGCGTCTGGTCGGCGACATCGAGAACACCGGCACCCTGCGCATCGCGCCGAACGCCGGGCAGGCCGCCCGCATCTGGCTGACCGAAAGCGCCCATCCCTCGGTCACGCTCCGCGGCGGCGGGCAGCTCGTACTCGGCGATGCGAGCGCGCCGAATACCGGCCCCGAGCTGTGGGACGGCTACGACGGCGCCTTCTCGGTCCGCTCGTTCGTCAATGTCGACAATACCGTGCGCGGCTTCGGTCGGATCGGGAACACCATCTACGACCCGTGGCTGGCGATCGACAACCGCAGCGCCATCCAGGCCGACGTGAGCGGCAAGGAGCTGTCGCTCGGCCTCTACTCGGTCACGAACTCCGGCAACTTCCGCGCCCGGAACGGCGCCACCATGAGCCTCTACGCGCGGGCGGGCTTCACCAACACCGGCCTCGGCCAGGTCGAGGCGGAGGCGGCCTCGACGGTGAAATTCTACTCCACGGTGATCAGCGGCGGACGCGTCGTTTCCGCCCCGGGGGGCACGATCGAGTTTCCCGATGGCAACACCGGCCGCGGCGGACTGATCCTGGCCAATGCCGGCACGGCGCTCTTCGGCGCGACCGGCGGCAACCGGGCCTTCGACGGTCTGGCCAACGGCGGCTCCACGCTCATCAACTCCGGCACGATCCGGAAGGTCGGCTCGGGCGACTACTCGCTCTCCACCGCGCTCAACTCGACCGGCTCCTTCGCGATCGACAGCGGCGTGCTGCGGAATTTCGGCGGCGGCACGATCGCCTCCAATACGATCAACGTCGCCACCGGCGCGGACCTCACCTTCCAGGGCCCGGCATCCTACACGTTCTCCGGGATCAACACGTTCTCCGGGGGCGGCATGCCAGCCATCGCGGAGACCACCACGCTGCTGGCCGATGCGGCCACCGAGCTGCGCGCCCAGAACTTCCGCTTCTACTGGGCCACGCTCTCCGGCCCCGGCCTGCTCTCGCACACCGGACGGCTCGAATTCTACGAAAACACCGGCGCCACCATCGCCGGCGCCCGCCTGCTCACGCTGCCGGGCGCGACCGCGGCCATCCAGGTCGCCAACCAGCCGCTCGTCTTCAATGGCGGCGCCAGTTGGGAGAATCGGGGCCTGGTGACCTTCGAGCGCTACCCGAGCCCGCGCCTCAACGGCGCCGTCGGCACGCTCTTCGACAACACGGCCACCGGGATCCTGCGCAGCCAGACCTTCAACTTCGGCTTCGGCATTCTCGACATGCCATCGCGCAACGCCGGACGCATCGAGGTCACGGCCGGACGCATGTCGATCGAGAAGCCCAGCCTCTGGCTCAACGGGTCCGCCAGCATCGCGCAGGACTGCGAACTCCATTTCTGGAATCCCATCACCTTCTCAGGCACCGGCAACACCTCGACCGGTGCCGGCCTGCTCTTTGTCGGCACGGCCAATGGCGGACTGGTCTTCGAACCCGGCGCGCGCTTCGCGGCCGACCGCATTCTCTTCTACGACGGCACGGATATCTCGGGCGCGGGCGAGCTCCGGGTCAGCCGGGGGCTCGAAGTGTATCCCTTCGGCACCACGACCGTCTTCGACGCCGTCCAGGTCCAGCTCCTCGCCGGTTCGACCAGTCAGATCCAATTCTACAATGGCACCTTCCGGCTGCAGAACGGGGCCCTGCTGCGAAATGCCGGCACGCTCGACTCGCGCGCCGCGGTCTACATCGAGCTGAACTCCGGCGCGGTGCTCGAGAACGCCGGGCTCATGACGGTCACCTCCGGCGGCAACAACCCGGGCTTCGGCGGCGACAATACCGGCCTCTTCCGCACCACGGCCGATTCCGTGACGCGCTACTTCCCGTCGAATGGCAACTTCTACACCGTCGGCTGGCCCTTCGAGTTTGCCGGGCAGGTCTATGCCGATTCCGGCATGAACCTGACCTTCGACCGCGGCGGACTGCTCAACGAAACCGCCAAGCTCTGGCCGAATCATCCCGCCTCGAGCATCACCTTCACCGGCGCCACACCGGTGCGGGCGCGGGGCCAGGCGAACGAGTTCTCCGGCACGGGCTACGTCAATTTCGTCGGCACAACCCTCCAGTTCGAACCGAGCAGTATCCCCGGCCAGGCCACCACCATCGCCGCCGGCGCGCGCGTGGCCTTCCACGGCAACAACGTCGTCCGCGGCGGCGGCACGCTCAGCACGACGGGCTTCGTCTTCCAGAACGGCGATCAGACGGTCGAACAGAACGCCACGCTGCAGACCTTCGGCACGGCCGACGTCTCGGTCTGGAATGCCACCGGCCGGAAGGTCGAATTCAAGACCGGCGCCCGCTTCCTCAACGGAGGGCGTTTCGTGATCCAGTCGCAGGTCGGCGGCGCGGGTAATCCGGGCTTTACCGGCCAACCGGGCACACTCTTCCACAACCAACTGGGCGGCACGCTGGTGCAGGACTCCGGCAGCGTCACGCAGTTCAATCTGGACTTCCGCAACGACGGCGAGCTGGAGGTGCGGGCGGGCCGCTTCGAGTTCTTGCAGGGCTTTTCGGGCACCGGCGGCATTGCGGCCTCGGGCGGCGGCAAGGTCACGCTGCCGCTCGGCACCACCCCGCTCAACCTGCTGCCGGGAAGTCTGCGCACGACGGGCGCGGGGTCGGAGATCAATGTCACTCTGCCCAACGGGGACAAGCAGATCCTCATGAGCGTGAACGGCGGGAGCTTGGTGGCAGCCGGCGGCGGCAATCTGGTCGCCGCGGGCGGTGGTAACCTCGTGGCGGCGGGAGGCGGCAACCTCGTCGCGGCCGGCAGCCTGAACCTGGTCGCGGCCGGCGGCGGCAACATCACGGCCGACGGCGGCACGGTGCGGGTGGAGAACGGGGGCAACCTCGAGGCCGCGGGCGGCGGCAACATCCTCAGTCACAACGGCGGCGTGCTCGTGGCGGCCGGCGGTGGCAACATCCAGGTCGAAGGGACTGGCGCCAGTCTGGTGGCCGCGGGCGGCGGCAACGTCCGCGTCGAGAACGGCGGCAGTCTGGTGGCGGCCGGCGGCGGGAACATCCTCAGCCACAACGGCGGCGTGCTCGTGGCGGCGGGCGGGGGCAACATCCTCAGCCACAATGGCGGTGTTCTGGTCGCGGCCGGCGGCGGCAATATCCGGGCCGAAGGTGGCAATCTGGTCGCCGCCGGCGGGGGCAATCTCGTCGCCGCGGGCGGCGGGAACCTGGTCGCGGCCGGGGGACTGAACCGTCCGCTCGGCGTGGCCACGACCGGTGGCAACGTCCTCGCGCAGGCGGGCGGCCGACTCAGCGGCAGCGGCACGTTCGAAGGCGCGGGGGCCATCGAGGCCGACGGCACCCTGGCTCCGGGCGAGGAGCTCGGCGCCCTCACCTGGACGGGCCCGCTGACGGTGCAGACGGGCGGTCGCTTGGAGATCCAACTCGGGGGCCCGGTGGCGGGCACGCAGCACGACCGGATCAATGTCAGCGGGGCCTTCGCCCTGAACGGCAACCTCTACGTCTCCTTCCTCAACGGCTTCGGCGCCGCGGTCGGGCCGGCCGACGCCTTCGACATCGTGGTCTCGCAGGTCTCCGCCAGCTCGATCCTCGCCGGCACCCGCGTACCCGTGGCCGGCACCTACGGCTCGTTCCTCGTGTCCATCGTCAACGGCGGCAAGACGCTCCGGCTCTCGAACTACCAGCTCGATCCCATCACCTTCGCCCGCTGGACCCAGCGTTACGGACTCGAAGGCGCGAACGGGTTGCCCACGGCCGATCCCTTCGGGAGCGGGCTCAGCAACCTGATGAAATACGCGCTCGGCCTCGACCCCAGCCAGCCGGGCGGCCGCGGCCCATCCGCGGGCGTCTTCCAGGACGGCCTGGGCAATCGCTACCTCACCCTCAGCTACACCAAGCCCGCCGGCGCCGAGACGCCGACTGACCTCCAGTATTTGCCCGAGCGCGCCAGCGGCCTCAATCCGTCCGACTGGTCATCCGCCTCAGGCGATGTCATCCCCGTCGGCGACCCCGTGCCCGGCCCCGGCGCGCTGCAGACCGTGACCGTCCGCTCGACGCGCCCGCTGACCGGCCAGCAGCACGAGTTCCTGCGGCTGCGGGTCACGCTGCCTTGAGGCTAGCGAGGGGGCGGGGCTTTGCCGCCGCGGCGCAATGGCAGTGCGCGTTGCAGGTCTTCGTCCTCGATTTCACGCGCCATCTCCCGGTAAGCCTCCACGGTCAGACTGGGCCCCTTTCTCTTCAGCCGCAGAATCCCCAGCGGGCCGATTTCCAGATTGGGAGATGCTTCCAGGAGATGTTCCGGCGGCGGTATGACCTCACGGCGCAGGGCTCGCTCTATCACGGCCTGCAGGGTCGTGCGTTGACGGACGGCGAGAGCCTTGGCCTCGGCCAGGAGTCGTCTATCCAGCTCAATCGTGATCTTCATGCGGCGATCTTGGTGATCGTCTCGGCCAAGGTAACGAGCCGACGGCTCGCATCCCATTTGATTCCCTGTCGATTCTCTGTAGTGTCCCGGCCCCTGTTGTCAGCGCGGGTGCATTCGGCTTCCGCGCTTTTTCATTGTCAACCGGTCAACCAAACAACCCAACCCCAACCATCGGCGCGCGCCTGCGGCGGCCGGTGCCAAGTGTTATGACATCGATGCAAGAACTACTCGCCAAGAGCATGCGCGAGTACAAAGAGGGCACCATCATCAAGGGCCGCGTCCTCGAAGTCCGTCCCCGCGAAGTCCTGGTGGACATCGGCTACAAGTCGGAGGGCGTGATCGGCCTCCACGAGTTTGAAGACACCGACGCCCTCGAAGTGGGCGACGAAGTCGAAGTCCTCCTCGAGCGTCTCGAGAACGACGAAGGCATGGTCGTCCTCTCGCGCGAGAAGGCGATGCACCGCCAGAACTGGCAGAAGATCGTGAAGGTCTTCGAGGGCGGTGGCCTCATCAAGGGCAAGGTCAAGGCCGCCGTGAAGGGCGGTCTCCTCGTCAACATCGGCGTGGAGGCGTTCCTCCCGTCGTCCCAGGTCGACATCGTTCAGCCCAAGGATCTGAACGCCTACGTCGGCAACACCTACGATTTCAAGATCGTGAAGCTGAACGACGACCGCAAGAACGTCGTCCTCAGCCGCCGCGAGCTCATCGAGCAGGAGCGCGCCGAGAAGCGCCGCGCCTTCCTCAGCACGGTGAACCCGGGCGAGACGATCAACGGTACGGTCAAGAACCTGACCGACTTCGGCGCGTTCGTCGACCNNGCCTGCTGCACATCACCGACATGACCTGGGGCCGCCTCAACCACCCGAGCGAAATGCTCAAGGTGGGCCAGGAGCTCAAGGTGCTCGTGCTCGACATCAACCGCGAGAAGGAGCGGGTCT
>JAFEGM010000034.1:0-17225 GCA_018240025.1 Verrucomicrobiota bacterium
GCTGGAGCCGTCGAACAGGCAGCTTGCTGCCGTCGAACGCGGAGGAGGAGGCGTTTCTGCCGCAGGCCGTGGAGTGCTCCAGCTTGCTGGAGCCGTCGAACAGGCAGCTTGCTGCCGTCGAACGCGGAGGAGGAGGCGCGTCCGCAAATCGACGACGTTCAATCAATCTCCGAGCGTCACACTACTGCCTCCCGGCGTTCTGAAGCTCCGGCCCTGGGCTTCGCGCATCGCAATCTGGCAGGACCGGACCGGGCCGTGGCCCGTCTCTTCGATGGTGCAGGTGCCACAGGTACCCATGAGGCAGGCGTAGTTCACATCGGTGCAGCCAAGTTGATCGCGCAGGACCAGGACGAGCGGGGTGTCGTCGTCGCAGCGGACCCGCACGGGGCGATCGTTGAGGAGGAACTCGTGTTCCGGCATGAATGCGGCGTGGCTGGCGTGAGCTGCGCGCCTCGGTGGGATGTTTGAGCCGGAGGATAGCGGGTTTCGAAGCGAGGGTGGGCGCGAAATTGGCGGAAGCGTGGGCTGCGGTCGGAGACGGATCGGGTGAGACGAGGCGCGATCTGCTGCCTGGCAGCGGCTGGAAGAGACGCCGTCCGCTGGCGAAGCTGGTATCCTGGCGTTCCACGGCAGCAAGCTGCCTGAAAACGGCTCCAGCAAGCTGGAGCCGTCCACGGCGTCGCGCGCGCGATCGCAGCCGTGGCGCGGTGCGGAGTGGCCGCACTCGGAGAGTGCGGACTACGCTTGCAGCCGCACGCGCACGAGGAGGTCGTTCAGGCCGGCGCGGGCGGCGGGGGTGGGGGACTCGCGCAGGGTGCTGGCATCGCGGGCGGCTTCGAGGTCCGCGAGCAGGCGCTGATACTCGCGCTCGTGGAGCGAGAAGTCGGTCTCGCTCAGGGTCTGCTGCTCGGCGCCGGAGGTTTTCAGCGCGATCAGTTCGGGGACCTGCGGCAGTGGCAGATGCTCGAGGAGGCGCGGCAGGCAGGCTTCGAGCCGGCCGCTGCGCATGAGGTGTATGCCGGTCAGCAGCACACGATAGACGTAGAGCAGCGGCTTGATGCGTCGGTGCGATTCCTTCTCGAACAGGCGCCACTGGGTCTGCGCGAAACCGAGGTAGTGGTGCGCGTGGTGCCGCGTGAGGCAGCCTTCGGCCAGCGTCTTCAGCTCGAAGTGCTCGGGCGTGGTGTGGACGACGAGCGGCGAGAGGAGTTGTTCCAGGACGTAGCCGTTGGGCTTGAGGAGCAGGCCGAGGAACTTGCGCAGGTCGTGACTGACGATGTCCATCTCCAGGCCCTCGATGATGCGTTCGCATTCGATCGTCTGGTGTCCCACCTCCAGCCCGAGCACCTCGCGCAAAGGCAGCACGTGCACGCCGCGCAGATCGTAGTCGGAATCCGGGGAGGGGAACCCGTAGAGGTGCGCGCCCGAGATGGTGGCGAAGACGAGCGGATACGGCTGCGCCGCGACGATGCGCAGCAGGCGGGGATCGGGAGCGGCGGATTCCATGACGGGAGCGGGCCAATGAAGCACGCTCCGGCGGTCATCGCTCGCGGTTCGGGCGTCGGGCTGGAGGCGACGCGCTGGGCGAGGTTACGAAAAGGCCAGAAGGCTAGAGAACTTAGAGAACTAGAATTTTTAAACTCTGGTCTTCTAGCCCTCTAGCCTTTTGGTCCTGTCGCCACGACGCCAGCCTGCGCCCTTCACGTCGCATCCGGATACTTCTTCCTTCATCCTTTTCTGCCTCTCGCTTCCAGCAGCAGCGCATTCGCCCCCTCGTAGTCGGGCCGCTCGGGCAGCGGGGTGGTGGTCAGGGCCTGCTCGAAGCGGGCGTGGAGTTCGCGGCGCCAGCGCTCGACTTCGCTCCACGGGATCTCGCCGCGTTTGACGGCCAGGAGTCGCTCGCGCTCGCTGCCTTCGACGCGGACCTCGAGCTCTCCGTGCTCGACCGCGTGGAGGCCGGAGAGGAGCAGACGCAGCAGGTGCATGGCGTGCTTCCAGCGGATGCCGCCGGCGTTGCGCTGGTCGCGCTCGATGAGCTTGAACTGCGAGAGCGCGTAGCCGTTGAAGGTCTGGAAGACGAGCTGCGAGAGGAAGAGGGCGCGCCGCGCGCGCAGGGCCTCGCCGACGGCGTCCGCGCGGGTCACGAGCGGCGAGTAGAGGCACTCGAGCACGTTCGGATTCGCCTTCAGCGCCATGACGAGGAACTTCCGCAATTCCCAGTGGCAGGTCTGGGCCGCGTGATCCTCGAATTGCTCGGGCGCGCCGTAGAGCGAAAAGAGCAGCCGCGACGGCGCTTGATAGACGCCCCGGCGATCGGTGTCGGACGCCTCGGTCTCGAGTCCGTAGGCGCGCGAGCCGACCACGCATTCGAAGACGATGTGCTCCTCGAAACGGAAGTCTTCGGGCGGCGCGCCGGGCTCCTTCCAGGTCTTGAGCAATTCGAGCTCCGCGCGCTCGAAGGTGGCTTCGAAGCCATCGGGAAAGCGCACCAGCCAGCGTTCGCCCGGCACGGCGGGGGTGCGCGTGACGATGCCGACCGCGCCGCGCGGATGCACGAGCGCGGACTGGCTGCCACGGACCGGCACCAGCGCGACGACTTGCGAACCGGCAGGCAGGGGAGTCATGCCGCCAACCTGCACCGGCCGGGCCCGCTCGTCAGCCCCCGCCGAGGTAGGCTTCCTTCACCCGCGGATCGTTTTTGAGCGATTCGGCCGCGCCTTCGATCTCGATCCTGCCGTTCTCGATCACGTAGCCGTAGTCGGCCACCTCCAGCGCGCGGAAGGCCAGCTGCTCGACCAGCAGCATCGTGATGCCGCGGGCCTTCAGCTCGGCCAGGCGCTTGAAGACCTCATCGATGATGATCGGCGCGAGGCCCATCGACGGCTCGTCCAGGAGCAGCACGCGCGGCCGGCTCATGAGCGCGCGGCCGATGGCCAGCATCTGCTGCTCGCCGCCGGAGAGCGTGCCGGCCAACTGCTCGCGGCGTTCGCGCAGGCGCGGGAAAATCTCGAAGACGTTCTCGATGTCCTTGAGCATTTCCGCCTGCCCGATCTTCTTCAGCTGCGTGTAGGCACCGAGGATGAGATTGTCGGTCACGCTCTGGTCGGGGAAGACGCGGCGTCCTTCGGGGCAATGCGCCACGCCGGCCCGGGTGACCAGGTGTGGCTTGCGGCCGACGAGCTGCTCGTCCTGGCCGAGCGTGATGCGTCCCTCGGTCGGCTTGAGCAGTCCCGAGATGGTGCGCAGGAGCGTGGTTTTGCCGGCGCCGTTGGAGCCGATGACGCAGATCAGCTTGCCGTCCGGGACCTTGAGCGAGACGCCCTGCAGGGCGCGCACCAGGCCGTAGCTGACGTGGAGATTCTGGATCTCGAGCATGGGTCAGTGCGTGGAATGGGTTCCGAGATGATGCCCGCCGCCGGAGGTGCCGAGGTAGGCGTTGATGACGCGCTCGTTGGCCTGGATCTCGGCCGGCGTGCCCTGGGCGATGCGCTGGCCGAAGTCGAGCACCGTGATCTCGTCGGAGATCGACATAACCAGATCCATGTGGTGCTCGATGAGGAAGACCGTGACGCCGGCGTCACGCACCTTGCGGATGATCGCATCCATGTCGCCGATCTCGCCCGAGGTTAGTCCGGCTGCGGGCTCGTCGAGCAGCAGCAGGCTGGGATCCGAGCCCAGCGCCCGGGCAATTTCGAGCAGGCGCTGCTTGCCGTAGGGCAGGTTCTTGGCCCGCTCCTGCGCGAGGTGGCCGAGGCCGACGAAATCGAGCAGCGCCACCGCCCGCGCCCGGGCCGACTTCTCCTCGTGGCGGGCCCGCGGCGTGCGCAGGACGAGATCGAGGAAGCCGCCCTGGAAGCTGTGGTGCAGGCCGACCATGACGTTGTCGACCACCGTCATGTCGCCGAAGAGCGCCACGTTTTGGAAGGTCCGCGCGATGCCCAGCGCGCTGATCTTGTCCGGCGCGCCCGTCACCTTGCGGCCGCGCAGCAGGACCTCGCCCGAGGTCGGCGTGTAGATGCCGGTGATGAGATTGACGGTGGTCGATTTGCCCGAGCCGTTGGGCCCGATGAGCGCGTGGATCTGGCCGCGCTTGACCACCATGTCGAGTTTGTTGACCGCGGTCAGACCGCCGAATTTGATCGTCAGCTCCTTCAACTCGAGCAGCGGCTCGCCAGGCTTCGTCTGGGCCGCTTCCGGGCGCAGATGCACGGCCTCGCCGCCGCTTTCCGCGAGTCGCGTCAGGGCGGGTCCCGTGGCCGTGGCGGCTGCGGGGAAGAGTCGGTCGCGGATGTTGATCAGCAGGCCGACCAGCCCGCGCGGGAGGAAGTAGAGGGTGAAGAGCAGCAGGCCGCCGTAGATGGCCAGGCGCCAGTCGTTGATGAAGTTGAAGACGTCCGGGAGGATGACGATCGAGAACGTTCCGAGGATGTTGCCGAGGATCGAGCGCGTGCCGCCGAAGATCAGCATGATGAGGAAGCTGACCGAGAGCTCGAAGGAGAAGGTCGGCGGGCCGATGTACTTGTCGACGTGCGGGAAGAAGCTGCCCGCGAAGCCCGTCAGCGCCGCGCTGGTGACGAAGGCGGAGAGTTTGAAGCGGTAGCGACTGACGCCGGAGCAGGCGGCCGCGACCGGGTTCTCCTTCAGCGCTTCGAAGGAGCGGCCCCAGTAGCTGGTCACGATGCCCTGCTTCATCAGGAGCGCGATGACCGTGAAGGGGAAGACCGCCCAGTAGAAGTAGTTGCCGTCGAGATTGACCCCGAAGGCCTCGAGCTTGGGGATCTCGCGGATGCCCGAGGAACCCTGCGTGAGCGGGACGGCTTCATTGACGATCGTCTGGATGATGATGCCGAAGGCGATGGTCGAGACCGCGAGATACGGTCCACGCAGCCGGAGCGCCGGCACGCCGAGGACGATGCCGAAGAGCGCGCCCAGCGAAGTGCCGACCAGCACGCAGACGGGGAAGGGCGTGCGGAATTTCCACATCAGGATGGCCGAGGCGTAGGCGCCGACCGCGAAGAGACCGGCGTGGCCGGCCGAGACGTCGCCCGAGTAGCCGACCACGAGGTCGAGCCCGGCCACGATGATGAGGTAGATGCAAACCTTTCCGAGAACGGAATGCATGAGGTAGCCGTTCTCGATGAAGAGCGGCAGCGAAGCCGCGAGCAGCACGAGGAGCGGGATCCCGAAGCGGCGAAACTGGTCCATGGGGGAGCGGGGCGGGGGCTCGCAGTGGGCTCAGACCTTCTTCACGGCAGCCTTGCCGAAGAGTCCGTCCGGTTTGAGCAGGAGGATCAGGATGAGGATGATGAAACCCGGCGTGTCCTTGTAGCCGGTGGAAACGAAGCGGGCCGTGAGCTGTTCGCTCAGGCCGAGGATGAGTCCGCCCGCGATCACGCCCAGGCCCGACTGCAGTCCCCCGATGACCGAGACCGCATAGGCCTTGACCCCGAGCAGCGCGCCCATCGAGGCGCTGACGAAGGTGAGCGGGCCCACGAGGACGCCGCCCATGGCCGCGATGGCGCAGCTGACGATGAAGGAGAAGGCGATCACGACCGGCACATTGATGCCCATGAGTGCGGCCGCGTCCTTGTCGGCGGCCACGGCGGTGACCGCCTTGCCGAGGAGCGATTTGCGCCGGAAAAACTCGAAGCCGACCATGATCAGGGCGGCCGCCACGATGATCATCAGCTCGCGCGGATCGATGTTGAGCTTGCCGCCGAAGAGCGACCAGAGATCGCTGCCGAGCGGACTGCGCACCGGGTAGTCGTCGGTGCCCCAGATGCGCTCGGCCACGTTCTTCGCGATGATGCCGAGCGAGATCGTGGCGAGGATCCAGCTCACGTCCGAGCCCGTCTTCAGCGCCGGCTTGATGGCCACCTGCTGCAGGATGATGGCGAGCAATCCACCCAGCGTGGCCGCCGCCACCAGCGCCAGGGCCCAGACCAGCCAGCTCGGCGGCAGGCGTTTGCCCGTGATGTGCAGGATGATGGTGTAGGAGATGAACGCTCCCAGCATGAGGAAGTCACCCTGCGAGAAGTTCAGCGTCCGGGAGGTCGAGAACGTGATGTTGTACCCGAAGGCCAGCAGCGCGTAGATCATCCCGAGGGCGACCCCGCTGAAGATGAGCTGCACCAGCTCCGCGAAAGTGAAGTTCATGCGGCGCGAAGAAATAGGAGCCGTCGTTCCGTCGGCAACCAAAAAATGGAAAGAAATTTCCGGGATGCGAAAGCGTGCCCGGCCACGAAAACCGCCGCCCCCGGACGGGCCGGGGACGGCGGAAGTCCCTGGGGGAACAGCTTACTTGCTGGCCGGCGCGATGCGGCCGTCCTTGATCATGCCGAGCTGGCCGGCCGGGCGCTTGAGCGCGATGTGGTCGGTCTTGCTGAAGGGATTGTTGTAGGTCGTGGAAACGCCTTCGATCGAACCCTTGAGCGACTCGAGCGCGTCGCGGATGGCGGCCGGCTCGGCCTTGCCCGCCTGCTTGATGGCGGCGGCGTAGAGATAGACCGAGTCATAGCCCTGGGCGGCCGACATGGCCGAAGGGATGCGGCCCTCCTCGGGCTTATATTCCTTCTGATAGTCGGCGATGAACTTCTTCTGCTTGTCCGACTTGGCCGCGTCCTGGATGAACGCCTGGGCCAGGAAGGTGCCCTCGCCGTTGGGGCCGGCGTTGTCGATGTAGTTGCTCATCGACATCGTCCAGGAGCCGTACATGGGCACGTTCCAGCCGATCTTCTTGCGGCCGTTCGCGATCTGGGCGTTCTCCGGCCCGATGCCGTAGACGATGAGACATTCGGCGCCGGCGGCGCGGGCCTCCTGCAGCTGCGGCGTCATGTCCGTGTCCTTGATCTTGAACTTGCCGGTGTAGACCGCGGTGATGTTGCGCTTCTTCAGCTCGCTCTCGACGAAGCCGCGGCCGCTCTGTCCGTAGTTGGTGTCGTCGGCCAGGATGGCGATCTTCTTGTAGCCCTTCTTGTCGACCGCTTCGCTCACGATCACGTCCGACTGGATGGTGTCGTTGAGGCTGATGGAGAACAGGTAGTTGTCCTGATCCTTGCCGTCCGCGTCCTTGAAGTACTCGTTCACGATGATGCCCGTGGCGACGTTGATGATGCACGGCACCTTCTTCTCGAGCGGGTAGCGGACGCTGGCCTTGGCCACGCCCGTGTTGATGAAGCCGGCGATGGCGACGACCTTCTGGCTTTCGATCAGCTCCTGGGTGAGCTGGGCGCCGCGCTCGTTGGTGGCGGTGTCGTCGCGCTCGACCAGTTCGATCTTGCGGCCGAGCACGCCGCCCGAGGCGTTGATTTCCTTGGCGGCCAGGCGGGCGCCGTCCCGCATGGAGACGCCCATGGGCGAAGACCCGCCTGTGAACGGCCCGATGATACCGATTTTAATGGGTTCCTGCGCGCTTACGGCGGTCGCCACGGCGACCACCGGAAGGAGGGAAAGGAGGTGTTTGAACATTGCTGGTTTGGGGATGGGGAACTGCGTGGATGGCAATCGACTCGCCCCGCGGGTTCTTTGCTGCGCCCTTGGTTCGAACCTGCGACCGGCTGCCAGACCGGCTCGCGTGCATCAGGCTAGGAATCCGCCCCGCGCCATGCAAAGGCGGATTGACCGGGCCAAGGCACGTTCGACTCGTAGGGTGGTACCCGACAGTCCGCGAGCGAAATTCCAACAAAACGCAACGGAGCGTTGCGTTATTCCGCAGGGCGAAAGTTTTTCGCTGTTTCGCCGCGGCCCGGTCGCTCCGCTCTTGGTGCTCGGTCCGACATTCTCCGCTTCCTCCGAAGGGGGGCCGTGACGGGGTGCCGAAGACGGCTCCCTCGCCCGATGGAAGCCTTGCTTGTCACTCCGCCGCTCCCCGCTAGGTTTGGCCCTCCCACGATGACTCCCGCCGATAAAGCCGATACCGGCGTCGATAAAAAAGCCCTCCAGATCAACCTCGACGCCCTGCGCTACGGTACGTTCGCAGAAATTGGCGCCGGGCAGGAAGTGGCGCGGCGGTTCTTCCGGGTGGGCGCGGCCAGCGGCACCGTGGCCAAGACCATGTCGGCTTACGACATGACGTTCTCGGACGCGATTTACGGCCCTTCGGAGCGCTATGTCAGCCGCCAGCGGCTGCTGACGATGCTCGATCACGAATATCAGCTCCTCAGCGAACGCCTGGCCGACCAGCGCGGGAGCAAGACCAGTTTCTTCGTCTTCGCCAACACGGTGGCCGCCCGTTCTTACGCCAAGCAGAACGAGGCGCACGGCTGGATGGGCATCCGCTTCCAGACGCATCCGCGGGCGGAGTTCAACGACATCATCATCCACGTCCGGATGCTTGATCGCGAGAACATCCAGCAGCAGGAGGCGCTCGGCATCATCGGCGTGAACCTGATGCACGGGGCGTTCTATCTGTATCAGACGCCGGAGAAGCTGATCGGGGCGCTGCTCGATGCGCTGACGGTCGAGCGCATCCAGGTGGACATGATCCGGTTCAGCGGCCCGGACTTCCATTACATCGACAACCGCCTGATGGCGCTGCAGCTGGTGCAGCTCGGTCTGTCCGATGCGGCCATGTTCACGGCCGACGGCGAGGTCGTGCGGCCGGACGAGTTCATCTACAAGAAGGCCATCCTGGTCGAGCGCGGGTCGTTCCGGCCGGTCACCAACACGACCCAGGACATCCTCGATTGCGCGCTGGCCCAGTTCATGGCCGAGGAGCGCAATCGCGGCGAGGAGGTGCTCGTCCTGATGGAGATCACGATGCAGAACCTGGCCGCGGCGGGCTCGGTCGATCACACCGACTTCCTCGACCGCGTGGAAGTTCTGGGCAAGCTGGGCCGCAACGTCCTCATTTCCAAGTTCGGCGAGTACTTCCGTCTCGGCGGCTACCTCTCGCGCGCCACCAACAAGATGATCGGCGTGGCCGTCGGCATTCCGACGCTGCGCGAACTCTTCGAGGAGAAGTTCTACAGTAATCTCGACGGCGGCATTCTCGAGAGCTTTGGCCGGCTCTTCAAAAACGCGGTCAAGCTGTACGTCTACCCGACCCAGACCCCGGAGGGCGAAGTCATCTCGCTGGAGAATTTCCCGGTGCCGGTGCACCTCCGGCCGCTCTTCGACTACCTCGTGCAAAACGGCTTCGTGGAAGACCTGCGGGGCTACAAGCGGGAGAATCTCTCCATCTTCTCGCGCGACGTGCTGAAGATGATCCAGACCGGCGACGAGAGTTGGGAAGCGATGGTGCCCGCGCAGGTCGCGCAGATGATCCGGACTAACAAGCTCTATGGGTATCGCGCGCCGCGGGCGGCAGCCATGGCGCGATAACGGAAGGATGAAGCGTGCAGGAGCAAGGAAGCAGGGGCGCGGCTGCAGTCCTCGTCCTCTGGTTCGCGTTGCTGCTTCGCACGGTCGTTTCAGCCGATGAACATCGTCATTCCTGATGACTACCAGAACGTCGTCCGCGGGCTGAGTGCTTTCCGGAAGCTGGACTGGCACCACGTGCGCGTGCTGGGCGACGTCGAGAAAGACCCCGCCAGGATCGCGGCGTCGTGGGGGGCGGAGACGGAGGCGGTCGTGCTCATCCGGGAGCGGACGCGCCTAACACCGGAGCTGCTGGATCGACTGCCGAACCTGAAGCTGATCAGCCAGACCGGGAAGATCTCGAACCATCTCCACCTACCCGATTGCACGGCCCGGGGGATCGCGGTGGCCGAGGGCGTGGGTGCGCCGACCTCCACGGCCGAGCTGACGTGGGCGTTGATCATGGCCGCGATGCGGCATTTGCCGCAGGAGATCGCGGGGCTGAAGGCCGGGCATTGGCAGCGGACGCTGGGTCGCGCACTCCGCGGGCGACGGCTGGGGATCTGGAGCTACGGGAAGATCGGACGCCTGGTGGCGGGCTACGGCAAGGCCTTCGGCATGGACGTCTGGGTCTGGGGGCGCGAGGGCTCGACGGGTCTGGCTCGTCGCGATGGGATTCCCACGGCGCCTTCCCGGGAAGCGTTCTGGAGCGAGAGCGATGTCGTTTCGGTCCACCTGCGACTGACGCCCGAGACCCGGGGGATCGTCACCGCGGCCGATCTCGGGGCCATGCGGACGGACGCGGTCTTCGTGAATACCAGCCGGGCCGAACTGGTGGCGGAGGGCGCGCTCTGCGCCGCCTTGCAGGCGGGCCGGCCGGGCTGCGCCGCGGTCGACGTCTTCGAAGACGAGCCGATCCTCGGGGCGGCGCACCCTTTGCTGCAGCTGCCGAATGCGATCTGCACACCGCATCTCGGCTACGTGGAGAAGGACAACTACGAGCTCTACTTCGGAGCGGCGTTCGACAATGTGAACGCCTTCTCCAACGGCCGGCCGGTGAATCTGGCTAATCCCGAAGTTTTGCGGCGCTAAAGGCAGCTCCTGCCGGACGTCTGCCACTGCCGTAGGTCTGGGTCCGTGGCCGCCTTGGCCTCCTCGAGGCCAGCTTCGCGCTTTTCCTGCGCGAAGACAGATACGCGAATTCTGAATCGCGAATTGGCTTGCATCGCGACGACGAAACGAATTACCGTGATTTACATAAAAACCATAACCAGTATGAAAATCATCACATGCGTGGCGTCAGTTGGGTTGGTTTTTCTGGCCGGGGCGGAGCCGCCCAAGAGCCTGAATTCGCTGGAAGACCCACGGGTGGTCACGGTCGTCGCGTTGAGCGGAGATCTCGAATCGGCCCGCACGTTTCGGACGAGCAACCGAGAGCCGCTCCTGGTGGCGGACCTCGGCGGCGAGAAGACGATCCGGCGGATTTCGACGACCTATCGGGGGCCGGCGGCGAGGGTGGAGTTCTTCCTCTTCGACGCCACGGCCAAGATCGATTTCAAGAAGAACGACTTCGACGTCCTCTGCGCGGACATCAAATCGATCGAGCAGCTCTTCACCACCGCCCCCGAAGCCCAGCGTCGTCCGGTGGCCAGCGTGCTGGTCCAGCGGGCGAACGAGTCGGTGCAACTGCGCCGATTCTTCGCGCCGACGACCGGGCGCTTCGTGGTCGTGACGTTCTCGCGCCAGACCCGGGATCAGGGCAGCGGCGGTGCGGGCGAAGCGAAACTGACCTTGTTCGACGCCGGCGCGAGCGATCCTGGGACCGGCCCCACGCCGGACATTCCGGTGGTGCCGCCGCTGAACGGGATCCCGCCGATCAGCCGCTGACCGGTGCGTTGCCCAGGGGGGCAATCGCTGCCATCGTCGGGCCGCGATGAAGGTGTATCTCAAGACGTACGGCTGCCAGATGAACGAGCGCGACTCGGAGCAGGTCGCGCGCGACCTCCTGGGCCGCGGCTACGAACTGACGGGGAACGCCGAACTCGCCGACGTGGTCCTGCTGAACACCTGCTCGGTGCGCGACCAAGCCGAGCAAAAGGCGCTCGGGAAAATGGGCACGGTCGGTGCGAAGAATCGGCGCCGCCCGGAGGTTGTGTACGGATTCCTCGGCTGCATGGCCCAGGCCCGCGGCGAATCGCTGCTGCGCGAGGTGCCGCACCTCGATCTGGTGGTCGGCACGCAGAAGTTTCACCGCGTGGCCGATCACGTCGATGCCGCCGTCGCCGCGAAGCGTTCCCGCCTGCTCGAGCCGGCGCGGGTGGATGACCTGCGCTTTTCGGTGGTCGATGTGGGCGAGGAGGAGGGGTCGCAAAACACCATCCGCGAACACACGCTCAAGGCCGGCCAGGCCACGGCTTTCGTCTCCATCATGCAGGGCTGCAACATGCACTGCACGTACTGTATCGTGCCCCGGACCCGCGGGGAGGAGCGCGGACGGCCGATCGCCGAAATCGTGGCCGAGGTGCGCAGCTTGGTGGAGCGCGGGGTGAAGGAGGTCACCCTGCTCGGGCAGATCGTGAATCTCTACGGCCGGCACGAATTTCCCAAGGATGCGGCCGGCAAGAGCCCGTTCGTGCAGCTGCTGGAGGCGGTCGCGGCGGTCGATGGCCTGGAGCGCCTGCGCTTCACCTCGCCGCATCCGATCGGCTTCCGGGCCGATCTGATCGACGCCTTCGCGCGCATCCCGGAGCTTTGCGAGCACGTGCATTTCCCGATGCAGAGCGGCTCCGACCGCATTCTGAAGGCCATGCATCGGGGCTACACGATCGAGAAGTACCTCGACCTGCTCGCCCGTCTGCGCGCGGCGCGCCCGGGGATCGCCTTCACCACCGATGTGATCGTCGGTTTTCCAGGCGAGACCGAGGAGGATTTCGCGGCCACGCTCGCGGCCGTGCGCGCGGCCGACTTCCACAATGCCTTCGTCTTTCGCTACTCGCCGCGCGCGGAGACGCCGGCCGCGGAGCTCGCGGACCAGCATTCGGACGAGACCAAGGAAGCGCGCAATCAGGCGCTGCTCGACGTGGTGAACGAGCTGGCCCGGCGGCACAATGCTGCATTGGTGGGGCAGCGGGTGCAGATCCTCTGCGAGGGGCCGAGCAAAACGAATCCGAACCGGCTGAGCGGTCGCACGCGGACGAACAAGATCGTGGTCTTCGAGGGCCGCGACCGGCACATCGGCCGGCTGTTCGACGTGGCCATCGACCACTCCAGCGGCTTCACGCTATACGGTCGCGCCGACGTCGCCGAGGCTTGAGTCGATCCCCCGGCCGGCCCCGACGCGAAGGCTGGGCCAACGCGCGGAAGGGCAGGGCGGCGTGCCGGTTGACGTCCTTGTAGAGCAGATAGCGGAACGGCCCCTGGCCGGTCGCGTAGCAGGCCTGCGGGCAGAAGGCGCGCAGCCACATGTAGTCGCCCGCCTCCACCTCGACCCAGTCGTTGTTCAGCCGATAGACCGCCCGGCCCTCCAGCACGTAGAGCCCGTGCTCCATCACGTGCGTTTCCGGAAACGGGATGGAGGCGCCTGGCAGCAGCGTGACGATGTTCACGTGCATGTCGTGGCGCAGATCGGAGGGATCGACGAACCGCGTGGTGGCCCAGCGTCCGTCGGTGTCCGGCATGGTCGAGCGCGGCACGTCATGGTCATGGCGGAAGAGCGGCTCAGGCCGCTCCAGGCCGGGCACCGCGTCGTAGGCCTTGCGGATCCAATGGAAGCGCGCTGTGGCGGCGCCGCGATTGCGGGCGGTCCAGTCGCTGCCGGCCGGAAGATACGCGTAGCCACCCGGAGTCAGCGTGTGCTCCGCGCCGCCGATCCGCACGGTCATTTCGCCTTCAGTCAGGAAGAGGACGCCCTGCGCGTCGCGATCGGCCTCGGGGCGGTCGCTCCCGCCGCCGGGCTGCACCTCCATGATGTATTGGGAAAAGGTTTCCGCGAAACCTGAGAGGGGCCGGGCCAGCACCCACAAGCGCGTCTTCTCCCAGTGCGGCAGGTAGCTCGTGACGATGTCGCTGAGCACCCGCTTCGGGAGAACCGCGTACGCCTCGGTGAAGATGGCGCGGTCGGTGATGATGTCGGACTGCGGGGGCAGGCCGCCGTGGGGCGTGTAGTACGGGGAAGGCATGGGAAAGCGCGGCGGGTTGGGGGGAGCCGCGCAGGGGGATGCCGACATCGAGCGGCCGGACAGCCGCCAAGGCAAGGACAATCGGGCGTCTGCCGGCGCGGCTCAGCCGGCCTGCAACAGACGATCGAGCCGCGCCTCGTGCTCATCGGCCTCGGCGGAGAGCGCGAGGCCTTCGCCGCCGGAAGTCGCACCGGAGGCCATGATGCGCATCCAGCCGTTGCTGCGCCGGGCAGCTTCCTCGGCCGCGGCCCGGTCGCCCTCGGCCAGCTTCCGCTGCAGCCGCAGTTCGTAGAGATGGGCGAGCTGCGCGTAGCAGCCGAGGTGCGGGAGCGCGTCCTGCACCTTCTGCTCGGCGGCGGCGAGTTCGTCGCGGCGCTCGAGTTCGAGGGCTTCGATCCACCAGGCGGGCTGCGGCATTGGCCACGCTGCCGCAACCCGAGGTCGGATTCAAACCCGCCCGAAGCTGTCATAGGGTGATAAACCGATTGGTATTTAAAGGATCTGCGGAATCGTGGGCGACTTTCAACCTCCCACCCCCGCATGGCCCTTTCACCTGAAGCCCTCAAGGATCGTGATCCCAGCTTGGCTGGCACGATCGCCCAGACCCTCCAAGATCCTGCCGCCGACCGCTTCGAGGAGGAGGATGCGGTCTTCCTGAAATTCCACGGCATCTACCAACAGGATGACCGGGATGTGCGCAAAACGGGCAAGCACTGGCAGTTCATGGTCCGGACCCGGCAGCCCGGCGGGATCGTCCCGGCGCCCCAGTTTCTGGCCTACGCGCGGCTCGCCCGGGAATACGGCAACGGCACGCTGCGGGTCACCTCGCGGCAGGCGTTCCAGTTTCATGGCGTAGTGAAGAGCGGCCTGGCCCGCACCATGCGCGGCATTCACGATGCGCTCGCCACGACGCTGGCGGCCTGCGGCGACGTGGCGCGCAATGTGATGGCGCCGCCCATTCCGGCCGAGACCTCGGCGGCGGCCGAAGTCCGCGCGGACGCTCAGCGGCTGTCCGACGCTCTGCTGCCGGTCACCCGCGCCTGGCACGACATCTGGGTCGAGGGCGTGCCGGTCAAACTCGGCGAGGAGCCGAAGGCCGATCCGCTGTACGGCCGCACCTACCTGCCGCGGAAGTTCAAGACGGCTTTCGCCATTCCGCCGCTGAACGACACGGATCTGCTAACGAACTGTCTCGGCTTCATCGCGGTGGTCGAGAACGGAGCGCTGGTCGGCTACGATCTCGCGGTCGGCGGCGGCCTCGGGCGTTCGCATGGGAATGTCGCGACCTTCCCGCGGCTGGCCGATGTGCTCGGCTTCTTCGAGCGCGAGCACCTCGTGGCCATCGGACAGGCGGTGCTGAAGATCCATCGCGACTGGGGCGACCGGACCAATCGTAAGCATGCGCGGCTCAAGTACGTGCTGGAGGATCGCGGCGCCGACTGGTTCCGGGCCGAACTCGAGCGGCTGACCGGGCTGACCCTGCAGCCGCGGCGCGCGGGCGAGTTCACGGCCGGGGGCGATCGCTTCGGCTGGCACCGTCAGGCGGACGGCCGCTGGTATCTCGGTCTGCACGTGGAGGCCGGCCGGGTGCGCGGCGCGCTGCTCGAGGCGCTCGAGCAGATCGCCAGCGAGCTGGGTGTCGAAGTACGCCTGACCGCCACCCAGAATGTTCTGTTGGTCGATGTAGACGAGGACCAGCGGGCGCGGATCGAAGCCATCCTGGCAGCGCGCCAGGCCGGCCGAGATCCGCTTCCGCTGCGCCGGTCCAGCATGGCCTGCCCCGCCTTGCCGACCTGCGGGCTCGCGCTGGCGGAAAGCGAGCGCTGGCTGCCGACCCTGCTCGACACCCTCGAAGGACTGCTCCGCGAACAGGGCCTCGACGACGATGAGATCAGCGTCCGCGTGACCGGCTGTCCCAACGGCTGTGCCCGGCCCTATATGGCGGAGATCGGCTTCGTCGGGAAATCGCCCGGGCGCTATCAGCTCTGGCTCGGTGGCGATCGGCGCGGCACCCGGCTGAACTCCGTCTATCGCGAAACGATCAAGACCGAGGAGATCCCCGACGTCCTGCGGCCCGTCTTCGCCCGCTACGCCCAGGAACGCCAGCCGGGCGAAGCTTTCGGCGACTGGACCCACCGCGTGGGCCTCGTCCAGCCCTTCACGCCCACCACTCCCGTCGCCGCCGCAGCCTGAACGACCATGCTGACCACGCACGAAATTCAGCGCCTCCGCCACGAATGGAGCGAGTTGCCCGCGGAAGTGGTGGTGCGACGCGCGCTCGCCCTCGCGCCGGGCCGAGCGGTGCTTTCGACCAATTTCCGTCCCTACGAAGCGGTGCTCCTGCATCTGGCCACGCGCGTCGAGGCGACGCTGCCGATTCTCTGGGTCGACCACGGCTTCAACCGTCCTGCCACTTATCGGCACGCGGAGGACCTGCGCGGCCGGCTGGGGCTGAATCTGCAGACCTTCGTCCCGGCGCGCACCTCGGCCTGGTACGAAGCCGTGCATGGGCCGCTCGCGCTCGACGACGAGGACGCGCTGCGGCGCTTCAGCGCGGAGTTCAAGCTGGAGCCCTTCCGTCGCGGTCTGCGCACTCTGCAGCCGCAGGTGTGGCTGACGGCCTTGCGTCGGACCCAGAATCCCGGCCGCGCAGAGCTGGATCTCATCTCCTTCGACCACGGATTCGGCGTGGTGAAGGTCAATCCGCTGCTCGACTGGACCGATGCTCAGCTGGAGGCCTATCTGGAGCAGCACCAGCTGCCCAACGAGTGGGACTACTTCGATCCGGCCAAGGCCGACGAGAAGCGCGAGTGCGGGCTGCACGCGGCTTGGGGCCGGGAGGTGGCGGCATGAGCGCGCGTCCGCTGCTGCTCGACCATCTCGACGCCCTTGAGGCCGAGGCCATCCACGCCGTGCGCGAGGTGGCGGCAGAATTCGAACGTCCGGCTCTGCTCTTCACCGGCGGCAAGGACTCGCTCTGCCTGCTCCGCGTGGCCGAGAAGGCCTTCGCGCCGTCGCCGCTGCCGTTCCCGCTGCTCAACATCGACACCGGCCACCACTTCCCGGAGCTGAACGAGTTCCGCGACCGCCGCGCGGCGCAGATCGGCGCGCGGCTCATCGTGCGCAAGGTGGACGACTCGCTGGCCCGCGGCGAGATCGCCTTCCAGCCGGGCGAGACCAGCCGCAATCGTCTGCAGATTCCGGTGCTGCTGGCTGCCGTCGAGGAGTTTCGCTTCGACGCGCTGCTCGGCGGCGCGCGGCGCGACGAGGAGAAGTCGCGCGCNNCGCGCCAAGGAGCGTTTCTTCAGCGTGCGCGATGCCTTCGGCGGCTGGGATCCACGCAGCCAGCGCCCCGAGCTATGGAACCTCTTCAATGCGCGCCTGCAGCCCGGCGAGCACATGCGCGTCTTCCCGCTCAGTAACTGGACGGAACTCGACATCTGGGAGTACATCCGGCGCGAGAAACTGGAGACGCCCTCGCTGTACCTCACGCATCGCCGCGCCTGCGTGCGCCGGGGCGGCCAGTGGCTGGCGGTCAACGAGATCGACCCGCCCCGGCCGCGCGAGGACGTGCGCGAACTCTCCGTCCGGGTCCGGACGATCGGTGACATCATCAGCACGGGCCTGATCGAATCCCCCGCCGACAGCATCGACGACATCGTGGCCGAGGTGGCCGCCGCGCGCGAGAGCGAACGCGGCGCGCGGGCCGACGACCGCGTGTCCGAAGCGGCCATGGAGGACCGCAAGCGC
>JAFEGM010000034.1:17279-17412 GCA_018240025.1 Verrucomicrobiota bacterium
CCTCATCGGCCGCCTGCTCTACGACGCCAAGGCGCTGCTCGAGGACCAGCTCGCCTCGCTGTCCGCGCCTGGATCCGACGCCGCGCCCGACCTCGCGCGGCTGACCGACGGCCTCCGGGCCGAGCGCGAGCAG
>JAFEGM010000034.1:17420-236534 GCA_018240025.1 Verrucomicrobiota bacterium
CATCACCATCGACGTCGCGTACCGGTATTTCGCCACCCCGCGCCGTCGGTTCATCGTGGCCGACACGCCGGGCCACGCCCAATACACCCGCAACATGGTGACCGGCGCGTCGACCGCCAATCTCTCGATCGTGCTGGTCGATGCCCGCCAGGGCGCCACGGAACAGACGCGTCGTCACCTCGGTATTGCGGCGCTGCTGCGCGTGCCGCATTTGCTGGTGGCCGTGAACAAGCTCGATCTGGTCGACTGGTCGCGGGCGCGTTTCGACGAGATCCGCGAGGAGATCGAAGGCTACCTGCCGCGACTCGGCCTGCGCGACGTCGTCTTCCTGCCGATCAGCGCGCGCCACGGCGACAACGTGGTCGAGCCCTCGGCGCACACGCCCTGGCACATCGGGCCCACGCTGCTGCGGCATCTCGAGAATGTGCACATCGCGAGCGACCCAAGCCTGCGCGGCTTTCGTCTGCCGGTGCAGTGGGTCAATCGCCCGCATCGGCCGGACGATCCGCGACTGCACGATTTCCGTGGCCTGAGCGGCCAGATCGCCGGCGGCCGCGTGCGGGTGGGGGATCGACTGGTCGTGCTGCCCGCAGGCCAGGAGACGACCGTGCGCGCCTTGCATTCGCCCAGCGGCCCGGTCGAGGAGGCGTTCTGTCCGCAGTCGGTCACCGTGGAGTTGACGGACGATCTCGACGTCGGCCGGGGCGATGTGCTCGTGGGCGTCGACGAGCCGCCTTTCGTCGCCCAGACCGCGGAGGCGGATCTGTGTTGGATGCAGCCGAAACCGCTGCGGGCCGGAGCCCGCCTGCTGGTCAAGCATGGCACGCGCTTGACCCCGGCGGCCGTGACCGCGCTGGAGACGAGGCTCGATCTGACCACCTTCGAGTCGCGATTGTCGCCCGAGGAACTCGTGCTGAACGACCTCGGTCGCATTCGCCTCCGCACCGCTCAGCCGCTGGTCTTCGATGCGTACGAGGCCAATCGCGCCACCGGCGGCTTCATCCTGATCGATCCGGTCTCCAACGCGACCGTGGCGGCCGGGATGCTCCGTCCGGCCGCCGAGCGGGCGCGCTGGGGCGACGTCGATTTCGCCATCTGAGGGCATCGGCTCACACCTGCTTCGTCTTCCACTCGCCCCGCCGAAAGAGCACCCAGGCCCAGGCGCTGAGCGCAACGTAGGAGGCGGGCACCGCAATGAACACGCCGCTGGGACCGAGTCCGCCCGGCACGGCCAGCACCCACGCGAGCGGAACCTGCCCGAGCCAGAAGCAGAAGAAGTTGAGGCGCGTGGGCGTCCAGGTGTCGCCGGCGCCGTTGAAGGTCGCTTCCAGGCACATGCCGGCGGCGTAGAGCGGGAAGGCCAGACTGACCACCCAGAGCGCCCGCACGGCGTGGGCGTGGACCTCGGGCTCGTCGGTGAAGAGCGAGACGATGGGTCCGGCCGCCGCGATGAAGACCAAACCGACCAGGCCGAGGAACAACATGTTGTATTTGGTGGCCATCCGGACCGCCTGCTCCGCCCGCTCGGGCTTGGCCGCGCCGAGGTTCTGGCCGACCAGCGTGGCCCCCGCATTGGCCAGTCCCCAGGCTGGCATAAGGGCGAAGATGATGACGCGAATGGCGATGGTGTAGCCCGCCAGCACCGTGCTGCCGAAGAGGGCGAGAATCTTGACGAGTCCGACCCAGCTGGTGGTCGAGATGAAGAGCTGGGCCACCCCGCTGGCCGAGGTGCGCAGGATATCGGCGAGCAGGTCCCAGCGCGGACGGAAGTCGGCCAGATGCAGGCGCACCCGGCCCGGGCGGGCGGTGAGGTGCCAGACCTGGTAACAGACGCCGAGACCGCGCCCGATATTCGTGGCCACGGCGGCGCCGGTCACTCCGAGCTCCGGAAAGGGGCCCCAGCCGAAGATGAAGCACGGTCCGAGGGCGATGTTCAGCGCATTGGCCAGCCAGAGCGTGCGCATGGCGATGGTGGCGTCGCCCGCGCCGCGGAAGATCGCGTTGATCAGGAAGATGAGGAAGACGGTCGCATTCCCGCCGAGCATCAATTGCGCGAAGCGCGTGCCCAGCGCGACGATCTCCTCGCCCGTACCCATGAGCCGGAGGATATCGGCCGCGAACCAAGACAGCACCGCGCCGAGAATTCCCGAGACGACGAAGCCGAGCAGGATGATCTGCCCCGCCGCCTCGGCCGCCGCTTTGGGGTCCTTCTCGCCGATGCGCCGGGCGACGATGGCCGTGGCGGCGAAGGAGATGCCAATGGCCACCGCGTAGACGAGCGACATGAGCGTTTCGGTCACGCCGATAACCGCGACCGCGTTCTTCCCGAGGCGCGAGACCCAGAAGACATCGACCACGGCGAAGAGCGACTCCATGATCATCTCCAGCACCATCGGCACCGCGAGCAGCAGCACCGCGCGATCGAGCGGAACCGCGGTGTAGTCGAAATGCGCGCCCTTCAGCGCGAGCCCGACCGCCCGCCAGAACGAGGTGGGCGGCTGCACGGGTTCGGACGAAGACGGGAGAGGTTCGGACATGGCGAGGAGCGCGTTCGCGTCGGCAGGACGACGAACGGGGCGCGGACTCTCGGACAGAATCGGCTCCGCGCAGCTGCGCGTTCCTGCGAAAGCATCGCCTCCGTGCGGGTCAGTTGGCCGGAAACAGATGGGGCGGGAGTTCGTCCAGCCCGGCTTCGACGAAGAGAAACCGGCAGAGCGCGATCAACTCGGCCGGGACGGACGCCTCCTCCGGGCGGCGGAACTCGTGTACGTGGAAGGCGTTGTAGCGGCCCCCGTAAAGGACCTCCAACGTCCAAACCGTACCGTCCTTCATCTCAGGGCACCAAAGGTCGCGACTCCGCATGGCTCCTGACTCCGCCAGCAACCGCCGCAGTTCGGAAGTCCTCGTTGGCGGAAGGTCGCGGACCTTTGCCCCGAAAATGCGGGTGCGCTTGTGCATCGAGTAGTCCAGTTGCCCCGCTCCCGGGAATCGTGCGGAAGTGAGACGAAACCCACCGTGGCCATTGGATTCAGCCCGAACAACCACCGCATTTCCAAAGGTGGGGCTGGCGAGCACTCTCACCACGACCCGGTTGGAATCGGAGAGCAGCCCGCGTCTCAGTTTCGGCTCATCCACGGTGGCGAGCAGCGAAGAGGCTGCGAAATTCCACACGGAGTCGCTGTCGATCGGCAGATAGGGGTCGTAGGCGAACTTTGCCAACGCGCCGACGTCAAAGGCGTCAGGCTGCCATTCGAAGGAGCGTCGATACTCCTCGACTTCGTCGGAGCACCAAGGCTGCCGCGCCCGCCACTCGGACAGGCCGAAATCCGGCTCAGAATCCCGCCACGGTACGGGGCTCTGCTGGGGCACGCCGTCTCCGAAGGCCACTGCCAGAATGGCGGCGAGGATTCCGACCGCTCCAATGACCGCGAGCGACACGCCGGCCCTCCAAATCACCCTGGCGAACCAACGGAGCATTCCCGCTCCTCTCAGCTCTTGCGCAGTTTGTCGAGCGCGGCCCGAACTTCCTTGAACTTCGAGTCGAGTCGGAGCGCCGTCTCGTAGGCGGCGCGGGCGCCGGCCACGTCCCCTTTCTTTTCCAGGACGCCGCCGAGCCGGAAATGACCGGCGGCGGGTGAGGGTTCATCGAAATCGGACCGCACGGTCAGGAACGTGCGCAGCGCGGCTTCGCCCCGGTCCAGCCGCTGGCCCGATGAAGCGGCGGCGCGACCGAGCACGTAGAGCGCGCTCGGCCCCCGTGGTTCCAGCTTCACGGCCCGCTCGGCCGCGGCGAAGGCTTCGTCCCAGCGCTGCTGCTGCTGCTCGACGCGCGAGATGCGTACGAACGGCTCGGCCCGCGTTGGAGCAATGGCGGCGGCGCGCCGCCAGGCGGCGCGCGCCTCGTCCCAACGCTTGTCGTTGGCCGCCAGCTCGCCGTCGAGCAGCGCGGCCTTATAGCCATCGCGGCGGCGCAGTTCCTCGATCTGTGCGCGGGCCTTGTCGCGCCCGCCGCCGACGATTCCGGGGGCGCTGAGATAGAAATTCGCCAGATCCTCCCTTGCGTCGGCATTCTCCGGTTCCAACTGCACGGCCTTTTCGAAGCTGGTGCGCACCCGGCCGACGGCGGCCATGGCCTTGAAGACTCCGGCGCCCTGCAGGCTCAGGCCGAGCGCGCGGCCGTACCATTGGTGCAGGCGTGCTTCCGACGGTGCAGCGGCCACCGCCTTCTCGAAGGTCTGGGCGGCGCCCACGAAGTCGCGCTGCCGCATTTGTTCACGACCGCGGGCGAAGAGGGCATTCGCGTCCTGCGCGGGGAGGGACAGTGCGGTCAGGACGAGCAGGCCGGCGAGGAGGGAGGAGCGCAGAGGCATGCCGATTTGGACGTTGGGGGGAAGCCGACATTTCGGCCCGGTGCGTCAGTACGCGAAAGGGGCGGCAGGTCGCCCCGCCGCCCCAGGGAAGAAGATACGTTCAGGCGGCCGACTTGCCCGGCGTGAGCGTGATCAGGGTGATCTGACCCTCGGCGCTCGTCTCCACCTTGGCGATGTCGAACGAGGGCGGCAGGGCCATGGCGGCGCCGGCCGGGTTGGCCAGCTTGAGGAGGGCGGAGTTCGAATCGGAATCGAGACGGAGCATGCCGATCTCGAAGGTCGGGGTGAAATCGATGCCGCCGATGTGACCGGTGGCGATGAACTGAATGGCCGTCGCGCCCGCCGCGGCGGAGGTGACCGAGATCGGCGCAGCATCGGCCGTCACTGCCACGCCCCCGACAGTCAGCGAAGACTGCGGGGCCGGCGCCGGCTTGGACGTGCCCATCGGCTTGAGGCTCCAGGAGGCGATCTGCGCGCCGTTGAGCTTCACCGCGGCGATTTCGAAGGAGATGTTGGCCGGGAGCGCGTCCTTGGCTCCGCCGGAGAGTTGCAGGGAGACGACGTTGGAGGTCGGGCGGATCTGCACGCTGCCGATCTTGAAGGCGGGAGTGAGCTGCAGGCCGGCGATTTCGAATCCGAGCGTCAGGGCAACGGAGGCGGTCGCCGCAGCGGCGGCGGGTTTGGCTTCGGTGGACATACTGGTGGTCAGGGTTGGGATGGGAAGGACAGGAGAAGCGGGTACCTCCGCCGGAGCCGGGGCAGGTTCGGAGAGCGGAGTCGGCGCGAGCGTGGCGCTGGCGATGGCGGGAGTCGGAGCCGGCTCGTCGCGGGCCGAAGAGAGCCAGCTCATGGCGGCGGCCACGGCCTGATCGACCGAGGTCGCTTCCTCCGTGCGGACGGGGGGGGCGGCCTCCTTGGCGGCAGACGCGGCGGCCGCAGCAGCTTCCTCGGCGGCCTTGGCGGCGGCGGCGGCGATCCGGGCTTCCTCCTCGGCCGCGGCGCGGGCGGCTTCGGCCGCAGCCTGCTCGGCCGCGACGCGGGCCGCTTCCTCGGCGGCTTTGGCGGCCGCCTCGGCGGCGGCCTTCTCGGCGGCCTTGGCAGCGGCGCGGGCGGCCTGGGCGGCTTCGGCCGCGCGCTGGGCCTCGGCTTCGAGTTCAGCTTCCTCCGCCAGGCTGGCGGCCCGGGCCAGGGCGGCTTCCTCCGCCTCGCGGTCGGCCGCGCTGGCCGAGGCGCCGGCGGCCGCGGCCGCGGCGGTGGCGGCAGCCATCGCGCGCGCCACCGGATCTTCGCCGGCGGGCACGGCCGGGACATTGGGCAAAAGGGTCATGGCTCCCGTCGGCGCCGGAGAGATCGGCGGAGCGAGATGCGCCTCCAGGGCGCGGCGTGCCTCCTCGGTCTTGGCCTGCTCGGCGCGGCGGCGGGTCTCCTCGGCCTCGCGGGCTTCGTCGGCGGCCTTGCGCAGTTCCGCCGCCAGACGCTCCTCATCGGCCTTGCGGGCCGCCTCCACCTGCTGGCGGAGTTCCTCGGCCTTGCGTGCTTCCTCCAGGGCGGCCGATTCGAACGGCTTGGCGCCAGCCAGATCGCTCGGCTTGCCCACGATACGCACCAGCGAGGTTTGCTTGGGCGCCTCCTTGAGCTCGGGGGCGGGCGGGCCGGAACTGCCGGGTTTGCCCTCCATCCCAAGCGACAGCACGGACAAACGTTGGCCGATCGAGGCGGTGATCGGCCGGGCCACGATCTCGCTCGGAGGGATGATCGGCCCGGGAATGGCGGCGGGCGGGACGCTGGTCGGCGGCGACTTCCGGATCTCGGTGCCGCGGGACGGATTGGCGTGCTGCATCACGGTGGCGGAGGCAGCGGCGACCGCAGCGCCCACCTCGGTCCCGATATTGCCCGCGGCGACCTCCGGTTGAAAGACCTGGATCGGTGCCGCGGTGCCCGCGGAACTCGCACTGGGCGAAGTAGCCGGCGCCAGTCGACGAAACATCGGCGAGCCCGTATTGGCCGTGGCTGCGGCCGACTTGGCTCCAGCGGCAGCGGCATCGCTGCGACCGGCCGACGCGCGGGTGGCGCCCGAGGGCGTCGCGACCTTCTTGGGCGCCGGCGCAGCTTCCTCCTCCTCGTCGTCGCTCCACTTCGAGTAGTTCACCAGGAACCAGATGATGCCCGCGTTGGCCGCGAAGATCACGAGCCCGCCGATGACCCACCAAAGCGTGTCAATCTGGTCGAAGTCGATGTAGGCCAATTGCATAGGGCGTAGCGGGCAGGGGCGCGGACAGGGGAACACCAATTCCCGAGGCGAAGCAACCCTTTCTTCCGCCGCGCGGCGCGGCCTGCAAGCAGGCTTTGCGCCGATCCGCGCGACCGTGGGTTCTTTCGTGCAAGATTCCCGCCTTTCGTCCAACGTCGCCCTCGCTTCCCTCCAAGATGTCCTCTTCCGCCGCCATCGAAATTCGCGACCTGCGGGTCGACTACGGCAACTTCGTGGCGGTCTCCGACGTCACTCTCGATGTACCGGCGGGCGAGATCATCGGCCTCGTGGGACCGAACGGGGCGGGGAAGACCAGCACCTTCCGGGTGCTGGCGACGCTGCAGGAACCCACTTACGGCGAGGTCCGCCTAGCCGGAATCGACATCTTCGAGCGCCCGCAGGAGGCGCGCTCCATTCTCGGCTACATGCCGGACCTGGCGCCCGTGCCCTCGGATCTGAAGGCGTGGGAATTCCTCGATCAATACGCCGCGGCCCACGGCGTCGGCGATGCCTCCCGGCGCCGGGCTCGGATCGAGGAGTGCCTCGCGGAAGTCTCGCTGGAGGAGAAGCGCGAGGCCTTTTGCCGTACGCTTTCCCGCGGCCAGACCCAGCGCCTGGTCTTGGCCAAAACGCTCCTGCATTCGCCCAAGGTCATGATCCTGGACGAACCGGCCAGCGGGATGGACCCGCTGTCGCGCCGCAGCCTGCGCCTCGCGTTGCGTCGTCTGGCGGACCAGGGCGCGGCCATCTTCGTCAGTTCGCATATTCTCTCCGAACTCGCGGAAATGTGTTCCTCGCTCTGCGTGATGAACCGCGGACGGCTGCTCGCCTCCGGGTCGGTCGAAGAGGTCCGCCGCATCCTCGGGCGGGCCGAGCGAACGCTGGTGATCTCGGTGCTCGAGCGTGCCAACGAGGCCGCCGCGTGGTTGCAGGCGCAGGCCGGGGTCAGCCGGGTCGAGGCACTGGCCTCCCGCATCACGCTGCAGTACGAAGGGAGCCACGACGGTCAGGCCGCGCTGCTGGCGGGTCTGGTGGCGGGAGGATTCCGTGTGACCGCCTTCGAGGAGAAGAAATCCACCTTCGAGGACATCCTCATCGACGTCGCCGAGGGCAATGTGAACGAAAGCAAGCCGAGCGCATGAATCCTTCTGAATCGGTCCCGCCACCCTGGAAGATTTGGGAGAACCCCATCTTCCGCCGCTACTGCCGCTCCCGCCTGCGCCCGAAGCATCTCTTCCTCTGGCTCGGGATCACGCTCATCGTAGGCGGCTTCATGTTCTTCCTGCTGCGAACGGGGGGGAATGTGCGGGGAGGCTTGAGCATGGCCGACGCCGAGCGCGCGGCCGTGATCCCGCTGCTCATTCTGCAGGCGCTGATCCTCTTCGGCCTCGGCACCGGACAAGTGGCGACCGGCATGACGGCCGAGGCCGACGAGGGCACGCTCGACTACCAGCGCCTGACGCCACTTTCGCCGCTGACCAAGGTCCTCGGCTATCTGTTTGGACTGCCCGTGCGGGAGTGGCTGATGACCCTCTCGCTGTTGCCCTTCGTGATGTGGGGGATCGTGCGCGGCGACATCCCACTCAAGGCGTGGGGGCCGCTCTTCATCGTCTTCTTCTCTTCGGCGGTGCTTTACCACCTCACCGGCATGGTCGCGGGCACGGTAGTGAAGAACCGTCGCTGGGCCTTCCTGGTCTCGATCGGCGTGGTCTTCTCGCTCTACACAGTCGTCCCGCAGGTTTCACGCTTTGGCTTGGTTTGCTTCAAATACCTCACTATTCAGCCCGTCTTTTTCGACGCCATGCCGCTGCTCGTGCCCGCCGCCGCCAAAGGCGCGCTCAAGGCGAGTCAGGCCTTCGAACCGGAGGTGCTTTTCTTCGGCATTCGCTTCCCGGAGGCGCTCTTCACCATCTGCACCCAGGCGGCATTGATCCTCACCTTCGTCACCATGCTGCTGCGGCGCTGGCGCAATGCGGAGTCGCATCTCCTGGGCAAGTTCTGGGCGCTGGGACTCTTCGCCTGGGTGCATCTGCTCCTGCTCGGCAATGCGCTGCCGATGATCGAAACGGGGCAACTCTTCCCGACCCGGGAGTTTCGGCGCCGCGTGCGCGACTCGGTCCTGGTCGCTCCCGAGTGGAAGCCGACGCTGGCCGAGGCGCTCGGGATGGTCGGTCTGTTCGGACTGGTCACGCTGCTGCTGCTGGCCATTCTCACCACCATCATCACCGCCAGCGAGGACGGCCAAGTGCGGGGACTGCGCCGGGCCCGCAAGCTGAAGCTGCCGCGCGTGCCGCTGGCCGCCGACGCTGCCAGTTCGGTCTGGTTCGCCGCCGCCATGGCCGTTCTGGGCGCGGCGAGTTGGTGGATCTTCACCCGCGCGCTGCTGACGTCGTCGTGGTTCCCCGAGCAGACGATTCCCACCTACACGCCTCTCACCTTCGGACTCGTGCTGCTGACGGCTGCCATCGGCTACCAGGCGCTGCTGGAAGGGTGGAACGGCAAGTGGCCGTTCATCGGCGCGATGCTCGCTTCGATCCTCCCGGTGCTGGTGGGCGTCATCCTCGGCACCGGCTCGGACGCCATGCTGAAGCCCGCCATCTGGCTGGCCGGCGTCTCGCCTGCGGCCGCGCCGTTCTTCGCCATCGGCACCCTCTTTCCCGACTTCATGCGGCAGCGTGAATTCAGCGTGGTGCCGCAGGTTTTCTGGACCTGGCAAGCTGTGCTCGCGGTCGTGGCGGTGTTCCTCTCGGTCAAGCTCGCGGCGCGCCACCGGCAGCGCCGTGCGGCGGCGCAGCTGTAGGCTGACGGGCGTGAGCTGATTAAGCCGCGCTTAACCGGCCTTAGGAGGATTAGTTTTCCTGATGGAGCCCGCGGCTCTATCGGGACGCATGCATCTCCCATCGCTCTCCACCGGTTTCTGCGCCTCGGCGGTGCTGATCATCGCGATCGGCGCGCAGAATGCGTTCATCATCCGGCACGCCCTGCGCGGCGGCGCCGTGCTGCCCGTCGTGCTGCTCTGCGCAGCGGCGGACCTCGCACTGATCGTGCTCGGCGTGACCGGCTTCGGCGCCGTGCTGGCCGCTCATCCGGCCTGGCTGCAGCTCGCGCGCTGGGCGGGTGCGCTCTTTCTCCTCGGCTACGGCGCGCTGGCATTGCGGCGGGCGTGGCAGGGCGGCGATGCCCTGGCGCTGGCGGAAGGTCGTGCCGACGCCACGCCGCAAGCCCTGGCCAAGGCGGCCGGCTTCACGTTTCTGAATCCGCATGCCTACCTCGACACCGTCGTGCTGCTCGGTACGCTCGGCGCCGCCCAGCCGGCCGATGGGCAGGGGCTCTTCATCCTGGGCGCGGCGCTGGCCAGCTGCAGCTGGTTCCTGACCCTGGGCTTTGGCGCGCGCCAGCTGGCGCCGCTCTTCGAGCGTCCAGCCGCCTGGAGGCTGCTCGATGCCGGCGTCGGCGCGATGATGCTCGTCCTGGCGGCCGGGCTGGCGAGGTGAGTAGTCCGCACTCTCCGAGTGCGGCCGGCCGAGCGGGGGAGCGGGGGAGCGGAGGAGCGGAGGAGCGGGGGAGCGGAGACGGGAGACGGGAGGAAGAGCAGCGACGCGGGGAGCTGCAGAGCGTGGCGGCGGAAGTCTGTCATGGATTTCTTGGCGCCGGGTGCGGCACGGAAGCTGCATTCATGGGCGTCTCCGCCTGATCCGGCCGACGCCGGACGGTCTTCGATGTTCGCCCCGCGCCGATTCTCGCATTCGCCATTCGACATTCCGCGCCCGGCGCGCCATTCGTCTTCAACCACGCCAAAACCGCGTGCAGCGCGGCTTTGACACCTCTCCAACCTCCGCCCTTAGTCGCACGTGCTCCGCTTCTTTCCCCAAAAGCAGACGCCGCCGCCGGAAGAGGCGCCCGCGCCTCCGCCCGTCGCTTCCCCGGCGCCCCCGGTCCTGCCGGTCGCTCCGGCCCCGGTCAAACCATCCACGCCGGTTCCGGCCCCGCCTCCGGCCGCGACGCAGCCGGCTCCGGCGCCGCCTCCTCCCGCGTCGGCACCTGCGCCCGCTCCGGCCGCCACCTTCGGCTCGGCCGCACCAGCTTCTGCCACTCCTTCTCAACCCACCCCATCCCAACCCAAACCTCTCGCAGCCATGGCCGATAGCCTCACCAAAAACATCCTGTCCAAAGACGTCGAAATCAAAGGCTCCATCAAGTTCACCAACGAGCTCATCGTCGACGGCAAGATCGAAGGCGAAATCATTTCCGACGGCAACCTGACGGTCGGCGAGAACGCGGACATCAAGGGCGAGATCAAGACCAAGAGCGTGACCGTCCTCGGCAAGATCCAGGGCAACATCACGGTGCAGGAGCGCTGCGAGCTGAAGACCCGCGCGCACCTCATCGGCGACCTGCGCGCCGCCCGCGTCATCATCGAGGAAGGAGCCACCTTCGTCGGCAAGTCGGAGGTCACCTCCTCGGGCGCCTCGGCCAAGCCGGCCGCGCCGCGCGCGGAGTCGGCCCCGGCTGCCAGCACGGGCGGCTCGGACGCTCCGAAGTCGGGCGGCGCGACTTTCGGGCGCTGAGCCCGGCACTCATCGGCGGTTCCATCGGAGGGTAGATTTTGGCGAAGGCCGGACAGAAAATCAGCGTCCGCTGTCCGCATTGCGGATTCGAACAGCTGGAGCCCAGCCTCGCGCGGTCGACCTACTGTCGGAGCTGCAGCGAGCATTTCACGATCGAGCAGGCGCTGCGGGCCGCCAAGTCCGCGCGCCCGCCGACCCGTGTGCTTTCGTTGGAAGAGGTGGTTGCCCCCGTGGCGCCCACCGCCGTGCCGGTCGATGCGCCGACGCTGCACGATCCCAGCGAAAGTCCCAAGGTGGTGGCGGCCCAGCCGCCGACCACCCTTTCGCACCTGCGGCTGAAGTTCGGGCAGTATTTCCGCGGGCCCAACAGCCTGGCCGTGCGCTGTTTCGACTGCGGCACGGAGCAGGATGTGACCGCCGCGGCGCAGTCGGCGACCTGCCGGCAATGCGGGTCCTACATCGACCTGCAGAACTACAAGATCAGCGGAAGCTTCAGCCGCGACATCAAGACAGCCGGCTCGCTCCTCGTGCTGGCCCGGGCCGACCTCGCCAGCGCCAAGGTCATCTGCGGCTCGGCCACCATCTACGGCAAGGTCCGTGCCAGTCTTTACTGCGCGGGCGATGTGGTGGTGCGCTACGACGGTCGCATCTACGGGGAGGTCGAGGGACGGCATCTCCACATCGAGAAAGGCTCGTCGGTCGACTTCATGCGCCCGCTGCGCGTCACCTCGGCGGACATTGAGGGCAAGACGGATGCCACCATCATCTGCGAGGGGCCGCTGATCGTGCGCCGCACCGGGCATCTTTCCGGGAAGGTCGTGGCCAAGGGCTTCACGGTCGAAAAGGGCGGCCGGTTCGACGGCGATCTGGAGATCATGCCGCGCGAGGGCCCGGGAGGTCCGCCGCGGGTGGTGCCCATCTCCAACGTCGGCCCGAAGATCGAAATGCCGCCGCCGCGGGACAACCTCGGCTGAGCCGCGTCGTCCACCTATTGCGCGTGCGAAGCGTCAGCAGCGAACGCTGCCAACGCACGCACACGTGCACGGAGCCCTCACTATCGGGCTCCGCCCTGAGTTCGTCTTCCGGCACGCGCACGCGGGCCGCTGATTCCGAAGCGAGGGCGTCATGCTTTCTGCAGATACGGATTTTTACCCCGGCGATCCTTTCCCGCAGGGCGCCACCTGGGACGGAAACGGCGTCAACTTCGCCTTCTTCTCGGAGTCCTCGACCGCAGTGGAGCTCTGCCTGTTCGATCGCCCCGACGCCACTTCGGAAGCCCGCCGCATTCGCCTGCGAGAACGCACCAACGGCGTTTGGCACATCTACCTTCCGGGGCTCGCGCCGGGTCAGCTCTACGGTTTTCGTTGCTATGGCCCCTACGATCCGGAACAGGGCCTCCGCTTCAATCCGCGCAAGCTCCTGCTCGATCCGTACGCCAAGGCGATCGGGCGTGGGCTCATTTGGGACGACAGCCTCTTCGGCTACACCATCGGCCATTCCGAGCGCGACCTGAGCTTCGACGAACGCGACAGCGCGGCCTTCGCGCCACTGGCCGAGGTCGTAGACGCGCGCTTCGACTGGCGCGGCGACGAATCGCCGCGGCACCCGTGGCACGAGACCGTCATCTACGAGGCGCACGTCAAAGGTCAGACCAAATTGCTGGAGACGCTGCCGCCTGAGTTGCGCGGCACCTATGCGGGACTGGGGTCGCCGGAAGCGATTTCCCATTTCGTGCGACTGGGGGTGACTGCGGTGGAGTTGATGCCGATCCACTATTTCCTGCATGACCGGCACCTCCTCGACGCCGGCCGCTGCAACTACTGGGGCTACAACACGCTCGGATTCTTCGCGCCTCATCCGGACTACGCCTTCGCGCGGCAGCCGGCGGAAACGCTGGCCGAGTTCAAGGCGATGGTCCGCTCGCTGCACGCGGCGGGGCTCGAGGTGTTGCTCGATGTGGTCTACAACCACACGGCCGAGGGCAGCGAACTCGGGCCCACGCTCTCGCTGCGCGGCATCGACAACCGCGCCTACTACCGCACCGTGCCGGGCCAGGACCGCTACTATCTCGATTACACGGGATGCGGGAACACGCTGAACACGCGGCATCCCCACACGCTGCAGCTGATCATGGACAGCCTGCGCTACTGGGTGACGGAATGCCACATCGATGGATTCCGTTTCGATCTGGCGGCGGCACTCGCGCGCGAGCTGCGCGACGTGAATCAGCTGAGCGCGTTCTTCAACACGATCTACCAGGACCCCGTCCTCGCGACCATCAAGCTCATCGCCGAGCCCTGGGATCTCGGAGAGGGGGGGTATCAGGTCGGCAAGTTCCCGCTCGGCTGGACGGAATGGAACGGCAAGTTTCGCGACAGCATGCGCCAGCTCTGGCGCGGCGATCTGGTTGAGTTCGGAGAAGTGGCCCGTCGCCTCAGCGGCAGCCCGGATCTCTACGAGCACACAGGCAAGCTGCCGACCGCGAGCATCAACTTCGTCGCCGCCCACGATGGCTTCACCTTGCACGATCTGGTCAGCTACGAGGAGCGGCACAACGAGGCCAACGGCGAGAACAACAACGACGGCGATCAGCACAACCATTCGACCAATCACGGCGTCGAGGGGCCGACCGACGATCCCGAGATTCTGGCGCGACGCGGCCAGCATCTGCGCAATCTGCTGGCTACGCTCTTCCTGGCGCAGGGCGTGCCGATGCTCTGCGCCGGTGACGAGTTTGGGCAGACGCAGCAGGGGAACAACAATGGCTACTGCCAGGACAACGAGCTGACTTGGCTCGACTGGAAGCTCGACCCCTCACGCGAGGAACTGCTGCAGTTCGCAGCGCGCTTGATCCAGCTGCGTCGGGAGCATCCCAACTTCCGCCGCCGCAGCTTCCGCGAGACGGACCCGACCGTCGCACCGGAACGCCGGCATGTGCATTGGAGCCGCGCCGATGGCGCTGTGGTGGACCCGTTCGTGGACGATCCAGAGCCGTGCGAAACGCTGCTGATGATGCTGCCGGGCGATGCCCGGGAGATCCGCGACGCGCGCGGGATGCCGGTGCACGACGACGATTTCATCCTCGCGCTCAACGCGACCGACGAGGAGCTCCCAGTGGAGCTGCCCGCCGAGTGGAACGACCGCGCTTGGCGTTGCCTGCTCGATACCGCAGCCATCGCGGAAGGCGCCGTCTTTCCCGCCTCCGGGGGCAAGCTCGCTCCGAAATCGTTGGTCGTGCTTACTCGCCCCTGCGCGGTCGACGAAGCGGCTGCCGGCCAGCTCGAGGAAGAGTCGCCCTAGCTTCTTTCTGCCAGGTTTGCCTCAGCGAAGCTCCAGCAGCACGGCGCAGGGCAGACTGGCCAGGAGTTGGCTCAAGCGCAGTTCCCCCTCGTGCTCGCGGCCGGTGAAAACGTCGCGCCAGATCGCGGGCGGCACATTCAGGACGGTCTCGCCCCAGCATTCTCCCAAAGGTGGAAAGCCGAGCGAGGCGCTGCGGCGGGGGACGAGCACAAGCAAACTGCCGGTGGCACTGACGCGACGAAAGGCCATGGCGTGGTCGGCCTCTGGCCCCGTGATTTCAACCGGCTCGTAGCGGCCCCGTGCGAACAACTCCTCGTGCTCGCGGCGGCAGGCCAGGAGGCGATGGAGCACGAACAGCTTGATGCGTCCGTCGGGCCAGCTGCGCCAAAGCGCCGCGGGTTCGTCGGAGGACTCGACCTCCGCGAGCAGGCGGTCGCGCAAGGCGTAGTCGACCGGCCGGCGGTTGTCGGGATCGACCAGGCTGAGAGCCCAGAGTTCGCTGCCTTGGTAGAAATCCGGCACGCCCGGCGAGGTCAGCTGCAGGACGAGCTGGGCGAGGCCGTGGACCGCTCCCTCTTCCGCCAGCCGACAGGCGAGCGGATGGAAGGAAGGCGGAGGTTCCGAACTGGAGAGCCAGGCGGCGCTCTCGGCCACGTAATCGAGGACTGCGGCCTCCCAGCGCTCGTCGGGCTCCAGCCAACTCGTGTTCGTCTTGGCCTCGCGCATCGCCTTCAACAAGTAGGCTTGCACCCGCTCCACCAGCTCAGCCGAAGCCGTGCGTTCGCCGGAGGGCCAGAGGCCGAGCAGAGTCTGCAAGAGCAGCCAGATTTCGTTCTGATCCGGGGCCAGTTCGCTGCCGACTTCGCGCTGCGGCACCCGGCGCTGCGCCGACCATTCCCGCCAGAGCGCGGCCCATTCGCCGGGGAACTCCGGCAGGGCCGTCAGGCGGGCGCGCAGATCACCGCTGCGCTTGCTGTCGTGCGTGGAGATGGCCAGCAGCGAGTCTGGAAAATGGCGGGCGCGTGCTTCGTTCTGCCGATGGAACTCCGCCACGCTGAGGCCGACCGACGCTGGATTCCCGCCGACCTCGTTCAACGCCAAGAGGCGGTTGAAGACGTAGAAGGCGGTGTCCTCGATGCCCTTGGCGGTGATGGGGCCGGTGCTTTGCTGGAAGCGTTGCACGAAGGCGCGGCGCAGCTCCTCGTCGACCGGATGTGGGTGGTTGTCTGGCGGCAGGAGCAGGTCGCGGAGGAACGCGAAGACGGAGCGCTCGCCCGCGGGATTGCGGCGCCGCGCGGCCCGCAGCGCCTGTTCGATCACGGCCACATCCTCGGCAGCGGCGGGCACCGACGGATCGAGATAGGTGCGATAGACCGGAAAGCACGCGATGAGCTCGCGCGCAGCCGCGGTCAGCGAATTGACCGTGAAATCTCGGTACCAGCGCTGCGATTCCGACAGCCGGTTCAACAGCGAGCCCAACCCGCTCAGTTCGCTGGCCAGCGAAGTCTGCATGATGAGCCGGCGGCATTCGTAGGCGACCTGCGCGAAGTCGTCCCGCTGCACCGCCGCAGCGTAGAGCCCCGCGATCTCGTGCAGTCCCGGCGAGTCGAGCAGGACCTGGGTCACCGCGTTGGCGAACTCGTAGCCGGTCGTGCCTTCGACCGGCCAGTCGTGACGGGGCGTCTCGCCCTCGCCGAGAATCTTCTCCACGTAGATGGCGAAATCCGGGCCGCAGGCGGAACGCAGCTGCGCAAGGTAGGCCGCGGGCGAGGCCAGTCCGTCGAGATGATCGATGCGGAGGCCCTGAATGCGGCCGCTGGCCACGAGATCCAGCACCAGCCGGTGGGTGGCTTGGAACACCTCCGGCAGCTCCATCCGCAGCGCGGCCAGCGAGTTCACGTCGAAGAAGCGGCGGTAATTGATCTCTTCGGCCGCGACGCGCCACGAGCTGAGTCGATAGGCTTGTGCCGAAAGCAAGGCGTCGAGGCGATCGAAGCGTGTCGGGTCGGTCGGAGCATGCCAGGCGAGCAGCGCCTCGCGCAGCGCCGCGGCCGGGGCGTCCTGCGCGCAAAACTGTCGCAGGCGCGCGGCGATGACCTCCCGCTCGCGCAGCCGCTCGGCTACGCGCTCGGGTGCGGTTTCGTTGCGGCCGGGCAGGTGGCTCAGCGCGGTCATGATGCTCTCGAGCTCGATGGCCTCGCCCGGCAGATGCGCGCGCAGCTCACGCAGCAGCGGCAGGATCGTGGCCGGGTCGAGCGGCAGGGTGAGCTCTCCGTGACGGACCACGAAACGGCCGGTGTCGGTCTCGTAGTCGACGAGGAAGCCGTCGCTCTCCAGCACCCGGCCGTATTGCTCGCCGAGGACCGGCAGCAGCACCTTGTCGGCCAGCTCGCGTTTGAGCGGACGCCACTCGAGATCGAAGAAGCGGGCGTAGGGCGACGAGCGGCCGTTCTCCAGCACGTCGCGCCACCACGGATTGCGCGCGCCCTCGATCCCCATGTGGTTGGGCACGAAGTCGAGGATGAGGCCGAGCCCATGCCGCTGCAGTTCGTCGCTCAGCCGTCGGAAATCGTCCGGCGAGCCGAGCTCCGGATTGAATTCGTTGTGGTCGCAGATGTCGTAGCCGTGCTCACTGCCCGGCATCGCCCGGAAAATCGGGGAGGCATAAACGTGGCTCACGCCAAGCCGCGCCAGGTAAGGCACGAGCGCCTGAGCGTCGGCGAAGGTGAAGTGCCGGTGAAATTGCAGCCGGTACGTGGCGCGAAGAGAAGGCATGGCGGTCCGAGGAAGCCGCCCCTGAGGCGAAGCGGGCGAAGCAGTTCGTGGCCGGAGAGCGATCCGGACGTGGCAGGCGCGATTCGCTACGGACCCGAGAGGGTGAACTTCGGCGGGCCACGGCCCCAGCTCCGGGCTTGGCCGAGCTCCCGTCGTGGCCGGATCGCCTTGGATCAACTGGCCGTGCCGTCGTCGGCGCGAAAGCGCTGACGTAATGGAGGTAGGTACATGATCGCCAGCGAGAGATTCCCCAAGGTCCAGGAGGCCGCGCCGAAGAAGGCGAACCAGCCGGTCTGAGCCTGGGCGGGAACGGCCAGCGTAGTGATGACAGTCCAGCCAGTGAGGAGCGTGAGGAGTCCCCGGCCAAACGAATGGTAGCGGAGACAGAAAATGAGCGCGGCGAGATTGAGGGCCAGAAAATGCCAGAACGACTCGTAGCAGAACTGCCAGAGAATCTGCGAGGCGGAGCGATCCAGTTCAGCGACGGTCGGGGGTCGGGAGACCTGCAGTTGATCGACAAAGACCGCGGCAATCAAATACGCGAACTGTAGCCAAAGTGAGAATTGCACGAAAATGTGCAAGCGATGGGCTTCGCGCTCGATGCGCTCCAGCCTGCGCTCGGCTTCAGGCACATCTTCGACAGCGACCGCAAGCTCAAGTGCCGGTTGGTCCGGGCCGCTGCCGACCGCGCGTGCGAGCTGCACGCGGAGGCCCGCTCCGCTCAGTCGCGCCGCGGCGGCGTGGGCGTGTTCGGCGGATGGATAGGTGCGGATGGTTCGTTGCGACGCGTCCATTCGACCCGGATAGGCAGACGGCACGCCTCCGGCAAGATTATTCACTTCACTAGGAGCAGTAGCCCGTCGGGCGCCTGCGCACGACTGCCGAAGTTCTCGGTGGCTTCAACGTTCGACCGAGATCTCCAAAACCTGCCCTGAACGCAGAGGCGGATTCGGCTCCGACCCGGCCCGCAGGATGACTTGTGCGACGGCCGGACCGTCCGCCGGCGGCGTGAAGTTCGCCACCACGCGCACCAGCGAGAGCGGTAGAGCAGGCTCGAGCCCCGGTGACAAGCGCGCCAGCGCGCGCGCGCCGCGCTGCAGCCGGACAGCATCGGCCTCGGAGAGGAAGGCGCGCAGCTGCAGCGGGGCAGGGGAGCCCAGCAGCAGCAGACCCTGTCCGGCGACTGCGGGCGTGGCGGATTCGCCGGGTTGGACAAAGACCTGCAGGATCGTGCCGGCGCGTGGCGCACGGAGGGAGAGCATTTCCAGCATCGACTGAGCCCGGCCGAGCTGCGCGCGACCCGCTTCGAGTTCGGCCCGAGCCTGCGCCACTGCGGCGTCGGCTGACTGCTGGGCGAAGCGGGCGCGCTGCACCTCGGCCTCGCTCGAGGATTGATCGCGCCGCAGCAGTTCGACCCGGCGCAGCTGCTCGGCGCGCTCGGCCAGCTGCACCTCGGCCGCGCGGACGCGGGCTTCGTGTGCCGCGAGCTGCGCGGTCTGGGTGGCGACGATCCCGCGGAGCTCGCGGTCATCGAGCTCGAGCAGCAGGTCTCCCGCGGCCACGGTCGCGCCGGCCTGCACGGCCACCGACTTCACCACGCCCGGGATCGGTGCAGCCAGACGGAGCGGCTCCTCGACCGGCTCGACCACGGCGCGATTCAGCTGCGGCAGCGCTGGACGGGCGGGGGCCGTCGGGGCCGCCTTGAAGGCCACGAGCGTGGCGAGTCCCGCCAGGCAGAGCGCGGCCCAGACGAAGAAGATTTGGCGCAGGAGAGGCTTCGACACAGAGCGCGGAGCCGCCGGGGTTTGCACGTTGGTCCGCCCGCGCTCCCTTACTGCCTTCGTCCGTCTCTGCAACGATTCCCCATGTCTCCCTTCGACCTCTCCGGAAAAATCGCCCTCGTCACCGGTGCCTCCCGCGGCATCGGTGCCGGCATCGCCCAGGCTCTCTCCGCCCATGGCGCCCACGTGCTCGTGAACTACTTCGACGACCCCGCCGGGGTGAATCGCGGCGAGGCCGAGACGGTGGTGCAGTCCTGCCGCAGCGCTGAGCTCTGCGCGGGCGACGTGAGCAAAACGGCCGACGTGAGCGCGATGTTCGCGCACATCCAGGAGAAGCATGGCGGGCTCGACGTGCTCATCGCCAATGCCGGCATCCTGCGCGATCGCACGCTGGCCAAGATGACCGACGAGGAGTTCGAGAGCGTGATCGACGTCAACCTCGGCGGGGTCTTCCGCTGCTTCCGCGCCGCCACGACTGGCGTGCGCGAGCACGGCCGCATCGTCGCGCTCTCCTCCGTGGCCGGCCAGATGGGCTTCTTCGGCCAGGCCAATTACGCCCCCAGCAAGGGCGGCGTCATTTCGCTGGTGAAGGTGGCCGCGCGCGAGCTCGCCCGGCGCAAGATCACGGTCAACGCCATCGCCCCGGGCTTCATCACCACCGCCATGACGGCGACCATGCCGCCCGAGGTCATCGCCAAGACGGCCGCGCAGGTGCCGCTCGGCGCCTGGGGGGAGATCGCCGACATCGTCCACGCCACGCTCTTCCTCTGCTCGCCCGGCGCGCGTTACATCACGGGTCATGTGTTGAATGTGAATGGCGGATTCTACATGGGCAGTTGATGGTCCGCCGTGCTCGCCTCCCTGCTGCTCGCCACCAACGCGCTGACCTTTGCGCTGCAGGAATCCTCGATTCCCGGCAAGGTCGTGCTCGTCGTGCTTTTGCTCGGTTCCGTCTTCTCGTGGGCGGTGATGGTGACGAAGATCCGGGAGCTGGCCACGGCGACGAAGCAGAATGAGGCCTTCCTCTCGCACTTCCGGGCCGACCGCGAGCCGCTGCGGCTCTACCGCGACGGCGCCAGCTTCGACGGCGCGCCGGCCTTCAACATCTACATGGCCGGCTGCGACGAGGTGGTCTTTCAACTGCTCGGTTCGGTCGAGATGGACGAGACCTTTGCCGCCCGCCTGGAAATGGCGCCCAAGATCACGCCCGTCCAGCACCACGCGGTCGAGGCCGCCATGGAACGTGCGGTGGGCGACGAGGCCCTGCGGCTAGAATCGCGCACCATCCTGCTGGCCACGGCGGTCAGCGGAGCGCCCTTCCTCGGGCTGCTGGGCACGGTCTGGGGCGTGATGGACACCTTCACCGGCGTGGCCATCGCGGGCGCGCCGAATCTGGCCGCCATGGCACCGGGCGTGAGCGGCGCGCTCATCACCACGGTGGTCTCGCTGATGGTCGCGATTCCGGCGATGTTCGGCTACAACTACATCACCACGGCCATCCGCTCGCAGGTCATCCGGATGGAGAATTTCGCGGCCGAGCTGTCGAGCGAGTTCGAACACAAGTACGTCAGCCACGGCCCGCGGCTGGCCGAGCGGGTGGCGGCCTTCCGCTGATCGTTCGACCTCGGACTGCCCTGCTCCTCATGAATCCCATCCGGATCGACCCCCCGCCGCCCGAGCCGCCAAAGCGGCGCTGGAGCGCGCTGACCATCTACGGCGGACTGGCCGTCGCTTTCATCATCTTCTTCGTCTTTCCCTGGACCCTGCGGATCGTGGAGACGGCCGCCCGCCAGCTGCGGGTGCTGTGGTGGCTGGTGCTAATCGTCGTGCTGGTGCTTTGGCTCTCGGCCAGGTTCCGCCGGAAGCGTTGAGCGTGGGCCGGCGGGGCGGGGATCCGCGCCCATGACTGTCGGCTGCCACCCTACAGCCGGCTGCCTACGCCCGGGCGGGCTTCACGGCCCCGGGTTCGCGCGAATCTTCCCGCGCGTCTTGGCGTATCGCCGGTATGAACTTTCTCCGCCGCGCGGCCTCCGCCGCCTTTCTGCTCCTGGCAGCCGCGCCCGTCGGGGCCTTGCCCAATCCGGTCATCTTCGTGACTCAGCTGCCGATCGCGACCGAGGTGAACTCGCACACGGTCTCGCAGAGCTTCATGTCCGTCGCCTCGGTCTTCTCCAATCACCTCGGCGACACCGCCTCGGCGGGACGCGGCGGGGCGCTCTGGATTCTCGATGCCGGCGCGACGGTGCCGCGCAATCTCACGCTCGCGGGCGGATTTGGCGGGCCCGGCCAGCCGCTCATCGCGGTGCGCCAGCCGCATGTGCATTGGGACGGAACCAAGGCGCTCTTCAGCATGGTGGTCGGTTCGCCGGCCAACGCGGCCGACACAACGGTCTTCTACTGGCAGATCTACGAGATCACCAACTTCGGCGTCGGCCAGACGCCGGTCATCACGCGCCTAGCCACGCAGCCGGCCGATGCCAACAACGTCAGCCCCTGCTACGGCACGGACGGACGTATCATCTTCGCCTCCGACCGCCCGCATAACGGCGCGCCCCATCTCTATCCCCAACGCGAGGAGTACCTTTCGCTGCCGACCAACACCGGGCTTTGGAGCCTCGACCGGAACGACGCCAGCAGCCTCAAACTGCTCGAGCATTCGCCCAGCGGCTCATTCACGCCGTTCGTCGACAGCTTCGGCCGCCTGATCTTCACGCGCTGGGATCATCTCACGCGCGATGCCCAGGGCGTCTACGACCGCGGCCCGGGCCCGGGCGACACCTTCACGCAGACCAACAACGGCACCTTCAACTACGCCGATGAAACGGCCGGCGCGGCGATCCTGAATTCCCGGTACGAGTTCTTCCCGGAGCCGCGCAACTTCGACGTCTCGGGTCGGGCAGGCACCAATCTCAACGGCAACTCGTTCAATCAGTTCACCCCCTGGATGATGAACGAGGACGGGTCCGACATCGAGACGCTCAATCACGTCGGCCGGCATGAACTCTACCAGCGCGCCACGCGGAGCTACACCAACGACAGCAATCTGGTCGACCAGCTGATCACTTCGCAGCGCCCGTTCATCAACAATCTCTTCCAGGTGGTCGAGGATCCGAACCCGGCCCGCGCCGGCACGTTCTATGCGGTCGATTCCGCGGATGTCGGCTACCACGGCTCGGGCCCGATCGTGAGGTTCCAGGGCTCGCCTTCCACCAACCCGGCGGCGATGGCGGTCGCCTACGTCACGGCCCAGTCGCTGCCGCCGCAGCCGCCCATCACGCCGCTGACCAACCCCATCAACATCTACCGCCAGGTGCGTCCGCTGATGAACAACACGCTGCTGGCGGTCTACACGCCGGCTCGCACGACCGACGGATCGCCGGTGACCGGCGGAACCGAGGCCTACCTTTATCGCATGGCGGTGCTGAGCGGCAGCACTGGTTCCATGACTCCAGGCGCGCCGATCCTGGCCAGCCCGATCACGGCCAACGTGAGCTATTTCGTGAACGGCGCGCCGTTCTCCTACAACGGCCAGATGTGGGAGTTCGATCCCGTCGAGGTCGTCGTGCGCACCAAGCCCGGCGGCTCCACCGCCGGCTCGGGCGTGGCGGCGCTCGAGGCCGCGGTCTTCAGCGAGGAGAACGTGGATCTGCCGAGCTTCCGCAACTTCCTGCGGCAGTCGAATCTCGCGCTGTTCGTCAGCCGCAACGTCACCACGCGCGACAAGGCCGATCGCCAGCAGCCGTTCCAGCTCAAGGTCAACAGCCCGACCTCCACCACTCAGACGTTGGCGGCGGGCGTGAATCCGGTCGGGACGATCTACGGCATCTCGCACCTGCAGATTCTGCAGGCCGATCTGTTGCGCGGAATGACCTTCGGCACGGCCACCCCGGTGCCGGGGCGCCGCGTCCTGCCCACGCCATTGAACGATGCGGCCGCGCTGGCCGAGATGCCGCCGGCGCCCGACGCGCCCGCGCCGGGTTCCGTCAAACTGGGCGACGACGGCTCGCTGGCCGCGCTGGTCCCGGCGCGGCGGGCGATCACGTATCACCTCATCGATACGGACGGAAAGAGCCAGGTGAAGGAGCGCTACTGGATCAGTTTCCAGCCGGGGGAGGTGCGCACCTGCACGAGCTGTCACGGGCTGAATCAGTCGGATCAGGCGAATGCGGCCACGCCGACCAACAAGCCGCAGGCGCTCCGCAACTTCCTCCGTTTCTGGAAGGCCAATCACCCGCCCGGCCTGCTCCAGCACGCGAACGCGGCGGTCACCGTGCCGAAGTCGGTCGGGACCGTGCATCTCACCGTGACCCGCACCGCCGGCAGCACCGGCCCCGTCAGCGTGCAGTGGCAGACCGTGGCCGGCACCGCGACGCCAGGGGTCGACTACACCGCGGCCACCGGCACGCTCTCGTGGTCGGACGGCGACACCGCGGCCAAGACGATCAGCGTGACCGCGCTCAACCCCGCTGCCATCGGGCCGAGCAAGAGCTTTGCCGTCAGCCTCTCCGGGGCGACGTTCGGGGCTACTATCGGCGGCGGAGGCAGCGCCACAGTCACGCTCACCGAGGCACCCTACCAGGCCTGGCTCTTCAGCCACTTCGGCGCTGCGGCCAACAACGCGGCCCAAGCGGGCGACACCGCTGACACCGATGGCGATGGCCTTGGCACCCTGCTCGAATACGTGCTCGGCACCGATCCGACCTCCAACGCTTCCGCGGCCCTACCCACCGTCGGCCGCACGAACGTCGGGGGCCTCGATTACGTCACCCTCACGTTCATCCGCGATACGACCGTCCCCGATGCCACCTGCGTGGTACAGCGTTCGGCCGATCTCCAGACCTGGCAGGATGGCTCGAGCTACAGCGCCAGTGCCACCGTGTCGGCCAACGCGTTCACCGTCGAAGTCTCGCGGCTGCCCGCCGGCCCCGGCCGCGAGACCATCACCGTGCGCGATGCCCAGCCGGTCGCCGGCGGCGAGTCGTTCCTGCGCCTGAAAGCGACGAGACCGTGAGGGGGAAAGGTTCAAGAGGCAGGAATCAAGATTCAAACTGGGTTAAGGGGGAAGGATCAAGGTGGGCATGTGGCCATCGTTCGGCCGTTACGCAGCTGGCCGTCAAACTCGTCACAAACGGAGCACACGACCATCCACACGACCACCGAGGACCGAGCACCGAGCCAGTCCTTCCTTAATGCTTCCCCCTTAACCCGGTTTGATTCTTGAATCCTAAATCTTGAATTCTTAATCAATCCGTCTCCGCCAGCGCCTCGTCCTCCTGGGTCACGCGAATGATCTCCTCGACCGTGGTCTGACCCGCCTTCACGCGACGCCACCCGTCCATGCGCAGGGTGCTCATGCCCTCGGCCATGGCGACGTTCTTGAGCACCGCGCCGTTGGCTTTGTGGACGATCTCCTCGCGCAGGCGTTCGGTGATCTCGCAGATTTCGTAGATGGCCGTGCGCCCGAGGTAGCCGGTGTGGCGGCAGTGCTCGCAGCCGGCGCCGCGATTGAACCGGTGCCCGAATTCCTTCGGCATGCCGATGCTGTCGAGATACGCGGGATCGTAATCGTGCGGCTCGGGGCAATGCGGGCAGATCGTGCGCACCAGGCGCTGGGCGAGAAAGGCGCGCACGACGCTGGCCACGAGGAACGGCTCCACGCCCATGTCGAGCAGTCGGGTGATGCCGCCGACCGCGTCGTTGGTGTGCAGCGTGGAAAAGACCAAGTGGCCCGTCATGGCGGCGCGGATGCCGATTTCGGCCGTCTCGAAATCGCGCATTTCGCCGACCATGACGACGTTCGGATCCTGCCGCAGGATGGAGCGCAGGCCGTTGGCGAAGGTCAGCTGGATTTCCGGCCGCACCTCGATCTGGCTGACGCCGGGCAGGCGGTATTCGACGGGATCTTCGATCGTGATGATGCGGCGCTGGACCGAGTTGATGCTGCTGAGGAAGCAGTAGAGCGAGGTCGACTTGCCCGAGCCGGTTGGGCCGGTGATCAGGATGATGCCGTTGGGCTGGGCCAGCAGGCGCTTGATGGCGGTCAGGTGCTCCTCGCAGAGGTCGAGCCGCGAGAGGCCGAACTTCTGGTTCTCGTCGCGGGCGAGCAGGCGCAGCGAAATACTCTCGCCGTGCACCGTCGGAATGGTGGAGACGCGCACGTCGATGTCCCGCGCGCCGTCCTTCAGATTGATGCGCCCGTCCTGCGGCAGCCGGCGCTCGGCGATGTCCATGTGCGCCATGACCTTGAGGCGGCTGATGATCGCGCTCTGCAGCATGCGCAGCTGCGGGGGGACGGCCGTCTCGTGCAGGATGCCGTCGATGCGGTAGCGAATGCGCAAATCGTTGTCGAGCGGCTCGACGTGGATGTCCGTGGCGCGTTCGGCGATGGCCTCGCGGATGATGAGGTTGACGAACTTCATCACGCTGGCCTCGGGATCGTCCGCATTGAGGTCGGCCGCGATCGACTCGCGATCCTCCGGCAGATCGATGGCGCCCTGATTGAGCAGGATCTGGTCGAACGTCTCTGCGCCCACGCCGTAGAGCGTCTTGATGGCGCGAATGAGCGGGCCGCGCGGCACCAGCACCCATTTCAGCGAGCGGCCCGGAGCGAATTGCGCGGCCAGCTGGCGCGTGACCGGATTGAGCAGGTCGAAGGTCGCGAGGGTCAGGCTGGACTCGCTGCGTTCCAGCGGCAGGACCTGATGCTGAAAGACGAAGCGGCTGGGCAGCGCCTTGACCGTCTCGCGGCCGATCTGATCCGGGTCGAGCCGCGCCTGAAACGGCACGCGGAAGATCTCGGCCAGCTTGGCGAGGAACTTCTGCTCGTCGACCTGCTGCGAATTGAGCGCCGTGTGCGTCCAGGTGACGCCCGGCTCGCGCTGGTCGATCAGCGCATTGGCATCGGCTTCAGACGGAATGCCCGCATGGATCAGGGCCTGAACGAGGGACGGACGGGAGGACACGAAGGCGAAGCTAAAGCGAAATCGGAAATCCGCCAATCGGCGCGCAGAACGCCGGTGGCTGCGGCGCGCTCACCATTGCTCGACCCGGTGGCCGCGCGCCCGGAGCAGGGCGACCACGCCGTCCGGACCGCCCATGTGGGCCGCGCCGGCGACGATGAAGTATACCTGCCCACTGCGCAGGTAGCCTTCGATCTTCGGGATCCAGGCCCGGTTGCGCGCACCCAGCAGGCGTTCCGCCATGGCGGGGAAGTCGGCGTAGCTCGTATGAATGGCGCGCGCCAGCTGATCCGCCTCGCCGCGTCGCCACGCCGTGGTGAGTCGATCCCGATAGCCGGCGCCTTGGCCCTTCTGCGGGATGAAGGTGAGGAGCAGCAGCGCTTCGGCCTCCTTGTCGTTCAAGCCCGAGTAAACCCGGGCATGCTCGCGGGCGGTAGCGAGGCCTTCGATCTTCTTGTCGTTGTCGCGCGCGCGCTTGCCGAGGTAGCGCTCGACCCCGATCTCGCCGCCAGGTGCGCTGGCGCCGATCAGCATGTGGAGATACCAGGCGCGCAGACGCGCGACTTTCGCCTCGGGCATCCCGACGGCACCGAAGACCTTGACCACGTAGGCGTAGGTGCGCGGGTCGACATGATTGCGCAGGCTGTCGCCCGCCGGGAAAGTGCCTGCCTTTTCGAGTTCGGCGGACATCGAGCTCATGGCATCGGGATCGACCTCGAAGGCCAGCCGCTGCGAGAGATCGAACGCGCGGTTGAAGGCTGCCGGCAGCGGGTAATCGGTGCTGCGAAGTTTGTGGATGGAGCCGCCGAGGTAGGCCACGCGGCCCTCCGGGGAGGTGATCTTCCAGACCGAGGTGCGACTCTGCGCTAAAGCTGAGGTCGGCAGAAGCAGGGTCAATGCGGCGAGCCAGACGAATGGGAGGGAGCGCATGGGCGACGAAAGTCGCACCGATAGACGGGAATTTGGCAGGCGCTGCTTTTTTCTGTGTCGGGCTGGGCTGACGCTTGCGGCTTGAAATGGTCCTGCTAGACCGCGCACATGCTACTTCCCCGCTGTCTGGCCTGCGGCGCGCTCTCGCTCCTGGCAGTCGCTCCGGTTGCCGCGCAGGCCCCGGACATCGACCGACTGCTTTCCAAACTGCCCGCGCCGGAATCGGTCGTGAAGCCACGGGCCGACCGCCGGCTGCTGGAGGCGCGCGAACTGCAGGCCGATCCGCAGGCCCGTGAGATGCTCAAGGCCATCGAAGGGCGGGATGCCCGGCGGAGTCTCGAACTGGCGCGCGTCTTCACCGAGCGGTATCCGCGCAATGCCTCGGCGGCTTTCGTGCGTGGCATTCTCGCGATGATCAATCGTCAGCACGCCGAGGCCGACGCCTCGCTGCGCCGCGCGGCCACGCTCGATCCGAAACTGGTGGTCGTGCAGCAGGGCCTCGCCGTGAATGCCCTCAGTCAGCGCAACTTTGCGGCGGCCATCCCGCCGCTGAAGAGAGCCGCTGAACTGGCCCCGCAGGATCCGAGCAATTTCCTGGGTCTGGCGGAGTGCTCGGCCCGCCTCGGGCGCAAGGACGAGGCCGCGCTCTATGCCCGGCGGGCCAGCGCGGTGGCGCCGGCCTCACCCGGTGTGTGGCTGTCGCTGGCGCGGGCGGAGAATCTCCGGCGAGACTACCCCGCCGCGCTCCGGGCGCTCGGGCGGGCGGCGGAACTGGAACCCGACAACTTCATGCTGCAGGCGAGTCTCGGCTTCGGCTACATCAACTTGAAGCGGGACAGCGAGGCGATCGCGCCGCTCGAGCGGGCGTATCGCCGCAACAACAAGGACGTCGTGGTCGCGGGCCAGCTCGGCTTTTGCTATTTGAAAACCGGGCAATTGCCGCGGGCCGAAGAATTGCTGCGACACGCGACCCGCTTGAACAGCGCCTACGGCCCGGCCTGGGCGCACCTCGGCCATCTGCAGAACCGGCGCAATCAACCCGCGGAAGCGGTGAAATCGCTGCGGCGAGCGACCGAGTTGATGCCGCGCAATGCCGGAGCCTGGCGCGACTACGCCGTCGCCTTGCGCGCGGTGGGCCGGGGCGACGAAGCCGCCAAGGCGGAAGCCCGGGCGCAGGGGTTGCCGAAGCCGGGCTGAGGCCGGTGCCGGAGCGGCGGAGGCTCAGGCTCGATTCAACTTGCGGTAGTCCTCGAAGGCGTCGTCTTCGCGGATCGAATACTCCCAGAGCCGGGCCAGCACCGTGAGGAACGGTGCCTCGCTGGAGGCGGTATCGCGGGCCGTCGAAATCTCCTGGATCAGACGTTCGTATTGCAGCTTCCGGGAAGGGTAGGCGTCCGGTGAGAACGGCTGCCGGCCGAGCGCTTCCACCTTGGCCGCGAGGACCGAGACGTCGATCGGGGCCAGGATGGGCGTGATCGCTGTCTTGGGCGCTGGCGGGACGACCACCGCCGGCACCGTCGCCGGAGGGGGCGGAGGCGGAGGCGGCGCGATCGGCGCGGGCGCAGCGCTGGCCGGCGGCAGCGCGACGGGCGGGGGAGCGATCGGCGCAGTCGGGAGCGGAACCTGGGTGGTCGCCCGAACCGGACCGCTGGGCAGAGGCGGCGCCGAGGGCTGGGAAGGAGTCGCGGCGCTGGAGACGCCGGCACTTTCCTGGTAGCGCGGGATCAGTTCCTCCACGCGGACCTTGTAGGAAATGAAGGCGCGTTTCTCGAGGTCGCCGATGCGCTTGCAATGCTCCAGGATCTTGGCCGCAATGCCGCTGCGAGCCGCCTGGTCGGCGGCCTTGCTGTGGGCCTTCTCGAGTCGAAGAACCTCGGATTCGAGCGATTTCAGTTCGGAGAAACTCATGGCACGGGGAGAGCCCGGGACGGTACAGGTCGGCAATCGGTCGCGTTCAGCGGAAGTCGATGTGCTGGGTGAAACGCGCCAGGTTCTTGATCCACTTGTCGAAGAAGACAGCCAGGGTGCCGTAGGCGACGCCACCCGAGATATCGAGATCTGCTTCGATGCAGGGATCGCCGTCCTTATCCAGATACGCCCGGGTGTAGCGGCCCTGGGAGGCGTTCCATTCATTGACACGACCGAACGTGACCTTCTTTTTGAAGGAAGCGTAGAACTGCAGGTTGTTGCCCTTGTTGAAGAGCAGGACCTTGTAGCCGCCGATCGTAAAGCGGTAGATGCCCGGCTGGACCTCCTTGTATTCGAGCTTCAGGGCGTCGAGCATGCGTTCGATGTTGGCGACGGAGAGGTCCTTGATGATCTCGCCCTGTTCCGCCCGCAGATTCGACGCGCAGGGCAGAACCAGGAGGGCAGCGGCAACAAGCAGGCGGCGAAGGTGCTTCATGGCGCGGACGCTTCCCGCGCCGCGCCATTCTTGCAACCGCCAAGCGCAGGGGAGACCGCTTTTCCAGCGAAATTCCCGTCAGCAGACAATTTCGGGTTTTCCCGCGGGTAATCGCGGCTCCGGTTCCCCGGTGCAGACCTCCCGTTCCGACGCCGGGCCCCGCCGGACTTCCGCCCAAGACCCGTTCGCCGACGAAATGGAGGCCATTCGCCGCGGCCCGCTGCTGCGCCGTCTGCGCGAGATGACGGTCGGTGCCGACGGGTCGGTCGTGCCGGCGGCTGGCGCCTTGGTCAATTTCGCCTCCAACGACTACCTGGGCCTGGCGTCGCACGACGCGTTGCGGGAAGCGGCCAAGCGGGCGATCGATCAGTACGGGATCGGTGCCGGCGCTTCGCGTCTCGTCTGCGGCACGATGACGCCGCATCTGCAGCTCGAGCGCCGGCTCGCGCAGTTCAAGGGCGTGGAGGCGGCGCTGACCTTTTCCTCCGGCTATGCCGCCGCCCATGGGGTGATCGGCGCGCTGGCCACCGAGGGCGATGTCCTGATCTTCGACAAACTTCTGCACGCCTGCTTCATCGATGCCGCCCGCGGTTCGAAGGCGGTTGTGCGGGTCTTTCCGCACAACCACTTGGGCAAACTCGAGAGCCTGCTGGAATGGGCCCAGCAGGAGCATCCCCAGGGCCGGGTGCTGATCGCGACGGAATCGATCTTCAGCATGGACGGCGATCGCGCGCCGCTGCGCGAACTGGTCGCCCTGAAGAAGCGCTTCGGCGCGCTCCTGCTCGTCGACGAGGCCCACGCGCTCGGCGTGGCCGGCTCGCACGGACGGGGGCTGGCGCACGAGTGTGAAGTGCACCGCGAGGTCGACATCCTCATGGGCACGATGAGCAAAGCCCTGGGCGTCTCGGGCGGGTATCTCGCCGGAAGGCGCTCGCTCATCGACCTGCTCATCAATCGCGCTCGCAGCTTCATCTTCTCGACCGCCCAGCCGCCGGCGTTGGCGGCGGCGGCGCACGCCGCCCTCGAACTGCTGGCCTCGGACGAAGGGGAACGTCTGCGCCTCGCGCTCTGGCAGAACATTCGGCAAATGAACGCGCAGCTCCCGCCGGCACCGGGCGGGTCTTCGGCCACGCGCCGGGCCGAGAGCGCCATCTTTCCGTGGATCGTGGGCGACGAGGCCAGTGCCGTGGACGTCTCCGCCCGTTTGGCGGAGGCGGGATTCTTCGCGCCGGCCATCCGTTATCCGACCGTGGCCCGCGGCGCGGCCCGCCTGCGGCTGACCATCAGCGCGCGGCATCGGCCGGAGCAGATTCAGGCCCTGACGAAGTGCCTGAGCGGGTTGGCGCTTTAAGGGTCGTCCGAGGAACGGGCTACGGGCCGAACTGCACGGACTTCCCAAAGGCCTTCGTCAGCAGCTGCCGCACCTCCGCGGGCGGAGCGACGGCGCCGTGGAGTTCGATCTTGAAGTCGGCCGCCTGGAGCAGGACGACGTCGCGCCCGGCGACCCGCTCGCGCCGGACCGTCCAAGTGCGTGGTTTCGCGTCCAGCCGCGCGCCCGGCTTGGCTACAAAGATCGTGCCAGAGACCTGACCACGCCGCAGGGCACGACCGTCGTAGTAGTTGTACGCCTTCCCATCGATGTAGTGGGCCGCCGGGTCTGGCGTGGCGCCGTCGAAGTTGGCCGGATTCCGCAGCTTCCCGAACGCAAAGGTGAGGGAGGCGGGATCGGCCGCGAGAGCTGATGCCACCCAGCCCAGCACGCAGGCAGAAGCGACCAGGATGCGCCAGAGCGGACGTGACATGCGGAAACTTCGCGCCGCCCGCCTCCGAGTCCACCATTGTTCTTGTCAGTTGGCGGTCCGCCGCTTTGGTGCCGGGACATGCCCTCCGCCGCCGAGATCATCGAAGCCATTCCGGTCATTTTGTCGCTCATCATGATCGAGGGGCTGCTCTCGGTGGACAATTCGCTCGCGATTGCCGCCATGGCCCGGCGAGTAGCTCCGGAGCGTCGGCAGGCGGCGCTCAACTGGGGCATGGCCGGGGCCTACGGCTTCCGCTGCCTTTGTCTGATTTTCGCCTCCGTCATCATTCAGTACACTTCGATCAAAATCCTGGGCGCGGCCTACCTCGTCTATCTGATGTGCGTCGAGCTGACCCAGAAGGAAGAGAGTGACGAGGAGGGCGGAGGGGCGGGGGAGACACCGGTGGAGGCGCGATCGTTCGGGTCCGTCGTGGCCGGGATTCTCTTTCTCGATGCCAGCCTCAGTGTCGACAATGTCATCGCGGCCATCGCCATGACCGACAAGCTCTGGGCCGTCTACGCGGGTGTGGGCATCGGCATTCTCTCCCTGCGCCTGCTGGCCGGATGGTGCATCCGCATGATCGAGAAGTTCCCGATCTTGGAGAAAACCGCGTTCCTGCTGGTCGGCTACGTCGGACTGATCCTGCTCTTCGAACTTGCTACGAAGACGCATCTGGGGCCCGCGGGCAAATTCGTGGGCATCGTGGTGATCACGGCAACCTGCCTGGCTTACGAGCGTTCCGCCGCGCTGCGCACGGCCCTGGCCCCGCTGATCTTCGTCTTCCGGCCCATCCTGGCCGGGGTGGCGACCGTCTGCGGGTGGATCGTCTGGCCCATCAAGGCGCTGGCGAATGGGATCATCGCTCTCTTCGGCTCGAAGTGACGCCTTTGGCCGCGCATTGATTCTTGATTCTTCTCGCTTCCCCGCTTTAGCGGGACGGGTGCCATCCGCCTTTTCTGCGCTCCTGACGTCCGCCGCCGAGGCCATCGCCTCGCTCACACCCCTGGAGGGGGAATTCGAGCGTGCCTGTCGCGCTGTGGCCGAGACCTTTGCCCGGGGCGGGAAAATGCTGGCCTGCGGCAATGGCGGCAGCGCGGCGGACAGCGCCCACCTCACGGCCGAGTTCACCGGACGGTTCATCCGGGATCGCCGGCCTTACCCCGCCATCTGCCTTAGCGCCGAGACCAGCCTGCTCACTGCGGTGGCCAACGACTACGGCTACGATGAGGTTTTTGCCCGCCAGGTACGCGCCTTCGGCCAGCGGGGCGATGTCTTCCTGGGGTTCACCACCAGCGGCAATTCGCCGAACGTCCTGCAGGCCCTGGGCGTGGCGAAGGAACTCGGAGTCACGACCATCGCCTTTCTCGGTCGGGACGGCGGCAAGGCGCGTGGCCTGGCCGACATCGAACTCCTCGTTCCTCACGCTCTGACCGCCCGGATTCAGGAGGCGCACAAAGTGCTGCTGCACGGGCTTTGTGAAGAAGTGGAAAAGCTCCTCGGCCACTGAGACATGATCGACAAAATCTCCGCCCTCGCGACCCAGGTCGGTCGCATCATCGTGGGCAAGGAAGCCCAGGTGCGCCTCGCCACGGCCTGTCTGCTCGCCCGCGGGCATCTGCTCATCGAAGACGTACCCGGCGTCGGCAAGACCACGCTTTCCCAGACGCTGGCGGTCTCGCTGGGGCTGAAGTTCCGCCGCATTCAATTCACCAGCGATCTGTTGCCGGCCGATGTCGTGGGAAATTCGATCTTCGACCGCACGCTGGGGCGCTTCGTCTTTCATCCGGGTCCGATCTTCGCCCAGGTGGTGCTGGTCGATGAGATCAACCGCGCCACCCCCAAGACGCAGAGCGCGTTGCTCGAGGCGATGGAGGAATTCCAGGTCTCGATCGACGGCGAAACTCATCTGCTGGAGCGGCCGTTTTTCGTCATCGCAACCCAGAACCCGCGCCAGCAGATCGGCACTTTCGCGCTGCCGGAGTCGCAACTGGACCGCTTCCTCATGCGGCTGGAGCTCGGCTTTCCCGACCGTGCCAGCGAGCGGGAAATGTTGGCGGGCGAGAGCCGACGGGAGATGTTGAAGACGCTGCAGCCGGTTTTGACGGCGACGGAACTGGAGTCGATCCAGGCAGCCGTCCCTGGGGTGCACGCCGCGCCCGCGCTGCTCGACTACGTGCAGGACCTGCTGGAGGCGAGTCGGCGCGAACATCCGACCGGCCTTTCGCCGCGGGCGGGTCTCGGCCTGCTGCGCGCCGCCCAGGCCTGGGCGTTGATGGCCGGCCGCGAGATGGTCGTGCCCGAGGACGTGCAGGCGGTGGCCGCCGCGGTCATGGCGCATCGCCTCGAACTCGGGGCCGAGCATGGCCGTCCCTCCGGCCGTGCGCTGGTGTCGCAGCTCCTCACCCAGACTCCGGTCGGCTAGGCTCGCCCGCCATGACGCTTGCGCAGCGCTTCAACAGCCTCATGCGCCCGGGCCGCGTCTACATCCTGCCGACCCGCGCAGTCATCACGCTCGCGCTGGTGCTGTTCGCGATGTGGTACGCCGCGGTCTCCCAGAACAACCAGATGGCCTATCTGCTGCTGTTCTTCCTGGCCAGTCTGGCGGTGCTGTCGATGAACTACACGCACTTCAATCTGGTGAAGCTGCGGCTCCAGGCCGGCCGCATCGCCCCGGTCTTCGCGGGCGGGCAGGCCGAGTTGCCCATCACCCTGACCAATCAGTCGCGCCGCGCGCGCCATTCCGTCGAGGTGGCCGTCGACGGCCAGGCCGGCTATTTCGTCGCGCTCGTCCCGGCCGAGGGTGGCTCCGGCAGCGCGCGCCTGCTCGTGCCGGCTCCCAGGCGCGGGCTGCACCGCGTGCCTCGACTGGTGGTGCGCTCGATCTATCCGCTCGGGCTGTTCGAAGGCCGCGAGTACCACCATCTGACCGACGCCGAAATGCTCGTCTACCCCGCGGCGGTCGGTCCGCACCCGCTGCCGACGGGCGACTCGACCACCCGGCAGGAACAGAGTGCGCGGGGGGAGGGTGGGGAGGACTACGCCGGGACGCGCCCGTACCGGATTGGGGAATCGCAGCGCCATGTCGACTGGCGCGCCGTGGCCCGCGGCCAGCCCCTTCTGCTCAAGCAGTTCGCCGGGGCCGGCGGCGAGCGCATCTGGCTGGACTGGGAAGCGCTGCCGGGGCTGGACGGGGAAGCACGCCTCTCCCAACTGGCCCGCTGGGTGATCGAAGCCGAACGCGGGGGATTCCAATACGGTCTCAAGCTGCCCGGGTTCACCTCGCGACAGTATCGCGGCCACGACCACGAGCAGGCGCTGCTGCGCCAGCTGGCCCTCTTCGACCTCGCGCCGGCCCCGATGCCCTCCCAGCCATGAACGCCCCTCCGCATTCCATCGCTCTCGAGACCTTTCCCCGCGACGAGGAGACGCGGGCCGCCCTTTACTGGATGGGCGACGACTACGGCACCCGTCTCGCGCGCGACCTGAGCCGCCAGCTGGCCGAGGACGATCCGCACGGGCGTATGCTGCGGCTGAAATGCGTGGGCTGGCCGAAGCTCGAGATTGAATCGCGCGAAACCGACGAACGCGTCTTGGGTGTGCGAGCCGAGTTCCAGCTGCAGGCGCTCATGCAGGCCGGCGACGGCAGCCACTGGCGACTGGCCATCCGCTCGATTTACACTGCCACCGATCTCGAGCGCGAGGACGGCGGCTCCTTTGGCGCGGAGAGCGAAGTGCTCTCCGCCGAACCGGCTCCATGAATGCCTTGGCGCAAATCGCGGCCGCACGCCCGGGCGATCCGCCGCCGCCGGGCCGCGCCATGGGCTGGATGGCGCTGAGCGTCGCGCTGGCCGTCATTCCGACCTTTTTCTATCTGCCCCTTTGGGCTCCGCTGTATTTCGGGGCCTGCGCCTTTTGGCGCTGGCGGATCGAACGCCGGGTGCGCGCCATCCCGCCGGGCACCCTCCGGGCGGCGATCTTTGCCCTCGGCTGTGTCCTGGTGGCGGTGTTCGCCAGTGGCGACGGCAGCCGGCAGGCGCTTGGTTTCTTGATCGTGCTGACCTCGGCCAAACTGCTCGAGCTGCGCACCCGCCGCGACTACATCATCACCGCTCTGCTGGCCTATTTCCTCATCCTCAGCGGGTTCTTCTTCAATCAGAGCCTGCCGCTCGCGCTCTATACCGTCGTCTCCCTGCTCATCATCACGCAGACCCTGGTGATGTGTTGCGGGGCGACCGAAACGCGACCGTCGCTCCGCCTGGCGGGTTCGATGTGCCTGCAGACGCTCCCGGTGGTCGTGCTGCTCTTCGTCTTCTTCCCCCGGCTCGAGGGTCAGCTCAATCTTTTCAATGTCCGTTCGCGCACCGGCCTCCCCGGTATCAGCGAGAACCTCCGCCCGGGCGAGATCGCACGCCTGGCGGAAAGCGAGGAGATCGCCCTGCGGGCCGAGATCGTGGGCGGAAAGGCGATCCCGCCCGCGGAGCTTTACTGGCGCGGGCCGGTGCTGCTGCAATGCGACGGACTGGCCTGGTCGCCAGGCCGGTTTCAGCTGGAACGTGGCTCCCCCAAGCAACCGCCCGCGGCGGACGCGCCGGGCATCTACACCTGTCGCATCACGATCGAACCGCACGAAAACCGCTGGGTCTTCGCGCTCGACCGGCCGGTCGCCTACGCCACGCGCGGACTCTACTTCACCGCCAGCGGCTCGGTCGAGAACCGGACGCCGCTGCGCCGCAAGGAGCTCTACATTGTGACGTCGCGGGTCCCCCAGCGGACGCCTCTTCCGGAGGATCTGGCCCCGCCCGCACCTGCTTATCTGCAGACGCCGAATCACTTGCCCATCCGGGTCCGGCAATTGGCCGAGAGCTGGAAAATGCGGACCGGAGGCGATGGTGCCGCCATCGTGGCCGCGGCGCAGTCGTACTTCCGTGCGGAAGGATTCCGTTACTCCCTCAATCCGGGAACGTACGAGGGGCCGACCGCGATCGAGGAGTTCCTCTTCGAGCGCAAACGTGGATTCTGCGAACACTATGCCGCGGCTTTCGCCACTTTGATGCGCGCGGCGGGCGTGCCGGCTCGACTCATTCTCGGCTATCAGGGTGGGCGCACGAATTGGCTCACCAATCACCTCACCATCCTGCAGTCGGATGCCCACGCTTGGACGGAGGTCTGGCTGCCGCAGCGCGGCTGGGTGCGCGTCGACCCCACGGCAGAGATCGCCCCCGAGCGCCTCAGCCTGGGGCGGGATCAGTATGCGGCCCTGGAGCAGCTGGGCTCTCTCAGCCCCGCCGAGCGGTTGCAGGCCCTTTTCCGACTCAATAATCCAACCGGCTGGCGCTGGGTGATCCGCAGCGCCGCCATGGCCTGGGATTCCGTGGACCATCAATGGAACCTGCGCGTGGTGGGCTTCGGGTTCGATTCCCAGCGCGATCTTTGGCGGGACTTCGGAATCGATGCCTTCGGCTTCATGGGAGGGGGCATCGGTATCATGATTGGACTCGGCGTCGGTGCCGGCATCTCGGCGCTCGTGCTTTTGCTGCGGTCCCGAAGTTCCGATGTGGTCGACCGCCGGGCCTCGGCGATCGCCAAGCAGTATGCGCGCTTTTGCGCGCGTCTCGCCCGCGTCGGCGTCGCCCCGCGCCAGCCCGCGGAAGGGCCGCTCGACTTCGCGTCCAGGGCAGTGGCAGCGCTGCCGGAGCAGGCCGGGTCGATCCAGCAGATCACCGATCTTTACATCCGCCTGCGTTACGGTCGGTCGACGGGCGCCAGCCTCGATGACCTCAAGCGCGCGGTGCGTGAATTCGCTCCCAAAGCGGCGCGCTCGGCCTGAGGCGGAGGCGATCCAGCCGCGGCCGTTGCCGCATCAGCGAGGATTTGTCGGCACGGCCGGCGCCGGCGCGGGTCGCGGCGCCTGGGGCGGCGCCGCCTGTCGCGGCGCGCCGATGCTTGGCCCTCGCTGGCCGCGCCACGCGTTGCCCCGCACGGAGGGATTGCCTCTCCAGCCGCGCGAGCCGCGATACGAGCCGCCACGGTAGTACTTTCGCACGCCCGGGCGTGCCACCACGCGGGTGCCGCCGTAGTAGGTGCCGCCATAGTAGTAGGGGGCACCGTAGCTGTAGGGGCCCCCGTAGTAGGGATCGTCGTAATAGGCGCCGCGATATGAAACCGTTTCGAAGCCGGCGCCGACGCAGCCGGAGAGGCCGAGAGCGGCGACGCCCAGCAGGGGCAGGGCCATCCGGCGGGAAGCCTGGAGGATGGAACAGAGCGAGATCTTCATGAGCGAAAAGTTGGGTCTAGCCCACAGTTCGCGCGCCGTGTTCCGACCGGCTCGGTTCCTAACGAGCTTGTAAGCGAGGACGCCGGCATCAGGCCGGCGGGAAGTCCGTCGGCAGCCCCACGGACTCCCACGCGGCGCGCTCTCTTTCGAGTTCGCCGCAGCGACGACGCACCTTCTCGTGGGCGTACTTCCCCAAAACCAGCCGCATCGGAGGGGAGTCCGCTCGGACTAGCGCCAGGATGGCTTGCGCCGCTTTGGCCGGGTCGCCCGGCTGGCGCCCGGACAAGGTCTCGAGAAAGCGTCCAAACTTCCCGCTGCTGCGCTCGTAGCCTGGAATGGTCGCCTCCGCCTTCTCCAGCGAGCGGGCGATGAAATCGGTCCGGAACGGCCCTGGCTGCACCAGCGACACTCGGATGCCGAAGGGAGCCAATTCGGCCCGCAGACTCTCGCTCAACAGCTCGAGCGCCGCCTTGGCTCCGCCGTAGGCGCCGAAGCCCGCGTAATTGGAAATCGCGGCTGCGGCACTGAGGTTGACGATATGCCCCCGGCCCTGCGCCCGGAGGGCCGGCAGGAACTCCCGGATGACGCGGAGGGGACCGTGGAAGTTGGTCTCGAAGCAGCGGCGGATCTGCTCCTCGCTGCATTCTTCCACGGCACCGACGAGGCCGTAGCCGGCATTGTTCACGAGCACATCCACCCGACCCCACGCTTCCAAGGCGAATTGTCGAGCAGCGGCGACCGAGACCGGATCGGTCACATCCAGCGCGCAGGTCCGGCCTCGGTCGAACTGATCAAAATCGGTGATCGAGCGCACGTCGCGGGCCGTGCCAATCAGCCGGTCGCCGCTCTCCAGCACTGCCTCCGCCAGCGCCTTCCCGAACCCGCTCGAACAACCCGTGATGAACCAAACCCGTGTATCCATTTCCGATTCTCCGCGGCAGCGGACCGGGCGCTACAGAAATCACGGGCTCGCCGACTGAACGATCCGAAATAATTTGACGATCCGTCAAAACTCGCTCAAATCGTCGAAATGGCCGCCCCCTGGAAAGAGCGTGAACTGCAGCGTCGTGAGGAGGAGATCCTCCGCGTCGCCCGCCAGTTGCTGCTCGATCACGGCTACTTCGGCATGACGATGGATCGCATCGCCGCGGGGATCGAGTACTCCAAGGGCACGCTTTATCAGCATTTCGCCTCCAAAGAGGACGTGCTGTGCGCCCTGGCGCTCGAGAGCGAGGTCAAGCGCAAGGAGTTCTTCGAGCGGGCGGCGCAGTTCTCCGGTAATGCCCGCGAGCGCATGACAGCCATCGGTGCCGCCTACGAGTTGTACTTCCGACTGCATCCGACCTATTTCCGCAGTGAGCAGATGATCCACAGCCAGGAGCTGCTGACCAAGATCAGTCAGGAGCGGCGCGATCAGGTCATGGTCTGCGGGGCGCGTTGCCACGAGCTGATGACCGGCATCATCGCCGACGCGCAGACCGCCCGGCAGCTGCATCTGCCTGGGGGCATGACGCCCGGCACGCTCGCCTTTATCCTCTGGAGTCTGACTTCCGGCGCCTACCTGAACATGGCCGATCCCGGCCACCTCGAGCAGATGGGGGTGGTCAATGCGATCGAGGCCGTGCGCATGGCCTGCCAGACGTTACTGGACGGCCTCGGCTGGCGCCCGCTCAGCAGCGAGCATGATTACTTCGCGGTCGCGAGCCGCGCTTATGCCGAGATCTTTCCCAAGGAGACCGCCGAAGTCTTCCTGGCCGCCAACCGATAAATTTTTTTTGCCCCTGTTTTGACGAATCGTCAAGTTTTGGTCACTCCGTTCGACTTCATCCCACCCAGAGCCATGCAACCTCAACCCTCTCCCGAATCGCTCTCCGCCGGACAGATGTTTCGCATTGCGAAGGTCGCCTTCATCGGCGCCACCATCGTTGGCCTGACCATCGTGGCCGGACTTTCCGGCTGCAGCAAAGCGCCGGTCGAGCGCAAGCTGTCCGCGCTGCCGGTGCATGTCCTGCCCGCGCGGGAACCGCAGCCGGCCGACTTCGCCGAGGCTCCGCGCCTGCTGGGCGCCGTCCGGGGCGACGTCGAGACGACGCTCAGCTTCCGCATGGGCGGACTCATCGAGTGGATCGGGCCCGACAACGACAGCCGCGGCTGGCGCGAAGGGACGGTGGTCAAGGCGGGGGCGCCGCTGGCGCGCCTGATCGACACCGATTTCCAAAGCGCCGTCTCCGCCGCCCAGGCCGCGGTCGAGCGCGAACGTGCGGCCTTCGAACGCACGCAGAAACTGGTGGCTGACAAAGTCGTGTCGCCGCAGGACTTCGACCGCGCCAAGGCCGCGGCGGACGCCGCCGAAGCGGAACTGCGCAAGGCCAAGCAGGCGCTGGCGGACAGCATCATCATGGCGCCGGCCGATGGCGTGATCCTGAGCCGTCAAATGGAGCGCGGCGAGATGGCCGCCCCGGGCAATCCCGTGCTCCGCTTTGGCGACTTTCGCCGCATGTCGGTCACGCTGGCGGTGCCGGATCGCTGGATCGGCTTCTTCCGCGTGGGCGGACAGATTCCCTTCACCGTCTCGGCCTACGAGGGTCGGCCGTTCGTGGGGGTGATCAGCGAGGTCGGAGTGGCCGCGCGCTCCACCGACCGCCTGTTCAAGGTCGAACTGAAGATCGACAATGCCGACGGTGCGCTGCGCAGCGGTATGACCGCCTCGGTGCCGATCGTCGCGGCCGACCTCATCTCGAAGGCGACCGGCAAGGCGCTGGTCGTGCCGCTGGCCGCGCTGAGCACGCGGGCTGTCGCCGGTAAGGCTGCGCAGATCATCGTCTACGTGGTCGATGCGCAGAACGTGGCCCGCGAGCGCGTCGTCGAGACCGGCGAGATCGTCGGCAGCAGCATTCTCATCACCGGCGGCGAACTCCGCAGCGGTGAACGCGTCATTTCCTCTGCCAGCGACGAGCTGCATCCGGGCGCGCCGGTGGTGGTGATCTCGGAAAGCCCCACTGCCAGCCGCGCCTCGCTCGCTCGCCGGTAGAGCAGCGCCTGCGGCGAGCGGTTATCGAGAGCGAGGACGACGACGAGAGACGGACGGACCCGAACCAACCCAGAGCCGCTGGGCTCCTGGATCTGCCGCCCTCTCACCGTCGCTTCGACCGCTCCGCCGCAGGCGCAAACTCCTTCCCGTCTCGTCTTCATCTTTCGCATCGCACCCGCTGCCGCCCTCCCATGCACTCCGCTTCCACTCCTCCCGCCCAGGCGGGTGGCCTCGCCCGCTACTTCGTCGAGCATCGCGAGGTCTCATGGCTCTTCCTCATCGCCACGCTGATTCTCGGCGCGGTCGCCTACCTCAAGCTGCCGCAGCAGGAGGACCCGAACATCCCGCTGCGCGGTGCGATTGTCGTCACGCAGTGGGACGGCGCCACGGCCTCGAAGATCGAGGATCTCGTCACCCGTAAGCTCGAGAAGAAGATCAGCGAACTCGGCTCGCTCGAGAAGATGATCAGCACCTCGCGCGCCGGGCTTTCGCTCATCCGCCTCGAGGTGAAGGCGCAGCCGCAGAATCTGATCGACGGCGAATGGGACAAGCTGCGCGCCAAACTGGCGGAGGTCCCGCTGCCGGCCGGCTGCGGCGCGCCGCGGCTCGATTCCGATTTCGGCAACTCCAAGACGCTGCTGCTCACCGTGACGAGCGAGCCGGTCAGCGAGGCCGAGATCCAGGCGCGCACGGTCCTGCTGCAACGGGCCCTGGCCAGCCTGCGCGAAGGCGCGACTGGTGAGCGCACGGCCTTCGCGTTCTTCGCGGCCCCGCAGACGCCGGCCGGTACGCGGGCCGAGCATCTGCGCCGACTGCTCGCGTTCGTCGCGAATCAACAGCTCGGGACCGATGTCCGTTCGGCGCAGGGCGAATCGTGGCAGGTGGTCGATTTCTCCTCCACGCTCCCCGCCGCCGACATCGCCGCCGCGCTGGCGCGCTTCGAACGCGGCTTGCGCGGCAGCGACCGCGAGCTGCATCCGGAAGCCTGGGACCCGTTCATCCTCGCGCCCGGCACCGACATCGCCGCTCTGCTCCGCTCGCGTGAGATGCCCCGCTACGGCTATCGTGCCTTGGAGAAGGCCGCCGAGGACCTGGAGGACCGCCTCAAGCAGGTCTCCGGCGTGGGCAAGACGGAAATCTACGGCCGCGTCCGTGAGGTGGTCAATCTGCGCTTCACCCCGCAGTCGGCCGCCGGCTACCGGGTCGATGTGGCCAGCGCCACCGGCGCACTCGCGGCGCGCAATCTCGTCGTCGCGGGCGGCTCGCTCTCGGCCGACGGACGCGACTTCCCGGTGCAGTTCTCGGGCGAGTTTCGCAATGTGGACGATCTGCTCGGCACCGTCGTCGGCATGGGCGGCAACGGCCGACCCGTCTATGCCCGCGACCTGTTCGAGGCGGAGCGCGGCTACGACAATCCCATCGCCTTCCGCATCGAGACGCTGGCCCGGCTGAAGCCGGAAACCCCGCTCGTGCCGCTGCGCTCGGTCATGCTGACGGTCGAGATGAAGGAAGGGCAGGTCATCCAGAAGTTCGACCGCGAGGTGCGGGCGGCCACGGCCGAGATGCAGGCGAAGTTCCCGGCCGGTCTGCGCATCGAACGCGTCTCCGATCAGCCGCGCTCGGTCGATGAGCGCGTGCGCAATCTGCTCCGGGCATTTTTCGAAGCGCTCCTCGTGGTCATCGTCGTCAGCCTGCTGCTGATGGACTGGCGTTCGGCCGTGGTGGTGGCGCTGGCGGTACCGCTGACGCTGGCCATGACGCTGGTCGGATTGTGGATCTTCGGCGTGCCGATCCACCAGCTCTCCATCGCGGCACTCATCATCTCGCTCGGCATGCTGGTCGATGACCCCGTCGTGGCGACCGACGGCATCAATCGTGAACTCGCCGCGGGCCACTCGCGCACGGTGGCGGCCTGGTTCGGGCCGTTCCGCCTGCGCCGGGCGATCCTCTTCGGGACGATCATCAACATCTTCGCGTTCCTGCCGATGATCCTCCTCCCGAGCGACGTGGGCGCGTTCGTGAAGGCGCTGCCGATCGGCGTCACGCTCTCGCTCATCGCCTCGCGCATCGTTTCGATGACGTTTGTCCCGCTGCTCGGCAGCTACCTGCTCCGCGGGCAGAAGGGCCTCGAGGAAGGCGGCGAGGTGCGGAAGTTCCCGCTCTTCCGCTGGGTCGATCAACTCATGCTTTGGGCGCTGCCGCGCTATCGGCGCCTGCTCGAGTCGGCCCTGGCGCATCCCTACCGCGCCGTCGGCGTGGGCGGAGCGGCGCTGATGGCCTCGTTCGCGCTCGTGCCCTTCATCGGCGCGCAGTTCTTCCCCTCGGCTGACCGCAATCAGTTCCTCATCGACATCAAGCTGCCGGAGTCGGCCACCATCACGCAAACCCGCGCCGTGGCGGCACAAGTGCGAGACGCCCTGCGGAACGATCCGCGCGTGGTCAATGCCGCCTTCTTCCTCGGCGGCACCACGCCCCGGTTCTACTACAACATCGAGTCCTTCCCGGCGGAGCCGAGCGTGGCCACGGCGATCGTGAACACGCGCACCTCCACGGACACGCCCGGCCTGATCAGGGACCTGCGAGCGAAGTTCGACGGCCAGGTGGCGGGCGCGCGCATTCTCGTGAAGCCGCTGGAGCAGGGGCCGCCGGTGGGCGCGCCGATCCAGGTGCGCGTCAGCGGCGACGATCGCGACGCCTTGCGTGGCGTGGCCGATCAGGTCGCCACCGCGCTGCGGCAGGCCGGCGCCTACAAGGTGCAGGACGATCTCGGCCGCCGGCAGCCGAACCTGCGCGTGGAAATCGACCAGGACCGCGCCAATACCCTCGGGGTGGACAATGCGCGCGTGGCCAATCTTGCCCGCGTTTCCTTCACCGGCCTGACCGCCACCGAATTGCGCGAAGGCGATCACCTCGTGCCGGTCCGCTTCCAGATCGAGGAGGCCGAGCGCACGGAACTGTCGCGCCTGGCGGGCTTCTACGCGGAGTCGTCCTCGGGCAATGCGATTCCGCTGGCCGCCTTCGCCGATGTGAAGCTGCAACCGGAGTTCGCCCGCCTCGCCCGTTACAACCAGCTGCGCACGGTCACCGTCAGCGCCTACGCCCAGGGCGCCGAGCTGCCGGCCGCGGTGCTCGAGCGCGCGCGTCCGGCCGTGGCGGCGATCGTGCTCCCGCCGGGCGTGAAGATGGCCTTCGGTGCGGAGGACGAGAAGATCGAGGAGAGCAATCAGTCGATGCTTCTCGTCATGCTGCTGTCGGTCGGGCTCATCGCGCTGACCATGGTCATCCAGTTCAACAGCGTGGTGAAGGCGCTCACCGTCATGGTGGTCACGCCGCTCGGGATGATCGGCGCGCTGGTCGGTCTGGCCGTGCTCAAGGCGCCGCTGGGCTTCATGGCCATGATCGGCCTCGTCAGCCTGGTGGGCGTCATCGTCAGCCACATCATCGTGCTCTCCGACTACATCGAGGAGGCCCGCGCCGAGGGCATGGCGCTGCAGGATGCCCTGATCCAGGCCGGCCTGGTGCGGCTCCGCGCGGTGCTGGCCACGACCTTCGCCACGGTGGGCGGCCTCATCCCGCTCAACCTCAGCGGCGGCTCGCTCTGGTCTTCGCTCACCGCGGTGCACATCTTCGGCCTGCTCTTCGCCACGATGCTCACGCTCATTCTGCTGCCGGTCGTGTATTACCTCTTCGCCGCCCGCTGGAGGTGGATCCGGTGAAAATGGCGGCTGCGTCGCTCCGCCCGCTCGGCCCGCCGCCGAGCAGGCTCGAGCGGGGGACTGACTCGCCGACGGCCCCGGACACCGGCGACGCAACCGCCGCCTCGGCGACGGACCTCGCGCTCGACTTCCTCCTCGCCAGCGCGGCCTGCGAAGTGCCGCTCGATGTCGCAGACTACCAAGCCTCCCGGCGCGCGCGTTCGCGCAGCTCGGCGAGACGGTTGAGGATTGAAGATTGGTCGTGACGGCGAGCGGCCCAGCAACGGATCCGATCCCGCGGCACCACCCAAACCGCAGAAAACTCAGACGATGCGCAACGACTCCACCGGCGTGCCGCCGCGGAGGTGCTCCTGGATGATGCGCTCCAGATTCTCGGGGGTGCAGGAGTGGTACCAGACGCCCTCCGGGTAGACCACGGCGATCGGCCCCTGGGCGCAGATGCGCAGGCAGCCGGCCTTGGTGCGAAAGACGCCGCCGTCCCCGACCAAGCGCAACTCTTTCAGCCGGAGTTTGAGGAACTCCCAGCTCGCGCGCCCGACCTCGCGCGGACAGCATTTGCACTCCTCGGCGTCGACGCAGAGGAAGATGTGGCGCTGCACGCGATCGGCTCCGACGGCGGCGGCGAGGGCGGCGAGTTCGGGCATGCGCTCCGATACCCGCGCGAGCCCGGCGTCGCAATTCCGGTTGCCGCCGCCGCGACGAACGCGGAGAGCGCGGCGGCATGCCCACCTTGCTCCTGCCCTACGAACCCCCGCTCGCGTGGGATGCGCTGCTGGCTTTCCTAGCCGCCCGGGCGGTGGTGGGGGTCGAGGCGGTGGTGGAGGGAGCTTACCTGCGGACGGTCGAATGCGGCGGGCACCGCGGCTGGCTGAGCGCCCGGGCTGATCTGGACGCTGCAGGCATCACGGTGGAACTCGCCCCCACCTTGGCCCCGGTGCAGGAGGCGGTCGCGCAGCGCCTGCGGTCTCTCTTTGACCTGGATTGCCGGCCGGCGGTGATCGAGGCCGCGTTGCCAGACCTTCCGCCCGGGCCGGCCGGACTGCGCGTACCGGGCGCATTCGATGGCTTCGAAATCGCGGTGCGGGCCATTCTTGGCCAGCAGGTCACGGTGGCGGCGGCGACCACGCTCGCGCGCCGCTTCGGCCATCGCTTCGGCGAGCCCATCGCCGGAGCTCCCGCGCCGCTCGATCGCTTGACCCCGCGCGCGGAAGTGGTGGTCGCTGCGAGCCAGGATGAACTGGGTCAGATGGGCATCATTCGCACCCGCGGTGCCGCCATCCGCGCGCTGGCCGCCGCCGTGGCTGATGGCACCCTCACGCTCGGGCCCGGGCAGCCGCCGGCCGAGACCATGGCCCGGTTGCGCACGCTGCCGGGGGTCGGCGACTGGACCGCGCAATACATCGCTCTCCGCGCGCTGGCTTGGCGCGATGCCTTCCCGAGCGGTGACATCGCACTGCAGAAGGCTGCAGGTCTGCCCGCCAAGGCCTTGCTCGCCCGGGCCGAAGCCTGGCGTCCGTGGCGCGCCTACGCCGTGATGCGGCTCTGGTGCAGCCTTTAGAGCTTCGCGCCCCGGACGTTTGGGGGCAGCGCCGGCGGCCAGAATTCGCCCGTCATCGCCCGATTCCGCCACCCTTTTCGGATGTCGGAACCCCCTCTCTGTGCCAAGTTCCGCGATGCAGCCTGTCTATCTCCTTTCCGCCTCCCGGACCGACTTCAAACGCAACTTCAAGAAGGAGGGGAAGTCCCTTCGCGATGCCATTCTCGAGCCCGCGCGCGCGGCGCTGGCCGACTCGGGCCTGGCGCCCTCCGACATCGGCGCGGGCGTGGTGGGTAACTTCGCCGCGGGGCTCTTCACGCGGCAGCTGCATCTGGGCGCCATTCTCACCGAACTCGACGAGGCCTTCCGCGGGCTGCCGACCTCCCACGTCGAAGGCGCCTGCGCCTCGGGCAGCCTCGCGCTGGTGCAGGGCATTCAGCTGATCGCGGGCGGCTTCCACGACGCCGTTTTGGTGGTCGGCGCCGAGCAGCAGAAGACGATGTCGAGCGCGGAGGGCGGCGACGTCCTGGCGGCGGCGGGCGATTTCCACCACGAGCGTCCGCAGTTCGGCGACTTCATGTTCCCGAAGCTCTTCGGCAAGATCGCCGAGTCGCACAAAGCTGCGTGCGGTCTGACCGACGACGAACTCGCGCTGGTCGCGGCCAAGAATTACGCCCACGCCCGGCTCAATCCGCTGGCCCAGATGCGCGACAACGCCGTCAGCCACGCCTCGGCCTGTGCGATCACGGATAAGAATCCGACCATCGCCGGCCCGCTGCGCCTGACCGATTGCTCCCAGATCACCGACGGCGGTGCCGCGGTCGTGCTCGTCTCGGGCCGTCTGATGGAGCGCCTCGGCCGCGCCGGCAAGCGGGTGCAGCTGCGGGGCTACGCGGTCTCGACCGACCACCTGCGTCTGGAGGACAAGCAGATGCCGGAGTTCCCCATCGCCCGCAAGGCCGCCGAGCGCGCCTTCGCCATGGCCGGGATGCAACCGGCGCAGGCGGATGGCGTGGAGGTGCACGACTGTTTCTCGATCACCGAGATCGTGGCCAGCGAGTTGCTCGGCCTGGCCCCGACCGGTGGCGGCGGCAAGCTGGTCGCCAGCGGCCGCACCGCGCTGCCGCAGGTGCGGGAGTCGCTCGGCCTGCCGAAGCCCGAGGGCAAGGTCATCCCGATCAATGCCGGCGGCGGCCTCATCGCCGACGGGCATCCGGTCGGCGCGACCGGCGTGCGCCAGGTCTGCGAGGCTTTCACCCAGCTGCGGGGCGAGGCCGGCGGCCGCCAGGTCGAGGGTGCGAAGAATTACGTCACCTTCAACATGGGTGGCAGTCTGACCACCAGCGTGGTGACCGTCTGGGGCACCGAGTAAGCTGGGACCAGGCCTGGAGGGTCGCGAGCCGGAAGACGCGACGATTCCATCGATCTTGAGGTTTGCTCCTTGAGCCGATTTGCATCTTGCCTCCTGATTCTTCAACCTGCTCCCAGTGGCCTCCCAAGTTCGCTACGGTCGATACGAAGTCATGCAGCGGCCCGACGGCTCGCTGGATGAGATCGGCCGTGGCGCGATGGGAGTGACCTACCGGGCGCGCGACACGTCGCTCAAGCGCACGGTCGTGCTGAAGGTGCTGAACGAAAATCTGAGCGGCGGCGCGCCGGCTCGGAAGAGGTTCCTGCGCGAGGCTGCGGCGGCGGCACAGATCACCCATCCGCACATCGCGGCCGTCCACGACATCGGCGAGCAGAACGGCGTCGACTACTACGTGATGGAGTTCATCGACGGTGAGACGCTCGAACAGCGCGTCCACCGGACGGGACCCTTGCCGGAGCGGGAGGTGCGAATGATCGCCCGCCAGGTGGTCGGCGGCCTGGCCGAGGCGGCGCGCCGGCAGCTTGTGCATCGCGACCTCAAGCCGGCCAACCTGATGCTGGCCAAGGCGTCGCACCTGGGGGAGATCGACGCGAAGATCATCGACTTCGGTCTGGCCAAGCAGCATCGCCCCATGTCCGCGACCGACGCGACGCTCACGGCCGCCGGGCAGTTCGTCGGCTCGCCGATCTACGCCAGCCCCGAGCAGCTGGAAGGGCGCGAATTGGATGCGCGCTCCGATCTCTACTCGCTCGGCATCACGCTCTGGAATGTGCTCACCGGCGAACTGCCCTTCGTGGGTTCCACGTTCGGGCAGATCGTGACGGGCCATCTCATGCGTCCGCCGCCGTTGGAGCGCCTGCGGCAGCACGGGGTGAGCGAGCCGATGATCCAGCTGATCTCGCGCCTGCTGGCGAAGGATCGGGACGATCGGCCCGAAAGTCCGGAAGCGTTTCTGCGGGAGTTGGACGAGGTGGAGAAGCACATGACCGCCGCCGCGCGGACTTCCGGCGTGCAGCATTATCGCCCGACGCCGGCCGTGCGGCTCGAACCTCCGACCAAGGCCGGCGAGGAGCCACAGGCGGTCGTCGCGCCGCCGCCGAGGAAATCGGCCAATGGCCTCGCCATCGCCGCGGTGGTGCTGGTGGTCATCGCGGTCACGCTGGGCCTGCTGCTCACGCTTCTCTCGGACAAGCCGACGAAACCGGAGACCGCCAAGATCACCCCCACGCCGATCCAGCTGGCCGCCGCCACGCCGACGCCTGCACCCTCGGTCGCGCCGACCCCGCCGGTCGCCGTGGCCAACGTAACGATTTCGCCCACGCCCATTCCGGTGGTTGCGGCGACGCCCACCCCGCGGGCTTTGGCGAACACGACCGGGGGGCAGACTGGCGAGGAGGATTTCAGAGCGGCCGAGACGTCAGTGGCCGTCGACCCGGTGGGCGCGTTGACGCTCTACCGGAAGGCGGCGGACCGCGGTTACGTCAAGGCCATGACCGCACTTGGCGCAGCCTACTGTTACGGCCTCATGGGGCAGCCTGACCGGGCCGGTCCGCAGACGCCGGGCGGGAGGAATTTTCCCGAAGCCCTCCGTTGGCTCGAGAAGGCGGTGGCAGAAGGGGACATTCGCGCGAAGACGATCCTCGGCAGCATGTATCTCAATGCGTTCGGCGTGGCCAAGGATGTGCCGAAGGCCATCGACCTGCTCAGCGAGGCTGCGGAGGGCGGCTATCCCACGGCCAAGGCGCTGCTCGCCTTCCAATACGGCGCCGGCAACGGCAAGCTCATCAAGCAGGACCCGGTGCGCGCACTGGCTCTGATGACCGAGGCGGCGCAAAGCGGCGATACGGCTTCGCAGTCGTACCTCGGCTTCTGGCACATGCTGGGATTTTGCGTGCAGAAGGACCCGAGCCGCGGTTTGGAGCTGATTCAGGGAGCGATCGATCGAGGCAGTGTATTGGCCCTGTATCACATTGGACTGGTGTATCTGCGCGGTCACGGGGTGCCGATCGACGAAAACAAGGCCGCCAACTACTTCCGGATGGCGGCCCGTGCGAATGTCGAAGCCGCGCAGGAGGAACTCCGCAAGCGCAAGCTGACCTGGTGACGTGGCTGCGCGATCTGTTCTGCTCTTGACCCGCACCTTCCCGCCCGACTTGGCGGCGGTGGGCCAGCTCGTTTTCGAACTGGCCGGCGAGCTGAGCCAGCGTGGGTGGCGCGTCGGTATCGCCACCAGCACGCCTGGCGAGGTGGAACTGCCGCCCCAGGTGAGCGTCGCGCGCGTTCCGGCGGCGATCGGCTTCACCCGCAAGAGATTGGCGCAGCGCCTGGCCAGCTACCTCGCGCAGTATCCCGCCCTGCGCCGTGCCGCGCATCAGCTCGGCGGCCCATGGGATGTGGTCGTGTCCACCACCGACCCACCGCTGCAGGCGGTGCTGGGCCCGGGCCTGCGGCGTCGCACCGGGGGTGCCCTGGTGCATTGGTGCCAGGACATTTACCCCGAGCTGGCCGAGGAGTTGGGCGTCCTCGGGCGGGGCGGCTTCGTGGCGCGGGTCCTGCGACGAATCTCCACCCGCTCCTTGCAGGCCTGCGACGGGATCGTTTCGCTGGGGCGCTGCATGTCGGAGCGGCTGGTGGCCCGCGGCCTCGACCCGGCCCGGCTGCATCTCGTGCCGAACTGGGCCGACCACACGAACGTGCACCCGCTTCCCCGGGGCGCCAGCCCGCTGCGCTCTGAACTCGGGTTCGCGGCCGGCGATTTTGTCGTCATGTACTCGGGTAACTTCGGGTTGGCTCATCCATTCGAAGCCATTCTCGAGGCCGCGGTCAGCCTGGCCGGAGACCGGCGCATCCGCTTCCTGCTGGCCGGGGATGGCCCTCGAGCCGCCACGGTTCGGGAGGGAGTGGCGCGGCGGGCGTTGCCGAATGTGACTTTCCTTCCGCTGCAACCCCGCGCCCGCCTGGCCGAAAGTCTGGGAGCGGCCGATCTGCATTTGGTCAGCATGTTCGACCGCCTCTGCGGCTTGGTGGTGCCGAGCAAATACTACGGCGTTATGGCGGCGGGGCGCCCCGTGGCGTTCCTCGGACCGCGCGGCAGCGAAGTGGCTCGCAGCCTCGAGGAATGCCAGGCCGGGGTCGCGTTGGACGAGAGCGATGCGCGCGGACTGGTGGACGCCATTCGCAGGCTGGCAGAGCAGCCGGACGCCTGGTCGAAAACCGCGGAGGCGGCGACCCAGGCAGGTCGCGTCTTCGATCTGCCCACCTGTGCCGAGAAGTTAACCCGCGCTTGGGAGCATTCTCTCGCGAACCGGCGAACAAGCGGTTGACTGTCCAGAGGTGGGACGGATACACTGCCAACGTTGTGAACAACTTTGCTCCAAGGGACACTCTTCTGGGATGAACAGTGCCGCACCGGCTAAAGACAAAGTCAGCCCACTGCCAGAAGCGGTGGCCGCTGGATCCGCCTTGGGGGCCGCCATTGCCTCGCGCCGCTGGCTCGTAGGCTTGACACTGTTTATTCTCGATATTGTCGCTTTTTGGGGGATCCACCAGCTGTTGGTGCGCCTGAATTTCAACGAGTTCGTGGCCGCCTCGCAGGCCCATCTTTTTTACATTCCGCTGCTCGTGCTCCTGCCGATCGTCTATACCATTGGGGGTTACGACACGCGAAGCGAGATGCGGGGTCTGGCCTATACGAGCGGCCACCTGATCGGCGTGTTGATCGGACTCGGAGTGGCCGCCTTGGCCATCTACACCTTTGCCGCCTACGCCTCGTATGTGCGCCCCAGCCGCGGAGTGCTGCTCGGGTCCTTCGCCATGTTCGTGCCGGTTTCGCTGGCCTACCGCTGGATCATCGGTCCCTGGGTCAGCGCGCACTCGGCCCGGAAGTACTTTCTGGTGCTCGGGGCAGGGGCCGTCGCTTGCGATTTTTTCAAAGCCTATCAGGGCAAACCCAACCGGCAGAGTCTCGTCTTCGTCGATCCGACCGAGGCGCGGGTGGGGGAGCCTCTTTCCGGCCCGGGGACGCCGGTGGTCGAGGGCGACGCGTGTCAGCGCCTCAGAAACCTGGGTAGGAATTGCGACGGAGTCATCGTCGCCGAGGGGTCGGAAGGACTGCCGGTCGAATTGCGTGACCTCCTGGTCCGCACGCATTTCGCGCATCTTCCCGTCTACACGCTGGAGACCTTTTACGAGACCCAGTGGCGCATGGTGCCGGTCCACGCCCTCAATCCGCTCTGGGCCCTCCAGATGGGCTTCCAGTTCACGCGCGACTACCCCTACACTCACATCAAGCGGGGGATCGATATCCTCATCTCAGGCCTTGGGCTCATTCTGGCCGGACCGCTGATGTTGGCCGTGGCCCTGGCCATCTACTGCGAGTCGGGCCGTCCGGTGATCTTCCGCCAGAAACGCTATGGGCGGGATAGCCGGCCATTCACGGTCTTCAAGTTTCGCACCATGCGCCCCGGAGCCGAGCGTGGATCGCCCTACACCGTGGAGGGCGACGACCGCATCACCCCCCTCGGTCGCTGGCTTCGGCGGGTGCGGCTGGATGAGTTGCCCCAGCTTTGGAACGTCTTCCGCGGTGACATGAGCCTGATCGGGCCGCGGGCAGAATCGGCCGATTGCGTGGCGCGCTACGAATCGACCGTCCCCTCCTATCACCTGCGGCACATGGTCAAACCCGGCATCACCGGGTGGGCGCAGGTCAATTACGGCTATGGAGCCGGCGAAGAAGATGCTTTGGAGAAGCTGAAATTCGATCTCTACTACATACGGCACCATTCCCTGCTGCTGGATGCGATGATCGTCCTGCGAACCCTCTACGTCATGATTGCGGCACGAGGGCGATGACGCCACGGACGATGCCGACGTCGACTCGGATCTTCAGCGATGCCTCTCGTTGGGGATTGCTGGGTGCGATCTTCTTTGCCCCGTGGGCCTACGGAGCCACTCGACCGTGGGCGATCGACTGGCTCTGCCAGTGGTTGGCGGTCGTGCTGGGCTTTCGGGTGGTCGCTCTCTTTCTACCCCGCGGCGGTTCCCGGGGAGGCGTGCCGGGGCTGCTGCTCGGCACCATGGGGGTCCTGCTCGTGCAGGGGTGGTGGATGACGTTGAATGCGAAGGCGCTGATGGATCCTACCATGGCGATCTTCGGGCCCTTGCAGCCGCTGGCCCCACACCTTCCCGGCGCGGCGGACGCCGCCTTGGCGATTTCCTGGACCATCCGCCTCAGCCTCATGCTTGGGGTCGTGCTGCTGGTGGCCGAGATGGCCCACGATTCCGTCTGGCGGGTCCGGATCTGGCACGCGTTGGCTCTGGCCGGAGGTTCGATCGCGGCGCTCGGGGTGCTCCAGCGGGCGGCGGCGGCGGAAACGATCCTCTGGGAGGACAAAGCCATCCGGGGCGATGAGAGCTACACCAAGAGCTTCTTCGCCACCTTTTACTACCATGCCAATGCCGGAGCCTTTCTGAATCTGGGCTTCCCGCTGGCGATCGCGCTGACCCTGAAGTCGTTCGCGCGGCCGACGCTGGCCTGGCAGCACGGGCTGATCGTTGGCAATGCCGTCATTTACCTCCTCGCCATCCTGCTCAACACCTCGCGCGCGGCCCAGGCGATCGGCCTGATGCTCTTCCTCGCGATGCTGATCTGGCCGGCGCGCAAGCTGCTCGCTTTTGCGTGGGAGAAGCAGCGGCGGGCCGTCCTCGCCGGCGCGATCATTGTGGCAGCGGCCTTTGCAGCCACCGTGTTCGGCATCGGGCTGGACAAGCAGTTCGAGCGTTGGCGCGACACCCAGGCACAATTGGCGGGCGATGGCCTCCTGCACACCCGCCTGCTGGCGCAGCAGGCCGCCCTCACGGGCTTGCCGGACGCCGGCTGGTTCGGCTTCGGTCCGGGCTGCTTTCAGGTCATGTTCCCGTTCTACACGGGCTACCTCGGTGACCAGATCAGCGGCTTCTGGCGTTTCCTCCATGCCGACTACCTTCAGACGGTCTTTGAATGGGGGCGGCTCGGGGCGGGCGCGTGGGCGGTGGTCTTTTTCGGTGGGCTGATCCGCGGCTTGCTCAAGGAACGGGCGCAGCGTCAGGAACGTTCCAGCCAGAACCTTTATCTACTACCCGCCTGCCTTCTGGCGCTGACGGGTGTGGCGCTGCACGCCTTGATCGATTTCCCGCTGCAGATCGCTTCAATTCAGCTCTATGTCGCGGTGCTCCTCGGCCTGTGCTGGGGCTGGGGCGAGGTCACGCGCTCTTCGCGCCGACGCCGCAAGTCCGACGAGCCGGGTGAGACGCCGATCGCCTGACGTTCGTTGCCGGTTGCCGAGCGACGCCGCTCGGCCTAAGCGGACGCATGCCCGTCCCTCTGCTCGACCTTAAGCCCCAGTACGCCGCGCTCCGCGCAGAAATCGACCTCCGCCTGCGTGAAGTCATCGACTCGCAGGTCTTCATCCTCGGTCCCGTGGTGGCCCGCTTTGAGGCGGAGACGAAGGCGCATAGCCGTGCCGCTTGGGCCACGGGAATGTCGAGCGGCACCGACGCCCAATTGGCGATCCTCATGGCCCTGGGGATTGGACCCGGCGATGCTGTCATCACCTCGACCTTCACGTTCTTTGCCACCGCCGGGTGCGTCGCCCGCGTGGGGGCTCGGACGATCTTTGGGGATATCGACCCAGCCACCTTCAACCTCGCTCCGGACTGGGTGGAGCACTACCTGCGGACGGTGGCGCGGCGCGATGCTGAGGGAGTGCTTCGCACGCCCGCGGGGGATCGGCTGCGGGCCATCATCCCCGTACATCTCTTCGGGCTTTGCGCGGAGATGGACCGATTTCTCGCCTTGGGCCGCGAGTTCGGTCTCGAGATTCTCGAGGACGCCTCCCAGGCGATCGGGGCCGAGTATCGCCACGCGGACGGTTCGGTCGGATCGGCCGGGGCGATGGGACGCTTTGGCTGGTTTTCCTACTTCCCCTCCAAGAATCTGGGGGCGTTCGGCGACGCTGGTTCCGCAGTGGGCACGCGCCCGGAGGACGAGGCTGTGATCCGGGCGATGCGCATGCATGGCATGACCCAGCAATACTACCACGAGGTCGTCGGGGGGAACTTTCGGCTCGACGCGATGCAGGCCGCCGTCCTCTCGGCCAAGCTGCCGCATCTCGACGGCTGGTCTGACGCTCGGCGGGCCAATGCCGCCCGCTATCGGGAGGCTTTCCAAGCTGCCGGTCTGACCGAGCGGATCCAGGTGCCGCAGGAGCCGTTCGCCGGCCGGGGGCTGCGCCAGCATCACATCTATCATCAGTATGTGATTCGCACCCCGCAGCGGGATGACCTGCTCCAGTTCCTGCGTGCGGCGGAGATCGGGTGCGCCATTTACTATCCGCTGCCGCTCCATCAGCAGCAGTGTTTTGCCGCTTGGGGCGGCCGGGCCGGCGACTGCCCGCAGGCCGAAGCTGCGGCGGCCGAGGTGCTGGCGCTGCCCATCTACCCCGAGTTGACCGAGGGTCAGATTGACGAGGTCGTGGCCCGGGTCGCCGAATTCTTCCGCTCGCGATGATTTCCGCTTCCCAAAACGAGGCCGCTTGATAGCTACTCCGACCATGAGCGAGCAGCAAAATTCCGGAATGGGTTGCTTCCTAAAGGGATGCCTGACCCTGATCGTCGTAGGCTTGGTCCTGGCTGGTGTGGTCGGGGGCGGCGCGTATTACTATTATGGGAAGTTCGTTGAGACGGCTACGTCGGACAAACCGGCGCCGATCAAGACGGATCAACCCTCGGATACGCAGTTCCAAGCGGCCTCCAACAAACTCAACGGCATGGTCAATGCCTGGAATGTCGGGCACGAGGCCACCATCGAACTGACCGCTGCCGACCTCAATGCACTGGTGGCTCGCCACCCGAGCTTTGCCGCCTGGCGGGGCAAGGTTTATTTCACGATCAACAACAGCGACCTCGGGATCGACACGAGCGTGCCGCTGGACTTCATCAAGCTCGACAAGCTGAAGGGTCGCTACTTCAACGGCCGGTTTGTGACCTTCTTCGAGTATCTCAATGGGCAGATGACGATTCGGCCGAAGCTGGTCGAGGCCAACGGCAACCAGGTGCCGCAGGCGGCCCTCGATCGCATGGATTGGAACGAGATGACTTCGGAACTGCGCAAGAACAAGGATTGGTCCAGCTATCTGGACCGCATCAAGTCGATCCGCGTGACGGCCAATACGGTGGTCATCACGACCAAGCTCAACACCGCGGTCCCGGCGGAGTCCAAGTAGTTTCCGATTGCGTGAGGCGCGGACCGTGCCATGGTCCCGCCTCGAAACGGTGGCTGTAGCTCAATGGCAGAGCTCCAGATTGTGATTCTGGCTGTTGCGGGTTCGAATCCCGTCAGCCACCCTTTTTTCGGTGGGTGTTGGGCCGAACGATCTCCGCGTGCGGCCGTTCCGCCCGCCCCTTCATCGAAGATCGGATTGACTCGTTAGAGGGTTGTTAATTAGATTCTGGGGACGGTAATTCCACGCTGTCCCTGATATTTCCCCTTTCTGTCCCGGTAACTGACTTCGCAGGGACTTTCGGCTTGGAGAAAGAGAACCTGGGCCAGGCCTTCATTGGCGTAAATCTTGGCGGGAAGCGGGGTGGTATTGCTGATCTCCAAGGTCACGTGACCCTCCCATTCCGGCTCGAAGGGAGTCACGTTGACGATGATGCCGCAGCGCGCATAAGTGGATTTGCCCAAGCAAATCGTCAGAATGTCGCGGGGGATGCGGAAGTACTCGATCGAGCGGGCCAGCGCAAAGGAATTGGGAGGGACGATGCAGACATCGGTTTCCAGATCGACGAAAGATTTGTCATCAAACCCCTTCGGATCCACGACCGTATTGAAGACGTTGGTGAATACCTTGAACTCGCGGGAGACCCGCAGGTCGTACCCATAGCTGCTGATTCCGTAGCTGATCACCGCAGAGCCGTCGGACTGTCGCACCTGGCTTTCCGCGAAGGGTTCAATCATGCCATGCTCTGTCGCCATGCGGCGAATCCAATGATCTGGTTGTACTCCCATGCATCTCCCTGCCTCACGCCGGCGGGACCGGCAAGTTGATTCCTGCCAAAGGCGTGGACTTCGTGCGTAAGTCCCGATGGGTACGTGACTTACGCAGAAAATTAGTAGTTGCTGGCGGAGTTATTCACAACATACTAGAAGGGCATGAAAGCTTCCGACCCCATCAAACGTCTATCCGATATCAAGAGCGAAATCGATGCCCTCAAACGCGAGGCGCACGCCATCATCGAGTCCCTCAAGTCTAGCTTTGACTCCTCTCTCTCTTCTTCCACTCCGGCTGCTCCCGTGAAGCGGCGTGGGCGCAAGCCCGCGGCGGAGGCCGCCGCAGCCGGAGAAGAGGCGCCTCGTAAGCGCCGTGGCTCCCCTCTGAAAGGGCGCAAGCGCCCGGCTTCCCCGAGCGGCCCGCTGGCCCCGGCGGTGGTTGACGTTCTGCGCAAGGCCGGCCAGCCCCTGAACGTCGCTGGCATTTACGATGCCTTGGTGGCGGCCAACTATGTTTTCACCTCCAGCGACGCGAAGAAGAACCTCGCCGCTCGCGTTTACAAGCTCCCGGGCGTCAAGGTCTTGGGCGACGGGATGTTTGGCCTCGATGAGGCTGCTGCCAGCTAACTCTCCTGACCTCGTTTTCCGTGCCCCTGGATGCATGTCGCATCCAGGGGTTTCTTTTTTTCGCGGTCGAAACCCGCCGACTTTCCTCGCGCCTCATCGGCGAAGCGGCCGGTCGCTTCCTGGCGGTCGTTGCTGGACGCCGGCCCAAGCCAGAGCAAATTTCGCCCCTCTCGCATCATGTCCCTTCTCGCGCTCGATCCCTCCCGCCGCGTCGCCGGCGTTCTGGCCCCCGTATTTGCCCTTCGCCACGACGACGACCTGGGTTGCGGCGATGTCCGGGCGCTGCGGGAATTCATCGATTGGGCGGCCGAGAGCGGTTTTCAGGTCGTACAGATCCTGCCGATCAACGAAACGGGTGGCGATCACAGCCCCTACAACGCCATCAGCTCGATGGCCCTCGACATCACGACGCTGGAAATGCACCCGAGTGCTGTCGCTGACCTGCTGGCGGTCGACTACGATGCAGAACTCGAGCGGGTGGATCTCATCGCGCTGAGGGCTGGCCCCGTCAGTTATGCGACCGTCAAACCACTGAAATGGCGGCTGATGGAACGGGCCTTCGCCCGCTTCGAGGCGGCCACGGTGCCAGAGCGCCTCGAGGCCTTCGCCGAGTTCCAGCGTGTCCATGCGGGCTGGCTGGGGGGTTACACCTTTTTTCGCGCTCTCATGGAGCAGCAGGGGGGGAGCGAGAAGTTCGACGAGTGGCCGCCGGAGGTTCGGACCATCGACCAGGCCGTGCGCTGGCGGGAGGGGCTGGATACGGTCGCGGCGAAACTCTTCGAGCGTCGCCGGCGGTTTTTTGCCTACGCCCAGTGGCTGGCGTGGGATCAATGGAAGGCCGTGAAACAGCATGCCACAGCCCGCGGCGTGGCGCTGATGGGCGATATCCCGATCGGCATCAGCTATTACGGGGCCGACTATTTTGCCTACCCGGGCCAGTTTGAGCATGGCTGGAGCGGCGGCGCGCCGCCTGAGCCGGCCTTCAAGGACGATCTGTTCGTGCAGCGTTGGGGCCAGAACTGGGGCATTCCCATCTACGACTGGGCGGCCATGGCCCGCGACGGCTTCAGCTGGTGGCGGCAGCGGGTGGGTGGCGTGCGCGATCTCTTTCACATTTTTCGCATCGACCACATCCTGGGGTTCTATCGACAGTACGCGTTTCCTTGGCGGCCGGAGTCCAATGCCGTTTTCGCGCCGCTGTCCCACGCCGAGGCGGCCGAGCGCACCCTCGGGCGTCTGCCGCAGTTCCGGCCGCGGGATGATTCGACGCCCCCCAATTGTGCCCAGAATCTTGCCCAGGGGGACGTGCTCCTGCGCATGATCCTGGATGCCGCGCGGCCGGCCCTCCTGGTGGCCGAAGACCTCGGGACCGTGCCGCACTACGTGCGGCCGCACCTCACGTCTCTTGGGATTGCAGGCTTCAAGATTCCGCAGTGGGAACCAGGTTCGGACGGGCGGCTCCTGCGGGGGCACGATTATCCGCGGCTCTCCGTCTGTACCTACGCCACCCACGATCACGAGCCGCTCGCGGCCATGATTCAGCGCTGGGAGCGTGAGGCCCGGGAAGGGGGCTGGATGACCGAGCAAGTCCAACGCGATGCCTGGGCCTTGGGCGACTTCGCTGGGACGCCCGAGGAACGACGCCTCGAAGGCTGGTCACATTTCACCCACGAAGCCCTCGTCCGCGGCCTCTTTGCCACGAACTCGTGGATCGCGATCCTGATGATCACCGACGTGCTCGGCCTGCCCGACCGCTTCAACATCCCCGGGATCGCCAGCTCGGAGAACTGGTGCCGCCGCCTCCTGCACACCGCCGACGGCCTGCGCGACGATCCTCAGGTTGCCGAGCTGACCGCCCGCCTCACTGAACTGATGCACGAAACAGGGCGAAACCCCGCGTAGCCTCGCGTAGCCTCGCTGAGGCTCGGCATAGGCGATAGGCGATAGGCGATAGGCGATAGGCGATAGGCGATAGGCGATAGGCGATAGGCGATAGGCGATAGGCGGTAGCGACAGGTCTCCGACGTATTCTATTGCCTATCGCCTATTCTCTATCGCCTATGCCGAGCCTCAGCGAGGCTAAACGAGGCTAAACGAGGCTCCGCTCCATCACCTCGGCGGCGAGGTCGAGGTCGGCCTCGCTGTGGGCGAGGGAGAGGAAGCCGGCTTCGAACTGAGATGGGGCCAGATAGACGCCGCCCGCGAGGCAGGCGTGGAAGAAGCGGGCAAAGGCGGTCCGGTCGCTGCGCTGGGCGTCGGCCAGATTCCACACGGGGCCCGGGGTGAAATAGAGGCAGAACATCGAACCGATCCGCTGGGCGCAGTAGTCGCGGCCGGTCCGGCGCAGGGCCGCGCGGATGCGCTCTTCGAAGGCGGCACCACGTTCTTCCAACTGGCGATAGGCATCGAGGCGTTCCAGTTCCCGGAGTTGGGCGAGGCCGGCGGCGAGGGCCAGTGGATTGCCGCTCAGCGTGCCAGCCTGATAGACCGGGCCGTCGGGGGAGAGGCAGTTCATGATCTCGGCCCGGCCGCCGAACGCGCCCACGGGAAGGCCGCCGCCGATGACCTTGCCCAACGCGGTCAAATCCGGGCGCAGTCCGCAGATTTCCTGATAGCCACCTTTAGCCAGGCGGAACCCGGTCATGACCTCGTCGAAAATCAGGACGACTCCGAATTTCGTGCAGAGCTCGCGCATACGCTCCAGATATCCTGGACGGGGGAGATAGAGGCCGGCGTTCGCCGGAATGCTCTCCACGATCACGGCGGCGATTTCGCGCCCCTCCCGGGCGAACACGGCCTCGAGCGCGGAGAGATCGTTGTAAGGCAGGGTCAGGGTCAGTGCCGCAAGCGCGGCCGGCACGCCGGCCGAATCCGGCTGGCCGTGGGTCAGCGCGCCGCTGCCGGCCTTGACCAACAGGGAATCGGCGTGGCCGTGGTAGCAGCCCTCGAATTTGACGATCTTGTCGCGACCCGTGTAGCCGCGGGCAAGCCGGAGGCAGCTCATGGTCGCCTCGGTGCCGCTGTTCACCATCCGGACCTTCTCGATCGAGGGCACCCAGGCGAGGATCGTCCGCGCCATCTCCAGCTCGTAAGGGTTGGGGATGCCGAAACTGACGCCCTTCGCCGCCGCCTCCGCCACGGCGTCGAGCACGGCCTTCGGCGCGTGCCCGAGAATGGCGGGCCCCCACGTGCCGACAAAATCGAGCAGCTCACGGCCGTCCAGGTCCCAGATTTTCGAGCCCGACGCCCGTTGAACGAAGAAGGGTTCGCCGCCGACGCCGCGAAAGGCGCGCACGGGCGAATTCACGCCGCCGGGAATCATTTGGCGGGCCTCGGCGAAGGCCTGGGAGGAGAGGGAGGACATGGTGGGAGCGGGACGAGCGAAGCGAGTCTCTTCGCATCGGAAGCCGCCCGCTACCAAACCGTTTCTGAAATCTCTCCGCAAACCTGCCACCACTCTTGAGGCGCGGGCCGGGGGCGATATATCATAACCACCATGCTTGCCACCAACTACCAGCGCGTGCGGCTTTGGTCGGGGGTTTCGGCCCTGGGGATCAACCTCGCCATGGCGTGGGGCGCCTACTTCGCTGCGCCCACGCTGGAGCGCTGGTTGCTGGGCTGGCCGCTGGCGGCGCAGGTCGCGGTGGTGGTCGTTGCTGCCACGCTGCTCCTGCTGCCTTTCGAAATTCTGGTCGGGCATGCGATCGAGCGCATGGTGGAGCGGACCGACCAGACGCTGAAGAGCTGGTTGCAGGACTGGTTCCAAGGCGTCATCCGCTTTGCCCTGCCCACCATCATCGGCGGGACCGTGCTCGGCTTCGGCGACACCTGGTGGTGGCCGATCAAGGTCGGCGCCGGGCTGCTGCTCGTCGTCGCCGGATTCGTCACCGCGGAGCAGTTCTATCACCTCCTCCCGCAGAGCTGGAAGCCAGCGGAATCGCCCGACCCCGCGTTCGTGGGAGCATTGCGCGAATGCTGCGTCGAAATGAACGTGCCGCCCGCGCACATCGCCTGGGTGGAGGACACCGACGCCTTCACTTCCACCGGCGTGGTGGTCAGTCCGGTGTTCATGGCGGCGCGCGAGGAGAACGGGATGATCATCCCCGCCGTCGGCATGACCACGGCGGTTTCTCGCTATCTGCAGCCCCGGCAGGCCGCGCTGATGATGGCGCGTGAGCTCTTCATCCTGAAATGCGGCTACCGCCGGAAGGCCCTGCTGCTGAGCATGCTCTGGCTCGGAGCGGGCCTCGGTCTCGCGTGGTGGCTGCCGCTCGGGGCTTCGCCGCTGGCTGCGGGCCTGGGGGGTATGGCCTTCATGAGCACGTGGTGCCTGCTGGCGCTTTTCGTCTTCCCGCCGCTCAGTCGGAGGTGGGTCCTGAAGGCGGATCAGTTTCTCCTTACGCTGGCCGAGCCAGAGGAGATCCGCGATTGCCTTTCCCTCCTGCAGGAATTGAACGCGACCGACATCACCGTCGAGTCCGGCAAAGGCTACCTCTTCCACTCGATCCCGCCGCTCGAGCACCGTCTGCGCGAGCTCGGTTTCGAAATGCAAATGCAACATGAACCAGATCCCGCGAATCCTGTTTCTCATTAGCTCCTGGTGCGGCAACTGGCTCGCCCGTTCCCTGCACAGCAACGTGGGCAAGCCGCGCACTTGGCTCTTCCCTCAAAACTGGTCCTGAGCCGTGGAGTGCGGCAGGAAGCGGGGAGCTTCGAGCGACCCGCGCCCTGCCGCTTTGGGGCTAGGCGGCGGGGTGACGGAGTGACGAGGTGACGGAGTGACGAGGTGACGGGGTGACGGGGTGACGAGGTGACGGGGTGACGGGGTGACGGGGGACGGGGGACGAGGTGACGGGGCAGCGCGACGCATTCCTGCCTGGTGGGGTAGCTCTTCCGCTGGGGAGTGGGCTCAATTGCGGGGACTCGCAGGCCGGCACCCTGGCGTCTTCCCAGCGGCGGGATTCTCTGCCGTGACCCACTTCCGCGCCTACCAGTCGGGCTGCTTTCGTGCTCCATTGCCGGCCGATGCCTCAGCTCGAATTCGAATTTCCCACCACGCCGGTTGTCGACGGTGACATCACCCCGGAGATCGTGGCCGACCACGGCCTCTCGACCGAAGAATTTCAGCGCATTCGCCGCATCCTCGGCCGCGAGCCCAACCTGACGGAACTGGGCATCTTTTCGGTCATGTGGAGCGAGCATTGCTCCTACAAAAACTCCAAGCTCGAGCTGAAGAAGTTCCCCACCACGGGCCCGTCCGTCTTGGTGAAGGCGGGGGAAGAGAATGCCGGCGTGATCGACATCGGCGACGGCTGGGGCGTGGCCTTCAAGATGGAAAGCCACAACCATCCGAGCGCGGTCGAGCCCTTCCAGGGCGCTGCCACCGGCGTGGGCGGCATCATCCGTGACATCTTCACCATGGGCTCGCGCCCGGTCTTCCTGCTCAACTCGCTCCGGTTTGGGCGGATCGACGACGGCGCGGAAGGCGCGGCGCTCAACCGGCGCCTCTTTGGTGGCGTGGTCAGCGGCATCGCCCACTACGGGAACTGCATCGGCCTTCCGACGGTGGGCGGAGAGGTGTATTTCGATGAAAGCTATGCTGGCAATCCGTTGGTGAACGTGTTTTGCGCCGGAGTGCTCCGCCATGAGCAGATCGCCCGGGGGGCGGCCCGCGGGGTGGGCAATCCGGTCTTCTATGTCGGCGCCGAAACCGGGCGGGACGGACTCGCCGGGGCGGCCTTCGCCTCGCGCGAGCTGACGGAGGAATCGAAGGAGGACCGCCCGGCCGTGCAGGTGGGCGATCCGTTCAAGGAAAAGCTTCTGCTCGAGGCTTGTCTGGAGTTGCTCGCGCTCGACGGCGCGGTGGCGGGCATCCAGGACATGGGCGCGGCCGGTCTGACCTGCTCGACGTGCGAAACCGCCAGCCGGGCCGGGACCGGCGTGGAGATCGATCTCGCCAAAGTCCCGCAGCGCGAGCGGGGGATGAACGCCTACGAGATTCTGCTCAGCGAAAGTCAGGAGCGCATGCTCATCATCGCCAACAAAGGGCGCGAGGACGATGTCCGGCGGGTCTTCGAAAAATGGGAGCTGCCGTATGCCGAGATCGGCCGGGTGACCGATGACGGCATGATGCGCGTCCTCCACGGCGATCTGGGCATGGTGGCCGAGATCCCGGCGCGTCAGCTCGCGGAAGAGGCGCCGCTCTACAAGCCCACGGCCAAGGAGCCGCCGCCGCTGCCGCGGCTCAATCTGGCCGAGTTGCCCGACCGCCCGATCGGCGACTCGCTGCTGCGCCTGCTGGCCCACCCGAACCTCGCCTCGCGCCGCTGGGTCTGGCGGCAGTACGACCACATGGTCCGCGGCGGCTGCGTCGTGCCGCCCGGCTCCGATGCCGCCGTCTTCCATGTGCGCGAAGCGGACAAATTCCTCGCTGCCACCAGTGATTGCAACGGCACCTACTGCGCCATCCAGCCCCGCCAGGGCGCCCAGATGGCCGTGGCCGAAGCCGCGCGGAATCTCGTCTGCAGCGGGGCGCGTCCGTTGGCCGTGACCGACAACCTCAATTTCGGCAACCCGAACAAACCCGAAAACTTCTGGCAGCTGCGCGAATGCGTAGAGGGACTGGCCGATGCCTGCCGCGCCTTCAACACGCCGGTCACGGGCGGCAATGTCAGCCTCTACAACGAAAGCCCCGCCGGGGTGGTCGATCCGACGCCGACCGTCGGCATGGTCGGCCTCATCGAGCAGGAGAAGCACATCACCCGCGCGGCCTTCCGCGATGCGGGCGACGCCATCCTGCTGCTCGGGTCGATCAGCGGCGGACTCGGCGGCAGCCAGTACCTGCTCCAGCTGCACGGCCGCAAGGAAGGCCCTCTGCCGCGCTTCGACCTGAAGGCGGAACTGGCGCTGCAGGCCGCGCTGCTGGCTTTCATCCGCATGGGATTGATTAAGAGCGCGCACGACTGCTCCGAGGGCGGACTGGCGGTCGCGCTGGCGGAATGCTGTTTTCTGGGACAGGCGCAGATCGGTGCGTCGGTCTCGCTGGGCACACGCAACCAAGGTCGGCGCGATGACGATCTCCTCTTCAGCGAGGCTCCCTCGCGGGTGCTCGTGACCACGTCCCACGCCAACGCTGCCGCCTTGCTCGCTCTCGCACAGTGGCGCGGGGTGGATGCGCGCCGGCTCGGCACGGTCGGCGGGCACGAACTGGTCATTCATACCGACCACGCCCGTCACGCCTGGCCGGTGGCCGATCTCCACGAAGCCTGGAGCGGTACCCTCCCGACGCTGATGGGACAGGGGTGAGTGGGCGGGGCAATCCCGAGACCTGCTGGCGACGGCGCGACGTAGTTGCAGCCAGCGCGCCGCCCGCCGATTCTCCGCGCTCGCTCCTCCTCCCATGGCCCGTAAATCGCCCCGGCAATCTTCCCCTTCTCCCGCTCCGGCCAGTCCCGCCGGCTACGTCGCCTGCACGCTGGCTGGCGTCGTGGTGGGCGCGCTGGGCATGTATTGGCTGCTGCGGGAAGACCCTGCGCTGCGCGGCGGCCCCCTGGCCAGTCCCGGCAGCGGGCATCCGTCGCAGGCGGGGCAGAGCGAAATGCCGAGTTTCGCGGGGATGCCGCCGGCCCAGCAGGCGGTGCAGCGCGGGAATTGGTACTACGACCATCAACGCTGGACCGAGGCGATCGCCGCGTACGAAGAGGCCATCAAGCTCGGCGCAGACAACCCCGATGTGCGGACCGATCTCGGCAGTTCCTACCGGTTCGCGAATCAGCCGATGCGGGCGCTGGAGCTATACCAATTCGCCCAGCGACAGGACCCGCAGCACGAGAACTCGCTCCTCAACACCGCGACGCTCTACTCGCAGGTCCTGCGCGACCCGATCAAGGCCCGCGAGACCTTCGAACAGTTCCGTCGACGCTTCCCGAACAGCGCCAGCCTCGGCCAGGTGCAACGCGCATTGGAGGCCTTGCGCGCCGAAGCCGGCGAAACTCCCTCCACTCCCGCCGCGTCAGCCGCAGCGACTCCTCCGCCTGCTCCCGGCGGAACCACCGCGCTCTTGCCCGGCCCAACCCCAGCACCCGTGCAGCCCGCTCCGTCCTCGGCCGTGCCCGGCGGGGCCGATCTGCGCTCCTGGATGAAGCAGAAGGAATCTGGATCCGGGGGATCCGGCGGATCCGGCTCGAAGCCGGATCGATAGGCGATAGGCGATAGGCGATAGGCGATAGGCGATAGGCGATAGGAGATAGGCGATAGGCGATAGGCGATAGGCGATAGGCGATAGGCGAGAGGCGATAGGCGATAGGCGATAGGCGATAGGCGATAGGCGATAGGCGATAGGCCTCGCTTCGCCCAACGCGCGTGTTTACGTCCTATGGCCTATAGCCTATTCCCTATCGCCTATTGCCGAGCTTCAAGCTCGGCTAAGCCGTGGCGTAGCGACGGATCACGCCGCAGGAGACGCCCTGGATGGTCAGCTCGCGCAGGGGCAGGAGGTCGGGGTAGTCGGGATTTTCGGCGCGCAGGAAGGGGCGGCCGGATTCGACGATATAGCGCTTGAGCGTGCTCTCGCCGTCGATGAGGGCGGCCACGATGTCGTTAGGGCGCGGGGTGCAGGTCTCGGTCGATTCGCAGACCACCACGTCGCCGTGTTCGATGTGCGCGTTGATCATCGAATCGCCCCGCACGCGCAGGGCGAAATAGCGGCCGGTCCGGCGCTTCAGGCCGAGCAACTCGCGGTCGATCGTTACCCAGCCTTCGACGCCACCCCCTTCGGTGTCATCCGCCATGCCGGCGGGAATGCGACCGAGCAGGGGCAGTTCGAGCAGGTTCTTGCCCAGGTCCTCCCAAAGCACCGCGATGCCGCGGGCCGCCCCGCTGGCGCGCTTGATCGCACCTTTCTTCTCCAGCGCAGCGAGCGCGCGCACCACCGATGTCTGGCTGGCAAACCCGAGCGCCTTCTGGATGTCGCGCGTCGACGGCATGATGCCCAGGCGGCGACGATGGTCAGTCAGGTATTCCAGCACGACGCGCTGGTGATGCGTGAGGTCGTTCGACATGAAGTGTTCGATAGAACACGATGACGCATTATTCAAGAAGGAAGCGGCAGGAATTCGCAGCGCGCGAAACTACGACCTTAGGTACCGATTTGGCACATTGTCCAAAGGCGGCACTGCTCGCCCGGCGGCCCGGAGCAGGGTCGAGATGTTGTCGACCATGTCTTTCTCGGACCGCTGCATCTGCGGCAGGCAACCCAGTTGCGCGTACGAGATCGGGGTGAGATCGAAAAAGGTCGTCTCCCAGTCGAATCCGTCGCCCCAGGTCAGGGCCGCCACCCGATGGTCCGTCCGCGCGCCGGCCTCGAGCAGCAGGCGCATCAGCCCGGCCGAGCGATTGGCGTTCGAGTTCACGGTGTGGAAGAGCGGCGTGTGTCCACCGCGCCCCCAGGCGTCGATCCCCGCGGTCGCATCGACCTCGGCTCCGGCTTCGAGCAGCGCTTGCGCCGCCCGCGCGTGGCCGAATTCGGCCGCAACGTGCAGCAGGGTGGCCTCGCGCAGCGGGGTGAACGCGCTGGTCAATTCCACTCGCGCCGTCAGCAGGCTCCGATCCCGCGCCACCGCGGCCCGCACTGCCTCACCGTCGTCCAACAACACCGGCATGAGCCGCGAATCAGCCAGCGGCGCACCGGCTTCAAGCAGCACGCGCAGGCAGTCCGGAAAGCGATCCGAGCGTAGGTACATCTCGGTCAGCCAAGCAGTCGCCGGCTTGCCCGCCACCGGAGCGCTGACGTCCAGTCCAGCCCGCAGCGATTCGCGCAACTCGTCCGGTGAATGGACTTCGACGGCGTGGAGAAATTGGCGCTCGAGGGTGGTCATGGCCGAGGAGAGGTCCGGCCAGAATGCCAGATCGCTCAGGCGATCCGAGCTGCAAGATCGGAAATAGGCGATAGGCGATATAGGCGATAGGCGATAGGCGATCGGCGATAGCTGATGGGACCCAACTGCGGGCAACGCGAACCCAATGCCCGAATTCGCCCCTATCGACTATTGCCTATTGCCTATCGCCTATGCCGAGCCTAAGCGAGGCCCCATGCGTTCCGTTTGTTCCCTGCTGATCGCTTTGGTGGCGGTGTTTTCGCTCTCGGCCTGCGGAGGCGGCAAGGCGAAGAAGCCGGCCACGTCGGTGAGTGCGGCCGACAAGAACGTGATCGCCGCTTACGAGGAGGTGCGCGAGGCCCTGACGCAGGATGATCTGCGCAAGGCGCGCGCCGCGGGCGGTCGGTTGACGAAGGCCGTCGAGGCGGCTGGCGTTTCCGCGGCGCTGGCGAAGGCGGCGATGGCGCCCGCCAAGGCGATCGCGGAATCCTCGCGCATCGACAATGTCCGGGGCGCCTACAAGGATGTCAGCAAGGCGATCGTCGAAGTGGCGGGCGAGGTCGAAGGCTACTACGTCTTCGAAAGCCCGATGATCGTCGAAGGCCTCTGGCTCCAAACCAGCCCGCAGCCCAGCAATCCCTATCTCGGCCGCGCGCTCTCGACCTTGGGCAACCCGAAATAGCGGGGGAAACTCGAAACTCGAAGTTCGAAACTCGAAGGAAGCTCGAAGTTCGAACCCGTCGCCGGTTCGTCACTCCGAATTTGGGTCCGCAGCTTACCCGCTTCTTCCTCGTCTCGAAGGTCAGGAAGGGCTTCGAGTTTTGAACTTCGGACTTCCTTCGAGTTTCGAATTTCGAGTTTCGAGTTTCCTCTTGCAGGCCCCCGCCTCGCGCGCCCCCGCTACGCCTTCGGCACTTCGATGCGCGGAAACAGCGGCACGGGCGCGTTCAGCTTGTGCCCCTCCGGCAGGCCGCCCCATTCGCAGAGCGGGAGCACGTCCTCGCCGGGAGCGGGGGCGCTGAGACCGAGCTGGGCACGCATGCCGGCGGCCTCGGTGGGGAGAACGGGTTCGATCAGCAGGGAAACGATGCGCAGGCATTCGGCCAGGGCATAGAGCACGGCGTCGAGCCGCTGCTGGGCCGCGGCGTCGTCGGTCAGCTTGGCCAGCTTGAAGGGCGCGGCTGACTCCACCAGGCCGTTGGCGGCGTTGACGATGCCCCACAGCGCCTCGAGTGCGGCGTGCGGGAGCTTGGCCTCCATGGCCTCCTGATAGCGGTCGACCGCGGTCAGGGCGGCATCGCGCACCAGGCGAATCTCCTCCGCCTCGGCCGCGGGACCGCCGCGGGAGAGGACGCTGCCGCGATACCGCAGCGCCATGTTGAGCGCGCGATTCAGCAGATTGCCCAGGCCGTTGGCGAGGTCTGCATTGAAGCGGGAGATGAGCCGCTCCTCGCTGAAGTCGGCGTCGGCCCCGGTGGCGATGTCGCGCATCAGGAAATAGCGCAGCGCACCCACGCCGTAGGTGGTCGAGAGCACGTCGGGATCGATCACGTTGCCGAGGCTCTTGCTCATTTTTTCGCCCTTCACGTTCCACCAGCCGTGGACCAGCAGGCGCGGGATCTGCGCGTCGCTGAAGCCGAGCGCGTGCAGCATAATGGGCCAGTAGATGCCGTGGGCCGGGACGAGGATGTCCTTGCCGATGATCTGCGCGTCGGCCGGCCAGAGCCGCTCGAACTCGGGCAGCGCAGGCTCGGCCTTCACACCGTCGGCGCCGTCGGCCCAGCCGGCGAAGGTCACGTAGTTCATCAACGCGTCGAACCACACGAAGGTGACGTAGTCGCGGTCGAAGGGCAGCTCGATGCCCCAATCCAGCCGCGTCTTCGGGCGGGAAATGCAGAGGTCCTCGCTGATCTTCTGCGCCGCGTGGAGCACGTCGGCCGCGCGATACGGCGGCGTGATGAAGCCGGGGTTGGCGGAGATGTACTCGATCAGCCAGTCGCGGTGCTCCCTGAGCTTGAAGTAGTAATTCTCCTCGCGCAGCTGCACGACCTCGCCCCATTCGGGTCCGAACTCGCCCTCGGCGTTGCGTTCCTTGTCGGTCAGGAACTGCTCCTGCCGCACGCTGTAGAAGCCTTCGTAAGCACCTTTGTAGATCTGCCCGGCGTCGAAGAGTCGCTGCAGCGCCACCTGGACCGCGCGGACGTGGCGAGGGTCGGTCGTGGCCGCCCAGCCGTCGTGCGACACGCCCAGCTTCCGATATAACGCGACGAACAGCGCCGTCTTCTCCTCGGCGAACGCGCGCGGCGTCTGCCCGACCTTGGCGGCGGACTGCTGCACCTTCTGCCCGTGCTGATCGACCCCGGTCAGCAGATAGGCCGAGCGGCCGCGCAGCCGCTGGTAGCGCACGAGGGTATCGGCCAGCACCTTCTCGTAGGCGTGGCCGATATGCGGCGCGCCGTTGGTGTAGTCGATGGCGGTGGTGAGATAAAACGTCTGGGCTGACATGGAGCGGATCGGGAATAAGCCCCAGCTTCGTCCGTTTGTCACCGCACGGACGGGTTCAGGCGGAATGGCAGACCGAGGCTGGCCGACGGCTCACCCCTGATCCACCCAGGCCGCCATGGCCGGCGTGTAGCGCTCGCCGGCGATGCCGACGGGGAAGGCGCTGGCCAGCCCCGCCAAATCCTCCGGGGTCAGGGCCACCTCCAGCGCGCCGAAATTCTCCTCCAGATACTTCACCCGCTTGGTGCCGGGGATGGGCACGCAGCCGGGCGCCGAGGCCAGCACCCAGGCGAGCGCCAGCTGAGCGGGCGTGCACTTCTTGGCCGCGGCCAACTCCTCGACCGCCCGCACGAGGGCCGCATTGCGCTCCATGGCCTCGGCGGTGAAGCGCGGATTGCTCTTCCGCCAGTCGCTGCCGCTGCCGAGGTCGTCGGTCGTCTTCAATTTCCCGGTCAGAAAGCCCCGCCCCAGCGGCGAAAATGGGACCAGCGTGATGCCCAGATCCTGACAGGCGGCGAGGATGCCGTTGGTTTCCAACTCGCGCGTCCAAAGCGAGTACTCGCTCTGCAGCGCGGCGATCGGATGCACCGCCTGGGCGCGTCGCAACGTGCTCGCCGCGGCCTCGCTCAGGCCGAGCGCGCGAACCTTGCCCGCGCGCACCAACTCGGCCATCGCGCCGACCGTGTCCTCGATGGGCACGGCCGGATCGACCCGATGCTGGTAGTAGAGGTCGATGTAGTCCGTCCCCAGCCGCCGCAGGCTGCCCTCGCAGGCGCGCCGGACATTTTCCGGCGAGCTGTCGAGCCCCCCGCGCGAGCCGTCGGCGATGCGGAACCCGAACTTCGTGGCCACGATCATCTCCGCCCGCGGCACTTCGCGCAAGAACGCGCCCACCAGCTCCTCATTGCCGTGCGGGCCGTAGACCTCCGCCGTGTCGAGGAAGTTCCCGCCCAGCTCGCGGTAGCGATGCAGCACGCGCGGCGCCTCGGCCGCATCGGCCTCGCCGTAGACGTCCGACATCCCCATGCAACCCAGCCCCAGCGCCGAAACGCGCAGCGGCCCGATCGATTTCATTTCCGGCATGGTCGGACCCTAGCCCGGAATCCGCCCCAGAGAAGTGCGCTGACGCAGTGGCCTCCGGACCAGACTCTGCGATACTTACCCACGTTACTAAGGCTGTGCGAGCGACCGCCAGCGATCAGTCACCATGTCCATGCGCCAAAAAATGCTCCTCGCCTTCTGCCTGCTGTTTTCGGGCAGTCTCCTGTCGGCCTTGGATCTGCCCTACCACATCTCTCGGCAGCGAGGACGGGGCGGCTTCACCACGATCGACGATCTGAGTGTCATGGCCAACGGGTATGGGCAGTTGCTGAGGAATGGGCAGGCGGTGCAAGTCGTCTCGCCGGGGTCGAGTGGCCTCACGATCAAAGGGTTCTCCACCGCCGGGCATCTTTATGGATACCGCCAGTCAGGGATGGTCGCCACGAGCTTCATCCTTACCCGCGAAGGCGTTGAGTACTCCCTGGGCACTACGCACGAACCGGTGCTCGTAACGGCCAGCGGTACCGTTTACGCGATCGGCTCCGGCCCCGCGTCGTGGCCTGGGGGCGCGATCATCCACGTCGCTTCCAGCTTGGTCGACGAGGCGGGCAACACCGCTGGTGGAACCAACCTCGGCACCTCGAATCAGGGCTATGCGCTGGTTGGGGCGAGATCGAGCATCAACGGCCTGCAGCAGACGGTGTCTCCCCGGCCGCCGTTTGATCGCCTGGAGGTGAGGGCATTCACGATCGATGGCACCATCTACGGCGACGCCATTTGCACCCCCGACCGAACCCAGAACGTGCCGTTTCAGGCGCGGAACAACGTGGTGACCTACGGAAACATCCCGGGCGTTCCTCCCTTCAGCAACGGGTTATTCAGCGGGGGCTTCAAACTGCGTGAAGGGTGGATGCTCACGCAACGCCGCGTCGGCGCGGACGACAAGCTTTTCTGGACGCTGGGAGACCAGGTGATTCCCGCCGACGACCTGATTCTGACGCCGGAGCAGCGCTCGATCTACAGTCTGGTGAGACTTTCCGGTCAAAACACGCTTGGCCAATTGGTGGGAGACGTGAACATCCGCGAACCGGAAGGAGCGTTGGACGCCTCTGGCACCTACTCGGTTCTGCTCACTCCCGCCGCTTTGGTGCGGCCGGCCAGTTCATCCTCCCCGACCTATCGCTCGGTGACCGTCGGCCAACCCGTCGAGTATGCGATCGACCTGCCGTCCGAGGGCGGTCCCTTCGAGATCGACTGGCATCGGGGCGCGAGCGGGCAGACCGATCCGCTTCGTCCGATCGACCCGGTGCCCACGGGGGCGTTGACCGGCCTGAATACGACAAGGCTCGAGTTTACGCCGACCTCGGAGGCCTTCACCACGCTCCGGGTGAGAGTCTTCAATCGCTACCAGGCGGAGATCTACACGAACATTTTGCGCGTCAACGCGGTTCGACCTGGCCAGACGGTCCCTGTGCCTGAACTACGGGTGCCGCCTGCGCCACAGTATAAGTATCGGGGCCAGTCGGTGGCCGTGACCGCCACCTTCTACAGCACGGATGCCACCACTCTGCGTTTGTACCGAAATGGCCAGTTGGTCAAAACGTCGCTGTGGTATCCCGACACAACTCCCGAATGCGTGGTCAACCTCTCGCTCGGGTTCGCCAGTTATCAGACCGCGGGAGAATACGTCCTCACGGCCACAAACAGCGGAGGCCAGACCACGACACAGCCCTTTCGCATCCAAGTCGACGAGCAATCCACGACTCGGCTGGCGAACCTCTCCACCCGCGCAAGGGTGGGGACTGGCGAGCGTGCCTTGATCGCGGGCTTTGCGGTACGCGGCGGCTCCAAACGCCTGCTGGTGCGCGGGCTTGGTCCGTCTCTGCAGCCGTACGGGATCTCGAACTTTCTGCCGGACCCGAGGATCACGGTGTACAACTCGGCCGGGCAGAAGATACGGGAGAACGATGATTGGAACGTGGGGGGAGCTGAGGTGCAGGCGACGGGTCTGGCCCCGGCCGATGGCCGCGAATGCGCGACCGTCCTAACGGTCGAGGAAGGGACCTACACCGTCGTGGTCGAGGGGAAGGACGGAGCGACCGGGGTCGCGCTGGTGGAACTCTACGATCTGGATGCAGGTAGTGCGGGACGGCTGGTCAATTTGAGCACACGCGCTTTCGTCGGCCTCGACGCGGACGTGGTGATTGGCGGTTTCGTGCTCGGGAACGGGCAGGCACGGCCCCATCTCATTCGTGCGATCGGCCCCAGTCTGGCTGACTTCGGCGTGCAGGTTCCGCTGGCGGATCCAAACCTGGAGCTCAATGCGGCTGGCCAGTCGGAGCTTCGGTCCGATGATTGGCGCGCCCGGAGCAACCAAGGTGAAGTCGCCCTGATTCAGTCCGCTGGACTCGCTCCCGCCAACGAGCGGGAAGCAGTCATCTACTCGGAGCTGGCACCCCGTGCCTATACGGCGATCGTCCGAGGGTCTGCCGCGCAAACAGGCGTGGCTTTGGTGGAAATCTACGAATTGCCCTGAGCGCGACCGCGGAAAATTTCGGGAGGAGCCAGCTCACCGCTGCAAAGCCCCGGAAGTCACCTAACTTGCTGCATGCTCCGCCCGCTCCTTCTCCTCGCGTCGCTCGTGCTCGCACTGGCCGTCGTCCGGCCACTCGCGGCCTATGAAGAAGCCTTCCCGCCCACGGCGGCGGGCGCGACGGAGCTCAAGACGCTGCCCGCCGGCATCCTGCTGAAGTCGAGCGCGCCGGGCCGCTATTTCGAGCAGTCGAACCGGCTCTTCCGGCCGCTCTTCCGCTACATCTCAGACCGCAAGATCGCCATGACCGTGCCGGTGGAATCGCGCATCGACGGGGCCGAGATGTACTTCTGGGTCGGGCGGAACGAAGCCGCCAAGGTGGACGGCAACGCCCCCGGCGTGGAGGTCGTGCGCATCCCGGAGCGGCTGGTGGCCAGCGCCGGCGCCCGCGGCGGCTACGGGGAATCGAACTACGAAAGGACGAAGGCCGAGCTGCTGCGCTGGGTGCGCAGCCAGCCCGGCCTGAAGGTCGCGGGCGAGCCTTACGCGGTCTATTGGAACGGTCCGTTCACGCCCTGGTTCCTGCGCCGCTACGAGGTTCATGTGCCCGTGCAGCGGATTCGCCGCTGAGCGCGGCCGGTCCCCTCAGGGCGTGCCGAGGTGCTTCTGGGAGGAGACGATCGTGCCGCCGAGCGCGGTGCAGCCGATGGCGATGCCCGCATCGATGGCCGTGCCGAACAGGCGCTCGCCGCGGCAGAAGCTGGCCGTACCTTGCGCCCGGAGGCCGGCCGCGCCGCTGCTGCTCACCCCGTAGCAGTTGTTGGCGGTCGCGGCGCTCAGGCCGATGCCGCTGGAGCTGGTGCCGTGGCAGTTGGTGGCGAGGATGGCGAAGAGGCCGCCGCCCGTGTCGCTGCGTCCGCCGCAGTTGAGCGCCGATTGGTAGGCATACAGGCCGGTTCCGGCCGGGGCGTAGCCGTAGGAATCGGTCGCTCGCTCCGCCTGGATGCCAAAGCCGGAGCCCTGCCCGAAACCGCGGGAGTTTGTCACCGTGCCGTTGGGGGCGTCGATGCCGGACAGCCCGCCGTCGAGTCCGATGCTCTCTCCGTAGGAGTTGGTCACGCTGCCGCCGCTGGCGGAGCCGGTGAAGATGCCCGAGCCGTTGGCGAAGCGGACGGTGCAGTCGATGACGGTGTGGGCATAGATCCCGATGCCGCCGCAGGTCTCGACCGTACAGCGCTCCGCCGTGCCGCGCTCCGCATTGAGGCCGACGGCGCGGGTGCCCGCGACGCGCAGGTCGGAGAGTCGGCAGGTGGGCGGCGTGATCACCCCGGCGAAGCTCACCGCATTGGTCCAGCCAGCGAGGACGAAGGCGCCACCGGAGCCGACGGTGGTGCCGCCGGAGATCGCGCCGTTACGGACGTGCACCCCCGGGTAATAGCCGGAGATGAGCACGCCCGACCCACCCGTGCCGGTCAGGCGGCGCACCGCGAAGCCGTTGAGGTCGAGCGTCACGTCAGCGCTCGCCACGGTGATGCCATGGGTCGCGCTTTCGACGTTCAGATTGCCGGTCAGGAAGTAGCTGCCGGGAAAGCTGATGGTGATCGCGCCGTTGACGTCGACGGTCACGCCGGGCTGGCCCGCGATGAGCGGAATGCGGTTGGGCACGCCGTTCTGCTTGGACTGGATGGCGTTGAGTTGGGTGCTTTGCGTGTTGTTCTGCGCTTCCACGAAAGCCGCCTTTTCGAAGACCTCCTGCAGGGTCTTCATGACCGGGGCGGGGGCGCCGGGCGGCGGCGTCAGACTGCCTTGACCGAAGGCGCGGGCGACCAGGGCGAGGCTGAAGGCAAGGGCGAGAGCGTTGGGGAGAGATCGGCGGGCGAGATTCATGATGGTTGTGAACGAATGCGTCGGTAATCTCGCCATCGAGTCCCCCGCCTGGGTATCCGACCTCGGTCGGAGGGGGCGGCGCTTCTTCTCCGACCTTCGTCGGATGTCCGCGGTGAAGTCCTCGTGTACGCTGGCGGCTGCATGTCTCCCGGCCGTCTCCTCTGCTGCCTGCTGGCGCTCGGCCTCGGCTGGGCCGGTCGGCCGGGGCTCGGCGCGGCGGAGCGCGAATTGACCAGCGTGCGCGAAGTGGTCGCGCTGGAGGCCCTCGACGCGGGCCAGCGTCCCCGGCCCGTGCGACTCCGGGGCGTGGTCACGGAGGTGGGCACGAGCGGGCTCAGCCTGACGCTGGACGAAGGCGGCCAGGGCGTCGGCGTCGTCCTCGGGCCAGGCGTGGCCTGTCCCGCGCTGGGCGACGACGTGGAGCTGAGCGGCGTGACCGCCACGGTCACGGTCATGGGCCACTCGCATCCCCGGGTGACCGCAACGACGCTGCGGGTGCTCGGCCGCCGACCGTTGCCGACGCCGCTGCCGTTGAGCCTGGCTACGCTCAATCGCTTCGGGCATTTCGAGCGCTGGGTTCGGATCGAAGGCCACGTGGTGCGCTGGAAGTTCCGGCGCTCGAATCTGGAGCTCGTGCTGCTGCTGGGCGGCACGGACGACTGGACCACCGTGGTCGTGCGCACGTCCAGCCGGCCGGAGCTGGTCGCGCAGCTGATGGGCGCCAAGGTGCGTTTGACCGGGATCAATGCGGGCACCAGCACGCATGACGCCTTCGGGGCGTTCATCGCGCCTTCGCTGGAACAGCTGGAGATTCTCCAACCGGGCGGGAGCGACCCCTTCGACGCGCCGACGGCCGGCGTGGCCGAGGTGATCGAGGGGCGCATCGAGGCCGGCGCGCGGATCCGGGTCCGCGGCACGCTCCTGGCCCGGCCGGGCGAGCGGTTGGCCTATGTGCGCGGGCCCGAGGGCCAGGCGTTCTCCGCCTATCTGCTGCCGCCCTTCACCGGCAATCCGGCGCAGGAGGAATTCGCCGACGCCGGACCGCTGCCGATGCTGGAGCCGGGCGATGAAGTCGAGGTGGTCGGCTCGCCTTCGCCGCACGAATGGGCCAGCAGCCCAGGGGGCTACGCGCTGCATTTCTGCCACGTGCGTGTGCTCGGCCGCCGGACGCCGCCCGAGCCGGTGCCGACCTCCCTGACCGAGATCGCCCAGGGCCGCTGGACGCACGATCTCGTGCAGGTGCAGGGCCGCCTGCTCTCGCTGCTCGAGGTGCCGGTGGAACGCGGCGAGCGGCGCACCGTCATGCAGCTGGAAGCCGGCGGCGCGCGGTTGCCGCTGGCGTATCAGTCGACCCGCCCCACCACCTTCGATGCGCTGAAGGTGGACGACGCTGTGCTGGTGACCGCGCTGGTCGATCGCGCCGCGGCGGGCGAGCCGCGACAGCTGCGGCTGCTCTCGGTCGGCGACATCAAGTCGCTCGGCATCTCGCCCGACGTGCGCGCCCGACGGCTCTGGCTGTGGGGCGGCTCGGGCGCCCTCGTGCTCATGCTGCTCGGCGGGTGGATCGCGACGCTGCGGCGTTCCGCCCAGTTGCAGGCGGCGGCCGCGGCCACGCTGGAGCGACGGGTGGCGGAGCGCACCACGGATCTGCAGCAGGCGCAGGTCGAACTGCACGAGGCGCTCGGGCGGGAACGCGAACTGGGCGAGTTGAAGACGCGCTTCGTCTCGATGGTCAGCCACGAGTTCCGCACGCCGCTGGGGGTGATCATGTCGTCCGTCGAGCTGCTGCAGCATTACTCCGCCCGCCTGCCGGAGGAGGAGCGGCGGCATCAGCTCGAGGCCATCCGTGCCTCGACCGCGCACATGGGCGACCTGATGGAAAAGGTGTTGGTGCTGAGCCGCGCCGATGCGGGCAAGATCAGCTTTCGTCCGCAGCCGCTCGATCTCGTCGCGTTGGTGGAGAAGGTCGTGGACGAAACGCGATCGCATACGGCCGGAAAATGCCGTCTGACGCTGCACGCTGAGGGCGATCTGGCCGGGGCCCAAGGCGACGAGTCGCTCCTGCGCCACATCCTCGGCAACCTGGTGGCCAACGCGGTGAAATACTCGCCCCCGGACGCGCCGGTCGAGATCCGCCTCCGGCGCGATGGCGCGCAGGCGGTCACCGTGGTCGAGGACCGCGGCATCGGCATTCCCGAAAAGGACCGCGTCCGGCTCTTCGAGGCCTTCCACCGCGGCTCGAACGTGGGCGAGACGCCCGGCACGGGCCTTGGGCTCGTTATCGTCAAACGCTGCGTCGAACTCCACGGCGGCCGGCTCGATTTCACCTCCGCCCACGCCGGCACCCGCTTCACCGTGGTGCTGCCCCTGTTTCGCACCCCCGCATGAAAAAGAAGATTCTCATCATCGAGGACCAGCCCACGATGCGCCGCAACGTCGCTCTGATGCTGGAGCTGGAAGGCTACACCACCTGCACCGCGGAGAACGGCCGCCTCGGCCTCGAACTCGCGCGCCGCGAGCGTCCGGACCTGGTGCTGTGCGATGTCATGATGCCCGAGTGCGACGGCTACGCGGTGGTGGAGGCGTTCCGGGCGGAAGCCGATTTCGCGCACACGCCGTTCATCTTCCTGACCGCCCGGGCGGACCGCCAGGACATCCGCCTCGGGATGAATCTGGGCGCCGACGACTACCTCACCAAGCCCGTCGTGCGCGACGACCTGCTGGCCGCGGTGCAGTCACGGCTGGCCCGGGCCGAACTGTGGCAGCAGCGTCTGGCGGAGGGTGGGGGATTCTCGCCCGATTTCGCCCGGCCCGAGCTGCTCGTACGGGCGTTCGGTCTGACGCCACGCGAGGCTGACGTGCTCATCTGGGTAGCGCAAGGGAAGACCAACGCCGAGATCGCGCTCATCCTCGGCATCAGCGAAAAGACGGCCAAGCAGCACCTCGGCGTGTGCTTCGAAAAACTCGGAGTGGAGAATCGCGGTGCCGCCACGCTGGCGGCGCTGGAGGTGCTCAGCCGGCGCTGAGCGTTCGCCCCACGGATGGGACGCGGCGGTCCCGCGGTCGAAACGCTCGCCTGCGATTTGGCTCCAGCCTCCAGAAGCGGGCGGCGCGGCGCGCAGGATTGGCATGACCCCTGCGCCGCGCGTTGGGCACTCGCCATGACCGACCTCCTTTTCGCCCTCCGCCGGCTGCGCAAATCGCCTGCGTTCACCCTCTTCGCCGTTCTCACGCTGGCGCTCGGCATTGGCGCCAGCACGGCCATGTTCAGCGTGGTCGAGGGCGTGCTGCTCCGCCCGCTGCCGGTGCGCGAGCCGGAGCGGTTGATGCGGCTCTACGAGAGCTACCTCGACCGACCCTCCTGGCTGGGCAGCGTGTCGGTGCCGAATTACCGCGACTGGGCCGAGCAGACGAAATCGTTCGAAGGCCTGTCCGCCCAGCGCTACGCCAGCGTGGCCCTGCGGGAAGGCAGCACACCGCCGGAGCGTCTGCGCGCGGCCAACGTGACGGCCAACTATTTCAGCGTCGTGGGCGGCACGCCGCTGCTCGGTCGTACCCTGCGTGAGGGCGAGGACGCCGCTGGCGCCGAGCCGGTCGCGGTGATCTCGGAGGGGCTCTGGCGCACGCGCTTCAAGGCGGCTTCGGACATCATCGGACGGCGCTTCGTGCTCGACGGCCTCAGCACCGAGGTGGTCGGCGTGATGCCGGATCGCTTCCGCCTGCCCTACGACCGCGTGCAGATCTGGACGCCGCTGGTCTTTCCCCAGAGCGCTGTGACCCAGCGGGGGAATCACTCCTACGACGTGGTCGGCCGGCTGCGCGCCGGGGTGACCCTCGAGGCTGCGCGGCAGGACCTGCGCGCCATCGCGGCGGAGATTGCGCGGAAGTATCCCGAGGCGCAGGTGAATCGCACCGTGGTGGTCACTCCGGTGGTCGAGTCCATGACCGGCACCGCCCGCCGCAGCCTGGTATTGTTGAGCGTGGCGGCAGCCTGCGTGCTGGCCATCGCCGGGGCCAACGTGACCGGCCTCCTCCTCGCCCGCGCGGCGGCGCTGCGCCGCGAGCTTTCCGTGCGCATGGCCCTCGGCGCGGGCCGCTGGCAGATCGTGCGGCAGCTGGTGGCCGAGAGCGCCCTGCTCGCGCTCGGCGGCGCCGCCCTCGGCGCGCTCTTCGCGCATTGGGGGGTCGATGCCTTCGTCGCCCTGGCCGGCAACGCCTTACCGCGGGCCCACGAGGTGCAGGTGAATGCGGGCGCGCTGACCTTTGCGGTCGGCGCGGCGCTCGCGGTGGGCATCGTCTGCGGCCTGCTGCCCGCCTGGGCCACGCTGCGGCGGCACGATCTCGCCGCCGGGCTGCAGACCCGCGACGGCTCCGGCGTGGGCGGCCGGCAGCGGCTGCGCGCGTTCCTGGTCGGCGCGGAGATCGCGGCCACGCTCGTCCTGCTGGCCGGCGGCGGACTCCTCTTCCGCTCGCTCCAGCATCTGCTCGAAACGCCCAGCGGCCTGCGCCCCGAGGGCGTGCTGACTGCGCGCGTGGCGCTGCCGGCCGAGCGCTATCCGACCCCCGCGGCGCTGGCCGAGTTCTACGGCCGGCTCGACCGGCAGCTCGCCGCCGCGCCCGGAGTCGAGGCCGCGGGCGGGATCAGCATCCTGCCCATCGACGACTGGGGCACGAACGGCGACTTCCTCATCGAGGGTCGGCCGCCCTTCCCGGCCGGCGCAGAGCCGAACGCCGAGTACCGCAGCGTTTTCGGCAACTACTACCGGGCCGTCGGCATGCGGCTGGCGGCGGGGCGTTTCCTCGATGCACGTGATGACCTGAACGCGCCGCGCGCCGTCATGATCAACGAGACCATGGCGCGCCGTTTTTGGCCCTCCGTGCAGGAGGCGGTCGGAGCGCGCCTGGGCGGCTTCAGCGCGAAGGACGAGTGGTGGACGATCGTCGGCGTCTTCGCCGACGTGCGCCAAAGCGGTCTCGACCGGGCCGTTGAGCTCGAGGTGCACTTCAGCTGTGCGCAGTCGCCGCACGCCGGCTCGGCCGGTGAATCGTTCGCCCAGAATGTCACCCTCGCCGCCCGTGCGGCCGGCGGGCAGGCTGCGACCGCGCTCGCCACGTCGCTGCGCGAGGCCGTGCGGGTCGTCGATGGCGGGCTCCCGCTCTACCGCGTGATGCCCATGACCGAGATCCTGGACGAATCGACCGCCGCCCGCCGGCTCAACCTCCGCCTCCTCGGCTGCTTCGGCGGCGTGGCCCTCGTGCTTGCGGCCGTGGGGCTGTATGGCGTGACCAGCTTCCTGGTCGCCCAGCGCGAGCGCGAGTTCGGCGTCCGCTTGGCCATCGGCGCGCAGGCGCCCGATATTCTCCGCCTCGTACTGCGTCAGGGCATGCTCCTGACTGCCGCCGGCGGCGTCGTGGGTCTCGTCGCTGCGCTCGGCCTGGGTCGCCTGTTAGGCAGCCTGCTTTACGGAGTACCGTTCTGGGATCCGCTCGTGCTGGGCGCTTCCGTCATCATCCTCGGCTGCGTCACATTGCTCGCCTGCTTCCTCCCCGCCTGGCGCGCCAGCCGCGTCGATCCCCTGGTGGTGCTGCGCGCGGAGTAGCTGGCAGGCACTCTCCGAGTGCGGCCAGGTCGCGGAGGGGGCGTGTTCGCGACCGGATTTTAGGTCCCCATCCGGACGGGCGATCTGCCTCCGGATGGAGCTACCGCCGTGCTTTGAGAGCCCGCCGCACTCGGAGAGTGCGGACTACTTCCGCGCAGGATGAGTGACGAAGCCACCCAGCGGGAACGAGGGGGACGTCAGTACTCTGAGCCTTCCGCGTCCTCTTGGTCCACTTCCGATCTCCTTCGGGGAATTTGCCGCCGTGCTTTGAGAGCCAGCCGCACTCGGAGAGTGCGGACTACTTCCCGCGCGTCAGCGCAATGCTGCGCTTGATCTTCTTCTGCATCAGCGACTCGGCCCCGAGGCGCTCGACGCCGCGGAGGTTGGCGAGTTGGGCGGAGGAAACGAGGTCGGCGCGGAAGACGAGGGTGGAGGGCTTGCCGTCGATCTCGACCGGCCACATTTGAAAAAGCGTCAGCGAGGCGAAGTAGCCGCCGCTGGCGTAGAAGCCGCAATCCACGGCCTGGACCGCGCCGCCGGCTTGCGGCCGGACGTAGAACGCCCCGAGCGAGACGATGGCCTCGTCGTCGGCGTCGGAGAGGTCCCACGACAGCGTGGGCCGGCCGCCGCCGCTCTCGACCGTGGAGGAGATCAGGCTCCCGAAGCGGCTCTTCAGCTTGTCTTGTGCGCCGAGCATCGCAGCCAGTTCCGCGGCGGGCCGCGTGCCGCTGGTCTCGTAGGCGGCCACCCTGCCGATGCCGCCGCTGGCGAATTCCGCGGCGCGCTTGGCCAGCACCTCGGCCCAAAACCCGCCCACCGCCGAGGCGCTCGCTTCGGAGGGAGCCTTGGCCAGGTCGGCGGCAGTCAGCTGCAGCGTGGAAGCCTTGGCATTGGTCTGCTTGATCCAGGCCTGCACCGGCGAGTTGTTGGGCGGATTGCGCAAGGCGCTGAAGGTCGCGGCGCTGGGTGAGCCGCTGAACTCTGCGTGCAGGTACACCTTCAGGTCGCTGTAGCGCTGCGGATTGAACCGGCGCAGCGCCTCGGCGGTTTCGGCCGGCGTGCCGGCGACTGCGTACACGCTTTGCACGGCGAGGGTGCGTCCGCTGCTGCCGCTGCGCTGGGTCTTGACCTCGCCCTTGCCGAGCGCGGCCAGATCGACAGTCGGGAAGGCGGAAAATGAGGCCAGTTCCGCGGCGGGATCGGCCGCCGACGCAGTCAGCGAGGCGGTCGCAAACAGTAGGGCAAGACAGAGGCGTCGAGGAGACATCGGGCAATCTCTCCCGGCCCCGGTCTTTGCAAAACAATTCGCGCTGCGCTAGCGGGGGAATCCTGTCATGCGCTCCCTCGTCGTCCTGGATCAGCTGGAGAAGTCGTTCGGCCGCATGCGGGCGGTCGATCGGGTCAGCCTCGAACTGCCGCCCGGCGAGATCTTCGGCTTCCTCGGCGCCAACGGCGCGGGCAAGACCACGACGATCCGCATGCTCTGCGGCCTGACCCGTCCGGACGGCGGCCGCGCCAGCATCGCCGGGCTCGACGTCTGGGCGCAGCGCAGCGAGGCCCGCAAGCTCTTCGGCTACATGCCGCAGAAGTTCAGTCTCTATCCGGATCTGTCGGTGCTGGAGAATCTCCGCTTCTTCGCCGGCGCCTGCCGCGTTCCGGCGGCCGAAGCGCCGGCGCGAATCGAAGCGCTCATCGAGCGGGCCGATCTGCGCGCCAAGCGCGACGCGCTGGCCGGCAGCCTGAGCGGCGGCATGAAGCAGCTGCTCGCCCTGGCCTGCGCCCTGGTGCACGAGCCCAAGCTCCTCTTTCTCGACGAGCCGACCGCCGGGCTCGATCCGGTGCATCGGCAGCAGATGTGGGATCTGCTCTACGAGCTGAGCCACGGCGGCGTGGCCGTCTTCGTCACCACGCACTACATGGACGAGGCCGAGCGCTGTACCCAACTGGGCTTCATCCACCGAGGCCGCCTGCTGGCCCAGGCGCCGCCCGACCGGCTCAAATCCAGCTTCCGCGCGAAGCTGCTGGAGCTGGAGGTCGACCCCGTCATGCCCGCGCTGCTCCGTCTGCGCGCCGAGTCCGGCGTGCTCGGCGCCGCGTTGCGCAGCGGCCGGGTGCGGCTCTATGCACCGGACCCCGAGGCGCTGCTGGCGCGTTGGACGCAGGCCTGGCCGCATGCAGATCTCCGCCTCCTCGGGCATCGCTGGGCCGAGCCCGACATGGAGGATGTCTTCACCGCCTATTCGCAGGGGTACGATGCCCTGCTCGACCGCGCATGAGTCCCGCCGCCATCCTCAGTGTCGCCCGCAAGGAATGCCTGCACATCGCGCGGGACTGGCGCATTCTGCTCGTCCTGCTGCTGCTGCCGCCGGCCTTCACGCTCATGTTCGGCTACGCCTTCGAGGTCGGGGCGAAGGTGGGCGTGCCCACGTTGGTCGCCGATGCCGACAACTCGGCGCAGAGCGCGCGCTTCCTCGAACAGGCGCAGAAGAACAAGACCTTCGCCTGGCGCAAGGTCACGCCGGCTGAGGCAAGCGCGGCCGATCCGTTCCAAGCGAAGGTCCGCGGCATCCTGCTCATCCCGGCCGGCTGGGGCGCGAAGCTGGCCGACGGCGACCCGCAGCCGCTGCAGCTGACGCTCGATGCCGGCGACATCAACACGGCGCTCGAGCTCGAGGGCGCGCTGCGTACGAGCCTGGCGGAGTTCCAGATGAACGAGCGCCAGCTGGTCATCGACGACCTGCCGGAGGAAGTCTTCGAGATGGGCCGCAAGCTGCCGGTGACCGTGCGCAAGCAGTTCACCTCGCTGATGACGCCGTGGGAGGTGAAGAGCAAGAACCTCTACAATCCCGACCAGCGCTTCATCGAGTTCGTCCTGCCCGGCATCATCGGCCTGATCCTGCAGCTGCTGACGGTCACGCTGACTGCCTGCACGATCGTCCGCGAGCGCGAGAGCGGCACCTACGCCCAGCTCATGGTCACCTCGCTCGGCCGCGGCGAGATCGTGGTCGGCAAGATGCTGCCGTATCTCGGCCTCTCGATCTTGATGGTCATCGTGGTGATGGCCGTGGGCGGACTGCACTTTGCGGTCAAATTCCGCGGTCTGCCCTGGCTGACGGTCATCTGCCTGCTCTTCCTGCTCAGCTCGCTCGGCCTCGGCCTGGTCATTTCTGCCTTCTGCCGCACGCAGACGCAGGCCATTCAGGTCGCGGTCTTTTTCCTGATGCCCGTCTTCGTGCTCTCCGGCGCCTTCGCGCCGCTCGATCAGCTCCCGCCCGCGGTGGCCGCGGTCTCGGAACTCTTCCCGCTCACCCACTTCTGCCGCGCCTTCCGCATCGTCAGCATGTACCAGGCTCCCATCGCCGCCGCCGCGGTCGATCTGGCCGCGCTGCTCGCGGGCATCGCGGTCTGTTTCGGGGGCGCGACCTATCTCCTCTCCGCGCGGAAAGGGGACTGAACGGGTAGTCCGCACTCTCCGAGTGCGGCCCGGCCTACGCCGAATTTGGAGGTTGGACCGGCCGTCTTCGGAGGGCGCGGCCTATCTCCTCGCCGCGCTCAACGCCCTTCCCCGGGGACCTCGCCCTCGACCTGCAGAGCGTACATCACCGCGGCCGTCACGTCGTTGCCGCCGCGGAAATAGTTGGCCAGCGCGGCGATCGAATAGATCGGCCCCCAGGGGATGCCCCACCAGCCGAGGAAGAGGGTGCAGAGCAGGTACTTTGCGCCGAGCGCGTAACGACTGGCACCGGGTGGGACGTAGTGAATGGGGCTGCTGCGACGCGCCGTGACCACCAGCGCCGACCAGCAGTATTCGAACATGACGAACTTGGCGCCCTGCTGAATCGCGGCGCCGATCTGCTCGTGGGAAAGGCCTCCAAGGCCACGGATTTCCATGCCCCCACGGAGGGCGAGACAGGGGCCGGATTCAAGGGAAATGCGGGCGCGCTCGCCTTCCGCCTTGATCCGGCGGGCTTTTCCTCGAAATGGTGCCCGCCGCGCTCCCCCTGGCCGTCCGCCGTCATGTCCGACCTCGTCTCCGCTCCCGCTCCCAGTCCGTCCACGGACAAGCGCGAGACGTTCCGCAAGCGCAGCGTCAGCACGATCTGCCTCTGGACCGCGGTCATCGTCACGCTGGCGATCGGCTGGGCCCCAGGCGTGCTCCTCTTCCTCGCCCTCATCTCCCTGGCCGGGCTCTATGAGTTCTACCGCATGCTCGAATGCGGCGGTCTGGCCTGCGACCGCAAAGCCGGCATGACGCTCGGCGTGATCTTCTTCGCCGCCGGCATGCCGCTGCTGGCGAAGTTCGGACCGGTCTACTCGTACGAATTCGAGCTCGGTTTCCTCTCCTGCGCTCTGCTGGCCATCGGGATTCGGCAACTGGCCGTGGCCGAGGCGCCGCATCCGGGCTCGGTGGCTTCGATCGCCCACACCTTCCTCGGCCTGCTCTACGTGGCCTGGCTGATGAACTTCCTCGCCAAGATTTTCTATCTCGCCCCGCAGCCGCCGGTTGCGGGCGGACCCAGTGGAGTTTTTTACGTTTTCTATCTGTTGGTCGTGACCAAGTTCTCCGACATGGGCGCCTATTTGCTCGGCAGCGCCATCGGGAAGCACAAGATGATCCCCCGCATCTCGCCGGGGAAGACCTGGGAAGGCTTCGCCGGCGCGCTGCTGGCCAGCGTCATCGCGAGCGTGGTGTTGGTCGCCTGCTGGCCGGCGGCGTTGAAGCCGATCACTCTGCTGCATTCGATCGGCCTCGGTCTGGTGCTCAGCCTGGCGGCGGTGCTCGGCGACTTGATGGAATCGCTCATCAAACGCGGCGCCTGCATCAAGGACTCCGGCGCGCTCCTGCCCGGGATCGGCGGCGTGCTCGATCTCCTCGACAGCGTGCTCTTCACCGCACCGCTCTTTTACATCTATCTCCGTTTCACCATCGCATGAGTAGAAAGCGCGTGGTCGTGCTGGGCGCGACCGGTTCCATCGGCGAAAGCGCCGCCAAGGTGGCCGCCGACATCCCCGAGCGGGTCGAGCTCACCGGCCTGGCCGCGCATCGCAATGCCGCCGGTCTGGCGGCGCAGGCCAACCGCTTCCGCCCGGAGGCGCTCTGTCTGGTCGATGCCGCCAAACTCCCGGAGCTGCAGGCCGCGCTCGACCCCGGCTACGCGCCGAGGATTCTCCTGGGCGAGGAGGGCCTGGTCGAACTCGCCGCCACCACGCCGGCCGACATCGTACTCATCGCCATCGTGGGCACCGGTGGCCTGCGCCCGGCCCTGGCGGCCATCGAGCAGGGGCGCGATCTCGCCGTGGCCAGCAAGGAGATCCTGGTCATGGCCGGCGAGGCGGTCATGGCGGCCGCTGCTGCGAAGGGCGTGCGCGTGCTGCCGGTCGACAGCGAGCATAACGCGATCTTCCAATGCCTCGAGGGGCATCCGGCAAAGCACGTCCGCCGACTCATCCTGACCGCCTCGGGCGGGCCGTTCCGCACCGCCAGCGCGGAGCAGATCGCCGCCGCCACGCCGGCGCAGGCGCTGAAGCATCCGACCTGGTCGATGGGGGCGAAGATCACGATCGATTCCGCCACGCTCTTCAATAAAGGCCTGGAGATGATCGAGGCCCGCTGGCTCTTCGACGTCGAAATGGACCGCGTCGATGTGATCGTGCACCCGCAGAGCATCGTGCACTCGATGGTCGAATTCGTGGACGGCTCCGTGCTGGCGCAGCTGAGCCATTCGGACATGTGCTTCCCGATCCAATACGCCCTCTGCTGGCCGGAGCGCGTGCCGAATCGCCTGCGGCCGCTCGATTTCGCCGACCTGAAGAAGCTCGACTTCGAGGCGCCGCGCCGGACCGACTTCCCCGCGCTCGACCTCGCCACCGAGGCCGGTCGCACCGGCGGCACGCTGCCGGCCGTGATGAATGCGGCCAACGAGATCGCCGTGGCGGCTTTCCTCGAAGGCCGGCTCGGATTCCCGCAAATCTGGCGGCTGGTGGAACGCACCATGCGGGCCCACGCTGTGACCGTGCACGCGAGCCTCGATGAGATCATCGCCGCCGACGCCTGGGCGCGCCGCGCGGCCAGCGAAGGAATCGGCTGACGAGGTCGGTGCCGGGGCCGCCCCGGCCCGCCACTCTCCAGTAGGCTCAGCGCCAAAACGTGTCAGATTCACGGCCCTTTTCAGCACTTCGACCCGCTCCGCTGTCTCACGCCCGGTTCCGGCCTTTTCCTTCTCCCTTCAGCCTTCTTCCTTTCCGCTAGATGGACTCCCTGCCTCCGTTTCTGCGCGTCCTGATCATCCTGATCCAGGTCGTCGTCCTGTTTAATCTCCTCATCATCGTCCACGAGTTGGGCCATTTCCTGGCCGCGCGCTGGCGGGGGCTGGTGGTGGAGAAATTCGGCATCTGGTTCGGCAAGCCGCTTTGGAAGAAGACGATCAATGGCGTCGAGTACAGCCTCGGCTCCATCCCCGCCGGCGGTTTCGTCGCGCTGCCGCAGATGGCGCCCATGGAGGCCATCGAGGGCGAGGGGACCATCAAGCGCGAGGAACTCCCGCCAGTCTCGCCGCTCGACAAGATCATCGTCGCCTTCGCCGGCCCGCTCTTCAGCTTCCTGCTCGCGGTGGCTTTCGCCTGCATCGTCCTCGTCGTCGGCAAGCCGGTGAAGGAAGCGGACGGCAGCCTGACCATTGGCTACATCGCGCCCGAATCGCCGGCGGCCAAGTCGGGCCTGCGGGTCGGCGACCGCATTCTCGAAGTCGACAACCGCCCGGTGAAAACCTGGAGCGGCATGAACGACTCGGTCGTGTGGAACGTCGTCAGCAGCGAGGGGAAGACCATCCCGGTCAAGGTGCAGCGCGGCAGCGAAACGCTCACCTTCGAGCCCGAGCCGGCGGCCCGCGCCGAGCAGTCCGGTTTCGGGCGATCGAGCAAGCGTCAGCTGCTCATGCTGCCGGCGGCCAAGCCGATGATCGGCAAGGTCAAGCCGGGCAGCGCGGTGGAAGCGGCCGGATTCAAGCCGAACGACGTCATCACCCATGTGGACGGCAAGGAAGTCCTCCATCTGAACGATCTCGAGGAAGCGCAGCGGGCCCGGCCTGGGCAGCCGCTGCCGGTCACGGTCGAGCGCGACAAGCAGTCGCTCCAGCTTTCGCTCCCGTATGCGCCGCCCCGGGTGCGCTCCGTCATCGCGAAGTCGCCGGCGGATCTCGCCGGCATCAAGGCGGAGGACACGATTCTCACCGCGGACGGGCGGCCGATGACCACGACGGAATTCTCCAAGCTGGCGCAGGAGAAGGTCAATCAGCCCATCGCGCTCAGCGTGAAGCGCGGTGACCAGACGCTCACCCTGACGGTGACGCCGCTGCTCGCGGTGCAGTCGAATCAACCCGAGCCGCGCCCCAAGCGGGCCATGATCGGCATGATGTGGGCGTCGGATTACCCGGGGATCGAATGGGACGAATGGGGCCGCATGAAGGTCACGCATCCCGGCGTCTGGGAGCAGGTCGTCTCGCCCATTCGCACGATGGCCAACACGTTCTCCGCGCTGGTCTCGTCGAAGAGCGAGCTCAGCCTGCGCGACCTCTCCGGGCCGGTCGGAATCATGCGCATCTACTACCTCCTGTTCGAGAGCGAGCAGGGCTGGCGCCTGGCGCTTTGGTTCAGCGTCTTCATGAACGTGAACCTCGCGCTCATGAACATGCTGCCGATCCCGGTGCTGGACGGTGGTCACATCACGCTCTCGCTGATCGAGATGATGCGCCGCAAGCCGGTCAATGTCCGGGTGCTCGAGTATGTGCAGACCGCCTGCGCGCTCGTGATCATTGGCTTCATGCTCTACGTCACGGTGTTCGACGTCATGGACCTCCCGTTCCTCAAGCGCGGCGGCGGTTCGCCGGAACTGATCTTTCTACCGCCCGACGCCCCTGCGCCCTCGCCGGCGCCGAAGTAACCGGGGCCGGCCATGCCGCGCTCGTTCGTCGTTTCGCTGCACGACGTCTCGCCGCACACGTGTGCGGCCTGCGCGACGATGCTGCGCGATCTCGCCGCCTGGGGTGTGGCGCGCACTTCGTTGCTGGTGGTGGCGGACCATCACCGGCGGGGGCATTTCCTGGCCGATCCCGACTTCTGCCGCTGGCTGGCGGAATGCGCGCGGGCGGGGCACGAGCTGGTCGTGCACGGCTACTATCATCGGCGCGAACGGCGCCCGGGCGAGTCGACGCGCGACCGCTTCGTCACCCGCATCTACACGGCTGACGAAGGCGAGTTCTACGATCTGCCGCGAGCCGCGGCCGCGGAATTGCTGGCGCGCGCGCTGGACGACTTCGCGCGCTTCCGGCGGGAATACGCGCCCGAACTCACGGCGCCGGGCGGGTTCATCGCGCCCGCCTGGCTGCTCGGCGACGAGGCCCGCGCGGCCGTGATCGCGGCCGGCTTCGGCTACACCACCACGCTGCGCGCCGTCGAGGACCTCGCGCGCGGCCGGAGTCATTCTTCGCAGTCGCTGGTCTACAGCCCGCGCAACGCCTGGCGGCGCGTGGTCAGCCTCGGCTGGAATGCGCTGCTGTTCCGCCGGCTGGCCGCGAATCCGCTCATGCGCCTCGGCGTGCATCCGCCCGATCTGCAGCACGCCGCGCTGTGGCGGCAGATCGGCCGCCTGACGCGTCGGGCGGTGGAGGATCGTACGCCCTGCACCTATGCCGAGTGGGTGGCGGCGTCTTGAACTGGAGCTGTCTACGGCTGGCGGCTTACCGCCGGCCGCCGCGCCGCCCGCTCACGCCAGCCACTTCCCGAAGAACTCCAGCGTGCGCTTCCAAGACAGCTCGGCCGCGGCGGGATCGAAGCGCGGGGTGGTGTCGTTGTGGAAGCCGTGGTTCACGCCCGGATAGAAGTGCACGGCGTAGTCCACCTTGGCGGCCTTGAGCGCGGTTTCGTAGTCGGCCCAGCCGGCGTTCACGCGAGTGTCGAGCTCGGCGTAGTGCAGCAGCAGCGCGCCCTTGATCTTCGGCACCTCGGCCGCGGGCGGCTGGCCGCCGTAGTATGGCACCGACGCGCGCACCAAGTCCGGCAACCGCCAGGCCAGCGTGTTCGCCACGAAGCCGCCGAAGCAGAAACCGACCACGCCAAGCTTGCCGTTCGACTCCGCATGGCCGTGCACGAAACGGGCGGCGGCGACGAAATCCTCCAGCATCTTGGCGCGGTCGAGCTTGCTTTGCAGCTCGCGGCCCGCGTCGTCGGTGCCGGGGTAGCCGCCCGACGGGAAGAGCGCATCCGGCGCGAAGGCGGTGTAGCCCGCCAGCGCGACGCGGCGGGCCACGTCCTCGATGTACGGATTCAGCCCGCGATTCTCATGCACGACCAGCACGGCGCCGCGCTTGGCGGCCGGCCCCGCGGGTTTGGCCAGGAGCCCGCGACCTTCGCCGTGGCCGTCGGGCGAGGGGAACTTCACGAATTCGCTCGTGACCCGCGCATCCTCCTTCGGCACCTGCGCGGCCTTGGCATACGAAGGGCTGAGCATCTCCAGCAAGGCCACCGCGGTCAGACTGCCGACCGCAAACTTCGACGCGCGCTCGAGGAAGCCGCGCCGATCCAGCTGGCCGTGCACGTAGTAGTCGTAGAGGTCGAGGAGTTCCTGGTCGAAGTCTTGGGCGCGCATGTCCCAAGGCAGGCCGAATCGCGAGCTTGGCAAGCCTCGCCTGCCGCCCCGGACTGGACAGGGCGCGGGCCGATGGAACATTCGCCGTCTGTGCCCTCCGCTCTTCGTCGAGTACTCCCGTCTCTCGGCCTCGCTCTCGGCGCCCTCCTGCTCGGCGCCTGCAGTTCCGCCGGCAAGGTCGCCAGTCTACCGCCCGCCCAGCGCGTTGGCGCGCCGCGCGAGCTGATCCCCGCCGGCTTCTCGCGCGCCACCAATTCGGTTGAGCTGAACATCAAGCTCGACGAGCGGACGGTCCGCACCTACGCGATCCGCAATCTGCCGCGCACCCGCTTCGCCTACACGCTGGTGCTCGACCCCGGCGGCCTGCTGCCGCCTGCCGGCGACGTGCGACTGACCTTCCGAAATCCGAACGGCGGCCTGCTCTCGACCCACGTGTTCAAGCTGGCCGAACTGCCCGCGCTCGATCACTACCGTCAGCGCGGCCGCATCGAATCCGAGCCGCTGGAATGGGCGCGTAATTTCGATCTCGAAGTGACCCATTCCGCCCCGCCCAAGAACGGCCGCTCCGCCTCGCTGCAGTTGCAGGGACTCGCCGATGGCAGCGTGAGTCTTTGAGCGATCGAGGGCGGTCGCCGTCCGGCGGTTGATCTGCAGGCTCGCTTTTCCCCGTGGCAGGTCTCAGTCTGGCGGGTGCCATGCACAAGGGCTTCCTGATTGCCGCACTGGCCTGCGCCTTTGCGACGGCGACGCTCTCCGTGTCGGGTGCGACGGTGCCGGCCGTCTTCAATGCGCCGACCGACATCGCGGTCACCGCCGCGGGCTACGTCGCGAGCGGGAACGACGTGGCCTGCACGCTCAATTTCGCGCCCGCGCCCGGCACCGAGCTGACCGTCGTCCGCAACACCGGTGTCGGGTTCATCGTCGGGGCGTTCACCAATCTGGCGCACGGACAGGTGCTCACGCTGACCTACGCCGGCCAGCCGTATCGCTTCGTGGCGAACTACTACGGCGGCGACGGCAACGACCTCGTCCTCACGTGGTCGGTGCAGCGCGCGCTTGGCTGGGGCGACAATCAGCGCGGCCAGTTGGGCGACGGCTCCGAGACGCCGCGGACTGCGCCGACCCGCGTGCTGGATCGCGGGGTGCTGGCGGGACGCATCGTGACCAAAATTGCCGCCGGCGGCGCGCACACGCTCGCGCTGACTTCGGACGGCTTGCTCGCGGCCTGGGGCGCAAACACGAACGGACAGCTCGGATTCATGACCTCCGACGATCTGGCCGAGCCGGGCGCCGTGCAGATGACGGGCACGCCGCTCAGCGGCCGCGCGATCGCCGCGCTGAGCGCCGGTGTCGCGCACAGCCTGGCGCTTTGCTCCGACGGCACGCTCGTGGCGTGGGGCCTCAACTCGCGCGGTCAGGTGGGCGACGGCAGCACGCTGCAGCGCAATTTCCCCGTGGCGGTCGCCACCGTCGGCACGCCGCTGGCCGGCCGCAGTGTGGTGGCCGTGGCCAGCGGAGGTTATCACAATCTCGCACTCTGCGCCGACGGCACTTTGGTTGCATGGGGGCTCAATGTGTACGGCCAGCTCGGCGATGGCAGCACGACGGATCGGTCCGCGCCGGTGGCGGTCGTGACGACCGGCACCCCGCTGGCCGGCCGCACGGTCGTGGCCATCGCGGCTGGGCGGCATTACAGCGCGGCGCTGTGCGCGGACGGCACGCTGGCCACCTGGGGCGACAACTCCTCCGGCCAGTTGGGCGACGGCACCGTCAGCGCGCGGCCGATGCCCGGCTCCGTGACCGTCGCCGGCACCGCGCTCGCCGGCCGCCAGCCCACGGCGCTCGTGGCCGGCGGCAACTATCTGCTCGTCCCCTGCACCGACGGCACGCTGGTCGCGTGGGGCTACAACGCGTACGGCCAGCTCGGCGACGGCACCACGACCGAACGGCACACCGCGGTGGTAGTTCCGATCGCCGGCACCGCGCTGGCGGGCCGGTCGATCGCCGCGATGGCCGCGGGCGCCTTCCACAGCTTGGCGCTCTGCACCGACGGCACGCTGGCGGCGTGGGGCCGCAACGACAGCGGTCAGCTCGGCGACGGCACGACCACGCAGCGCAACGCCCCCGTGGCGGTGACGGCACCGCTGGCGGGGCGCTGGACCGCGGTGGCGGCGGGCTGCGATGCCTTCCATTCGCTCGCCCTGGCGGCCTACCCGCCCGCGCCGGAGATCGCCGTCTTCGTCGGTTCGACCACGGCGCCGGCCAGCGAGAGGCAGTCCGGCGGCAGCGCGCACGTCTTCGCGCCGACGCCGGTCGGTGGGAGCAGCGCGGCGCAGACGTTCACGATTCAGAACACCGGCACCGCGCCGCTGACCGGCCTCGCGGTCAGCGTGAGCGGTGCGCAGCCGGGCGATTTCACCGTCACGCCGCCGCTGGCGAGTTCGCTCGCGCCGGAAGCGGTCACCACCTTCACGGTTACGTTCACTCCAACCGCGGGCGGGACGCGGACGGCGAATGTGCTCCTCGCCAGCAATGACGCGGACGAAAATCCTTTCGTCCTCCCAGTCAGCGGCACGCAGCCGACGCCGGAAATTGCCGTCTATGTCGGCGCGAGCACCGCGGCGGCCGACGAACGGCAGAGCGGAATCGGCACGAGCTCCTTCGATCCTGTCGTCGTCGGCGCGAGCGGCCCGGCGCGGACCTTCACGGTGCGGAACGTGGGCACCGCGGATCTGACCGGCCTCTCGCTTGCGCTGGCGGGAGCCAACGCCGCCGACTTCAGCGTCACGCCGCCGCTGGTCACCACCCTCGCGCCGGACGCGACGACCACGTTCACCGTGACCTTCGCGCCGGGAGCCGCCGGCCTGCGCGTGGCGCAGGTGGAGATTTCCTCCAACGACGCGGACGAGAATCCCTTCCTGCTCGCGCTCGCAGGCACCGCCTATCTGCCCGGCGGGACCGTCACCGCGACCTACAGCACTGGCCTGGAAGTGCCGGTCACTGCGGCGGGCTACACCGCCGCCGGGAAGCTACTCAATCTGTCGCTGGCCTACGCGCCGGTGGCCGGGACGCAGCTGACGGTGGTGCAGAACACGAGCCTGAGCCCGATCGTCGGCGTCTTCGACAATCTCGCGCACGGGCAGAGCATCGACCTCGCCTTCGGTGGACGCGTGTATCGGTTCGTGGCCGACTACTACGGCGGCAGCGGCAACGACCTAGTCCTCGTCTGGGCAGCCCAGCGCATGCTGGCCTGGGGCTACAACGGCTACGGCACGCTGGGCGACAGCACCAACACGGATCGGAGCGTGCCCGTGCCCATGACCGTCTCCAGCGCGCTCGCCGGCCAGGTCCTGCTGCAGGTGGCGTCGGGTGCCTACCACGCGCTGGCTCTCTGCGCGGACGGTCGCATCCTGGCCTGGGGCCAAAACGGCCAGGGCCAGCTGGGCAACGGCACCACCGGCCAGCGCGCCGAGGCGACCTTGGTCCCGACCGCCGGGACGCCCCTCGCGGGACGCCGCGTGGTGGCCATCGCCGCGGGCGAAAATCACAGCCTCGCGCTCTGCAGCGACGGCACGCTCGTCGCCTGGGGCGCGAACGCGTCGGGACAGCTGGGCGACGGCACCACGACCGGGCGCCTGCTGCCGACCGCGTTGCCGACCGCCGGCACGCCGCTGGCCGCACGGACCGTCGTGGCGATCTCGGCCGGGGCCTTCCACAATCTCGCGCTCTGCAGCGATGGCACCCTCGTGGCGTGGGGGCAGAATAACGCGGGGCAGGTCGGCGACGGCACGACCACGCAGCGCAATGCGCCGGTTGTGGTGACGACGGATGGCACCCCGCTGGCTGGGCGCACCGCCGCGCAGCTGGTGGCGGGCGGCAGCTACAATCTCGTGCTCTGCAGCGACGGCACGCTCGTCGCCTGGGGGCAGAATGCGGACGGCCAGCTGGGTGACGGCACCAACAGCGCGCGTTCCACCGCGGTGGCCGTGCTGCGCACTGGCACACCGCTGGCCTCGCGCACGGTGGTCGGTCTGGCGGCGGGCACTTCGCACAGCCTCGCCCTTTGCGCCGACGGCACCGTGGCGGCCTGGGGTTGGAATACGCAGGGTCAGCTCGGGGACGGCACCACGGCCAGCCGCAACGCGCCGGTGGCTGTTAGCGTGGCCGGCTCGGCGCTGGCCGGGCGCACCGTCACCGGTCTGGCCGGGGGCAGTCACCACAGCCTGGCGGTCTGCGCGGACGGCTCGTTGGTCGCGTGGGGCTACAACAATTCCGGACAACTCGGCGACGGCACGCTCGTGCAACGCCCGACGCCGGTCCTGGTCAATGCCAGCGCGCTCCTCGGCGATGAGCGCTTCGCCCGCCTGGCGCGGGGCAGTCACGCGTTTCAACATTCCCGCGCCTTCATCGCCCGCGCCCCGGCTCCGGAGATCGCGGTCTTCACCGGCCTGAGCCCGCTCCCGGCGGCCGAGCGCGTCAGCGGCGCGACGTTCGCCTTTGCCGACACGCCGCTCGGGGCGCGCAGCGCTACCCAGTGGTTCACCGTCGTGAACAGCGGCACCGCCGATCTCACCGGCCTCGGCGCGGCGCTCAGCGGAGCGCAGGCGGGCGATTACCGCCTCGAAGGTGCCGCCTTGCCCGCCACGTTGCCGCCTGGCGGTTCGGCCAGCTTCGGAGTGTCGTTCGCGCCGACCGCCCCCGGCGCGCGCAACGCCGCGGTCGGGCTGGCCAGCAACGACGCCGACGAGAATCCCTTCGTCATCGCGCTGACCGGTGCGACGCCCACGCCGGAGATCGCAGTCTTCAACGGCGCCAGCACGGCGCCGGTCGACGAGCGGCAGAGCAATGTGGGAGTTTTCATCTTCGACGGCGTCGGCGTGGGCGGCAGCAGTGCGCCGCAGACCTTCACCATTCGCAACCAGGGCACGGCGGAACTGACCGGCCTGCTCATCACCCGCAGCGGCGCGCAGCCGGACGATTTTTTGGTCAACACCGGCGGGCTCGCCTCCACGCTCGCGCCGGGCGCGAGCACCAGCTTCACCGTGGTCTTCACGCCCGGCGGCGCCGGCCCGCGCAGCGCGACCTTGCAGATCGTGAGCGACGACGCGGACGAGAACCCCTTCCTCATCCGGCTGGCGAATGATGTCCTGCAGGCCACCTACGTCACCGGGTCCGAGGTGCCGGTGACCGCGAACGGTTTCACCGCCACCGGACGACAGGTGGCGCTCCAGCTCCAATACGCGCCCGTGCCCGGCACCGAGTTGACGGTCGTGCGCAACACCAGCCGGAGCTTCATCCAGGGCGTCTTCGCCAACCTGGCGCACGGGCAGGTCGTCTCGCTCTACTTCGGCGGGGTGACCTATCAGTTCGTGGCCAACTACTACGGCGGCGACGGCAACGACCTCGTGCTGCAGTGGGCGAATGTGAAGCTGCACGCGTGGGGACAGAACACCTGGGGCCAGGTGGGCGACAACAGCACGACGGATCGACGCCTGCCCACGCCGGTCGTGACCACCGGTCCGCTCGGTGGTAAGGTCGTGCTCCGCGCCTCGAGCAGCTACTCGCACACGCTGGCACTTTGCAGCGACGGCGCGCTGCTGGCCTGGGGCTCGAACAGCTTCGGCGGGCCGCTGGGGGACGGCACCATCGTCGACAAATCCGTGCCGGTTTCGGTCGTCACCGCGGGCACGCCGCTGGCCACGCGCCGGGTCGTCGCCATCTCCGCCTCGGCGGGATTCAACCTCGTGCTTTGCTCCGATGGATCGCTGGCCTCCTGGGGCCTCAACGGCTCCGGCCAGCTCGGCGATGGCACCACCACGGAGCGGCACACGCCGGTCGCGGTTGTGACCGCGGGTACCCCGCTGGCCGGACGCAGTGTGGTCGGCCTCGCCACCGGGATTGGGCATTGCCTCGCCCTCTGCTCGGATGGCACGCTGGTCGCGTGGGGCGCCAACAGCAACGGCCAGCTCGGAGACGGCACGACGACCTCCCGCTCGCTGCCGGTGGCGGTGGTAACCGCCGGCACGCCGCTGGCCGGGCGCACCGTGGTCGCGCTGACCGCGGGCGACAATCACAGCCTGGCCTTGTGCTCCGACGGGACCTTGGTCGGTTGGGGACAGAACTGGGCGGGGCAGGTGGGCGACGGCACCACCGCCACCCGGCTGCTTCCCGTGGCCGTCACGACCTCCGGCAATGCGTTGACCGGGCGCACGGCCGTCGCGGTGGCCGCCGGCAACAACCACTGCTACGCGCTCTGCTCCGACAACACGATCGTGGCCTGGGGCGACAACGGCGCCGGTCAGCTCGGCGACGGCACCACCACCGGACGCCCGTCTGCGGTGGCGGTGACGAGCGCGGGCACCGCCTTGGCGGGACGCACGGTCACTCGCATCCTCGGTGGCGTCTCGCAGGGCATGGCGTACTGCACTGACGGCACCCTCGCGACGTGGGGCATGAATGCCTCGGGCCAACTCGGCGACAACACCGTCACCAATCGTTCCCTGGCGGTCGCGGTCAGCTCACTCCCGCTGGCCGTGAGCGAGCGCTATCGCGGCGTGTTCGGCGGCGCCACCGCGCGCCATCTGCTCACGCTCGTGGCCGCGCCGCCTCCGCCCGCGCCGGAAGTGGCCGTGTTCGACGGGGCCAGCACCGCCTCGGCCAACGAGCGTCAATCGGGGGTCGGGCTGGCGGTGTTCACCCCGCAGCTCGTCGGTAGCGCCGCGCCGAGCCGCACATTCACGGTGCAGAATGTCGGCACCGCCACGCTGACGGGACTCGCGGCCTCGATGACCGGCCCGCATGCATCGGATTTCGCCCCGGGCGCGCTCGGTACCACCACGCTTGCCCCGGGCGCCAGCACCACGTTCACGGTCGCCTGCACCCCGGCGGGGCAGGGGACTCGCAGCGCGAACCTGCAGCTGGCCAGCAACGACGGGGACGAGAATCCGTTCGTCATAGCGCTGCGCGCCACCGGGCTGAGCGCGCTGGAGCATTGGCGGCTGACGAACTTCGGGAGCGCCGACAACGCCGGCCTCGGGGCCGACTACGCCGACTACGATCAGGACGGCGTGCCGAACCTGGTCGAATACGCGCTCGGACTCGATCCCACCCGCGACAGCTCGGCCGCGCTGCCGCAGGCGCAGCTGGTGGGATCCGACGTGGTGCTCGCCTTCACCGCGCCCGCCGGCCAGACCGGCGTGACGTATCGCGCCGAGTGGAGCGACACGCTGCAGGCCGGCAGCTGGACGCTCGTGCCCGATACCGGCACGCCACCGCAGCACGTCTTCAGCGTGCCGGTCGGGACGAGCGCGAAGGTGTTTCTCCGGCTGAGGATTTCGAGTCCGTAGGCTGGGGAGCAGTGGCACCGCACGGGACGACCACAGAAAACGCCGAAGGCTCAAAGAAGAGTCAAGGAGCAGGAGCCTGGCAACGTTATTTTTTGTCCACGATCTTCTTCAGATTCTTCAGCCCGTCCTCGAAATCGCGGCCGATGAGCTTGTCGAGGAACAGACCGAACCAGCGGTTCATCGGGTTCATCCCGAGATCGCCCTCGTCCGACCAGAAGAGGCGAAACTTCTCGCCTTCGGGCCGCACTTCCATCGTGCCGGTCGACTTCATGTTGAAGTCGGGGAACTCGAGCGCGTAGACGATCTTCGTCGGCGCCAGGCTGCTGATGGTCATCTTGCCGTTGCCTTCGTTCTTGCTCTGCCACGAGCACCACGAGCCCACGCCCGTGGGTGGATTGGAGTAGGTCGGCTTCAGCTCGGGATCGCGCTGATACCAGACGCCCCAGGCCCGCCACTCGCGGAGGTCGGCGCAGGGCGCGAGGATCTGCTCCGGTTTCGCGTCGAAGACGAGCGAGCGTTCGATGCGGTACTGGCGCGGCAGGAAGAAAGCCACGACGACGAGCAGGGCGATGAGCGCGGCCAGGCCGCCGAGAATCTTGATCAGGATTTTCATGAGTTGGGTGTAGGAGTTGGAACGAGAATTTGCACGCCGGAAGCGCCCCTCAGCGCCAGGCGCCGAGGATGCCGCCCATGAGCGTGAAGGCCACGCCGTGGTAGCCGGCATTGATGAGGAAGAAGCGGAACGAACGGCGCTCGAAGAGGTAGGTGACACCGAAGGAGAGCGCGACCCAGCCGAAGCCCGCCGCCGCGCCCGCAAAGAGGCCGAAGCTCAGCGAAGCCTTCGGCCCGATGAAGGCGGCGAGGTTGAAGGCCATGATCAGTTCGAGCAGGAAGGCGAGCCCCATGATGCGGCCCACGTTGCTCTTGTCCTGCGCCGCTTCCGGCGGCAGGCCCAGTTCCTCCATCCAGGGACGAAGGAAGAGCGCGTTGGAGTACCAGAGACCCCCGAGCAGAAACGTGCTGACGGTGGCGGTGAGGATGGCGAGGTAGTTGAAGTGCATGGTCGAGAATGTGTGGAGAGCGGAGGAGCCGAGGAGCGGAGGAGGAGTGGAGCGCGGAAGTAGTCCGCACTCTCCGAGTGCGGCCGGCCCGCAGTGCGCTCAGTCTGCGAAGCGGGAGCGAGATGCCGTGGACTGCGGAAGTAGTCCGCACTCTCCGAGTGCGGCCGGCCCGCAGAGCGCTCAGTCTGCGAAGCGGGAGCGAGATGCCGTGGAGTGCGCGCAGCTTGCTGCCGCCGTCACCGAGGCAGCTTGCTGCCGTCGATGGGAGGGAGAGGTAGTTTCGGGAATGAAGTGCGATCGGGATTGGGAGTAGGGGTGGGATTGAGAGTGGGATTGAGATTGAGAGTGGGATTGGGAGCAGGAGTGCGAGCGGCAGCGCCAAAACAGCCACGCCGCCCCGGCTTTGAGATTTGCCTTCCCGGCGCTGCCCCCTGTATTGCCTGACTCGACGCATGCGCTCCATGGGGCACCGCCTGAACCGGGACATTTCCGCGCCGAACCCGGACGGCGACCTGCCCGAGGCGGCGGCGCGGCCCTCGGCGCACGACCGTTGGATGCGGCTGATCGGCTTGCTGTTGCTCGGCTTCGTCATCCCGCGCTTCGCGCTGCTCTTCGAGAAGCTCCAGCCGCAGGACGGACTTTACTGGCTCGGCACGGGCTGGTTCCTGCTCGCGGCGGTGGCCATTTGGGAATCGAACCGCGTGCTGGCGGCGCGTCTGCGGCCGCATCTCGACTGGCTGGTGCAGCCGCTCTGGAAGGTCGTGATCTTCGGCGCGGCCACGGTGGTCTGCACGCTGCCGGTCACGATCGCAGCCGTCTGGATCTGGCTCCGCTTCATCGACTCGCCGTTTCCGATCTTCGACTGGCTGGCCACCATCCGCACGATCGCCACCAACAACATCGTGACCGTGCTCTTCCTGCTGCACGCCTACGAGACGCTGTTTCTCATCCGCGAGCGCCACGGCGACCAGCGCCGGCTGGAGCTACTCGAGCGGGCGCGTCTGCAGTCCGAGCTCGACGGGATGAAGGGTCAGCTCGCGCCGCATTTCCTCTTCAACTGCCTCAACACGATGGCCGCGCTGATCGAGCGCGATCCGGCCGCCGCGGCCGAGTTCAACGCGCATCTGGCCGATGTCACCCGCTACCTGCTCTCGCACAAAAACCGCGATCTCGTGCCGCTGGCGCAGGAGATGGCCTTCCTCCGCTCCTACGTCCGTCTGATGGAACTGCGCTTTACCGAGAGTTTACGCATCGCTTTGCCCGAGGTGGCGGAGGACGACCCGCGCGAGCTGCCGCCCGCTTCGCTGCAGCTGCTCATCGAGAATGCGATCAAGCACAACCGTCTCTCCCGCGACGAGCCGCTGGTCATCGAAGTCGGACTCGAGGCGGACTCGCTCAGCGTGCGCAATCCGCGGCGACCGAAGCGACAGCTGCAGGCGGGCACCGGCACCGGTCTGGCCAACCTGCGGGAACGTTTGGCGCTGCTCACGGGCGGACGGCTGGAGGTGCTAGAGACCGCCATGGAGTTCGAGGTGCGCCTGCCGTTGCGCCGCGCGAAGACACTGCCATGACTCTCCGCGCCTTCATTCTCGAGGACGAGGCCCCGGCCAGCGCGCGTCTGCAGTCGCTGCTGGAGGCGCTCGATCCGCCCTGCCAGGTGGTGGGGCGGGCGGACAGCGTGGCGTCCGCAGGCCGCTGGCTGCTGGCCTCGCCGCCACCGGACCTGATTTTCGCCGACATCCAATTGGGCGACGGACTCTCCCTCGATCTGTTCCGCAGCCAGCCGCCGCCGTGTCCGGTGGTCTTCACCACGGCGCACGACGAGTATTTACTGGAAGCCTTCGCTTCGCACGGAATCGCCTACCTGCTCAAGCCGGTGAAGCCCGCCGCACTGGCGGCGGCGGTGCAGAAGTATCGCGAACTCGGCCGGCACTATGCGGGCAATCTGGTCGCGCTGGCCGCGCGTCTCGCGCCGCCGCCTGCGCGTCGGCAGCGGGTGCTGGCCCAGCGAGGCAGCAGTTTCCAGCCGATCGCCCTGAGCGAGGTTGCCTACTTTCTTTCCGAACACAAGCTGACCTTCCTGGTCACGCGGTCGGGTGAGAAATGTCTGGTCAACGAACCGCTGGGCGGCCTCGCCGACGAGCTGGATCCGGCGCAGTTCTTTCGCCTGAACCGCAACTACCTCGCGCGCGCCTCGGCCGTGAAGAGCTTCGCCTCGGTGGGCAAGGGGCGTCTCGAGGTGCAGCTCCAGCCGCGGCCGAGCGAGTCCGTGGTCGTCAGCCAGGAGAATGGCGCGGCCTTTCGGGCGTGGGTCGAGCGGTGAGGGGCGCGCTAGTCCACGGCTCGCAGGTGCGGTTTGGCATTCTGCAGCACCGGGTGCCGCGAGTCATGGCCGGCCGTGGCGAGGAGGAGGAGTTTCGCCAATTCTTCGCGGGTCCAGCCGCGGCTCTCGGCTGCGGGGCGGAGCTCAGCGGGATTGCCGATCAGCAGCGCGACGAAGGTGGCATCGTCGGCTTGCTTGATGAAGTCCATCGCGGCCTGGGCTTCGGCTTTCCGACACGCTCGAAGCTGCAAGGTGGAGCTGCTGCAGGCTTCCTGGAGCCGAGGTGGGACGGACGACGTCGGCAGCGGCGAGTTCAATTCCGCGATGAATGCACAGTAGGTGGTGTCGAGGATCGACAGGCAGAGCACGGTCTTGGTGGAGCCGTGGACGATCAGGGCGGTCGGGTGCTCGAAAATGTCCTCCCTCAATTTGATGGTCCCGATGGGCCGCCCGGCTCGGGAGGAGATGACTTCGCAACTCCAACGATAGCGACGCACTTCGCAGCGATAACCGTCTCCGACCTCGAATTGTAACGTCTTCCAAGGGACCCAGTAGTGCAGGAAAAGGATCGCGGCGGCCAATAGCCAACCCGCGATCCGGGTCCATCTTGGTGCTCGCTCGTCCATGGTGAGACGTCTCAGCGCGCGCTCGCATCGAACCAAACCGGCGCAGTCCAGACGCGGTCGGGCCGTAAAGTCCCGTCGGGTGCCGGCGCGGCGTTTTGCTGAGTGAAGCGGAAGAAGACGAACTCGCCGGGCCGGCTCAAACGCACGCCGTCGATTGCACGGGCCTTGCCGGGAGGCGTGTTGCCGCGGGTCTGCACGGTCTTAGCGACGGTGGCGAGCTCCCCGCCGACCGTGCCGGTGAAGACATCGATGGTGTAGGCGGCGTCCGGTTCGTCGTCGTCGCGGATCTGCAGCTCGATCTGCAAATCCTCCGCCGGCGGTGCGGTCGGAATGACATCGCCGCAGAGCCGCCCGTTGACCCGCACGGCCAGGCGCAGATTGGCATCCTCCGAAGCATAGACGTGCCGGGCGCGCATGGCCTCGAGGAGCGCCTCCTTGGTCAGCTCCGGCGCGAGAATACCGGTGCGCGCGTCGGTCGCGTTGCCCCAGTCCCATTCGTGGTTGTCCTGATCGGCCGTGGGCGCGAGGCGAAACCCGAGGCGCAGGTACATCTTGTAGTGCTCCTCCATGATCTGCGAAGCCCAGCGGCGCATCAGCGGCGTCTTCGGCGCGCCATTGACGAGTTCGATGAGCTGGGTGGTCGCACCCATCTCGCGCACCCAGCCCGTGTCGTCGCCGAAGTCATCGCGACCGAACTCGTTCGCCTCGATCGTCTTACCCGGCCGGCCGAGGCCCGGATGGTTGAGCATGACGACGGCGCGCCGGCCCTTGGCGTCGCGCCGCTGGTCGAGCCAGCGCAGGAGCTGATCGAAGGCACCGTTGGGCACGTCGATGACGTCGTCGACGTCGAACACGTTGACGTGGTTGCCTTTCGACATGGAGGAGAACTCCTGTCCGTGCAGCGCGACGAAGCGCCCGGGCTGGTTGAATCTGCGCGCCGTCGGCACCAGCGCCCAGGCCTCCGGTCCCGTGTAGAGCCGCGTGCGCTGCGCCGCGGTGGCTTTATCGCCGCCGAGGAGGTGGTTGTGTTCGGTCAGGGCGAGGAAGTCGAGTTTGGCGACGTCGCGCGCGTGCAGATAGGCGTCCTCGGGCGTGCCCTTGCCGTCGCTGTAGGCGGTGTGCGCGTGCAGATTACCGAAGAAGATGCGCGGGGCGGGCGAGGCCGCGATCTCACGCAGCGGGCTGGCGGGCAGCGGCGTCGGCGTGGGCTGCGTGGCCGGCGCCTCGGCGGACCCGCCACCCCCGAGCGCAGCCAGCGCCGGCTTGGCCACGCCATCGTCGTCGAAGAGCGCGAAGGCCTCCCACATGTTCGAGCGGATCCATTCGGGGCTCCAATAGAACGTCCCGGCCAGCCGCGACTCGGCGCTGCGCGCGAACGCCTGGAAGGCGGCCAGCCACGCGCGCTGCCCGGCCGGGCTCAGCTCGAAGCCGGGCACGGGCTGATTCCATTCCGCGAACTGGCCGGGGAACTTGGGCTGACTGGGATAGCCGTACTCGCAGATCACGAGCGGTCGCCCGAGAGCGGCATGCAGCGTCTGCAGCTGTCGGCGGAGGAAGTCGAGCGAGCGCTCCTCCGGCTTGGCCGAGGTCGGGAAATAGCTCAATCCCGGCAGGTCCACCGCCACCCCGTGTCGGCCCATCTCCTGCCAGAACGCGAGGCAGTAGGGCGCGTTCGTCCACTGCGCGAGGTGCAGGATGAAGCGCGCCTTCGGCTCCGCCTTGCGCACGCCGCGCTGGGCGGCGGCGATGATCTTCGCCATCCGCGGCCAGACCATGGTGCGCATGTAGTCGAGACTGACCCGCTTGGCCCAGTCAGGCTCGAACACGCCGCAGATCCCGAAATCGATTTCGTTGCCGATCTCGAAGAGTTCGACGCGCAGCCCGGCCTGCTGGAAATGCCGCGTGACGCGCTCGGCGTACTCCTCGATCGCACGCAGTCGCTGCTCTTCCGGCAGCGCGCGCCAGGCGGCCGGCGCGGGCTGTTTCACCATATCCGACCACTCCTCGCTCAGGAAGAGCACGAGATAGGGCGCGAGACCGGCCGCCTGCGCCCGGCGGGCCAGTTCGGTGGCGGCGCGCAGCCCGCTGGGCCCGTCGTCGCGAGTCCACAGTCGGATGCGGGCGGCGTTGGCCCCGGCCCGGGCGAGCAGACGGTAGGGATCTTCGGCCACCCCATCGGCCCCGCGCCAGCGACCGCCGGCCTGTTCGAGTTCGGCCACGTAGTTCGCGTCCACGCCGTTGAGGAAGCGCGACGATTCCGCAGCCGGGCCGAGCAGCGGCAGCAGCCAGCCGAGCGCGAGGAACAGGGCGAAGCGGCACATGCCGCAAAGCACAGCAGACCCGCCGCCGACTGCAAGAATATGGTCGCGCCTCAGCCGGTGGCCACCGCCGGGGCGGGCAGCAATTCGACCGTCGTGGCGCGCGGCGCCAGCGGCAGGCAAACCGTGATCTCGGCCCCACCGGCCGGCGCATTGCGGGCCAGCACGCGACCGCCGTGGGCTTCCACCACCGCTTTCACGAGGCTCAAACCAAGGCCGAGCCCGCGCGACTGCGAGCGACTGCGGTCGCCGCGGAAAAGCCGATCCCAGATGCGCGGCAGATCCTCCGGGGCGATGCCGGGGCCGTTGTCGCGGAACGTGATGGCCGCCTCCGGGCCGCTCGGGTGCAGCCAACGCTCGATCTCGATGAAGACCGAGCCGCCCTCCTGGGTGTACTTGAGAGCGTTGTCGAGCAGGTTGGCCAGCACCTGGCGCAGCCGCGCCGGATCGCCGAGCAACTGACCGCGGTAGCGACTGCGCAGCTGAACGACGATGCGCTTTTCCTCGGCCACGGGCGCGTAGAGATCGATCGTGCGTTCGAGCAGGGCCGTCCCGTCGATCGACTCCCACCGCAGCGGCATGGCCCCGTTCTCGGCCTCGGCCACGTCCATGAGCGCCCGCAGCATGGTCAGCACCCGATCCGATTCCTCCAGGCAATCCGCCAGCGCGTGCTGGGCGTCTTCCAGCTTCGGCTTGGGCGTGGCCAGCGCGGCCTCCGCGGTCATGCGCATGCGCGCGAGGGGAGTGCGCAGATCGTGGGCGGCATTGTCGAGCGCTTCGCGCATCGCCCGGATGAGCGCTTCGTTGCGGTCCAGCATGCGGTTGAACAAGTCGACCAGCCGGTCCATGTCGGTGTCCCAGGTGCCGACGGGCACGCGCGCATCCATGCGCCCGGTGTCGAGGATGGAGCGCACCGTTTGGACGATCTGCCGGATGGGACTCATCCCGCGGTGCAGCAGCCAGTTGCCGCCGAGGAGGCCGAGCAGCACCACCGGAAGCGAGACGCCGAGGAAGACTTTGCGCAGGCCGCTCAGAACCACGTCGATGTTCTCGACCGCGCGCCCGACCTGCACGGTGGCACCGTCGGCCAGCGTCTGGGCGGCCGCCACGAGTTCGGTGGATTCATCGCGATCGACGCGTGTCCAGGAAGGCTCGTTGAGCGGGGTGGGTGGGGCCTCCGGGAGGTCGCCCGCCTCGATGTTCAGCGGAAGCGTGAGCATGCGTACTTCGCGGCTCGGCTTGGGGCCCAGCACGCGCACGAAATGGACGCGTTTCCGGCGCGCCTCCTCCACGTTTCGCACCCAGTCTCCGAGGCGCTCCACGCCGCCGGATTGGTAGATCGCGCAGTACTCCGCCAGTCGCGCCTGGATCCCCGTACGCTCGCGGTTGTCGATGTTGTTCGAGACGGTGACGTGGATGATGGAGAAGAGCGCCGCCACTCCGACGGTGTACGCAATGGCGTAACTCAGACTGAGCCGAAACCCGAGATTTCGGGTGGCCTGTTTAAGCCGATCGAAAGACATAGCCGACTCCACGGAGGGTATGAATCAGCCGCGGTCCCGGCAAGTCCCGTTCGAGTTTCTGGCGGAGTCGGCACACCACCACGTCGACGACGTTGGTCTGCGGATCGAAGGAGTAGTCCCAGACGTGCTCGAGCAACATCGTCTTCGTCACCGGCCGGCCGGCGTGACGCACGAGATATTCGAGCAAGGCAAACTCGCGGCCCGCCAAATCCACCTTCTGCCCGCCGCGCGTGACCTCGCGAGCCAGCAGGTCGATGACCAGATCGCCCGCCGAAAGGCGAGACGGCTCGGAGGTGCGGGTGGCCCGCCGGATCAATGCGTGCACCCGCGCCAGCAACTCGGAGAACGAGAACGGCTTCGTGAGGTAGTCGTCGGCTCCGGCGTTCAGCCCCCGCACACGGTCATCGACGGAGGCGAGGGCGCTGAGCACGAGGACCGGCGTGTCCGCCTTCTCGCGTCGGAGCTGGCGGATCAGATCGAGTCCGTCCAGCGACGGCAGCATGACGTCGATCACCGCGGTGTCGTAGGATGACTTCAGCGCCAGCGCGAGTGCCTCCGAACCGTCGGCGGCGTGATCGACGGAAAAGCTGTTCTCCCGCAGCCCATTCACCATGAACTCCGCGAGCTTGCGATCATCTTCAGCGATCAGGATACGCATGTGTCGGAACCGAAACCGTAGCTACGAGTGCGAGAGGGTAGCGTCGCATTAATCCTTTGTAACGCCCATTGCTGGAGGCGCGGCCGGGTCAGCCGCACCGCTCAGGGCCGCGCCCGCACTTCCAATTCGTTCACGACCTGTCGCGAGCCGGCCGCGGTTTGGGCCAGCGCGTCGAGGCGGGTGCGCTCGCTGGGGGAATCGACCAGACCGCGCAGGACCAGCAAGGCCGATGTGCTGATGATCTTCACGTTCTTGGCGTTGAGCGAGAGGGAGGTATCCGCCAGCACTGCTCGACGCAGCTCACGGGTCACGCGGAGGTCGTCCGGCTGGTTCGACTGGTCGGTCGCCACCAGCCCGCTGCCGCGCCGGGCGCGCTGGTTGCGGCCGGCGTTGTCGGGCTGGGCTGGAATGGGCTTCGGCGTCGGCGTGAGCGAAGGTGCGGGCAACGTGGGCGGCGGAGGCGTCGGCTGGTCCGGCGGGGTCGGGGTTGGCGTGGGTGTCGTGTCCAGGGCCCAGACGCCCGGCAGGCACAGGGCGAAGGCGCAGAGGCGCAGGAGAAAGGAGGGCGGTGACATGGTGCGGAGGTGGGGCTGATCCGACTCACGCAGGTGCAATGCCAGCGGCAGCGACTCTGTTGCGCCGGCCGGGGAAGCGGAGCGCGTCGCGTGAAACGCAAGCTCTTCGGGCAGATTGCAGGGCAGCGCGCGTTTGCGTCGGGTCGCCCAGCGCACCATGCTGGAGGTTCGATGAGTCAGTCCGGCGAAGAGACCGTGGCGGGAGGCGAGTTTGGAGTCCCTGCCACGACCGAATGGAGCGGCGGCGTGCGCTCGCGGGAGTCGGCGGAGCTGATCCTCGCCCACTTGCCGGCGCCCTTGTTGGTGCTCGACGAAGCGCTGGTCGTGCGGAAGGCAAATCTGGATTTTCTGAAGACCTACGGATTGGCCGCCGAAGAGGTGCTGGACCGTCCGCTCTTCGCCGTCGGGCAGGGTTCCTGGGACATTCCTCTGCTCCGCGCGCTGCTCGAGAACGTGGTGCGGCAGGGTGCCGGCATTCAGGACGTGGCGGTGCGGCACAACTTCACGGAGGGCGAGACGCGCCTCCTGCTGCTCAATGCCCGCCGGGTCACGGACGAATCGGTCGGCCGGCGCATTCTGCTGATCGTGCGCGACTTCACCGAGCGTGGGCGGGCCGAGGAAGCGCTCCGACGCGGCGCCGAGCAGTTTGCCGCCATCTTCAACCAGTCGACCAGCGGGATCGTCCAACTGGATCTGAACGGGCAGTTCGTGCTGGCCAACGACCACTTCGTGCGCATCGCCGGCCGCCCGCGACAGGAGTTGCTCGAGCTGCGGCTGCGCGATCTCGTGCCCACGGACGAGCAGGCGCTGCTGCTGGAGCGGCTGGCGAAGCTGCCCGCCAGTGAGGGCGGCCAGTTCATGATCGAGCACCGGCTCGTGCTGCCGGAAGGCCGTGCGGTCTGGGTGCGGAGCGATTTCTCCGGCATCCGGGATCCCGCGGGCAAGGTGCAATGGGTCGGAGTGGTCGTCACCGACATGACGGAGATCCGGGCGCGCGAAGCGGAGTTGCGCCACGCCGCCGAGGAATTGGAGCGAGCCGACCGCAGCAAAGACGAATTCCTGGCCATGCTGGCGCACGAGTTGCGCAATCCGCTGGCGCCTTTGCGCAATGCCGCCGAATTGCTGGGCCTGCCCGAGCTGGGGGCAGCCGAGCGCGACCACGCCCTCGGCATCCTCACGCGGCAGATCGAAAACATGAGCCGCATGGTGGATGACCTCCTCGACGTTTCCCGCATTACCGAAGGCAAGATCGCGCTCCGGCGTGCGACGGTGGAGCTGCAGGGGGTCGTCCGCTCGGCGCTCGACGCCATGCGACCTGCCTGCCAGGCCCGCAATCAGGCGCTGAGCGTCTGTCTGCCGGAGGAGCCGGTGTACGTGCTCGCCGACAGTACTCGTCTCGAGCAGGTGCTGGGAAACCTGCTCGGAAATGCCTGCAAATATGGGGGCGAGGGCTGCCGGATCGATGTCACCGTGGCGCTCGCGGAAGCTGCCGCCGGGCCCGAAGTGGAGCTGCGGGTGCGCGACAACGGCATCGGCATCGCCCCTGAACTCCTGCCGCGCGTCTTCGAGCTCTTCATGCAGGCCACCCGCTCGCTGGACCGCGCCCACGGCGGGCTCGGCATCGGGCTGACGTTGGTCGACCGCCTCGTCCGTCTGCACGGCGGCACGGTCGAGGCGCACAGCGAAGGCGTGGGCCGCGGGAGCGAATTCGTCATTCGCCTGCCCCGGCTGGCCCAGCCGCCCAAGCCGGCGGGAACCGTCCGGTCGACGCTTCCGGCGATGGCGCGGCGACTGCTGGTGGTGGATGACAATGCCGACTCGGCTCAGGCCATGGCGATGTTGCAGCGCGCTCGCGGCCACGAAGTGCGCACGGCTGGCGACGGCCCGCAGGCTTTGGAACTCGCGCAAGAATTCCGGCCGGAGGTCGTGCTGCTGGACATCGGGCTTCCTGGCATGGATGGCTTCGAAGTAGCGCGCCGACTGCGGGCCGAGCCGGCGCAGGCCGGGCTGCGCATCTACGCGATGAGCGGCTACCGGAGCGACCAAGATCTGGCGCAGGCGGAGGAGGCGGGGTTCGACGCCTATCTGGTGAAGCCCGTCGATCTGGAGCGGCTGCGGGAACTTCTCGCCCAGCGCTAGACGCCACAAAAAGGCCGGACCCGTCTTCGACGAGTCCGGCTATGGCCCGGAGGCTGGCAGAGGGTCTAGTAGGTCGTCCGCTGGACCGTGGTGCTGGTCGTGACCGGCGGCGCGACCGGAGCGACCAAACGTCGGGTCGTGGTCGTTTCCGTGGTAGTGACCGGCGGCGGATCCGAGGCACAAGCCCCAAGCGAGAGTCCGCCGACGACGGTGAGCAGAAGGAGGGCGAACTTCTTCATGTTACTTGCGGGGGCTGGTGGTGGTCGTGGTGGTGGTGGTCTCTTCCACCACCGCCGGGGACTCGGTGGTGGTGGTCTTCTTGCGGGTCACCAGCACCTTGCCGACCACCGGCTGGCCATCGACCATCGTGTAATAGACCGTGGTCGTGTCGCCGGGCTTGATCGACTCGTAGGTCACGGTGCGCCCGTCGGCGTCGACGAAGGTGGTGGTCTTCGTATAGCGGTAGGTCGCCGGGCCGCCCGCGGAGCGGGTCACGACCACCTCGGTCGGCGTCAGGGACGAGATTGTGCCGGTGGTGGTGATGACGGTCTCCTGCGCGAAGGCCAGGAGGGGACTGCAGGCGAGGGCCACGGCGGCGGCCGCCTGAGCAATGCGATGGGGAAGGATGTTGTACATAGGTTCGTCAATAGAGGGTTGATTCGCCTTCCCGTGCCCACGGCATCAGCGTTTCGAACTGCCAACGCTCCTTGCGTCGGAACGGACCGGCGAACATCCATGCTTCGCCGCCGGGTCCCTCTGCGGACGTGTCGCGCCGCTCAACCGGCCTCCGCAGCGAAGGCCAGGGCCGCACCTTCCGCCCCCCGATGGGTGGGCCAATCGGTGGCGGCGCGGCGCGCGCGCCGATCCTCCGGTCGCTGCCGCAGGTATCGATGCCAGGCGAGTCGCGCTGCCTCGCTGCGTCCGGCCAGTTCGTGCTGCCGGGCTTGCAGCCAGACCAGATCGGCGTCGTCCCCGAACTGCGCCACCTGCCGGTGGGTCAATGCGTCCACGGTGTCCGCGAGCTCCTCCAGCAGGTTGGCCGCCCCCGACGAAGGCTCGGTCAGCAGGCGCAAGTGGAGCGCGCTGCGGGCCCGAGCGGCGCACTCGTTGGCGAAGAAATGGGCCGCGAAGGTCGCCTCCGGCCAGCTGAGCAGATATTCGCGCAGAAACTCCGGCAGGAACTTGGGCAGATGGCGCAGATGGAACGCACACCCGACCCGGAAGAGCGCTTCGGCCGGACGCAGCAGCCCCGCGAAGCCGCGGCTGGTCCACGCCTGCGCCAGCGCCAGTCCTTGGTCGAGACAGTCGCTGGCGGGGCCGATCCAATCCGCCAGCGCGATCGCGTCGGTCGGCGGTTGGGCGAGCCAGAGCAGACGCGCCTTCAACCCGATCTCGGCGGCTGCGACGTCGTCGCTCTCGAGCGCGGCGACCAGCGTAAGACTCTGTTCCGCCTCCGCGGCGACCTGCGCATGCTCCCCGCTCAGAGCGTTGGCCGCCGCCCGGTTCATCCAGGCCGCGGCGAGATTACGTTGCACGAAGCGATCGGCCGGCGCTGCGGTAAACGCCGCGATCGCCTCATCGAAACTGGCGCGGGCTTCGACGTGACGTGCGCTGCTGGCGCGCAGCAAACGGGCTCCGCGATTGAGCCAGGCAGTTCCCCGTAAGGCGCTGTTCTCCTTCGCCAGGTCCACGGTCGCGAGCCGCGCCAGGGCGGAGTCGTAGGCGGCCAGGCTTTCGGTCAGAGCCGGCGTCGCGTTGCCCACATTGACCTCGGCCCGGGCCAGCGCCCGCTGGACCTCGGGCGTGTCGACCTCCGGCAGCCGCGCGAGGGCGGCGGCCGCCCGGCGATAGCAGCGAAGCGCCAGCGCCGGACCGTCGGGGCGCGGGGCGCGTTCGAGGGCGAGTCCCCGGTCGAGCCAGCGTTGGATGCGCGCGCTGCGTCCTTCCATCTCGTCCACCGCTGCGCTCAGGCCGTCGGCGCATCCGGCCCATTGCGCCAGGCCCGGAAGCGCCGCCAGGCGAGGGCGTAGCCGGTCCAGACGAGCACGAGTCCGCCGAGGCTGGCCACCCCTGCGACGAACTGTCCGACCAGCCCAAGCGCCTCCCCGGTGTGCAGGAAGCGCAGCCAACTGCGCGCCTTCCGGCCGGGGTTGAGATCGGCGAAACTCTCCGCCTTCAGCACGGCGCCGGTGTAGGGATCGAGCTGCCACGTCGGCGTCGTGAAGAGCGGCCAGTTGCCCGGCGCCCGAATGGCGGCGGTGACGGGCTGAGGTTTGCCGGCGCCCGGCGCGGGGGCGCCGCCGCCCTGACCGCGCGGAGGAGGACCGCCGAAGCGCAGACTGATGCTCTGATAGTCCGGCTTCTGCGCCTGGGCGACGGCCAGGAGCGCGTCGTAGGTGAGGGGCTTCGCGTCGGCGGCAGGCTTGGCGACCTCGACCGCCGACGCGGCCGGTCCGCCAGACGAGGGCGGGACATCGCCGGCGAGCCGATAGACCGCGTCCGTCGCCCAGCGGTAGGAGATCACCACGCCGCTCACGCTCAGGACGAGCAGCACCGGCAGGCACCAGATGCCGATCACGTTGTGCCAGTTCCAGTCGCGCGCCTTCCCGCTGGCGCCGGTGAACCAGACCGACGGACGCAGCGCCTTCCAGCTCCAGCGGCGCGGCCACCAAATGACCAGGCCGGTCAGCCCGAGCACGGTGAAAGCGAAGTTGCAGGCTCCCGTCACGCCTTTGCCCAGGGCCCGCTGGTCGCCGCCGAAGGCCAGCCAGCGGTGCCAGTCCTCCATCCAGTGCATGAAGTCATGGGTGCGCGTGGAGACCGGCTCGACCACCGCCCCGGTGTAGGGATTGCCGTAGAGGTTGCGATTGCGCCCCACGCTGATGACCACGGCCTCGCGCGGATCGGTCGAGACCGTGACCGAGGGTTGCGGCGGCACGTTCTTGAAAGCGCTCCGCGCCTTGGCCACCAGCTCGTCGAGCGGCTTGCGCGGCGCGTTGGCGGAGGGCGGTTCGAGGCGGCGCACATCCCGCTCGGCGAAGGCGACGATCTGCTTTTCGAACGCGAGCACCACGCCGGTGAAGCACATCACGCCGATGATGAGTCCGGCGACCACGCCGGAGAGGAGATGGAGCCAAAAGATGACCTGACGAAGCATGAGAGAAAAGAGAACCGCGGGCGCGGAGTCCGGTTACAGCTCCGCCCACTGCCGGAGCAGATTGTGATACACCCCGGTCAGGCTGACCACCCCCGGATGCTGCGGAACCGAGCCCGCCACGCTCTGGATGGCGAAATCGAGATCGAAGAGCAGCGCGCGCTGCGTGCCGTCGCGGATCATGCTCTGAATCCAAAAGAACGAGCAGGTCCGGGCGCCGCGGGTCACGGGCGTGACGTGATGCAGGCTGGTCGCGGGATAGAGCACGAGATGCCCGGCCGGGAGCTTGACCCGCTTGGTGCCGTAAGTGTCCTCGATGACCAACTCGCCGCCGTCGTACTCGTCCGGTTCGCTGAAGAAGAGCGTGCAGGAGAGATCGGTGCGGATCCGATGCGGCGTGCCGGGAATCTGCCGGATGGCATTGTCCACATGCGTGCCGAAGGAATGTCCGCCCGCGTAGCGATTGAAGAGCGGCGGGAACACATGCTTGGGCAGCGCGCCGGTGAGGAAGAGCGGGTTGGCCCCGAGCGCGCCGAGGATGAGCTCCCCCAGCTGCCGGGCGGCCGGATGGTGTTCGGGGATCTGAAGGTTGTCCTTCACCTGCGAGGACTGGTGTCCGGCCGTGACGCGGCCATCGACCCACTCGGCGGAGTCGAGCAGCGCGCGCGCCTGGGCCAGTTGGGCGGGCGAGAGGACGTCGGGAATTTCGAGAACCATGGCGGGGGGTTAGAATTTGACCGTAGTGCTGAAGATGATCTGCCGCCGCGGGCCCGGGACGTAGTGGCCGCCGCCGACGCGATCGACGTAGAATTTGTCGCCGAGGTTCTCGCCATTGAGGCGGAAGACGACGTGCTTGTTCGGCTCCCACGCGATCATGGCGTTGTAGAGCGTGTAGCCCGGGATGCTCAGCTCGACGCCGGTGGTGGCGTTGCGCGAGCGGATGACGCTGTCGGTATACTGCGCGCCGAGGCCGACGCTGAAGCCTTTGGGCAGCTGATACGTGGTCCAGAGCGTGGCCGAATGCCGCGGCGTGAGCGTCAGCGCCCGGTCTTCCTCGACCGGGTTGCGGCTCTTCGGAATGGACGAGTCGAGGAACGCGTAGCCGCCGAAGATGCTCCAGTCTTTCGTGAGGTGGCCGGCCACGCCGAGCTCCACGCCCTGCACGATCTGCTTTCCGCTGAGGGTGAAGGCGTCGTTGGTCGTGGTGCGCGATTGGGCATTGGTCTTCTCCGTGCGGAAAAGCGCCGCGGTGAGCGACAGCTTGCCTTCGAGGACGTCCCACTTGGTGCCGACTTCGTAATTGCGCGTTTTCTCGGGTGAAAGATTGACGTTGTTGGCGGCCGTGGGCGTCGTGCTCAGGCCGGAGCCGGTGTTGCCGGCATCGACCACCGGTTTGAAGGCGGTGCCGAAGCTGGCGTAGATGCTGCCGTTGCCGGTCGGCTTGTAGACGACGCCGGCGCGCCAGCTGAAGACATTGTCGGTCCGGGCGAGACGGGCGCCATCGGCCCCGCGGAAATGCGTGTCGAGATGGTCGAAGCGCAGGCCGGCCGAGAACTCCCAGCGTTCGCCGAGCTTGACCGTATCGAACGCATAGGCCGCGACTCCGAGCACGGAGGTGTGGTTGTAGGGCGTGGCCAGCCGGGGGATGGGCCCGCGCGGCGCATCGTTCGGGTTGGCCGCCGCCACCGTGATGGGCGGCTGGTTGGCCGTATTGGCGGCATTGCGATTGAAGGTGGCCTGATGCGAGAGGTCGATGCCGCCGACCAGCGCGTGCTTGAGCGGACCGGTCTCGAAGGCGGCATTGAGCGTCGTCTGGCTGTCGAAGTTCTCGTTCTCCATGTCGCGCAGCTGCAGCTGCCGATTCGGCGGGCGCGGCGCCGTGATGGCCGACGAGCGGCGGGTGTCGGCGTACCGGGCAATCGTGCTCAGCCGGAGCGAGGGACTGAAGACGAGGTCGAGCTGGGCCGTGGCGACGTTTTGCTCCACCACCTCGAAGTCGTAGTTCCGCAGCCCGTAGAACGTATTCTGCGGTACCGGCGGGTTCGCCTGGTAGGCGCCGGTCGGATAGCCCGGATACACGCCCCAGGGCAGGCCGTAGTCGGGCACATTGTCCTGCCGCATATAGAGGTAACCGAGTGTCAGTTTGGCCGAGGTGCCGAGGCCGAAGGCGACCACCGGGTTCACCGCGTAGCGCTTGCTCTCGACGACGTCGCGGCCGGGGTAACCGGCCTGCTGGTAGACCGCGTTGAGGCGCAGGGCGGTCCCAGGGATTGGACTGGCGGCGATGGGCTGATTGAGATCCGCCGTGGCCCGGTAGTAGCCATCGGTTCCGACGCTCCCCGAGGCCTGATAGCTGGCCTGCTTGGTCGGCGACTTGGTGACCAGATTGATGCCGCCGCTGGTCGCGCCGCGGCCGGCATACACGGACGCCGGACCCTTGATGACCTCGACCTGCTCGATGTTGAAGGCGTCGCGCGAGTAGGCCGCATTGTCCCGGATGCCGTCGACCGAGATGTCGCCGGTCGCGCTGAAACCGCGCAGCGTGAAGGAATCGCCCGGCAGGCCGCCGCCGCCTTCTCCGGCCTGGAAGGTGATGCCCGGCACGTTGCGGAGCACGTCGCGCAGATTGAGCGCATTCTGCTCCTCGATGACCTTCCGTGGGATGATGGTGATGGTCTGCGGCAGATTGCGCACCGGTTCGGTGAATTTGGAACTGCTGACCTCCGGAACGTAGGAGCCCTCGACAAGGACGCGTCCCGGGAGGTCCAGCGCCGCAGAGGAATCGGCGGCCGCTTCGCCCAAGGGGGTCGCTTCCTGGGCCGCGAGGGAGGCGAGTCCGTGGGTGAAGAGGAGTGCGCCGAGCGCACCACGCGACGAGCCCGTCGGTCTTTGCGTGGCGCCTAAACGCGAGGGAGACTTTGTCGCAGGAGCGGAAACGGAACGATGGAGGTGAGACATGGAAAGGTGGAAACCAGAAGCGAATGCGCTCACCGTCAGAGCGCTCGCAATGCGAATGAGTCGCAGTTAAAGAAATTGACTCGAGGTGTCAAATATTTTGAGAAGTGTTCGCAAAAAGGCCCCGATTTTTCCCGCGCGGCCGTGTTTGTAAGCCCGGCGCAAAAAAAAACTTTCCCGCCCACCCATGCAGAGCTGGGGTGGGAATCGAAACAGGGGGCGGTCGCCGGTGGGTCTTGTGAGCACCCAGCGGGGCCAGGGTTCTCCACGTCTCATGCCGTCCGAAATTCTTCGTCAATTGCGCGCCGCCACCTTGGCCGACCACCAGAGGCTGGAGCGCTTCCTTGCCCTCGAATGGCGCACCTCTGAACTCGGACGGTATCGGGACTTGCTGACCGCGTTTCTGGCCTACTACGAACCACTCGAAACGGCCCTCGGGCGGCTGACATGGAACGGCTCCGGGGTCGACTTCGAGGACCGGCGCAAAGCCGGCTGGCTGCGCGCGGACCTCGCGCATTGCGGACTCGCCGCCGGGGCAGTCGGTCCGCGGGCCGAGGTACCGCCGGTGCCGGACCTGCCCGCGGCCTTTGGCGCGCTCTACGTGACCGAGGGGGCCACGCTCGGAGGCCGGCAGATCCTGCGCGGACTCGGCGCCTCCACACTCCCGCGGCGGTTTTTCGCCAGCTACGGGGAGGCGGTGCCAGAGCGCTGGAACGAATTTCTCGGGGCGCTCGAACGGCAGGCGGCGGCGTCGGCGGAAGCTTCGGCGGCCATCGTGCGCACGGCGCGCGATGTCTTCGCGGGCCTGCGCGCCTGGTTCCAACGCACGCTTCCCGCCGCCTTATGAGCATCGCTGTCGTCGCCGATCCCGACCTCGCCGTCTGCGCGCGCGAGCCCATTCATGTGCCGGGGGCGATCCAACCGCATGGTCTGCTGCTCGTGCTGCGCGAGCCCGGACTGGAAATCGTGGCCGCGAGCGAGAACGCCCGGTCTTTGCTCGGCCTTGAACCAGGCGCGCTGCGCGGGCTGCGCCTGCCGGAACTGGGCGATGTGGGGGCGCTGCTCGGGGCCCTGGCGTCGGGCCGTCAGCCGATTCCTTCGCCCAGCCCCGTGCAGATCGGGCAGGACCGCTTCGACGCCATCGCACACCGAACCGAGGGGCTGCTGGTGATCGAACTCGAGCGCACCGATCCCTCGTTCGGGGCGGCCGCGTTCTACCTCGAGTTACAAGCCGCGCTGACGGAACTGGAGGCGGCTCCAGATCTCGCCTCACTGCTGCAGAGCGCGACTCGGTCGGTGGCGAGGCTGACCGGCTTCGACCGCGTGATGATCTACCGTTTCGACCCGGCCTGGAATGGCTCCGTGGTGGCCGAAACCTTGGCGCGCGGGGCAGATTCCTACCTCGGCCACCATTTCCCGGCCTCCGACATTCCGGCGCAGGCGCGGGAACTCTACCGCCGCAATCGTCTCCGTCTGATCCCGCGCTCAGCCTACCAGCCCGCCGCCATCGTTCCGGACCGGCACCCGGAGACGGGCGTGCCGCTCGACCTGAGCCAGGCCGTGCTGCGCAGTGTCTCGCCCGTGCATCTCGAGTACCTGCAGAACATGGGAGTGCAGGCCTCGATGTCGGTCTCCCTCCTCCCGGGTGACCGCCTCTGGGGGCTGATCGCGTGTCACCACCCGCAGCCCCGCGAGCTGCCCTTCAGCGTGCGGGCGGCCTGCAGCTTGTTCGGGCAGGTCGTGGCGACGCAGATCGCCGCCCGGGAGGAGCGCGAGCGAAATCAGGCCCTGCTGGAGGGCCGTCGGATTCAGGCGTCCTTCTTCCAACACTTTTCCAAGGAGGAGAATTTTGCCTCCGCTCTGGTGAAACTGACACCCGAGTTGCTCCAGCTGGTCGGGGCCGGCGGAGCCGCGCTCTGTTTGGGCGACCGTTGCGTGCTGCTCGGACGCACCCCGGGTACAGAGGAGGTCCGCGCGCTCTGGGCCTGGCTGCGCGAGCAGCCGAACGACGGACCTTTCGCCACGGACCATCTCTCCGGCGTCTACCCGCCGGCAGCGGCGTTTCCCGGGACGGCGAGCGGGCTGCTCGCGTTCTCCATTTCGCGGGTCAACGCGGACTACATCCTCTGGTTTCGACCCGAGGTGGTTGCGACGATCACCTGGGCCGGCAACCCGCACAAAGCGGTGGAGGCGGAGAGCGGCCGGATCAATCCGCGCAAGTCCTTCGCCGCCTGGCGCGAGATCGTCACGGGGCACTCGCATCCCTGGCGCGAGCCCGACCTCCAGGCCGCGCTCGAACTGCGCGCAGCCATCGGCGCGCTCATCCTTCGGCGGACCGACCAATTGCTCCGGTTGAATGCCACCCTCGAGACCCGCAACACGGAGCTGACTTCCTTCGCCTACCTTTCCTCGCACGATCTGCAGGAGCCGCTGCGCGGGATCCGCAACCTGGCCAGGTTTTTGCAGGAAGACTATGGCGAGCGGCTCGACGAGGCCGGCCGCGAAAAGCTCGCCACCCTGGAAGACCTGGCCCGGCAAATGCACGAGCTGATCGAGGCGCTGGTCCATTTCACCAAGCTCGGACGACTCGCCGTGCAGCCCCGCGAGTGCGAACTGGAGCAGGTGCTGGCCGACGTGCGGGTGGCCCGGGCCGAGACGCTGCGCGGCGTGGAACTCGTCTGCCCGCGGCCGCTCCCGCGCGTGGTGGCCGATCCGCTGCTCCTGCGCGAGGTTCTGGCCAATCTCATCGTCAACGCGGTCAAATACAACGCCAGCGAAGCGAAGCGGATCGAGGTGGGTTGGGACGACCCGCCCGGCCAGCCGCGGCGCTTCTACGTGCGGGACAATGGCATCGGCATTCGCGAGAAGCACGCCGACCGGGTCTTCGAGCTCTTCCGCCGGCTGCATCCGCGTGAGCGCTTCGGCGGGGGCACGGGCGTCGGGCTTTCGGTCGTGAAGTCGATCATCGACCGACACGGCGGACGGGTCTGGTTCGAGTCCGAATTCGGCCAGGGTACCACCTTCTTTTTCACGCTCGAACCGGCCCCATGAGTGCTGCGCTCAAAATCCTTCTCGTCGACGACAACGCCCAGGACCGGGAGGCGCTGCGTCGCGCGCTCCTGCAGGATCCCGAATCCACCTACGCGCTGGAGGAGCGGCTCACGCTGGAGGAGGGGATCGAGGCCCTGGGCGAGCTGCACTTCGACTGCGTGCTGCTCGATCATCATCTGCCTGATGGCAGCGGGCTGGAACTCATGCAGGAGATCCATCGTCTCTTCGGGCCGGAGACGATTCCTGTCGTGATGATGACGGGCACCGGCTCGGAGGCGATCGCCGTCGAGGCCATGAAGAGCGGCGTGCACGATTATCTGGTGAAGGGCCAGGCCAGCGCCCCGGAAATTGCCCGCGCGATCCGCGGGGCGATCTTCAAGGTGCGCACACACCGGCTGCTCAACGAACAGCGCAGCGAGCTGGAGCGTCTCTACCGCGAGGTCAGCGAATCCAGCCGCCGCAAGGATCAGCTCCTGGCCGACCTCCAATTGGCCAAGGAAGCGGCCGAGCGGGCCAGTGCGGCCAAGGACGAATTCCTGGCCACGCTCAGCCACGAACTGCGCACGCCGCTCACGCCCATCCTCACCGCGGTCTCGGGGCTCGATCCGACCGCGCTCACGCGCGAGGAACTGCTGCGCACGTTCGCCATGATCCGGCGGAACATCGCCCTCGAGGCGCGGCTGATCGAGGACCTGCTGGACCTCACGCGAATCACCCACGGCAAACTGCACCTCGAGATGCACCCGGTCGATCTTCACGACTCGCTCCGCCACGCGGTCGAGATCTGTCGCGGGGACATCGAGAGCAAGAACCTGCAGGTGCTCTACACGCTGCAAGCCAGCGAGCATCAGGCGAGCGGCGATCCAGCGCGGCTGCAGCAGGTCTTTTGGAATGCGTTGGCCAATGCAGTGAAGTTCACCCCGGCGGGCGGGGTTATCCATGTGCGCACGCAGAATGACGCGAGCGGTTCGATTCTGATCGAGATTCGCGACTCGGGGATCGGCGTCGAGCCCTCCCAGCTCACCGCCATCTTCCGCGCCTTCGAGCAGGGACGCGGCGCGCGCCGGCGCAGCGGTTTGGGATTGGGGCTGACGATCGCGAAAGCGCTGGTCGAGGCGCAGCACGGCACCATTTTCGCCACCAGCGACGGCCCGGGACTGGGCACCACGATCCACATCACCCTCCCGACCATCTCGGGGCCGCCCAAGCTGCAGGAGACGACCGTGCTGCCGGGCGGAGCGGTGGAATCGCGGGCCTATCACCTGCTGGTGGTCGAGGACGATCGCGACACCGCCGAATTCATGACTCTGGTGCTGGAGAAGCGCGGCTACCGCGTGACGGTAGCGCACAGTCGGGCCGAGGCGCTGGCCGTTTTCGACGACCAGGAGTTCGACGCGGTGCTCAGCGACATCGGCCTGCCGGACGGGAGCGGGCAGGATCTGATCCGCGAACTGCGTGCGCGGCGTCCGATTCCGGCCATCGCGCTGAGCGGCTACGGGATGGAGCAGGATGTGGCCGCGAGCCGGGCGGCCGGTTTCGACGAGCACGTTACCAAGCCCGCAACCATCACCGCACTCGACGCGGCCCTCGGACGCCTTCTTGGGGTGAAGTCGGAATGAGGCGAGCGCTCGTCTCCGTCAGGGCTAGGCCGACGGGGCCCTGCGCAGCCGGCGGCGGGCGACCGCCCCAAGGGCCAGCACGCCGGCCAGCATGGTCGCGGGTTCGGGCACGGCCGTCACCGGCGTCACCGTGACCGAGTCCAGCCCGGTGCTGAAGTTGTTGGCGGCGCTGCCGTTGAAGAAGGTCAGTGTCGTCGTCGTGCTGGTGGCGACGAAAGGGACCGTGAACTGCAGCCAGTTTAGGGCGTTGGGCGTCGTGTTCGGATTGAAGTAGCTCACGCGGCCGCCGCCGTCGATGCTGAGATCCACGGTGGCGGGAAAAAAGAACCCGCCATCGCTCGCCGAGCCCACATAGAAACTGACTTCGTAAGCTTGGCCGATGACCGTGCCGATGTTCTGCACCACGCCGGAGGCGGCTGAATTGTTCACGCCGGAGAGGTCGAGCCATTGGCTGCCCGATTGCGCCTGGAAGGTGATGCCGCTCTGGGTGAACGAGCCGCTGAGCACCGCCACGTCCACGCCGACGACAGTCCAGTTCGTGATCGCGAGCGACCCGGCCCCGAAGACCGAGGCTCCGCCGGTCGCAACCGTGGGGTCCTCGAACGAGCCGTTCAGGACCTGGGCGGAAGACGCGGTCGCCAGCAGCGAGCCGGCGAGCAGGGAGAGAAGGCGGGCGGACGTGGGCATGGCGGAAAGGCCGACAATGGCGGGGAGTCTTCTATCATCCCGTACCAGGGTGTGTCTCCAAAAAACGAGCGCGGATTTCTGTTTTCGTCCCGGAGCAGGAGAAGGCGGCGTCAGGTTGAGACTCAGTCCACCGCCACCCGGTAGAAAACCTGCGCTTCGCTCGCCGCGGGGTCGGTGAAGGTCAGCGTGCCTCCGGTGGCGCCATTCTGCGGAGCGCCGAGGCTGACGAAGGTGGTTCCGGCCAGGTCGGTACTGCGCTGGAGTCGGTAGGAGTGGGCGGTGTAGCCGTCGATGGTCACCGTCACCGTGTTGCCAGTGCGCGCGGCGGTCTTGATCCGCACCAGGCTGGAATCGAGCAGCACCCCGCTGTTCGTGAAGGTGGCGGGAAACAGGATGGTTCCGGAAATGCGATCGATCAGTCCGGCGTTGCTCAGCGAGGTCGCGCCGGAGAGATCGAGCAGCCCGCCGCCCAAGGCGCGGAGCGTGCCGCCGGCGAGGTTGCTGACCACGCCGTCGCGCACGGTGATCGCCTGGCCCGGGCCGACCGCGATCGTCCCCTGATTCTGGACCGCGCCGACGATGCTCCCGGAGCCGTCGACCAGACCATTCGGGGAAACCACCGAACTCGCCCCCGGTGTGCCGACCGAGCCGCCCGCCAGCGAAAGACGGCCCCCGCCGGCGACATTGAATCCGCCGGCGTAGAGTCCGCTCAGCACCACCCGGCCGGTCTGGACGGAAAGCGTGCCCGTGGCGGTGCTGCTTCCGCTCAGCGTCAGGGTGCCGCCGCTGTGGCTGGTCGCTCCGGTGCCCGTGATGTTGCCGGGGAAGACCAGGCTGTCGCTCCGCCGGAAGGCAAGGGTGCCGCGATTGATCACGTTTCCAAGGATGGAGCCGGCGGTGCCGCCATTGCCGATCTGCAGCGTGCCTCCGGCGATGACGGTGCCGCCGGTGTAGAGATTGGCTCCGGTCAGCGTCTGGGTGGCGCTGCCGGCCTTGATGAAGCGACCAGGATTGCCGGCGCCGGTGTCGGTAATGACACCCGAGAAGAGCGCGGCGGAAAGCGTGCCGGAAGTCAGCCCCTCGTAGCTTGCGCTGGCAGAGCCGGTGGTGATGGTGCCGCCGCCATTCAGGGCGCCGACGTACACATTCGCGTCGGCTCCGCGAAAGACGGCCCCGGCCGCGACCGTCAGCGCGGCGCGGTTGTCGGCCCAGTTGCAACCTGGAAAACCGCCGCCGATGAACTCGCCCGCGTCCACGCTGATCAGGCCGTTGAGAGCGATCTTGAATCCGTTCGGCCAGCGGACGGCGCCGGCGCCGGTCTTGCGGAGGGTCTGCGTGCCGAGGCCGAAACGGAAGACCGCGTAGGAAAGGTCGCGTATGCCGCTGGCCACATTGAGTTCGAGGACGGAACCGTCGCCCTGGAGGTTGAACTCATTGGAGTTGCTGGCGCCAGCGAGCACCAGCGTGCCCCCGATGATGGCCGTCGAGCCGGTATAGGAGTTATCGCCCAGGGTCAACGTGACCGCGGCATTCAGCTTCTCGACCCGTCCGCTCCCGCTGATCGCTCCCGGGCTGCTGGTGTTCGCGGCGAAGGAATTGAAACCGATGACCGTATTGTTTTGGATGGGCGTGCCGATGCTGTTCACCAAGAGCGATCCTCCCTGGAGAAACGTTCCGCCGGCGGGCGAAAGCGTACCGACGGTCACCTGACCAGCGTTCAGTCGCACCGTCAGATTGCCGCTGACCGACGTGCCGAGGTTGACCGGCGTCGTGGAATTGACCTGCAGCAGGTTGCCGCCGGTGCCCGCGCCGCCGGTGATTGTGCCGGTGATGGAGCCGCCCGGCAGCGGAGCCTGACCGGCATCGGCGCCGATCGTGAGCGTGCCGCTGGCAGTGCCGCTGGCGCCGAGGGTGAGTCCGTCGGTGGTGCTGAGCCCTCCGCTGTTGAGGACGACCAAGCCGCTGCCGGCCTGCCCGATGACGATGGTGCGGCCGCTGGCGGAGCCGTTGAGCGCAATGATACGGCCACTGGAACCGGCGTCGCGGCCGAGGATGAGATCTCCCGTGGCCGCGAGCCTCCCCTGTTGGATGCTGACGATTCCTTGGCCCCCCGGGCCGTCGAGGCCCGCGATAACGCTGGCGGAGGCCCGCAGGGTGGGCGCCCCCGAGGGTCCGCCGAGCAGCCGGATCGTGCCACCGAGGCCGGGGCGGCCGAGGCGGATGTTGGCGAAGTTCGCCGTGCCGCCGCTGACTTCGAAGGTGGCGCCCGCCGGGCTGCCGATCTCGAGGTCGCCGCTGCTCGTCCAGGCGCGGTTCGGGGCCGCGTACTGGATCGAGGCTTGCACGGTCGTGGTCCCCGACGAGTTGAGCGCTCCCGTGCCGCGGAAGACGCCGGCCTCGACGAGCAAAGCGCCGATCGTATTGCTCGTGGGCTGGCCGAGGACGAGCGTGCCCGGCCCTCGCTTGGTGAGGGTGCCGCTTCCGCTCGTGCTGCCGAGGTACGTGTAGGTCGTGCCGGCATTCGTGATTTCGACCACTCCGCCGGCCGCTCCGAGCACGAGTCCGCGCTGGGGCGAGTCGGAGGCGCCGGTGTAGCGCAAGCTGCCGCCGTTGAGCGTGAGCGACCCGCCCAGGCCGTAGCGACGGTCGGCATTCACCGAGAGAACACCGCCGTTGACGATCGTGGGGCCGCTGTAGCTCGTGTTTGCGCCGGAAAGCGTCAGCGTGCCGGGGCCTTCCTTGCGCAGGGTGCCTGGGCCGGTGATGTCGCCCGCGTAGGTCAGGTCGTCGCTGCGCTGGAAAACGACGGTGCTCTGGTTGACCAGCCGTTCGACGATCCGTCCCGAGGTGCCGTTGTTGCCGATCTGCAAAGTGCCGGCGCTGACCGTGGTCGCGCCGAGGTAGGTGTTGTCGCCCGTGAGCACGAGCGTGCCTGTGCCCAGCTTGGTGAGCGAGCCGTTCCCGCTGATGGTCGAGGCGAGCGTAAGGGCATCGCTCCGGTTCACGACCAGACGCCCGTGCGCCACCACGGGACCTCCGGCCAGCGAGCCGGAGGTGCCGCCGGTGCCGAGCTGCAGCGTACCGCCGAGGATTGAGGTGCCGCCGGTCGGGCTGATGCTTCCGGTCACGATCAGCGTGCCGTCGTCGGTTTTAACGAAGCTGCCGGGGAAGACCGGATCGTCGAGGACGTCGCCCGCCAGCGTCACCGTGCCGACTCCGCGCAAAGTGAGCGTGGTCCCGCCGAAGAGCACGCTGCTGCCGGCGGCACTCCCCGCCTGCGCCGCGGAACCACTACTGGCGGAGGGATCCGTCGAGCCCGGCGTACCTGCCGTCAGGGCCGCGGGCGGCAACGGGCAATCGATGAACGTGACCACCGCCCCGCTGCCCGGGCGCACGAAGACATTGCCGCCCAGCGCCGCCCCGCCGCCCCCGCCCGCGAGCACCTGGGCCGAGTTAGAGACCCCGCCGCGGCCCGCAAAGGTGCCGCCGGCCGCGGGTGCTCCGAGGGCCCCACCGCCGCCGCCACCACCGTAGCCGCCCTGGCCCGGCGTGCCGGCCTGGCCCAGCAGGGCCACGCCCGCCGCGGAGCCGCCACCACCGCCCCAGCCGCCCGGACCGGCCGAGCCTTGCGGATGCGGGTTGCCGCCGCCGCCGCCGAACTCGCCGCCGGCCCCGGCGATCGAGGGACTGAAGCCCGACTGATACCAGCCGCCGCCGCCCCCGCCGAAACGCCCGCCATCGCCGCCGGGCGCGCTGGCCGCGCCGGTCTGCGAGCCGCCGCCACCTCCGCCGCCATTGGCGGCGCCGGGCTGCCCGCCACCAGCCGCCCCGGCAGACTGGCCCGCCCCGCCGCCCACGGCCCCGCCGATGCCGCCGGCGGCGGGCGAAGCATCGTCGCCGTCCGTCAGCGCCCCGCCGCCGCCTCCAGAGCCGAGCCCCGCGGCACCCGCGCCCGCGCCGCCTCGACCCAGCAAGCCACCGCCGCCGCCCCCGCCGCCCGAGCCGGGTCCGCCGCCCGCGCCATAGTAGCCACCGCCGCCGCCCGCCCCGCCATTGGTGCTCCCGGGCCCGCCATCGCCGCCGAGCCCGCCGCCGCCCGCGCCGGCCAGCGAGTTCGCGGGCGTCCCGCCAGGGCCGCCATTCCCACCTTGGACCGCATGGCCCGCAAACGTCACCCGATCGAACGTGACCAGTCCCGCATTGACGAAGACGGCGCCGCCCGCGCCGAGTCCACCGCCGCCGCCGCCGGCTCCGCCAGCCCCGCCGCGGGCGCGTCCGTCGATCAGATTGAGGTTCTCCAGCCGGATGGTGGCCCCGGGGAAATCGAGGAAGAAGATGCGCCATTGCGCGTTGCCGCTGATCGTCTGGGCGGGCCCGACCGAGCGGATGGTCATGCCGTTGGCGATGTTTGGCAGCGGCGCCGCGAGCACGATGGGCGTGGCGCTGCCTGCGATCTCCACGATCGAATCGGGCTGACCGTTGGCGAGCGTGATGGCGTAGCGCAGGTCCCCCGGCACGCCGCCCGTGCCGGGAGCCGTATCGTCGTAGCGATTGACCACAATGTTCTGCGCCGGCAGCCAGCCCGGGCCGAAGAGAAAGCCGGCTGCAGCCAGCGAAGCAAAACGGGTGAACGAAGCCATGGAAGCCCGCAGTCTTTCAGCCGCGCACCGAGGAGTGAATCCAATTTTGCTATGGGCGAGCGTTTTGCCCCCTTCGCCGCTGCCAGCCGGGTACCTCGCCCTCGGCAGTGCGGGACGCAACGACCTGCTCTGACGCAGTTTTTCCGGGCGCGGGGTGGGGGAGCGTGCTTCCTTCCCGATTCCCATGAGCGCTCCGGCGAACCGACTCGCAGCTGAAAAATCGCCGTATCTGCTCCAGCACGCGGCGAACCCGGTGCACTGGCTGCCCTGGGGCGAGGAGGCTTTCGAGCGCGCCCGGCGCGAGGACAAGCCGATCTTTCTCTCGATCGGGTACTCGACCTGCCACTGGTGCCACGTCATGGCGCACGAGTCGTTCGAGAGCGAGGCGACGGCGGCGATTCTCAACGAACACTTCGTCAACGTGAAGGTGGATCGGGAAGAGCGGCCGGACGTGGACCGCGTCTACATGACCTTCGTCCAGGCCACCTCCGGCAGCGGCGGCTGGCCGCTCAGCGTCTGGCTGACTCCGCGCCTGGAGCCGTTCGTCGGCGGGACGTATTTCCCGCCCGAGGCGCGCTACGGCCGCCGCAGTTTTGCGGACATCCTGCGGGCCATCGCCGAAGCGTGGCGGACGAATCGCGCAGGCATCCTGGCCCAGGGCGAGAAGGTCGTCGGCGCTCTGCGCGAGCACGCGGAACCGACGGCGGGGGAGACTGACCTCGTGCGGACCGAGGAGGACTTCTCGCGCGCGGTGGACGCGCTGCAGCTGGTCTTCGATCACTCCATGGGCGGCTTCGGCGGCGCGCCCAAGTTTCCCCGCCCCGCGCTGCTCCGTTTTCTCGCGCGGATGTCGGCGCGTCGGACCGCCTCTCCCGAAGTGCGGCAGCGGGCGCAATACCTGTGGCTGACCACGCTGCGGCGCATGGCCATGGGCGGACTGCACGACCACCTCGGCGGCGGCTTCCATCGCTACTCGGTCGATGCGCGCTGGCACGTGCCGCATTTCGAGAAAATGCTCTACGATCAGGCGCAGCTCGCGCTGAGCTACCTCGAAGCCTGGCAGTGCACGCGGGAGGCCTTCTTCGCCGACCTGGTGCGCGACATTCTCGGCTACGTCGAGCGCGATCTGCGCGCGCCGCAGGGCGGATTTTACTGCGCGGAGGATGCCGACAGCCTGCTCGCGCAGGGCCGACCCGAGCACGCCGAGGGCGCCTTCTACGTCTGGACCGAGGCTGAGATTCGCGCCGCGCTGCCGCCGGAGGAGGCGGACGCGTTCTGCCGGCATTTCGACGTGCGCCCGGGCGGCAATGCGGATCCGGGCAGCGACCCGCACGGCGAACTGGCGGGCAAAAACACGCTCTTCGTCTCCTGTCCATTCTCGCAGACCGCGTCGGAACTCGGGATCGAGGCGGCCGAAGTGGAGCGGCGCGTGCAGGTTGCCTCGGCCAAGCTGCTCGCGCTGCGCAAGCAGCGGCCGCGGCCGCATCTCGACGACAAGATCCTGACCAGCTGGAACGGCCTCATGATCTCGGCCTTCGCCCGGGCCGGCTTCGTGCTGGGGGAGCCGCAGTACCTCGAGATCGCGCGCGGCGCGGTCGAATTCCTGCGCCGCGAGATGTGGGAGCCCGAGCGAGCCGTGCTGCGCCGCGTCTGGCGCGGACAGCCTGGGAACATCGCCGGCTTTGCGGACGACTACGCCTATCTCATCGGCGGCCTGCTCGATCTCTACGAGGCGACCGGCCACCCGCCCGATCTCGCCTGGGCGGAGGAATTGCAGGAGCGGCAGGACGCGCTCTTCGGCAACGACGCGCCCGGCTGGTTCAGCAGCGGCAGCGCCGATGCCAGCATTCTGCTGCGGCTGAAGGAGGACCACGACGGCGCGGAGCCGTCGGTCACCTCCTGCGGGACCCTGAATCTCGTTCGTCTGGCCGCCCTGACCGGACGCGAGGAATTGCGCGCCAAGGCCGCCTGGCACGCCCGCGGCTATGCCGAGGGGGCCGAGCGTCTGGTGCATTCGATGCCGCTGATGCTGGCCGCGCAGGAGGCGCTGAGCCGGCCGCCCGCGCAAGTCGTGCTGGCCGGGGAACCCGCGGACGCCCGACTGCAGGCGCTCGAGCGCGTCGTGGCCGAGTCCTTCGCGCCCGATCTCGCCATTCTCCGGGCCGGCGGCGGAAACCTGCCCCGGCAGGAATATCTGGCCCACGCCGAGCCGCTCGACGGCGTGCCGGCCGCCTATGTTTGCCGGGACTTCGCCTGTCGCGCGCCCCTGACCGATCCGACCGCGCTCGCCGCCGAGCTTGCCTGATGAAAGCGTTGTTCCAGCTCCCCTTTGACCGGCTTACCGCCGCCCGCGGACACCACCTGCATCAGGCAGGCGGGGTGCGCGGGATTTTTGGCGACGCCCAGCGCATCGAAGCCCACGTGGTGGAGGACGAACGTCCGCAGACCGTGCACTTCGAACGCGGGGAAGGGGAGGCCTGGGTGGCGCGCTGCACTTGTCCCATCGGCGCCGAGGGAACCTGCGTGCATGCCCACGCCGCCACCCGCGCGGTGCTGGAAAAACTGCGTCGTCGCGAGCCGATCGCGCCTCTGCCCAGCAGTGTCGGTTCGCCGCCGCCCGATCCCGCGTTGAGTGCCGAAGCGGCTTACCGCGGCGCGCTCGAACGCGCCTTCCACGAGTATCGCCGCCGCCGGGCCATCACGCACGAGGTCCTGGCCTATCTCGCTCCCGACTGGCCCGAAAGCGCCGCGCGGGAGTGGCGCCCGTGGAGCGAGATCGATGCGCCGCAGACCGCGGGCGAGCTGTGGCAATATCTCGCTCTCGCGCTGCACGAAGCGGGTTACCCGCTGCCCGAGTTCATGCTTCCGGAAACGCGCCTGGCCGAGACGGCGGCGCGGGCGCAGCAGACGGCCGCCTCGGAAGAAATGCGGCGCTGGGAGGAGGCGATCGCGACCTTTAACGCCAGCACGCCGCTGGGGCGGCCCGAGCACGTGGCCATCCGTCTGAATGTGGGCTTCGAGCTCGCCACGCTGGAATGGCGGCGGGCCGGCGCGACGGGCGAAGAGGCCTATCGCACGCTCGAGCGCGAGGAACTCCAGCGTCTCATGGCCCTCGGCCGGCAGAGCCTGCTGGTCATCGAGCCCGCCCAGGCGACCGCGCTCTGGCTGGCCTTCCTCAACCACTGGCATTCGTTCCAGACGCTCGAGTTCGAATGCAACGTGGTGCGCACCCGACGCATCCTGAACGGCCTGTTCTCGCAGCCGGATCTGACCCAATTCCTGGTTTCGCGCGAAGGGTTGCCGTTTCACTATGGCGGGAAGCTGGCCTGGGAATGCCGGCACGATGCCGACGGCTCGCGCTATCTCATTCAGTTGGCCACGCCCGATGGCGTGGCGCCGGCGCATCTCATGCATCTGCCGGGCGCGCGGCCGCTTTATCTCGCGCAGGACACGCTCTTCGACGGACCGCCCTCGGGGAATTTCACCCCGGGCGATCACTACACCCACGTACTGCCGGCACCGGTGGTGGAGAGCCGCGCGGGCGTCGAGCTACTGCATCGGCTCGGCGTGCCTGCGCCGGCCCATCTGCAGTCGCGGGTGCGCACCGTGCCGATGAAGGTCGAGCTGCTCTGCGAGCTCGAGACCAAGGGCTTCAAGCATCCGCACGAGGAGTTGTCGGTGCTCGCCCGGGCGGTCGGTGACGGCCGTGTCGAGGTCCTGCAGCGCGACCAGTGGGTGGTCGAAACCGAGCCGCCGACCGTGGCGGGCGAGCCGCTGGCGCTCTACGACCGCACCTCGCTGGCGCAGGTCCCGGCACTGTTGGAACAGGGCGGGCTGAAGCCGGGGCGCTTCGATGCGCGCTGGCGTCGGCGGGTCGACGGCGACTTCGCGCTCGAATTTTCGCGCTGGCTGACGGCTCTGCCGCCGGACGTGGCGCCGCTCATTCACGACAGCCAGCTGGCCACGCTGCAGCTGGGTCCGCTGCGCCCGAAACTGTCGTTCTCGGTCAAGTCGTCGCCCGCCTCGAACGGCAGCAGTGCCATCCACGGGCCAACTGACTGGTTCGATCTCAATCTCGACCTCGACGTCAAAGACACCGAGCTGACCAAGGCCGAGCTGAAGCTGTTGCTGCGCGCCCGCGGCAACTTCGTGCGGCTCAAGGGCAAGGGCTGGCGCCGGCTCGAACTCGACGTGGACGGCGCGATGCAGCAGAAGCTCGCCCAGCTGGGCATCGACCCGGAGGATTTCGCCAGCGGCCCGCAGCGGCTGCACGCGCTCCAACTCTCGCATCCGCAGCTGGAGTCCGTCTTCGGCGAGGAGCAGATGTCGGCCCTGCGCGAGCGGTGCACGCGCCTGCTCGATCCGGCCGCGCAGGCGCCCGTGCCGGCGACCATCACGGCGGATCTGCGGCCGTATCAGGTCGATGGCTATCACTTCCTCACCCGCCTCGCCCGCGCCGGTCTCGGCGGTATCCTGGCCGACGACATGGGCCTCGGCAAAACCGTCCAGGCGCTCGTCTGGCTGACCGAATTGCAGCGGCAGAAGGCCGCGGAGCTGGCCACGCTGGCCGCCTCGGGGCAGCCGGTGGCGCACTTTCCCGCGCTGGTGGTGTGCCCGAAGTCGGTGATGGAGAACTGGGCTCGCGAAGCGGCCAAGTTTGCGCCCGGCCTGCGCGTGCGGGTGCTGCATCCGCTGCCCGGCGCCAAGATGGTCGAGCCCGATCCGAACTCGGCCGATCTCTTCGTGGTCAACTACGCCCAGCTGCGCAAGCGGGCGGAGTTCTACACCAAGACGAACTGGCTCGCGGTCATCCTCGACGAAGGCCAGAACATCAAGAATCCCGACTCGCAGAGCGCGCGCACGGTCCGTTCGCTCAACGCGGAGCACCGGCTCGTGCTGACCGGCACGCCGATCGAGAACCGGCTGCTCGACCTCTGGAGTCTGATGGCCTTCGCCACGCCCGGCATCCTCGGCCAGCGCACCTATTTCGAGCAGCAGTTCGAGAAGAAGGACGATCCCCTGGCCCGCGTGCGCGTGGCGGCGCGGCTCAAGCCCTTCCTGCTCCGCCGCACCAAGCGGGAGGTCGCGCCCGACCTGCCGCCGCGCATCGAGGAGGATCGCTTCTGCGAGTTGGAGGGCGCGCAGGCGCAGCTCTACCGGGCCGAGTTGAAGAAGGCGCGCGGGCTGCTGATGCACATCGAGAGCGCGGCCGAGTTCCACGAGCAACGCTTCCACATCCTGCAGTCGCTCCTGCGTCTGCGGCAGATCTGCTGTCATCCCGCCCTGATCGATCCCGCCCTGCGCGCGGAGTCGAGCGCCAAGCTCGATGCGCTCTTCGACCTGCTCGAGCCGCTGCGCGAGGAGGGGCACAAGGTCCTCGTCTTTTCGCAGTTCGTCTCGATGCTCGACCTCATCCGCGAGCGCATGACCGAGCAGCAGTGGCCGCATTTCTATCTCACCGGCCAGACCGAGAACCGCGCCGCGGTGGTCGATGCCTTTTCCGACGCCGCCGAGCCGGCCACTTTCCTGCTTTCGCTCAAGGCTGCCGGGAGCGGCCTCAACCTCATGGCGGCGAGCTACGTGGTGCTCTTCGATCCCTGGTGGAATCCGGCGGTGGAAGCGCAGGCCATCGACCGGACGCACCGCATCGGTCAGGCCAATCAGGTCATGGCCTATCGCCTGCTGGTGAAGGACAGCGTGGAGGAAAAGATTCGTGCGCTGCAGGCCAAAAAGGCTGCCCTGGCGAGCGATGTGCTCGGGCTGAGCGGCGATGCGGGCGCGCTCGATTGGAAGGACTTCGACTTCCTGCTGAGCGAGTAGTCACGGCCTCGACGCGGCCCTAGTCGCGCAGCGCAGCAGCGGCAATTCGCGCGGCACGCCGGCCACCGTGCTCGGCCGCGTGCCGACGCGCACCGCCCCGAGGTGCTCGTAGAAGCCGGCGGCGTGCGGATCCGACTCGATTTCGAGCGTGCAAAAACCCCGCGCGGCGGCGCGCCTCAGAGCTTCCAGAAACAGCGTGCGGCCAACTCCCAGGCCCATCGCCGCCGGCACGATCCAGAGGTGCTCCAGCCAGAGTTGGCGATCGTCCTGCACCAGCGCGGCAAAGCCGCAGACCGCGCCGTCGCGGCGCGCCAGGAAGGTCTCGTGCTGCTGCAGAAACTCGGGCGTGAGCGTGAGCGCAGCGCGCCATTCCTCCAGCCAGGCCGCCGGATAGCCCCAGTGCGCCTTCGCGGCGCGGGCGATCTGCGACAATTCGTCCGCGAGCCCAGGATCGGCGGGGGAAAGGGCGAGCACGCTGCGAACATGAGGCAGCGCGCGGCGGGGTCAAAAGGGATGGGCGGCTACCCTCAAGGGTCGAGGTATCACGACCCAACTCGGAGCGATCCTGCAGAGATGGCGGCACTCGCCGGTGACACCCCCAAGACGCAGATCGCGCCGCAATCTCCCGCTTGGCTCTTGAAGCTTGCGCCAACCTGAGGAATCAGGAATGAGCCGTCCCCCGGCGGCATCTGGCCCGGCGTTCTGCCGCGGCTGCACATCCTTCCATTGCAATGCTCCCCATTCGCCTCCTGACCGCCGTCCCCATCTGCGACGGCCACGACAGCGCCATCAACACGATCAATCTCGAGCTCATCCGCCACGGCTTCGAGGTCATCTATCTCGGTTACCATCGCGGCGCGGCAGAGATCGTGCGCGCGGCCATCCAGGAGGACGTGAAGGCGATCGGGATCAGCACCTACAACGGCGGGCACGTCGAGTTCTTCGCCGATCTGTCGCGCCTGCTGCACGAAGCCGGTGCGGGCGACATCAAGATCTTCGGCGGCGGCGGGGCGACCATCACGCATGCCGACGAGTCGCTCATGCTTTCGCAGGGCACCGACCGTATCTACTTCGCCGGCACGCCGCTCACCCAGATGATGGAGGAAATCGAGCAGCGCTACGGCGGCGGCCGCCTGACCGCGGTCCCGCAGGGCGCCAGCCAGGACGTCGCATTTTCCCGGGCTCTGAGCGGTGCCGAGGAAGGCGAGGGCGGAGGAGCCTGGAACGGCCCGCGCTTCGGCAGCACGGGCCGCTCGCGCGTCATCGGCATCACCGGTCCCGGTGGGGTGGGCAAGACGACGCTGATCGACGAACTCGTGCTCCGCTTTCTGAAGAGCGAGCCGAACGGGCGCGTGGCGGTGCTCTCGCACGATCCGAGCATTCTCGGCAAGGGCGCGCTGCTGGGCGATCGCGCCACCATGATCTACTCGCAGAACGACCGCGTCTTCATGCGTTCGCTCGGCACCCGCGGTCAGGCGGGTGGCCTGGCCCCGACCACGGAGCGCTGCCTGCGCTACCTGCGCAGCGCCGGCTTCGATCTCATCCTGGTCGAGACCGTCGGCATCGGCCAGGAGGCCGCGCCGTTCGGACGGGACCTCGTCGACAAGACGATGTTCGTCATGGGACCCGATTACGGCTCACGTCTGCAGCTGCAGAAGATCGTCATGCTCGACGTGGCCGATCTCGTGGTCGTGAACAAATCCGACCAGTCCGGCGCCCGTACCGCCAGCGCCGAAGTGGAGCAGCGCATCGCCGCCAACAAGCAGGGCCAGCGCCTCTACACGACCTGCGCCAAGCGGCATCGCGACAAGGGCGTCAACGAGCTCTACCAGGTGCTGATGGCGGTGGAATAAGGTTCAAGAGTCAGAAATCAAGAATCAAAAAGATACAAGTAGCAAAAGTTAAGGAAATGCCGCCGTGCGCTGACGGCAGCCTTCGTTAGGACTTTTCCCTTATGACGGTTTGAATCTCGAATCTTGTCTCTTGGAACTTCCGGCCACGCGGCACAGAAACTCGCGGTTGCCATCGGTCCCGGTAATCGGGGAGTCGGTCACGCCCAGCCATTCGAGGCCGGTGGCGGCGCAATGAGAGCGCACGATCTCCACGGCCTCGGCATGGCTGGCGGGATCGCGCACGATGCCGCCCTTGCCGATCTGCTCGCGCCGCAGCTGGAACTGCGGCTTGACCAGGGCGACGAGCGCCGCCCCGGGGCGCAGCACCGCGGCGATGGCCGGCAGGAGCTTGTCGAGGCCGATGAACGAGGCGTCGGCCACGGCGAGGTCGAGCACCGGCCCCGGCAACCCGAGGGTCGCCGGGGTCATCGTGCGGGCGTTGGTGCGCTCGAGGACCACGACCCGCGGGTCCTTGCGCAGCTTGTCGTGCAGCTGCCCGTAGCCGACGTCCACCGCGAACACCCGCCGCGCGCCGCGCGCGAGGAGCACGTCGGTGAAGCCGCCCGTCGAGGCCCCCACGTCGACGGCGTCGGCGTCGGTCACGTCGATGCCGAAGCCCTCGAGCGCCCCCGCGAGCTTCACGCCGCCGCGCGACACCCACGGGTGGTCCTCGCCCCGCACGCGCAGCGGGGCGCCCTCGGCCACGAGCTCGCCGGCTTTGTCGATCCGGCGATCCTCGACGTACACCGCGCCGGCCATGATCAGCGCCTGGGCCCGCGTGCGCGAAGGAGCGAGGCCGCGATCGACCAGCGCCTGATCCACCCGCACCTTGGCCACCGCGAGAGGCTAGCGCGGGCTCAGGCCGACAGCAGGTGGTAGGCCGCGGTGAGGCGGGCCAGCTCGAGGTGCAGCCGCGCGCGCTCCCACGGTGACGCGGTCGTGTGGCGATCGGGGTGCACGCGGGCGGCGAGCGCGCGGAACGCGCGGCGGACGGCCCCGTCGTCGGCGTGCTCGTCGACCCCGAGGAGGCGGCGCGCGTCGGCGCGGGGGTCGGGGGTCGCGGCGCGTTCCGCCACGGCGGCGGGCGCGGGGCTCTCCTCGCCGCGGGCGCGCTTGCGACCGTGCAGGAACTCGGCGGGGGTGAGCGGCGAGCTGGTGCGCCCCGCCGTCGCGGCGCCGATCCCGACGTGGAAGCGGACGTCGCCGTCCTTGCCGTCGACCGCCGAGAAGAGGGCCTCCACGCGGTCGCGGAGCTGCTTCTTGAGGGCGGCGTCGCGCGCGGTCCGCGAGAGCACGCCGGTGGAGACGAGCACGTCCCCGAGGCTGCCCCACGCGCCGAGCGCGCCCTCGACGGCGGTCCGGGGCGCGAGGCCCTCGGCGACGAGGACCTCGCCGAGCCGCGGCGTCTTCAGGGTCGGATCGAGCTCGAGGCCCACGACGAGCCCGGCGGCGAGGTGGATCCGGTGACGGAGGACCGTGGCAGCGCGGACGGTGATCTCGAGCACGCCGGAGACCTGTTCGCGGTGGAGGCGACCGAGCAGGTCACCCAGGGTGGTGCGGGCGAGGCGACCAGGGAGCTGCATGCGTCGCCCGTATCCGTCGGCGGCGCCGCGGGCCAAGTTGCCGGGCGGGCGCGCTTTTGTCGAGGCGGGCCCGGACCGGTGTCTCCCGGGGAAAAACTGCTACCTTCCGGGCCCCATGGGCATCACCGATCGCGTCCGCGAGATCCTCTCCTGGTATCCGTCCGACAACCCGGGCACCCTCGGAAACCTCTACCGGATGATGATGACCGGCACGCTCGCCGGCACCGGCAAGATGGTGATCCTGCCGGTCGACCAGGGCTTCGAGCACGGGCCCGTGCGGACCTACCAGCCGAACCCCGCGACCTACGACCCGGAGTACCACATCCGCCTCGCCATCGACTCCGGCTGCAACGCCTACGCGGCGCCGCTCGGTCAGCTCGAGGCGGTCGCCGGCCGGTTCGCGGGGCAGATCCCGCTCATCCTCAAGCTCAACAACTCCGACACGCTCGCCAAGATCGACCAGCCCATCAGCGCGCTCACGGGCTCGGTCGACGACGCCGTGCGGCTCGGGTGCTCGGCGATCGGGTACACGATCTACCCCGGATCGGGGCAGCGCAACCGCATGTACGAGGACCTGCGGGCGCTGACCGCCGAGGCCAAGGCCAAGGGCCTCGCCGTCGTGACCTGGGCCTACCCGCGCGGCGCCGGCCTCTCCAAGGACGGGGAGACCGCCGTCGACGTGGCCGCCTACGCCGCCCAGATCGCCGCGCAGCTCGGCTCGCACGTCATCAAGGTCAAGCCCCCGAAGGCCCACCTCGAGCAGGCGGAGGCCAAGAAGGTCTTCGAGAAGTACAACGTGCCCTGGACCACGCTCGAGGAGCGCACCCGCCACGTCGTGCAGAGCGCGTTCGGCGGCAAGCGCATCGTCATCTTCAGCGGCGGCGAGGCCAAGGGCAACGACGAGGTCCTCGAAGAGGTGCGCGGGCTCGCCAAGGGCGGCGCCTTCGGATCGATCATGGGCCGCAACGCCTTCCAGCGCCCGCGCGACGAGGCCCTCGTGCTCCTGCGCGACGTGATGGCGATCTTCAAGAACGCCTGATGCGGTCGCGGCCGAAGGTCGCGCTCTTCCTGCGGCCCGCCGAGGGGGCCGCGGGGCAGACCGTCCGCGCCGAGCTCGAGCTCGACGCGGGGAGCGCGACGCCGGTCGAGTTCGTCGACGTGTGGCTCACCGGCGTCGAGCGCGCCTACCGCGACGACGACCAGGCGTGGGCGCAGACGATCGTCTCGCGCAAGGCGCGCTTCACGCCCGGTCGGCTCACCAAGGGCAAGCAGCGCTTCGCCGCCGACTTCGCCCTGCCCGAGAACGCGCCGCCTTCGTACCAGGGCCGCTGGTACTCGACCGAGTACGCCTTCGACGTGCACGTCTCGATCCCGTGGTGGCCCGACCGCCACGCGCGCTTCGCGCTGCCGGTCGCGGCCGAGCCCGTGCCGCCCGAGCCGGCGCGGCCCCAGGTGTGGAGCTCCTCGTCGGAGGGACCGAAGGACAAGCGCCCCTACCTCGAGGTCTCGCTCGTGCAGCCCCAGGTCGCCCCCGGCGAACCCATCGAGGGCACGCTCGCCGTCACCAACCTCACCGCCGTCCGCCGGCTCGAGGTCGCGTTCGTCGGGCACGAGCACGTCACGCTGCAGGGCAAGACCCACACGGTCGAGGTGCAACGCCTGGTCGCGCGGCTCGACGGCGCACACAAGGAGGGCGTGGGCACGCCGTTCCGCGTGCGGTTCCCGAAGGACGCGCCGCCCACCTTCTTCACGCGCTCGATGCAGATGCGGTGGCACCTCGTGGTGCGGGCGGTCGTCGGGTTCGGCGACGACGTCGTGATGCACATCCCGATCGTGGTGAGCCGCCTCGCCGACGCCGCGGTCCCGGAGAGCAAGCGGCGCCGGGCGGCGGCGGCGGCGCCCGTGGGGCGTGAGCGGCGCGCGCTCCTCTGGCGGGCGGCGGCGGAGCGGCTCTCCCTGCGCAACGACGCGGCGCGCGAGCGCATGGTCGGCACGTTCGGCGGCGTGGGGTTGACCGTCCGCCTCGAGCAGCGTCCCGACGGGTCGCTGTGGGTGATCGGCGAGTGTCAGTTCCGGCCCGCGCTCGCCGCGGGGCTCGCCGTGCGCGAGCGACGCTGGCTCGACGCCCTCGGCAACGGCGTGCCGCTGCCTTCGCCGCTCCACGAGCGCCTCTTCGCCGAGGCGACGGTGCCGGAGGTCGTGGCCACGCTGCTCGGCGACGGACGGGCGTTCGCGGCGGTCGAGGAGGTGTCGATGGACGACGAGGGCGCCATGCTCGCCGCGCCGGCGTCGGTGCAGTCGACCGAGGCGCTGGTCGATCGCATCACCCCGCTCCTCGCGGCGGCGCAAGCCCTCGGCGAGGCGCGCGACCGCCTGCCGGACGCCGGCGGGACGTACCGTTAGGCGCTGGCCTGGAAGAGGCTGGCCGACCTGGGGTGCTCGGTCTCCGCGCGAACCAATGCTGGCGGAGACGGACGACGGCCGGCAGCATGGTCGGATGACGAACGGTGGACCAGGCAGGGCGGCGCTCGTCCTCGTCGCCGCCGCGCTCGTCGCGTGCAGCGACACCGACGGCGCGAGCGACCTCGACGCGGCCGACGACGGCGCCGTGGCCGATGGCGCGACCGAGACCCTTTCGGACGCGCGCCCTGACGCGTCCGCGGAGGGCAGCGCCGACGCCGGCGCCGACGCCGGTGGGGACGTCAGTGTGGACGCCGGTGTGGATACGGCTGCGACGGACGCGGGCGACGCAGGCGGTGACGCGAAGCCGAGCAGCGGCTGCGGCAAGACGGGCGCCGCGACCGGCGATCTGACCCTCACGACCACCGACGGCAAGGGTGTCAAACGCGACTTCGAGGTGCTGGTCCCCGCGTCGTACACCGGGACGAAGCCGCTCGCGCTGGTCTTCGCCTACCACGGCGCCGGGGGCGACTCGTCGTCGGCGAAGGCCTATGGGATCCAGTCGGCTGCCGGGGCAGCGAACGAGTCCATCTTCGTCTTCCCGAAGGGGATCCCTTTCGGCTCCTTCGGCGTGGGGTGGGACGACGGCTGCAAGGGCTACGACATGGTGTTCTTCGACCGGATGCTCGCGGCGATCACGAGCGCCTACTGCATCGACGAGCGCGCCGTCTTCGCCGCGGGCTTCTCGTGGGGGTGCGACCACGTCACCGCGCTCACGTGCTGCCGCGGCGACAAGCTGCGCGCCGTCGCCGCCGCGTCGTGCAGCGACGAGTTCGGCAACGTCGCGGACTCCACGACCTACTCGAACGCGCCCTGCCCCGCCCCCACCGGCGGGACCGCGATTCGCTTCACCCACGACGTGGTCGGCGACGGGGGGTACACCACCGCGATGTTCACCACGACGAGCAAGCTCTATCGGAGCTGGGCCGGCTGCGGCGCCACCAGCACGAAGACGTCGCCGAGCCCGTGCGTGTCGTGGAACGGATGCGGCCGCCCGGTCGTCGAGTGCGCCTACACGGGCCTCGGGCACGCCACGCCGAGCGGCTTCGGCGCGGACACCTGGGCGTTCTTCAGCGCCGTGCGGTGACCCGCGGAGGGACACGTCGCCACCTGGGCACACCGCCGAGCCCGCGGTAGCGACGCCCGATGGACGTTCGGCCCGTCGACGGCGCGGAGCTCGCCCCCACCGCGGAGCGGATCCTCCGCGCCCTGCCCGCCTGGTTCGGGATCGAGAGCTCGCTCGTCGAGTACGTGGAGGACGTGCGGCGGATGCCCACGTGGGCGGCGTTCGACGCCGCGCGCGCCATCGGCTTCGTGAGCGTCCGGGTCCACTTCCCGACCAGCTGGGAGGTGCACGTCCTCGCCGCCGAAGAGCCCCACCGACGCGGCGTCGGGCGCGCGCTGGTCGGCGCGGTGGAGCGCGCGGCGCGCGACGCGGGCGCGCGGCTCCTGCACGTCAAGACGCTCGGGCCGGCGCGCCCGAACGCAGAGTACGCGAGGACGCGGGCGTTCTATGAGGGCGTCGGGTTCCTGCCGCTCGAGGAGCGGCTCGACCTCTGGGCCGGGAACCCGTGCCTGTTCATGGTCAAGCCACTCGACTGACCGACCTCCGAGGTATGCTCGCCCCGTGCGCGCACGGTGGGTGATCTCGGCGATCGTGACGTTCGCCGTGGTCGTCCTCGCCGCCCTCGGGCCGCCGCTGCGTCCCTCGGGCGGCGACACGGTCCCGGGGCGCCTCGGGGCAGCCGCGCTCGCGTGCGAGGGCACGCTCGACCTGCGGCGCGTCGAGTACGTCGAGGCCTGGGCGCGCGCGGGCAGGCTCCCGTACTGGGCCCAGGCCAACGGGTCCGGCGAGGTGCTCTCGACGTTCGGCCCCGGGCCCGCGGTGGTCGGGGCGCTCGCCTTCGCGACCCTCCCGGCCGGCAAGGTGCTCACGGATCGGAGCCTGCAGCGGCGCGCGCGGTGGGCCGCGGCCACGTGTGCGGGGCTCGCCGCGCTGGCGGTCTTCCTCGCGGTGGCGCGCGGGGGCCGCGTGATCCCGGCCGTCGCCGCGGGGCTCGTCTTCGGGCTCTCGTTCGCGGGCGCGGCGACGCTCGGCCAGGCGCTGTGGCAACAGACGGTGTCGATGGTGGCGCTCGGGTTCGCCGTCGCCGCCACGCTGCACGCCGATCGCTCGCCGGGGCTCGGGCTGCTCGCCCCGACGGCGTTGCTCTGCGCGGTGCTCCTGCGCCCGCCGCTCCTGCCGATGGCGCTCGTGCTCGCCGCGGTGATCGTGAAGAACACGCGGCGGGCCCGCGGGGCGGGCTTCCTGCTCGCGTTCGTGCTCGCGATGCCCTGGCTCGTCTACCACGTGCGTCACCACGGTGGCCCGCTCCCCCTCGGTCAGCTCGTCGCGAACCGCGCGCTCGCAGGGGGCTCGCCGTTTCGCCTCTCGTCGTGGCCGATCGGCGTCGCCGGCCTCCTCGCGAGCCCCGCGCGCGGCCTGCTCTGGTTCGCGCCGATCGCGGTCTTCGGCGCCGTCGCGGGGTTCCGCGCCCGTGGCGTCTTCCGGGGGCTCGCCCTCGCAGCCGCGGTCCACGTCGCCTTCGTGGGCACGACGTTCAAGTGGTGGGGCGGCCTCTGCTTCGGGCCGCGCCTCGTCGCCGAGGCCGCGCTCGTCGGGATCGTGCTCGCGTTCCTCGCGCCCGCGACCGGCAAGGCGACCTCGGTCCGCGCGCTCTGCGCGGCGCTCACCGTCGTGGTCGGGGCGATCGGCCTCCTCCGCTACGACCCGGTGCGCTGGGAGATGCGGCGCGACCCCGACCACCACCCGGGCGCGCTCTGGGACCCCGTCGACACGCCCCTCGTCGCGCTCTTCGTCGCGCCGCGGCCCCCGGGCGAGCTGCTCGACGCGCCGCTCGGGCCGTTCGTCCACTGCGACGGCCGGACCCTGCGCCGCGCCCCGCCACCCTGAACGTCACTTCGGGCACGGCACCTCGGACGGGGGCGGCGGGGGATTGCCGTCCATCGTGCAGATGCAGGCCGCCTCGCCCTTGCGGCGGTGGAGCACCCCAGGGCAGTGGTCCCACGCGGGGTCGTCCATCTGCGGTGGGCAGTCGACCACCTTCGTCTCCGGCGGCTGCCAGGAGGTCTGCTTCGACCCGCTCGGGACGTGGACGACGCACGCGGTCCCCTGGGCGTAGATGGTCCGGCCCTTCGGGTCGCTCGGGTTCTGGGGCACGAGGTCTGCGAAGTCGTGCACCTGCACATGCTTCGGCGGGCCCGGGGGAGGCCCGACCTTGCGCGCGCGGGGCGGCGTGCAGCCGGTCGCGGCGAGGGCCGTGAGGACGAAGGCAGGGGCGAGTCGCCGGGGATGCATCTTGGGAGGATGCGCGGGGATCGCGCGCCACGCGAGGCCGCGCGGCGTCTCTTTCACGCGGGTGAGGCGGAATTATGCTTGGCTCACGGGGTCGGGTCCGACAGGACCCAGGCGGCGAGCTCGGTCAACGTCGAACCGGTCGCGTGGGCGCCAGGCGCGAGCTCCTCCCGCGCGCGGCCGAGGCGGTTCACCCAGAAGGTCGGGTGGCCGAACCAGCGCGCCCCCGCGGCGTCCCAGCCACCGAACGCCGAGAAGGCGATCGCGCTCCGGGGGAGCCCGAGCGCCCGCGGTCCGAGGTCGTACGCGCGGGGATCCGGCTTGAAGGTCCGCACCTGGTCGGTCGACAGGAGGGCCTCGAAGTGGCCGCGCAGGCCCGCGTGGGTGAGCAGGTTCTCCAGCATGACGGGCGTGTAGTTGGCGAGCGGCACGAGCCGTAGCCCCGCCTCCCGGAGACGCGTGAGCGCCGCCACCGAGTCGGGCCACGGAGGGAGGGTCTCGTACGCGGAGACGAGCTCTGCACGAGCGACGTGAGAGAGGACGATCGCCCGGCTCGCTGCGGCGTGGACGAGCGCGTCGCCGGTGATGGCGTGGAAGTCCCGGTACTGGCCTGCCGCGGCGCGGATCCACGTGTACTCGAACTGCCGGGTGCGCCACGCATCGCAGAGCTCGGTGCCCCGACCGGGGACCAGCCGCTCGGCGACGGCGTCGACGCCCCGGGGGTCGAAGATGGTGAACAGATCGAAGGCCACCGCCCGCACCCGCCGCCCGACGGCCGGCACTCGTGGGACCGGCGCGCACCCCGCAAGCACCGCGCCGACCCCGAGACCGAAGAAGCTCCTTCGCAACATGGACGGACCATGGGCCGCGGAGCCCCCGTCGCGCGATCAACGAATTTGCATGGTGCCCATGCGCAGATGCAGACAAGATGGACCGTGGACTGGGACGACCTTCGGTTCCTCCTCGCGGTCGCGCGGGGCGGCTCCTACTCCGCCGCGGCGCGCACGCTCGGTGTCACGCAACCGACGGTGGGCCGCCGGATCGCAGCGTTCGAGAAGCACCTCGGGGCGCGGCTCCTCGGTCGCACGGCCGCGGGGCTCTCGCTCACGGGCTCGGGGCAGCAGCTGCGCGCGCACGCCGAACGCATGGAGCGCGAGGCGCACGCCGCGGAGGCTGCCACCACGGGCCACGACGAGGGGCTCGAGGGACCGGTCCGGATCACCGCGTCGGAGTGGGTCGCACGCTCCGTCCTCGGCCCCCTGCTCGCGCCCTTCCTCGAGCGGCACCCGCGGCTCGTCCTGCACCTCGTCGCAGACGCGCGCCACCTGAACCTGGCGCGGCGCGAGGCCGACATCGCCATTCGTCCATCGCGCTTCCGGCAGCAAGAGGTCTACCAGCGAGAGATCGCCGCCGTGGAGTTCGCGCTCTACGCCTCCGACCACTGGCTCGCGCGCAACGGTCCCCCCGATTTCGCGCGCGGCTGCCCCGGAGCACCGCTGATCGCGATGTCGGAGGAGATGACCACCATCGTCGACGTCGACTGGCTGCCCCGGATCGCAGCGAACGCGCGCGTCGTGGCGCGAGTGAACGGGCGCGAGGCCATGGCGACGCTCTCGGCCGCGGGGCTCGGGCTCGTGTGCCTACCGCGGCTCCTCGGCGATGCGACCCCGGGGCTGCGGCTCCTGCGCACGCCAGGGCCGCTCCCTCGCCGGAAGCTCTGGCTCGGCGTGCACGGTTCAGCGCGGGCGATCCCCCGCGTGAAGGCGACGCTGGACCACCTGCGCGCGAGCTTCGGCGACCTCCGCGACCGGCTGCAGCCAGGATGGGTGCCGGCGGTCAGGGCGCCTTGATCTGGATCGTCACGTCGATCGTCCCGGTCTTCGCGACGGCGCCGTCCTCGGTGTGGACCTCCGTGTCGAAGGCGCCGCCCACGCACGCCACGAGCTTCGGGTCGAGCGCGGACTTCGACGAGACGGTCACCTTCGCGGGCTTGCCCTTGGGGCCGACCACGATCGTGACGTCGAGCCGACCGGAGATCGCGGCGCTGCCCGCCTCGGCCTCGGCGAGGCACCCGGCCACCGGGTACTTGCTCGTGAGCTCGAAGTGGGGCGACGAGAGGCCGGCGCCGACCTTCTCGGTGAGCTTGATCCGCGGCAGTCGCTGCTCGGCCGCCTTCCGCGCGGCGATCGCCTTCGCGACGACTTCGTCGGAGACCCAGAACCCGACGTAGGTCCAACCCTCGAACGGAAGGCGGATGCTCGTGTGACCGTCCTTCTCGCCGAAGAGGCCCTTGGTGACCCCCACCGGGGCCTCGCAGCGGGCGACCTCTGGCCCGCCAGGCTCCGCGAGGAGCGCGGTCCCTGCGGGCAGCCAGGCGAGGATCTCGGCGGTCGACAGGAAGTACGCCCCCGGGTACGGCTCGGGCAAGCGCTCCTCGTACGCGGTCACCGCTTTCGCGCGCACCCACGCCTCGACGCGCACCGTCGGGCCCCCGAGGGCGATGTGCTGGTGGCCGGCCTCCGGCGCGCCCAGCGTCTCCACGGGCGCATCGGTGTGAGCGACGGTCCCGATGCGCGGCCCGCCGGGGCCGTCGAGCAGCGGCTCGTCCGCGGCGACGATCGCGTGACGCAGGGGCGGCGGGGACTGCGCGGGGTACACCTTGCCGATGGCCGCGACGGGCACGGACAAATCCATCCAGACGTAACTGTCGTCGAAGGCGGTGATGCGTCGCCCGTCCTTCACCTGGGTGCCCGCGACGATCATTCCCGGTCGCGCCTCCAGCTTCGCCCGCTTCGGCGCCGTGCCGTCGGCCAGGAGCAGCGTGGTCTTCGTGGTGACCACGTCCGCGAAGTCCCTGGCTTCGAGGTACGCGGCCAGACGGACGGCCCGCTGCCCGACGAGCGAGACGCGCAAGAGATCCCCAGTGGACTCGAAGACGGTGACCTTCCGGTGCATCGCGAGGCCCCCGGGGACGTTCGGCGGGAAGACGTGGACACCCGCCGCCTCGAACCGGAGAGGGCCGTACGTCGCGAGGATGGCGCGGTTCGGGAAGCGCGCGTCGGGATCGGGGGCGAAGAGCTCCTTGGGCGAGAGCGCTGGGGTGTTCGCTGGGGACGCCGAGCCGGCGGGGGCCGCGGACGCGGACGACGACACCGAGCCGGAGGGAGACGGGGGGACACCCGAGCCGGGCGACGCGGCCCGCGACCCGGAGCACGCGACGAGCAGGGTCGAGACCAGGGCGAGCGGTGGGCGCATCGGGTCCGCTACTGCCCCAAGTGTGGCCCGCCGAGGAACCTGGCGACGGGACCGTGCGCCTCAGCCTCGGCGACAGACGGTCTCTGCGGGGTGCGCGCGTGGACGTCGGCGCCCCGCGAGATCAGGAGCGCGAAGACGCGGCCCACGTCTTCGCTGGCGTCGGCGTCGAGCTCGATCTGACGCGCGTCGAGGGCGGCCCTCATCAGGCAGTTGTTGCCGTAGCTGTCGACCGCGCTCACGTCGGCCCCGGCCTCGACCAGCTTCGACAGACTGGCGAACGCCCGCTCGAACTGCTCCCTCGTGTGCGTCGGACCGGCGACGCCTGCGTACCTGCTCGAGAAGATCGCCGCGCGTATGGCGTCGTGGACGACGGGCGCCCTCCATTCGTTGACGCTCTCGGTCTCGACAAAGTTCACGTCCGCGCCTGCGTCGACCAGGAAGTCGGCGATGTCGAAGTTGCCGGTCTTGAAGGCGACTTGCAGCGGGGACTGGCCGTCGTCCTTCTTCGGAGGCTTCCGGGCGGTGCACCGGACGACCGTCGGGTCGGCCTCGATTCGCCGCCGCACCTCCGTGAGGTCGGACGACCGGATCGCCGCAAAGAGTGCCTTCATCGATCAGTGCCCCACCGCGCGCAGCGCCCACTGCAGGTACAGGATCGCCGTCCCCGCGAGCCCCACGGGCACCACGACGCGCGACACGAACGCGCCGAGGCGGCTCTCTTCGCCGGACTGCGCGGCCTGCGCGTGCCGGAGCAACGCGCGCGCGGCGCGGGGCGAGGTGTCGTGCACGGAGAGCCCACGGAGGGCGGAGAGGTCGTCTTCGGGCTCGGTCATGATGCCTCCAGTCGCTCCGCGAGGCGGGCCCGCGCGCGCGCGAGCCGCTGTCGGAACGTATCGTAGCGGATGCCCAGGATCTTGGCCGCCTCCTCCTGCTCGAAGCCCTCGACCCCGACCAGGAGGAGCACCTCGCGGTCGGAGGCGGACAGGCGGTCGAGCGCGCGAGAGAGGCGGACCATCGCGCGCCGGCGTTCTTCGTCCTCTTCGGGGCCGGCGGCCTCGCTCGCGAGCCACTCGGGCTCGTCGCCGAGCGCGACCAGGCGCGACAGATCGAGCATCGACCACCGCCGGTGGCTGACCCAGGCGTTGCGCGCGACCGTGAAGAGCCACGCGGCGAGGTCGGTGTCCTCGGCGAGGCCGACCCCCGCGCGGGCGAGCTTGAGCCACGTCTCCTGGAGCAGCTCGTCGGCCACCTCCCGGCGGCGCGAGAGGCGGAGGAGGAAGCCGTACGTGCGCGCGCGGTATTTCAGGTAGGCGGCCTCGAGCGCGCGCGGTTCGCCGCGGCGCAGACCCTCGACGAGGGGGAGGTCTTCGGGGTCGCGCACGGGGAGAGGAACGCCGGGGGGCTCGGGGTGTGACAGGTCCGGGGGCTGTCACACGGGGCCCGATCCCGCGTTCCATTCCCCGAGGAGCAAGAGACCCCATGCTGACCATGTTTCGCAACGGCGGGTTCCCGATGTGGTTCATCCTGGTGTTCGGGCTGCTGACGCTCGGCACCGCGTTCCTCTACGCCTTGCGGCCCGCCCGCGACCGCGAGGGGTTCGTGAAGTGGATGTGCGTGGCCACGGTCGCCTCGGTCGGGTCGGGGACCGCCGCCGACCTCGCGGCGGTCGCCCGCTACGTCGCGAGCCACCCCATGGACGGCAAGCAGATGGCCGCCATCGTGATCGAGGGCGTCGGCGAGTGCACGAGCCCGGCGATCCTCGGGTTCTCGCTGCTCTCGCTCACCGCGCTGATGATGGCCGTCGGGCGGCGGAGGCTCGACGCGCGCGAGGCGTGAACGGGATCAGGAGAGGCCCATCGCGACCCAGGCGTGGGGGCGATCGGTCCCCGGGTCTCCGCTCGGCACGAAGGCGCCGAAGGCCGCGACGCCCCCGTCGACCTCGGCGAGGGTGAAGCGCATCGAGACCCGATCGCCCGCGAAGCAGGGCTTGCGGTAGCCGATCTCGATCCAGCGGGCGAGCACGACAGGCGAACGGCCGACGTCGGCGAGGCGCGCGACGACCGCCTCCTCGAACAGGCTCAGGTAGACGAGGGAGTTGACGTGCTGGTTGCTGTCGGTGTGGGCGAGCCCGAAGACGAACGGGTCCGAGGTGAAGGGCTCGCCGATCGGGGTCGCGCCGGGGGGCAGGTCCGCCGCGGCCGCGAGCGCTCGCGGGGCCCAGCGCGCGGGCGGTACCTCGCCGTGGAGGTCGCGGACCTTGCGGTCCTCGGGCCCGGCGAAAGGGCGGGTGAAGACGTGCTCGGCGAACACGCGGCCGACCCGCACGACCTCCCCGGCGCGATCGGGGGGCGGGAGGTTGGTTCGCCCGCGCGGCGCGTGGAGGTCGACCCAGGCGTTGAAGTAGAGGCGATCGACGGCGCCGGCCGCGTCGACCGCGTGGGCGAGCTGCAGGCGCCCGTCGCACGAGAGCTCGCCGACGGCGATCGGGTCGTCGGCCGCCTCGATCACGAAGCGGGTGAGGATCGGGATGGTCCCCGTCGCCAGCATGGCCTTCGCGTCGAAGCGCTTCTCGACGATGGCGCGCCAGATCGCCTCCCCGAGCCCAGGCGGCAGGGCCTCGAGGCGGACGCGGCCGTCCTGCGCCACGTCCTCGTAGCGGAGCGACAGGGGCGCGGTCGCGCGGTCTTCGGCGGGCACGGACGGGGGCGTGGGGAACCAGGGGGCTTGCACGGGAAGGGACGGTAGTGCCGAGGGCGGCTGGCCCCAAGGTGCTACGCTCGCCGGCGCGATGCCGTCGTCCGCCGCGGAGATCCTGCTCGCTGCTTTGTCCGATCCGGTCCGGGCGCGCCTCTCCGGGGTGGACCTCGACGCGCTGCTCGAGGAGCGGGCCGCGGCCGCGTCGAACGCCCTCGGCTTCCCGGTCGCCGCCGCCGAGCTCGCCGAGGCGCTCGGGCCGCGCGTCGACCCGGAAGCGGCCGATCCGCGCGCCGACCTCGTGGCCCTCTCGGCCGAGGACCTCGCGCTCGCGGGCGCGTGCGCCCGGGGCGACGACGCGGCCCTGCGGACGTTCGATCGACGCCACGGCGAGGACCTCGACGTGGCGATCGCGAAGAGCCCCGGCCTCCGCGTCTCGAAGGAAGAGTTCCGCCAGCTCTTCCGGGAGCGCATGTTCGTCGCCGAAGCCGGGGCAGCGCCGCGCATCGCCGGCTACGCAGGGCGCGGCACGCTGCGGGCGTGGGTGCGCGTCGCGGCCGCGCGGCTGGTCATCGATCTGTCGCGGGCCAAGCGGCAGCCCGAGCCGGCGTCCGACGAGGCGCTCGCCTCGCTGCTCCCGCCCTCCGACGACCCCGAGCTCGCCTACCTGCGCGACGCCTACGCGGCGCTGCTCCCCAAGGCCTTCGAGGACGCGCTCGGGCGCCTCGCGCCGCGGCAGCGGAACCTCCTGCGGCAGCGCTACCTGCACGGCCTGTCGGGGGACAAGCTCGCGCAGATGTACGGCGTGCACCGCGGCACGATGTTCGGGTGGCTCGAGGACGCGCGCAAGGCGCTCCTCGGTCACGTGCGGACGGCGATGCACGCGCGCGTGCCGGCGCAGGCCCTCGACAGCATCGTCGCCCTGCTCGGCAGCCGCCTCGACCTCAGCGTCGGCCGCATGCTGGTGTTCGACCTCGAGCCCGAGCGCTGACGTGCGCCCTGGTTGCCTCGGCGCCGAAGAGCTCGAGCAGGTGGCGCTCGGCACCGCCGACGCGACGCTGCGCGCGCGCGCGGACGACCACCTCGATCGGTGCGAGGACTGCCGCACGCTGGTGAGCGAGCTGACGCGGCTGTTCGGGTCGGTGGCCCCGGCCGTCGGGCCGAGCGCGAGCCCGTCGTGGGCCTACCACGCGACGTTGCCGGTGCGCCCGGCGTCGCTCCCGCCCCCGAGCCTCGGCCGCTACCAGCTCGGACAGCGGCTCGGCGAGGGCGGCATGGGGGTCGTCTACCAGGCGTACGACCCGGAGCTCGACCGGCAGGTCGCGATCAAGCTGCTGCACCCCGACCCCGACGTCGACGTGAGCGAGCACCGCGCGCGCCTCCTGCGCGAGGCGCAGGCCATGGCCCGCCTCAACCACCCGAACGTCGTCGCGGTCTACGACGTGGGCGCGGTCGGGGCGCAGGTGTTCGTCGCGGTCGAGCTCATCGCCGGGTCCACGCTGCGCCGGTGGCTCGAGACGCCGCGCACGCTCGCCGAGATCCTGCGCGTGTTCGTCGAGGCCGGGCGCGGGCTCGCCGCGGCCCACGACCAGGGGCTCGTCCACCGTGATTTCAAGCCCGACAACGTGCTCGTCGGCGCCGACGGCCGCGCGCGCGTGACGGACTTCGGCCTCGCGCGGCGGACCGACGGGGCCGCGCCCCACGGGGCGGCCGTGCACACGACGTTCGCCCTCGCGGGGACGCCGGCGTACATGGCGCCCGAGCAGTTTCGCGGCGAGGCCACCGACGCGCGCACCGACCAGTTCGCCTTCGCCGTCGCACTCTACGAGGCCGTCCTGCGCAGCCGTCCGTTCGAGGGCGAGGCGCTCGGCGCCCTGGCCCGCAACGTGGTCGAGGGGCGCCTGCGCACGCCGGGCGGGGCCGCCCCCCGCTGGCTGCGCGGAGTGCTCGTGCGGGCGCTGTCGCGACGCCGCGAAGACCGGTTCCCCTCGATGCAGGCGCTCCTCGGCGAGCTCGAGCGCGACCGCGGACGCCCGCTGCGGATCGGCTCGTTCGTCGGCGCAGCGGGGCTCGGGGTCACGGGGCTCGTCCTCGTGTTCCGGGCGTTCCTGCAGCCGCCGCCGACCGGGATCCCCACGACCGTGGCGAGCGCCGGCCCGGTGCTCGAGGGGTGCGGGGTGGACGAGGTCGGCGCGCGCTTCGGCAAGGAGCAGCGCGCAGCGCTCGAGAAGGCGGCCGCGAAGGTGAACGCGACGGTGGCCCCTACGCTGGTCGCCGAGCTCGGGCGGTGGGCCGACGCGCTCGCGGCCTCGCGGGGCGCGGCGTGCAAGGCGCACCCACGGCTGCCCCCGCACGAGGCGGCGTGCTTCGACGATCGACTCCGCCTGCTCGAGGCATTCGCCGGCGCCGCGGGTCGCGCCTCGGCCTCGGGGGTCGCGCTCGGCCTCGAGCGGCTCCACTACCTGCCCGATCCGGCGTCGTGCCGCGACGCCGGCGATCCGTTCCCGGTGCCCTCGGCGGACGCAGGCGTGACCTTCGGCAAGCACCGCGACCGGCTCGCGGCGGGATGGGCGGCGCTCGCCTTCGGGCTCGACGACGACGCGCAGCAGGCCGTGGACGACGTGGTGGCGGCCACGCCCGACAAGCTGTCGCTCGCCGAGGTCCACCTGCTCGCGGGCGAGCGACTGCTCACCCGCGACGACGCGCTGCCCGCCAAGGAGGCCTTCGAGACGGCGCTCGCGACGGCGCGGGAGGCCAAGCACCGCGCCCTCGCCCACCGCGCCGCGCGCGGACTGCTCGAGGCGGCCGGCGTGCGGCTCCTCCTCAAGGTCGACGAGCCGCTGCGCCTGCTCTCGGACCTCGCGCCGAAGGGCGAGCTGCCGGGCGCGCACAAGAACCTGCTCGAGGCCCGGCTCGCGCTCGCCCAGGGCAAGACCGAGTCGGCGAAGGACGCGCTCGAGGACACGCTCGCCGGCGAGAAGGCCCTCGAGGGCCACGCCGTTCACGTCGACACGCTGGTGACGCTGGCCGACGCTTTCCTCGTGCTCGACGATCCGGGCCGCGCCGAGACCCGCGCGAAGCAGGCCCTCGCGGCGGCCAAGCTCCGCGCCGGCGACCCGCGCGCCACCCTGCGCGCTGCGATCGTCATGGCCCGCACGGAGCTCGCGCTCGGCAAGCCGACCGACGCGGCGGAGCGCCTGATCCCGTTCCGCAAGAAGTCGTACGAGCACTTCGATCTGCACGACCCGCTGCTCGCGGCCGTGGACGACGTGATCGGGCTCGCCCGCGAGGCCGAGGGCAAGCTCCCCGAGGCGCGCAAGGAGTACGAGCACGAGCTCTTCGTGCTGACCGGGATCCGCGCCGAGCACCCGCTCGCCGCGCGGCCGTGGACGAGGCTCGCGCGCCTGTCCGTGAAAGAGGGCAAGGACGGGCGGCCCGAGGCAGAGAAGGCCGCGACCCTCGCTGCGGCCGCCTTCGGCGCGGAGTCACCGGCGGCGGTCGACGCGCTGCGGGCGCTGGCCGTCGCGCGCGCCGCGAAGAAGGACCAAGTCGGGGCGCTCGCGGCGCTCACCACCGCCAACGACCTCGTCGAGAACCAGTTCGGGTTCGTGGCCCCGCTCGCCGGCGACGTCGCCGAAGAGCGCGGCCTCGTGCTCACGGCGTTCGGACAGTGGAAGGACGCGCTCACCGCCCACGACGACGCGCTCCTTCCGCTGCAGGCCCGCTACGGGATGCACGCGATGGCGGTCGTGCAGAACCTCCTGCGCCGAGCCGACCTCGCCGCGCGGCTCGGCGACGACGAGTACGCGCAGCGCCTGTACGGCGTGGCCCTCCCCGACCTCGAGGCCCGGCTCGGCGAGACGTCGGCCGAGGTGCTCGCCCTTCGCAAGAAGCTCAAGAAGCCCTGACCCGGGGGCCGCCGATGCTGCGGCGGCGCGCAAGGATTTCGGGTCCGCCCGCCACGGGCAGACCTTCGGCGGGGCCGCTGTGGGAGGCAGGGTTCGTGCTTGCTCCCCCACGGGATGGCCCACCTCGTCCCGATCCCGTTCGCCGCCCTCGCGAGGCGCATGTTCCGCGAGCTCGACGAGAAGCAGGCGGTCTTCGACCTGCCCGCACGGCGGTTCGTGCGCGGCCATCCGGACCTCGACCTCTCGGCGACGCTCGGCGGCAAGCGCGTCGCCATCCCGTTCGGTCCGGCGGCGGGTCCCCACACCCAGCTCGCGCCGAACCTCGTCCTGTCGTGGCTCGCCGGTGGGCGGGTCCTCGAGCTCAAGACCGTGCAGGACGACGACGCGCTGGTCTTGCCGCGGCCGTGCATCGACGTCCGCGAGGCCGGGTTCAACTGCGAGTTCTCGCAGGAGCTGCGCGTCGAGCAGTCGCTCGAAGAGTACGTCAAGGGCGCGTTGCTCGTCGCGATGCTGGCCGAGAGCGGGGCGGCCGGCGTCGCGCCCGACGACCGCTCGACGGTGTTCGACGCGAGCGTCGGCTACGACCTCCGCGGCGTCCGCGGCGACAAGGTGGACGGCTACCTCCGCGCCCTCCGCGACGTCCGCCCGATCGTCGCCCGGCTCCGCGGGGAGCTGCCGAAGGACCTCGCCGGGCGCTTCGTCGAGATCGACCCGGTCCTGGTCGACACCGTCACGCTGAGCACGTTCCACGGGTGCCCGCCCCACGAGATCGAGGCCATCGCGGAGCACCTCCTCACCGCCCACGGGCTCTCGGTCGTGGTGAAGCTGAACCCGACGCTGCTCGGAGCGAAGGACCTCGGCGCGTTGCTGAACGACGCCCTCGGCCACCGCGATCTCGTCGTGCCCGCCCGGGCGTTCGCCGAGGACCCGACCTTCGATCAGGCGATGGGGATGGCCGCGCGGCTCGCGGCGCGGGCAGCCTCCCTCGGCCTGCGGTTCGGCGTGAAGCTCACCAACACCTTGATCGTGGAGAACCGCCGACCCCACCTGCCGGCGGCCGAGACCTACCTCTCCGGGGCCCCGCTCCACGTGCTCGCGAGCCACCTCGTCGCCCGCGTCCGGGCCGCGCTGCCCGAGCTGCCGCTCTCGTTCTCGGCGGGCATCGACGCGCACAACCTGGCCGACGCGCTCGCCCTCGACCTCGTGCCGGTGACCGTCTGCACCGATTGGCTCAAGACGGGCGGCTACGGGCGTGGTGTGCGGATGGCCGAGGCGCTCCACGACCGGCTCGTCGCCGTCGGCGCGAAGACCCTCGCGGGGTGGATCCTGCTCGCCCACGGCCACGCAGAGGCCGCCCTCGGCGACGTCGGGGTCGCCGGGCCAGACGCCGCGGCGGCGCTCGACCGACTCCGCGCGACGGGCGCCCCACCGAGCGCTCCGTTCGCGACGCGCTGGGTCGCCGCCGCCGCGCGCCGCAACACGACGACCTACGTCGAGCGCCTCGCCCGCGAGCCCCGCTACGACCAGGCCCACGCGCCACGACCCCCGCGCAAGGTCGGGACGGCGCTGCACACGTTCGACTGCCTCACCTGCGACAAGTGCGTCGCCGTGTGCCCCAACGACGCCGTCTTCACCTACGTCGCGCCGCACGTCGAGGTGGCCGAGACCCGCGTCGAGGAGCGCGACGGACGCCTCGTCTCGAGCCGGACGGGCACCCTCCACGTCGACGAGCGTCACCAGATCGCGACCTTCGCCGACGCCTGCAACGACTGCGGCAACTGCGACGCCTTCTGCCCCGAGGACGGCGGCCCGAACCGGGCCAAGCCGCGCCTCTTCGGCTCGCTCGCGGCGCTCCGGGCCGACCCCCACGGGGACGGGCTCTACGTCGAACGCACCCCGTCGGGCCACCGCACCGTGCACCGCGCCGCGGGCGACGAGATGGTGATCGAGGCGATCTACGGGGCGCTCCGCGTGAGCGGCGACGGCTACGAGCTCGCCTTCGAGCTCTCCGACCCGGAGGGCCCCGTGCACGGACACGCCCGCGTGGCGGTCGACCTCACGCGCGCCCGCGTCGCCCACCTCGTCGCCAAGAGCGTGCTCGGCGCACGCGAGATCAACGCCGTGACCACCCGGGAAGGACCCCCATGACCGAGACCGTCGAACAGGCCGCCGCGCGCGTCGCCCCCCAGATCCTGGCCTTCCTGCGCGACATGATCGCCATTCCCTCCGAGAGCGCCGGCGAGCGTGGGGTGGTGGAGCGCATCGCCGAGGAGATGCGGCGCCTCGACTTCGACGAGGTCCACATCGACGGGTTCGGCAACGTGCTCGGGCGGGTGGGGAGCGGGCCGAAGGTCGTCGCCATCGACGGGCACGTGGACACGGTGGGCGTCGGCGACCGGGGCACGTGGACCCGCGACCCGTACGCCGGCGCGGTCGAGGGTGGGGTGATCTACGGCCGCGGCGCGAGCGACCAGGAGGCCGGGGTCGCGGCCGCGGTCTACGGGGCGCACCTCGCCAAGTCCCTCGGCTTGCTCGAGGGCCTCACGCTGTGGATCACGGGCACCGTGATGGAGGAGGACTGCGACGGCCTCTGCTGGCAGTACCTGCTCCGCGAGAAGGTCCTCGCCCCGGACGTCGTCGTCCTCACCGAGCCGACCAAGCTCGCCGTCTACCGCGGGCACCGGGGCCGCATGGAGATCGAGGTGCGCACGCAGGGGCGCTCGGCCCACGGCTCGGCGCCCGAGCGCGGCGTCAACGCGGTCTACAAGATGGCGCCGATCCTGGCCGCGATCGAGCGGCTCGACGCCGACCTCGCCGCGAAGGCCGACCCGTTCCTCGGCAAGGGGTCCGTCACCGTCTCGGAGATCCGCTCCACGTCGCCCTCGCTGTGCGCCGTCGCCGACAGCTGCACGATCCACCTCGATCGACGGCTGACCCACGGCGAGACCAAGGCGTCCGCGGTGGCCGAGATCGAGGCGCTCCCCGCGGTGCGCGAGGCAGGGGCGACGGTCCGCGTGCTCGAGTACGCACGCGCCACGCACACCGGGCTCGTCTACCCCACCGAGAAGTACTACCCGACCTGGGTCCTGCCCGAGGACCACCCGGCGGTCCGCGCCGGCGCGGCCGCGGCCGAAGCCGCGCTCGGTGCGCCCGCGCGGGTCGACAAGTGGGTGTTCTCGACCAACGGCGTCGCGACCTGCGGGATGTTCGGCGTGCCGACGATCGGCTTCGGCCCCGCGGACGAGGTGCACGCGCACACCCCCGACGACCAGTGCCCCGTCGATCACCTGCCGAAGGCCGCGGCGTTCTACGCACGGTTCCCGGCGACCTGGCTCCGAGCCCTGAAGGAGGCGACATGACCCCCCACCGTCTGGCCGAGCGCGCCGAAGCGCTGGCCGAGCTCCGACCGGCCCTCCACGACAAGGACTTCCTGCTCTCCTACGAGCAGCCGGACGACGCGATCGCCTTCGTGAACCGCGCCGCCGGGTGGCTCCACGACGCGGCCCGCGCCGGGCTCTCGCTCCGCATGTTCGACGGCGGCGTCGGCATCTCCATCTTCCGCGACAAGTCCACGCGGACCCGCTACGCCTACCGCGCCGCCTGCAGCATGCTCGGCCTGCAGACCGAGGAGATCGACGAGTCGACGTCGCAGATCGCCCACGGAGAGACCGTGCGCGAGACGGCCGCGATGCTCGGGTTCTGCACCGAGGTCGTCGGCATCCGCGACGACATGTTCCTCGACGAAGGCCACAAGTACATGACCGAGGTCGCCGCCTCGCTCGAGGAGTCGGCGCACAAGGGCGCGCTGCTCGGTCGGCCCGCCGTGGTCAACCTGCAGTGCGACATCGACCACCCGACCCAGGCCCTCGCCGACCTCTGCCACCTCGAGCAGGTGTTCGGCGGGCTGCCGGCGCTGCGCGGGAAGAAGCTCGTGATGAGCTGGGCGAGCTCCCCGAGCTACGGCAAGCCGCTCAGCGTGCCGCAGGGAATCGTCTCGTTGCTCACGCGCTTCGGGATGGACGTCGTGCTCGCGCACCCCGAAGGGTACGAGCTCCTCGACGCGCCGCTCGCCGCCGCCGAGCGCTTCGCCAAGGAGAGCGGCGGGAGCTTCACCCGCACCACCTCGATGCGCGAGGCGTTCGCCGGCGCGGACGTCGTCTACCCGAAGAGCTGGGCGCCGGCGTGGGTGATGCGGGAGCGGACCAAGCTGCTCCGCGGCAGGGAGACCGCCAAGCTCGCCGCCCTCGAGGCCGACGCCCTGGCCCAGAACGCTCGGCACCAGGACTGGGAGTGCACGGAGGACATGATGTCCCTGACGAGGGACGGCAAGGCGCTCTACATGCACTGCCTGCCCGCCGACGTGAGCTCCGTCTCGTGCGAGCGCGGCGAGGTGGCCGCCAGCGTCTTCGAGCGCGCGCGGCTCGACACCTACCGCGAGGCGAGCCACAAACCCTTCGTCATCGCGGCGATGATCCTGGCCACGCGGTTCGCCGACCCCGCGGCCGAGCTCCTGCGGCTCGCCCGTCGGGCGCGACGGCGCCGCGGCGCCTAGCGACGCGTCCCGGTGAGCAGCACGGCGATCCGCTCGGGGGCGGGCTCCGTCCGCGCCCACGCGAGGAGGCCCGCCACCCCGGCGGTGCCCGTCGCGTCGGCGTCGACGGAGGTCACCGCGCGCGCGTGCGCCTCGGCGGCGAGGAGCCCCGCCTCGTCCACGACCACCGGAGATCCACCCGTGCGGACCATGGCCCGCAGCAGCGCGACGCCGTCGTACGTCTCGTCGTCGAGGATGCCGTGGGCGACGCTGGCCGCCGGCGTGGGCCACGGCGGCATCCACCGCCCCCGGTCCACCACGACCTCGTCGATCACCGCCTCGACCAGCGGCGCGACGGCCTCGTCGAGCAGCGCGTCCGCGAGCGCGTCGCCGTCCTCTGGCAGCGCGTGCGGCGTCCGTGCCCGGACCGCGTCGACGACCCGCGCGTAGAGCGCGGCGAGCGGCGCTACGGCGGCGCCCTGCACCATCATCCACCGCGGCGCGCGCGCGATCGCGCCGAGGGCCACCGCGTCGTCGAACGCCCGGACCAGCGAGCTGCCGAGCGCCCCGCCACCCACCTGCACGAACACGCGATCGAGGGGCGGGGCGGCCCGCAAGAGATCGAAGCCGAGCGTGCGCCCGCCGTCGAGCGTGAGCCCGCACTCCGTGCCCTGGCACGCGAACGGGATCGCTCCCGCCGCGACCGCGGCCCGGAACGCGGCCACCGTCGGGTCGCCGGTCTCGCCCGGCCGACGCGGGCAGATCCGGACGTCTGCGCCGAGCGCGCCGAGCCGCGCCGCCACGTTCGGGTGGACGTCCTCGGGGACGAACACGCGGAGCCTCCGATCGCCCACGCGTGCGAGGACCGCCGCGGCGAGCGCCGCGTTCCCGCAGCTCGCGATGGCGAGCGGCCCCTCGGTCACACCGAGCGCGGCGCGGACGACCTCGAGGTGGAGCAGCACGCCGAAGAGGTGGCGCCCCTTGTGCGAGCCGCCGGGCTGACCGGTCGCGTCGGCGACGTAGACCTCGTGGCCCGGGGCGAGCGCCGCGCGCTGGACGGGGAGCGCCTCGAAGCCGCGCCCTTCCTGCCGGACCAGGGCCTCGTGCAGGCGCCCCTCGATCGCGAGGTACCCCTCGTCGCCGAGCCCCACCACGCGGGCCGCGAGGTGGGCGTGCAGGAGGTGTCGATCGCGCACGAACGGCCGCTCCGTGGAGGTGGGCCAGGCGACCCCGCGTGGGTCGAGCCACGGCGCGAGCACGTGGTCACGACCGTCGCCCGCGTTCGGGCAGCGGAACGGGTGCGGCGTCACGGCGAGGGGCGGGGCCTCGTGGCCGCACCCCTCGCAGCGGAGACGGACCGTCACCGCGCCCTCGCCCGGAGCTCGTCGTCGAAGGCGCGGATCGCGGCGTCCCACGCCGGGATCCGGGACGGGAGCTCGTCCCAAAAGGTCCGGCTCTTGCGTGCCTCGAACTCGGCGAGCGGCACGCCCTGCTGCTCGACCCAGGTGAAGTAGCCGAGCTGGAAGATGCGCAGCCGCTCCTGGTGGTCGAGCTCGCGCACGTGGTCGATCGAGGCCCCGTCGAGGTGGCGGGCGAGCGCGGCCTCGGCCTTCGCGGGGTCGACCGCGCCCCCGAAGAGGCGCGCGCGGATGCGGGGGAGCTCGCTCGGGTAGAGCGCAGCGCCGTCGGTGGCCACTGTGTAGAGAGCGTCGTCGCTCCCGAGGCCGAGCGTCTTCGCGGTCTTGATCGCGGCGAGCACGTTGCAGAACGACGAGAAGCCGAAGTGGCGGAGGGCCGCGCGCACGGCGGCGGGCCAGCCGCGGCGGTCGAGCGCCGGGGCCGCGGCCGGATCGTTGGCCACCGCGAACAGCGCGTCGGTCGCGCGATCGGACACCGCCGCGACCACGTCCGTGCCCATGACGTCGTGGATGTAGGGCACGTGCTTGTCGCCGATGCCCTGGATGTGGTGCGCCCCGTAGCCGTTCGCGAGCAGCGTCGGGCACTCGAGCGCCTCGACCGCCACCACCTTCGCGCCGTGCCGCTTCGCGAGCGCGCTGCCGGCCCCGAGCGTGCCGGCCGAACCGGTCGCGGAGACGAACGCCGAGAGGCGCAGCGACCCACGCCCCTCGGCGAGGTGGGCGTGGACGCGCTCGACCGCCCGCGCCGTCACCTCGCGGTGGACGACGTGGTTCGCGAGCTCGCGGAACTGGTTCAGGACGACGTTGCGGGGATCGCGCGAGAGCGACGCGCAGGCGTCGTAGATCTCCTTCACGTTGCTCTCCGAGCCGTGGGTCCGCACGATGTCGTCGGGCGCCACGACCCATCGCCCGAGCCACTCGAAGCGCTCGGCGCTCATCTCCTCGGGGAGGATCGCGACGCCTCGGCACCCGAGGATCCGCGAGATCGCCACGCCGCCGCGGCAGTAGTTGCCCGTCGAGGGCCAGAGCGCGCGCTGCTCGACCGGATCGAAGCGGCCCGTGACGAGCCGCGGGACGAGGCAGGCGTAGGCGGCCAATACCTTGTGCGCGCCGATCATGGGAAAACGGTCGCCGAACAGCACGACGATCGGTGCGTCGACACCCGTGACGACGCTCGGCAGCACGACGTGGCCCGGCACCGGCGAGAGCCCCCGGCGCGACTCGTCGTTGTGCCAGTGGACGCGGAACAGGTTGCGCGGGTGGGGCGCGTCGGGGTCGACGCCGGAGAGCTCGGCGGCGATCGCCGGGTCGATCGTCGTGGGATCGGCGAGCTCGGCGAACGTGGGCAGCCGCACGCCGCGGGCGGCGAGGGCGTCGAGGGCGCGGCTGCGGACGGCGGGGTCGTGGATGTCGGTCAGCACGGGATCTCCTCCATGCGGCGGAACAGACGCGGCGCCTCGCGGCGCGCCTCGGCCTCGATGCTCGCGAGCGACGCGCGGACGAGCGTCCCCCCCCGCACGACGGGCGCGCCGGCCACGTCGACCTCGACGACGTGGTCGCCGACGCGAACGACGCGGTCTCCCTCGAGGCCGCCGAAGACCGCGGCGGCGAGGGCGCGTCCTCCGTCGACGAGGGCGCGGGCGCGGCGCGGATCGTCGCCGTGCGCGAGCGCCTCCGCGCCGAAGGCGGCGGCCTCTTCGGCCATGTCCGCGCGGAAGCCATCCGTGCCGAGCGCGACGCGGGGCGACGCGACGAGGGTCCTCGCCCACCCGACACCGTTGTGGGCGTTCGAGCGGGGGTTCTGCACGAGCCAGAGCCCGCGCTCGGCGCACCGCTCGACCTGCTCCGTCGAGAGGTGCACCCCGTGGGCGAGGACCGAACCCCATGGCACCGCGTCGAGCCCGAGCAGCCGATCGAGCGCGGAGCCGTGGCCACGGGCGCGGGCGTCCTCGTCGTCGCACGGATCCTCGGCGACGTGGACGTGGACCGGCACGCCGAGGTCCCGCGCGAGCACTCCCGCGCGGCGGAGCGTCGCGTCCGACACGGTGAAGCTCGCGTGCAGACCGACCGCCCCGCGCACGGTGGGGTGCCCCCGGTGCAGCGCGCAGAAGCGCGCGCACTCGTCGAGCCCGCGGCGCGCCTCGTCGTCTCCGCCGTTGCGCTCGGTGACGCCGTAGCAGAGGAGCGCCCGCGCCCCGAGCTCGGTGCAGGCCTCGGCCAGCACGTCGAGCGAGCCCTCGATCCAGGCGGGCGACTCGTGGTGGTCGAAGAACGTCGTCGTCCCCGCGAGGAGGCCCTCGGCCACGGCGAGGCGGGCGGAGGCCCGCAGCGAGGCGCGGTCGAGGGCGCGATCGAGGCGCCACCACACCGTGCGCAGGATCTCGGGGAACGAGGGCCTCGGGGACGGCGTGGGGAGGCCGAGGCCCGCGAGCCCGCTGTAGAGGTGCGTGTGGGCGTCGACCTCGGGCGGGACCTCGCCGGGGGGGCTCATCGGGGCCTCGGCGGGTGACGTGGCGGGTGGACGTGACCGACGTGCATCGCCTTGGCCGCGGGGCTGTCGCGCATCGGCAGCCGCGTCCGTCGGACGCCGTCGAAGGCCTGGAGCGCGCCGGCCACGGCGGCCGCGGTCGGCACGAGGCCGATCTCGCCGACGCCCTTGGCGCCGTACGGCCCCTCTGGCTCGGGATCCTCGACGAGGAGCACCTCGATCTCGGGCACGTCGCGCGCGCGGAGCGCCCCGAGGTCGCGGACGTTCGTCACCGTCGGCATCCCGTTCTCGAGCGGGAGGTCCTCGGTGAGCGCGTACCCGAGGCCCATCACCACCGCGCCCTCCACCTGGGCGCGACAGAGCTGGGGGTTGATCGCGCGCCCCACGTCGTGGGCGGCGACGATGCGGGCGACGTGGCCCTCCCGGTCGAGCACGCAGACCTGCGTCGCGAAGCCGTACGTGGTGTGGGTGCGGGGCGCGTCGACCTTCGCGGAGAGCGGCGTGGTCGGAGCCGGCTGCTCGTCGCCGCCGAACACTCGTCCCGAGAGCGACGCGAGGGTCCCGCCCTCGTCGAGCGCGGCGCGGAGCTTCTTGCCGGCGGCGAGCACGGCGCGGCCGCCGAGGAGGATCGCCCGCGAGCCGGTGGTCTGACCGCAGCCGAGTGGGTGCTGCGTGTCCATGGCCGGCCGGAACCGCTGCACGGAGAGGCCGGTCGTCTCGGCGGCGATCTGCGCGAGCGCCGTCCAGAGGCCCTGCCCCATCTCGGTGTACCCGCTGAAGAGGGTCACGTCGCCGTCGTCCTCGACGACGAGGCGCGCGCGCCCCCACTCCTCGGCCCCGTTGCCGAGTCCGCTGTTCTTGATGCCGCAAGCGATGCCCACCGCGAGGCCCTCGGCGCGGGCGGCCTCGAAGGCAGGGCGCACCGCGAGGAGCGTCTTCTTGATGCCCACGGACGCGGTGGGGCGTTGCCCACTGGTCAGCGGATCGCCCGGGTCGACCGCGTTCTGGTAGCGCATGGTCCAGCGATCGAGCCCACAGCGATCGGCGAGCTCGTCGAGGCAGGCTTCGAGGGCGAACGTGATCTGGGGGACGCCGAACCCGCGCATCGCGCCCGACGGCGGGTTGTTCGTGTAGGCCGCGCGTGCGACCACGTCGACGGCGGGCACGCGGTAGGGCCCGCAGGCGTGGCCCGCGGCGCGCTCGAGGACCTTCGCGCCGACCGAGGCGTACGCGCCCGAGTCGCCGAGGATGCGCGCGCGCACCGCGACGAGGGTGCCGTCACCCGCACAGCCGACCTCGATCTCGATGGAGACGGGGTGCCGCTTCGGGTGCATGCGGATCGACTCGTCGCGACGGAGGGCGACGCGTACGGGGCGCCTGGTCTTGTGGGCGAGGAGCGCCGCGTGGCCTTGCACGAGCAGGTCCTCCTTGCCGCCGAACGCGCCGCCGGACGGGACGAGCTTCACGAACACGCGGTCGAGCGGCAGCCCGAGCAGGCTCGCGATCTGCCGCTGGTCGTCGAAGACCCCCTGCCCCTGCGAGAACACCGCCACGCCGTCGCCGCGGGGCTCGGCCACCGCGCACTCGGGCTCGAGGAACAGGTGCTCGATGCGCTGGGTCTCGAAGCGGCCGTGGGCCACGTACGCCGCGGCGGCGAGGGCGTGGGCCGCGTCGCCGCGCTGGATCACCGAGTGCCCGAGCAGGTTCGGGTGCCGCGGGTTGACCTGGGACGCCGCGGGGGCGAGCGCTTCCTCGGCCGACAGGACGGGCGTCGCCGGGAGCCACTCGACCACGACCTCGGCGGCGGCCGCGCGGGCGTCCGCCTCGGTCTCGGCCGCGACGACCGCGACCACGTCGCCGACGCAGCGGGCCTCCTCGCCCTCGGCGACGAGCACCGGCCAGTCGGCCTCGATCAGGCCCTGCCAGCGCTCCCCAGGCACGTCGCGCGCCGTGAGCACGCACGCGACGCCCGGCATGGCCGCCGCCTTCGCGACGTCGATCGACAGGAGCTTCGCGCGGGCGTGGGGCGAGAACACGAGCGCACCATGGAGCATGCGCTCACGGACCAGGTCGCTGACGAACGGCTGCTGGCCGAGGACGAGCGCGGCCGCGTCGAGCCGACCGACCGGCGCTCCGACGCCGCCCTCGCGGAGGGGTGCGGGCGCCGTTCCCCCGCGCCGCAGCTCGGCGAGGTGCTCCATCGCGTCGACGATGCGGCCGTAGCTCGCGCACCGACAGAGGTGGACGTCGAGGCCGCGGGCGATCTCCGCGCGGGTGGGCTCCGGGTGCCGCTCGAGGAACGTGTGGGCGTGGAGCGCGATGCCGGGGAGGCAGAACCCGCACTGGCCGGCCGCCGCGCCCTCGAAGGCCTGGACGATGTGGACGCGCTCCTTGGCGTCGAGCCCCTCGAGCGTGAGCACCTCGTGCCCTTCGACCGCCACGGTCGGCTCGGTGCACGTGACGCGTGCGTGCCCGTGGACGATGGCGAGGCACGCACCGCACTGCCCCTGGGGGTGGCAGCCGTCCTTCACCGACGTGATGCCGAGGCGCTGTCGCAGCGTCTCGAGCAGCCGCTCGTCGGAGCGAACGTTCACGCGGACGGGCTCGCCGTTGAGGACGAAGCGGACCTCCGGCATGGCCTGGAACGGTGCAAATGCGCGGCCACGGCCGGCGCTGCGCCATCTCTGGCGGGTCGGTCGGCGCGCGGTGCACCGTTTGCGTCCCGGTCACCGACAGTTCGCCACGACCCCGACCCACGTCGGCCGGTTCCGCGGGGCACCCGGCTCCTCGGCGAGCTCGATCACGGAGTCGCCGCCGAGCTCCGCGGCCGCGCCGCGGAGGCCGTCGTAGGGGAACGTCTTCTCGCCCGACGACCACGCGCGCACGCGCCCGAGCTTGTGGCACGTGGGTGGAGGATCGCCGGCCCCCTCGACGCCGTAGAGCACCACGGCGGCGCCGGCGGTCGGCGCCTTGGCGGGCGCGCCCTCGAGGATCTGCCAGGTGCGTGCGCCACAGCCAGCGAGGAGCACGAAGCCCAGGATCGCGAATCGCATGCGTCGACCCTAGCCCGAATCTGTGGCGTTCGCCTCGGCCCACGGCGGACGGAAGAATTTCTTCCGATCGTGGACGACACCCGCGGCCGGCCTCCGTCTTCGCCCGTGAGCCGCGCGGATCCGGAGGGACCGGGGCGCGGCGCGGAGGCGATCATGAAGGCGATCAAGATCATCGGTGCCATCTTCGGTGTGCTCGGCGTGGCCGTGGCGGTCCTCTACCTCGGCTGGCTGAGCCCCCCCTCGGGCGAGGCGGTGTGCGGCAACGTGGCCCGCATCCTCGAGAAGGAGGTCGGCAAGAAGATGAGCGACAAGGAGAAGACGGAGTGCATCGCGCAGGCCGAGAAGGCCCCCGAGTTCGGCCGCGCCGTCTGGGTCAAGAACCTCAAGTGCATGCGCGACGCCCAGAGCTCGAAGGACCTCGAGACCTGCAAGTAGAGCGGAGCGCGCGCGTCAGGGCGGCGTCGGCGACCCGTAGAGCGGCGCCGCGCCGCCGGTGTCCGTCGCGGCGCTGCCGTCACCGCTCGAGTCCGCCGCGGAGTCCACCGCGGAGTCCACCTTGATCCCCGTGTCGGGCGGGCCACCGTAGGCGGCCACGGGCCCCCCGGTGTCCGAGGTGTCGATGCCGTCGTCCTTCGTCGCGCTCGTGTCGGCCGCGCCGTCCGTGCTGCCGTCGGCCACGGTGCCCGTGTCGGTCGAGCCCTCGGTCGTCTCGCTGCCGCCGCACGCCGCGACGGTCGTCGCGAAGGCGAACAACGCGCCGCGCGTGAGCCGGGTGGCGGGCGAGGCCGAGGCGCGGGGCTGCGGGGCGGCGGCGCCGCAGAACGGGCAGGTCTCGTCGCCGGCGCGGACGTGGCGACGGCAGGCAAGGCAAGGCGAAAACGACATCGGTGGCGGTCTCCTCGGGGTGGTTGCTTCGGTGGTCAGTCGTCGGAGATCCAGCCCTCGCCGGTCTCGACGATCTTCTCGACGCGCGCGCGCTCGTCGGCGGGCCAGTCCTCGACCACGATCTCGAAGAGGCCGTGGTCGAACGGGTCGCCAGGCGCCGCGTGCGTGCGCACGATGCGCTCGCGCTTGCCCTCGCGCAGGAGCTCGAGCTGGCGGTGGTGGCAGAACGGGTTGTTGCCGGGCTTGCCGAACAGCACCTGGGTGGTCCACATGCAGCCGGCGCGGCACGTGTCGGCGTAGTAGCAGGTGCGGCAGTAGCCCGAGAGGTCGTCGACGGTGCGGTCGCGCGTGTAGCGCAGCGGCGCCGAGCGCTCCCAGATCTCCTCGAGCGTGTTGTCGCGGATGTTGCCGCCGGCCCACTCGTTCGACGTGAGCGACGGGCAGCCCTTGATGTCGCCGTTGGCCTCGATGCCGAGCGTGGAGCGCCCGGCGCCGCAGCTCGCCATGTGGCCGCGCGGCATGGTCCCGCGGAGCACCTCTTCGTAGGGGCCGAAGTAGCCGACGTTGTTGCCCGGCCAGACGCGCACCTTGCGCGGATCGGCGACGTTCTTCTTGAGGCGCGCGAGCATGGGCATGGTCTCGAGCACCATGTACGGCTCGAGCAGGAGGTTCGGCTCGTCGGCGGCACGCCCCATGGCGACGGTCAGCTGCACCTGCCAGCTGTGGATGCCCTGGTCGCAGAGCACGGGGAAGAGCTGCTCCACCTCGCGCCGGTTGGGCCGGCAGATCTGCGTGTTGCACGAGATGTGGACGCCCGCCTCGCGCAGGTTCTCGAGCGCCTGCATGGCGGCCTTGAAGCTGCCCTTCGCGCCACGGAGCTGGTCGTGCATCGACTCGAAGCCGTCGATCGAGACGCTGACGCTCTGGATGCCGGCGTCCTTGAGCTGGGCGACGCGCTCCTTGTGCAGGCCGCGCCCGCCGGTCGTCATCGTGCACTGCATGCCGCGATCGCGGACCCGCCGGGCGATCTGGGTCCAGTCGTCCCGCAGGTACGCCTCGCCGCCGATCAGGGTGACCTCGAGCGTGCCGAGCGCCGCCATCTGGTCGACGAGGTCGAGCGCCTCGGCGGTGGAGAGCTCGTCGGGGCGCTCGCGGCCGGCGCGGGAGCCGCAGTGGCGACACGCGAGGTCGCACTGCAGGGTCACCTCCCACACCGCGTAGATCGGGCGCCAGCGCTTGTCCTTCTCGCGCGACTCGCCGGCGAGCGGGAGGTTGCGCTTGGCCTTCGGCGCGACGGGGGCGATCGGGAGGTGCTTGGGGCGGGGGCCGATGTCCTGCATCGCGGGCATCGTACGCGCTAGCAGGCGGCGTGCCACCGGAACCCTGCGAAAGGACGTGGAATCGACCCTAGGCGTGGGTGCCACCGTGTGCCGGGTCCCGGGGCCGGCGCGGCGCGAACCCCTGCCGGACGATGGCGAGCCCCACGCGCGCGAGCAGCGCCTTGTCCACGGACAAGCCGCCGAAGTACTGGACGCCCAGCGTGATGGTGTCCGGGATGGCGAGCAGCGCGCGCTCGTAGTGCACGCGGCTCGGGCCGAAGAACCGGTGGGCGAGCTCGTGGCGGACGCGGTGATCGATCCCGACGCCCGCGCGCGCGAGCACCGCGGGGAAGCCCTCGAACCCGAGGTCACCGGTGCGCAGGCGGTCGGCGAGCCACGGCCCGGCGAGCGCGCCGTGCAGGATGGCCTGCGCGATCCCCTCGCCCGTGATCGGATCGACGCCTGCGGCCTCGCCCACGAGCAGCACCCGCGGCCCCGCGACCGGCTCGAACGGCGAGAACCCGCGCTCGGCGTAGCGCTTCTTCTTGCAGCGCCCGAGGTCGAGCCCGAGCTCGGCGAGCCTTCGCCCGAGGCGCGCCGCGAGGTCCTCGCCGTCGGCGCGCGTGCCCGGCAGCATCAGGTGGTAGGCGCCGCGACAGACGAGCGGTCGGCCGTCGACGATCGTCGGAAAATCCCACAGGTATCCGACGAAGTCCGGGTCGACGACGTGGAAGTGCCAGAGGTCTCTCGGCAGGTCGGAGTCGACCGGCTCGGTGTCGACCTCGAGCACCTGGGCGCGCCACGTGGCGACGCCGGGGGCGAGCTCCTTGCGGACGAGGCTGCCGACGCCGTCGGCCCCGACCAGGGCCCGCGTGCGCAGGGTGCCCGCGCTCGTCTCGAGCGTGACGCCGCCCTCGTCACGCGCGATGCGCAGGACCTTGACGCCGTCGCGCACTGCGATGCCCCGGGCGCGGGCCTGCTCGGCGAGCGCGTGATCGAACTCGACGCGCCGGACCACCCGCCCGATCCGCCGACCCCGCGGGTCGCGGCGGAAGAAGCCGCCCTCGGGGAGCGCGACGCTCATGCCGGTGGCCCAGACGCTCGGCACGTCGACCGTGACCCCGATGGACGCGAGCGCCCGGTCGGCCCGACCGGCGAGCCCGCCGGCGCACGGCTTCTCCCGGGGGTACGGCTCCTTCTCGAGCACGACCATGCGTCGCCGCAGCTCTGGATCCCGGTGGGCCGCGAACAGCGCGGTCGAGAGCCCCGCCGGGCCACCCCCGACGACCACGAGGTCGTGATCCGGTCGGGTCATCCCCGGCGCCTCGGCCCGTCGTCCATCGGGGTGCTTCGTTACCGCGGGTCTTGGCCCCCCGACAAGGGCGCCGCGCGGAAGATCCCAGTGAATCGGGCCGCGTCTCGGCCGTCCCTCCCCCATGCGCGCACGCTGGGCCTTCCTCCTCGCTTCCGCCGCCTTCGTCGCGGCCGTTCCCTACGCCGAACGGGCCTCGGCCCAGGTGCCGCCCATCCCGACGACCCTCCCCCCGATCCCCACCGGCCTCCCTGGCCTGCCGCCGGTGCCGGTCGTCCCCGGTCCGACCGGCGGCGGCAAGGTGGCCAAGATCACGTCGGCCAAGCCCGAGGGCGACCTCCGCCTCTCCGCGGGCCTCGGCGTCGACGCCGCGGGCGCGCTCTCCATCTCGATGGCCGCCATCAAGCACCCCGACCTCCCGGGCGTGCCGGTGAACCCGCTCTTCGCCAACGTCACCATCTCGGCGCAGCTCTCGGGCTCGCTCGCGCTGTCATGCTCGATCGGCGGCGTCTCGTCGTCGCACACCGCGCCCGTCGACCTCGTGTTCGTCAACGACACGACCGGGTCGATGTCCGGCACCGTGAACGGCATCTCCGACTCGATCAAGACCTTCGCGCAGAAGGTCGCGGCGGGCGGCATCGACGCGCGCTTCTCGATGTACACGTACGGCGACGCCTTCGCCACGCGCGGCAAGCCCGGCAAGTTCTACGTCGGCAAGGGCGACTTCGATCCGCCGTCGTTCGACAACATCGCCCGGCCGTACGTGGGCCTGTCCGATCTCGGCACCTTCGAGAAGTTCCTCGGCGAGATGAAGACCAGCGGCGCGCTCGGCCAGGGCGGCGGCGACTCGGCCGAGAACACCCTCGGCGCGCTGCAGTACGCCGATCGGCACCTCGGCTACCGCCCCGGGGCCGCGCACGTGTTCGTCGTCGTCGGTGACAACCCCTCGCACCAGAAGGGCGACGGCACCTCGAACAACTACGGGCCGAATTGGCTGCCGCCGAGCGGCGAGGACGTCGTGTCCGAGCTGTCGGGCCGCGGCGTGGTGCACGTCGTCGGCAAGGACACGGGCAAGGCCCCCTACTACAACCTCAAGAACCTCGCCGACGCCACCGGCGGCGAGTTCAAGCCGCTGCCCAAGGACGGCAAGGTCGACCTCACGACCCTCGGCCTCGATGCGTACCTCACCAGCGGGTACAAGGGCATCTGCACGGGCCTCGCCGCCGGGTCCATCGACGTGACCATCCGCGCGACCGTGGTCGGCAAGAAGGTCTACGTCGGCACGCTCGCGTTCAAGGTGGTCGTGAGCTGACCTCGTCCGCGCGGCTGGCTCGGCGCAAGCGCGTTGCGCTCCCCCCGTACGGGGTGGGATGCTCGGCGCGTGCGGCTCCGGGCCCTCCTCTGCGCCGCGCTGGGCCTCTCGGTGGTGCCCGCGGTGGCGTGGGCGGACGATCCCCCCAAGGAGGAGGCGCCGAAGAAGCCCGTCCTGGTCGCGCCCAAGCAGATCGACGCGCCGACGGTCCCCTACCCCGAAGGCGCGACGGGCTCGGCGACCGTGGTCGTCCAGGTCGTGGTCGAGAAGGACGGCACGGTCTCGGACGTCACGGTGGTGGACGGTGAGGAGCCCTTCGCCGCCGCGGCCGTCGCGAACGCGAAGTCCTGGAAGTTCGAGCCCGCGACGCGCGACGGCGTGGCCATCCGCGCCACGATCCGCGCGAAGGTCGTCTTCGAGCCGCCGGTCGTCGCGACGCCCGAGCCCCCGCCGTCCAAGGAGCCCGAGCCCCCACCCGCCCCCGGCGCGCCGAAGAAGAAGCAGCCCGAGCCCCCCGCCGTGGTCGACCTCACCGTCGAGGGCGAGCGGAAGGAGGTGGGCACCATCTCGATGGGCGGAGGCGAGATCCGTCAGCTCCCCGGCGCGTTCGGCGACCCGTTCCGCGCGATCGAGGCGCTCCCCGGCGTCACGCCGATCTTCAGCGGCGTGCCGTTCTTCTACGTGCGCGGCGCGCCGCCCGGGAACTCCGGCTACCTCGTCGACGGCGTCCCGGTGCCCATGCTGTTCCACCTGGGCGCGGGCCCGAGCGTCATCGCGCCGGGTCTGATCGACCGCGTGGACTTCTTCCCGTCGGGGTATCCGGCCCGCTACGGCCGCTTCTCGGGCGCGATCATCGCCGGCGAGACGAAGGGCCCGGCGACGACGCTGCGCGGGGAGTGGAACATCCGCCTGTTCGACGCGAGCGCGCTCGTCGAGAGCCCGATCGGTGACGGCAAGGGCACGGCGCTGGTCGCGGGGCGCTACGGCTACCCCGGCCTGCTCCTGTCGCTGCTCTCGCCGGAGGTGGGCCTCCAGTACTGGGACTACCAGGTGCGGGCCAGCCGGCGCGTCGGCGACCGCGACGTGCTCTCGACGTTCGTCTTCGGCGCCTACGACAAGCTCACCGACAAGCGGCGCGACTACGACCTCTTCGACGTCCAGTTCCACCGGGTCGACCTGCGGTGGGATCATCTCGGGCAGTCCGGCGGCAAATCGCGGCTCGCCATGGGCCTCATGTTCGACCAGACGGGAGGCACCGGCGACTCGAAGGAGGACCGCGTGGCCACGCGCATGTTCGGCGGCCAGGTGCGCGAGGAGTGGGAGCAGCGTCTGTCGCCCGAGGTGCTGCTGCGCGCCGGCGGAGACCTCCTGCTGCAGCGCTTTGCGCTGGTCACGACGGCGAAGGGGAGCGACGGGCGCGACCAGCAGACCTTCTTCCCCTCGCGGTGGGACACGCGTCTCGGCGTGCGCGCCGACCTCGTGATCAAGCCGCACCCGCGGGTCGAGATCGTGGGCGGCGCGCGCGCCGATCTGTACGGCCAGGGCGGCACGTGGATCGTCGCCCTCGAGCCGCGGCTCGCCACGCGGGTGCGGGTCGCGCGCAAGGTCACCTGGATCAGCACGTTCGGCGTGGCCCACCAATCACCGACCTTCGTGGTCCCCGTGCCGGGCTTCGACATCGCCACGCTGCGTGACGGGCTCCAGAAGGCCTACCAGTTCGCCGAGGGGATCGAGGTGGAGCTGCCCGAGAAGGTCACGGTGACCACGACGGCCTTCTACACCGGCTTCCTGAACCTCAACGACATCAGCTCGGTGTGCATCTCGCTCGACGACCTGAACAAGGACTGCCGCCTCGACGAGCGCGTGCGCGGGCGCGCGTATGGCCTCGAGCTCATGCTCAAGCGGGATCTGACCCAGCGGCTCGGCGGGTGGCTCGCCTACACGCTGTCGCGCTCGGAGCGCAGCGTACGGGGCGAGTCGTTCCCGTCGGACTTCGACCGCACCCACGTCCTCTCGGCGGTCCTCGGCGTCGACCTCGGCCGGCACTGGCGCTTCGGCGGGCGCTTCTCGTACACGAGCGGACGCCCCGTGACGCTGAGCCTCCGCGGGCTCGGCGACCAGACGGGCACCAACGTCACCACGCCCGGCGAGCTCTCGGGTCTCGACCCGTCCACGCTGCTCAACGGCCGCCTGCGGCGGCGGTTGCCGGCCTTCATGCGCCTCGACGTGCGGCTCGAGAAGCGCTGGGTCTACAGCGACACCAAGTCGCTCGCCTTCGTCGTCGAGTGGTTCAACGCCTTCCTCGCCAAGGAGCCCGTCGACTACAACAAGTGCCGCCTCGACGCCTCGCTCGAGCCCAAGTGCGAGCTCGAGGAGGTCGGCCCCGTCACCATCCCGAGCCTCGGGCTCGAAGGCACGTTCTAGGCACGGGCGGGCGTTCCGCTAGGATGCGCCGGAGATGCGCAAGACCGCTGGAATCCTCGTGCCGTTGTTCTCGCTCCGCACCGGGCGGAGCCTCGGCATCGGCGACGTCGCCGACCTCCCCGAGCTCGCCCGCCTCGCCAAGGACGCCGGCCAGGGCCTCGTGCAGCTCCTCCCCCTCGGAGAGCTCCCCGACGGCGAGAGCAGCCCGTACTCGGCGTGCACCTCGTTCGCCATCGATCCGATCTACGTCGCGGTCGACCGCCTCGAGGATCTCCGCGAAGAGGAGCGGGGCCCGCTGCTCGGTCCCGACGGCGAGGCCACGTTCGCGCGCCTCCGCGACGCGGCGCGCGTCGACTACGCCGCGGTGCGCGCGGTCAAGCGCCGCCTCCTGCGCGCGGCGTTCGATCGGTTCTTCGTCGAGCAGTGGGAAGGGGGCACGGCGCGCGCCGCCGCGCTGCGAGCGTTCGCCGAGGCCGAGGCCGCCTGGGTGCGCGACTACGCGCTCTACCGCGCGCAGAAGGCGCGCTACGGCGAGGCGTGGTGGCTCGCGTGGCCCGCAGGCGTGCGCGAGCGCGACGCGACGGCCCTCGAGCGCGCAGGCCGCGAGCTCGGCCGCGAGGCGCTCTACCACACATGGGTCCAGTGGGTGGCCCACGAGCAGTGGGACGCCGCGCGCAAGGAGTGCAACGCGATGGGCGTCGAGCTGATGGGCGACCTGCCCTTCATCGTCGGCGTCGACAGCGCCGACGTCTGGCAGCACAAGGGCGAGTTCCGCCGCGACTACAGCCTCGGGGTCCCCGGCGACGCGCTCGCGCCCGACGGGCAGGACTGGGGCCTGCCCGCCTACGACTGGCCGGCGATGGACCAGAACGGGCTCGCGTGGCTCCGCGCGCGCGGCGCACACATGGGGCGGCTGTTCGATCGGTTCCGCGTCGACCACCTCGTCGGCTACTACCGCCAGTACGTGCGCACCCGCGACGACAAGGTCGGTCGCTTCGTGCCCGACGGCGGCGAGCCCGCGTGGATCGCGCGCGGCGAGGCGGTGCTCTCGGCGCTGATCGAGTCCACCAAGGGCAAGGTCATCGCCGAGGACCTCGGCACGATCCCGCCCTTCGTCGGCGCCTCCATGAAGAAGCTCGGACTCCCGGGCTACAAGGTCATCATGTGGGAGCAGGACGAGCCGTCGAAGTGGCCGTACCTCTCGCTCGCCACGAGCGGCACGCACGACACCATCGCGATGATCACGTGGTGGGAGGCGCTCCGCTACGGCGAGCGCCGCGGGTTCCTCGAGCGCATCCCCTCGCTCCGCGCCGTCGCGCACGACCACGACGTCGACAAGCTCTCGCCGCGCGTGCACGACGCGTTGCTCGACGCGCTGTACGGCGCGGGCTCCGAGCTCACCCTGCTCCCGCTCCAGGACGTGCTCGGGTGGAGCGACCGGGTCAACGTGCCCGGCGTCACGAGCAGCGACAACTGGAGCTTCCGGCTGCCGAAGACCATCGACGGCCTCCGCCACGACGGCGCCGTGGCCCACCGGCTGCGGGTGGCGGGCGATCTCGCCAGGAAGCACGGGCGGGCGTGATGCGGCGCGCGTGACATAGTCATTTCTTCACGCGAGCTCCGCGGTGGGTGCACAACGTTCGCCCATGCGACATCATGGCGGCTGCCATGGGGAGAGCGAGCCACCCGACACCTCCGGCCGGCCTGCGAGGGCTGACGTTCGTCGACGTCGATGGCCGAGAGTACGCAGCGCTCTTCTTCGAACGCCCCATCCGATGGATGAAGAAACTGAGTCCCGCCGAGCGAGAGGTCGCAAGCTTTCTCCTGGACGGTAAGGCCAACGCTGACATCGCGCGAGCACGTGGCGTCGCCGTCCGCACGGTCGCCAACCAAGTCGCAAGCCTGTACCGCAAGCTGGGCATCCGTTCGCGAGGCGAGCTGCTCGCTCGTTACGGCCTGTGAGGGGCGTGGTCGGGGTCCTCGAGGCTGCCTACCGAGACTGCCCCGACGAACAGTGGGGACCGCAGATCCTGGAAGCCGCCATCGCGGCGCTGGGTCGGCGCATCCTGGGCGGTGCGATCTTCGTCGTCGATGGCGTGCCCAATGGCGTCGGACAGCGTCGCATCGGCTCCTTTCGGAGCATGGCCATCCGTGGTGACGCGCCGCGTCTCCGAACACCAGGCGAGGCGTACGCCCTCCACAGCACCCTACCGGTGTCCCTACAGGACTCCGCCTTCTTCGGCCCTTCGACCGCGACGCTGGCGTCCGATGCGCTCCGCACGCTCGAGGGGAGGCGTGGTGGAGACTTGCGCGACAACCCGATATGGAGAGCCAGCTGGCGCGCCTCGGTGGGCGACGCCATCGGGCTGCTCGGGCATGACGGACTCTCCAGCACGGTCGTCGTCTCACTCGCCGGCCCCCCGGGCATTGCCTTTCCCGCCGCGCGCCGGCGGCTCTGGGCGCGAGTCGCTGCGCATCTCGGCTCGGCGCTGCGGCTGCGTACGCAGCCCCCGGTCGACGAGGCGCTGATCCGTGCGGACGGACGCGTCGAACACCACGAACGCCTCTCTCGCGCTCAGCTCGATCGACTGAGGCTGCTGCACGCGGGCCGTCGCTGGGCACGCAGTCGCCAAGCGACGCCGTCCGAAGCCCTTCAGATCTGGCAGGGCCTCGGTGACGGGCGCTGGAGCCTCGTCGACCGAGTCGACAGCGACGGCAAGGTGTTCGTCGTGGCGCGACGGAACCAGCCCGCCGCCGAGCTGCGCTCGACGCCGCTCTCGGCCAAGCAACGCGCCGCTGTCAGCTTGCTCTCCATCGGATACTCGAACAAGCAGGCCGCGTATGCGCTGGGCCTCTCGGCGGGCGCCGTGACGATGCTGCTCCAGCGAGCGCGCCTTGCGTGGGGGTTGAGCTCGCGCGCGGAGCTCGTCCGCGCCTTTCATCGGGCCCTGTCGACGGAGACGCCTCGTGCGCCGCATTAGGGCCTCGCCACTCGACGTCCTCGAGGTGGCCTACCGCCAGGACCTGAGCGACGACGACTGGGTTGCGGCTGTCTTGACCGCGACACGAGACTGCTTCGAGATGCCCACTGTCGGGGCAGCGGGGTACATCGTCGATGGGACGATCGACGTCGCCACCGGGTGTCGCATCCCGAGGACCTTCCGGGCGCTGACAACGCTCGGTGACGTGCACCGCATCGGGAGTGCCCGGCAGTTCCTCGACCTCTGTCGGCAGACGCCCGCGACTGCCCAGCAGGCCGTGTGGTTCTCAGGGACGGTCGCGACGCTCGCCTCCGCCCACCTGGAGATGTTGCCGGGGGCAGCGCCCGGCGACCTTCGTCGGTCACCGATCTGGCAAGCGAGCTGGTCCGACGCGGTTGCGGACGCCGTCACGCTGCTCGGACACGACGGCGGCCTCGGCACGATGGGCGTGGTCCTGGCGACGCCCGGCACGTCCGCGCTCCCTGCGCGCGAGCGCAAGCTCTGGTCGAGGGTGATGGCCCATGTCGGCGCGGCGCTGCGGGTCCGCCGTGACAGGGACAGGCGTGTCGACGCAGTCCTGTCGCGACGCGGTCATGTCGAGCACACAGCCCTGCGCCGGCAGCAGTTGGCAAACCTCCGCTCCGGGTACGCGGCGCACGAGTCCGCGCGCCACCTGAGAGCGTCGCCCGAGCGAGCGCTCGAGCTGTGGCAGGGTCTCTGCGATGGGCAGTGGTCACTCCTCGACTCCATTGACAGGGACGGCAAAGCCTTCGTGCTCGCCGTTCGCAACTCTCCTGGCAGCGAAGTGGGGTTGCCGACGACCCATCGCCAACGAGCAGCGCTCGCCCTCGCCTCGCTTGGCTACGGAAACAAGCAGATTGGCTATGCGCTCGGCCTCCGAGAAGGAGCGGTCGCGATGCTCCTTCGCCGCGCCAAGGCATCGTTGGGAGTCCGCTCACGCACGGATCTCGTGCGGGCCTTCAAGCGCGGGTTGATCGGCAAGGAGTCACCCTGATGGCGCGCGCGCCGTCTCCGCTCGACGTGGTCGAGGCCGCCTACCAGGCAGCGGCCTCCGACGACGATTGGACGCTGGGGCTCCTCACCGCCACGCGCGGCCTGTTCGAGCGTCGGAGCCTTGGCCGTGCGGTGTTCGTCGTGGACGCCCGGGTGACGCCACCAGACCTGTACAGCTCCATCGAGCGGTTCCGCGGGCTGAGCAAGGAGGGCGCCGTCCCCATCGCGAGCGCGAGCGACGCCCTCGACATCTACCGCGCACTGCCGGCGCAGGTGCAGGACCGGATCTTCTTCAGCACCAACGTGGCCGCTCACGCCTCCGACGAGCTGGTCGCGACGGGGCGTCTCGGCGTGGTCCGCCTCGAGGACAACCCCGTCTGGCGCGCGTCGTGGCCCGCCACCGTGCGGGATGCCTTCGGCCTCTTTGCCCACGGCGGCACGCGCTCGACCTGCGTGCTCTCCGTCGGGCTGCCGGAAGGGGTGCGTGTACCTCCGCAGGAGCTCCGGGTGTGGGGTCGAGTGGCGGCGCACCTCGCAGCGGGCCTTCGGCTGCGTTCGGACGCGCCACATCCTGACCGGGCAGCCGCCGTCCTCGATCGGGAGGGGCGTCTGGTCGAGCTCCGTGAACCGCACGCCCGCGCGCGCGTGACCGAGGCAGTCGCCCGGCGGCGCCACGCCCGCAAGCGTTCGGTGCGGCCCGACGAGGCGCTCGACGTGTGGCAGGGACTGCACGACGGGCGCTGGTCGGTGGTCGACCACATCGACACCGACGGCAAGGCCTTCGTCCTCGCTGTCCGAAACACGCCCGGACGCGACGTGCCCATCGCCATGACCGACCGCCAGCGAGCCGCGGTCTCGCTGGCCTCGCTCGGGTACTCGGACAAGCAGATCGCATATGCCCTCGGATTGAGCGCGGGTGGCGTCGCGATGCTGCTGCACCGCGCCCGATTGGCCCTCGGCGCGACGACACGCGCAGAACTGATTCGCCGCTTCAAGCGCGCCCTCCTGCGGGGTGGGTGAAGAAATGACCATGGCGTGTGAGCCACCGCTTTGGTGAAGTCACGCGTGCGCCGCGCGCTCAAGGGGTCTTTCCGACCCGTCCAACGCCGCCGCTCGGGGGATGACGACCATGGGGAGGCCGCAGGCGACTCTACAGAGTTGGGCAGTCGTCATCGCGATCACGCTCGCGATGGGCCGAGCCGCGTCGGCCGCACCGAGCTCTGCGAACGAGTCGGCCGGACTCGCAAAGTTCGATCAGGCCAAGAAGGCCTATGAAGCGAAGGACTGGAGCGTCGCCCTCCAGGCTTTCCAGAGCAGCCTCGAGCTTCTGCCGAGCCCCAACACTCGGCTCTACATCGCGCGCTGCTTTCGCGCGCTGGGCAAGTACGCGAGCGCTCACACGCAGTTCGAGCTGGCCGCGAGGGAGGCCCAGGACCGCGTCGTGGCGACGGGAGAGAAGCGCTATGCGGCCACCGTCGAGGCCGCCACAGCGGAGGGCGCGGAGGTGCTCGCCAAGGTGGGCAGGCTCGAGGTCGCCCTGTCCGGCGTGGCGCCGAGCGACCTCGAGATCCGGATCGACGGGGCGCCGCTCGCGAAGGCTGCCTGGGGGTCTCCCGCCAAGGTGGATCCTGGCAGCCACGTCGTGCGCGCCACTGGTCACCGTGTGCGCCCGTTCGAGGTCACTGTCGAGGTAGCCGAGGCTGGAAAGGCAAAGGTCACCATCGTCCTCGAACGACTGCCGACGTCGGTGCTCCACCTAAGCCTGTCGTTGCAGCCACAGGGCATCGCACTGTCCCTGGATGGCAAGGCCGTGGACGCGAAGGCCCTGAGTGACGGCGTCGAGCTCGATCCAGGTCCTCACCACCTGGTCGTCCGCGCGCCCGGCTACCGGCCGTTCGAGTGGAAGGAGTCGCTGGCCGACGGAGCCTCGAAGACGGTCTCGGTCCCGCTCGAGCCGGACTCCACCGTCGCGACGGGCACCCCGGCGTGGATGTTCTTCGGCGTGGCTGGCCTCTCGGTCACGAGCCTTGGGGTCGCGACCGTCTTTGCCGTCCGCGCCAAGTCCGTCGCGGATCGCGAGAAGCGACTGCCGGGGCCACAGGCGCGCGATCCGGGTGCTCAGGAAGACATTCAAGCACTCTCGCTGCGTGCCAACGTTCTCTACCTGAGCGGCGCTGCCTTCGCGGTGGGGGCGGGCGTCCTGTTCTTCACGACTCGCTGGTCCGGCGCGTCCAGCAAGGAGAGCGCCGGCCTGCAGTGGAAGCCATGGGTCGGACCCGGAGACCTGGGCCTCGGCCTCACAGGGGCCTTCTGATGCATCTCCGGGACGTCGTCCGCGGCGCGCTGGTCCTCGTCGTGGGCGGGGGCAATGGCTGCACGTTCGCCAACCTCGCGGACTACGACGTCCAGCCGTGCGAGCCCGTGTCCCCGGGGGTCGACGCCTACCGCCGCGACAGCTGCCACGCCTTCAATGGCGCGGGTGGCGATCCGTGTCTCGTGTGGCAGTGCGACGCTCGGCTCCGCCGCTGCGTGCAGTCGGCGCGCGACGACGATCGAGACGGCGACCCTGCAGCGGTGTGTGGTGGCACCGACTGCGACGACGCGAACCCGAGCCGCTCGGGACGTCGGGCGGACGCGCCCACGGCCACGGTGCGCGTGCCGGGCGGGATTGGCCCAGGGGCGTCCGTGGTCCTTTCGACGGACAGCGGTGGCGAGCCCACGGCGACCTGGGTGACGCCGTTGACCTCAGGGCGCTACTGCCTCCAGGCCACGCGACTGGACGCCTCGGCGTCGGTCGCTGGCTCGTGCGCGCTGCTCGAGGCGGAGCCCAACCTGGCTCCCGCACAGCCGTTCGCGAAGTGGATCGCAGGATCTCCAGCCGCGGTTTTCGTGGCCCAGACGCCCACGGCCGGGCCCTGCGACGGAGGCGGGCTCACATTCCGGTATGGGAAGTCGGTCTCGACCGCCTCGACGTGCGATGCGTCCGGCGCGGCGCTCCCGAGTCTCGCGCTCGGAAGCGATGGCGCCGCCGTCGTGGCCTACTACGCCACCGCCTACCGCAATCGAGCGGACGTTTCGAAGTGTCCCGCCGTGTCACCCGCGGGGCTTGTCATTCGCAAGGTCTCAAACATCGCCAGCACCAGTGCGTCGTTTGGATCACCGCAGATGCTCGACGCAGGCGTGAGCTTTCGCCCTCCCGCTCTTGCGACGATGGACGGATACGGCGGAGCGTTCGTCGCCTCTCCAGTTGCGAAGGGAGTCGGGGTATGGATCCTCAGCCCGGCCACCTACTCCGCGGGCGCGACGTGGATCGACAACGTCGTCGCCGACGTCGTCGGCGTGACGATGGCGGCCACTCGGGACGGCGGCGCCGTCCGTCTCGCCATTGCGAAGGAGCTCGGGTGCAACCACGGGTCGCTTCACCTGTCGCTCGTCGAAGTCGACCTCTCGACCGCCAATCGGACGTCGATCGGCGACGTGGAGGTCACGAACGCTGCCAGTGCGCCGGCCTTCCGCTCGAGTGTCTCCTCGGTGCCACCCGAGAAGGGGGGCGGGTGGCTCGTGACGTGGCTCGCCGCAGGTCAGGCATTCGCACGTCGGTTCGACGTGAAGGGCGTTCCGCTCACCCCGCCGACGGCCGTCCCTGGGGTCAAGGCGCTGGAGATCGTGGCCGGCCGGGGCGAGGCGTTCTTCGTGCGCGCGGCGGGGGTCGAAGATCCGTTCTACCGCGCTGCACTGCAGTGTCCGTGAGGGAGGTCCAGATGCATCGAATGGCCTTGGGATGGTTGCTTGCGATCGTGCTCTTCGGTTGCAGCAGCGGAGGAGGCTCCGATTTGGGGGAGGACGCATCCTCGGAGGTCGGCGACGAGACACCGTCCACGGGCTGTCGCATCGACGCTGACTGCCCGGATGTCTCCACCACTCCGGCGTCTTGCGCGGTGGGGAGCTGCGATGTGGCCAGCGGCACTTGCCGGTACAACGCGAAGGACGCCGACGGGGATGGGTTTGCAGGCAAGTGTCAGTCGAACGACCCGAAGGTGGTGGTCGAGCAGGGCTCGGCGATCGACTGCGACGACGGCGACAAGACCGTGAAGCCGGGGGCTACGTCGGACTGCGGGGACGCCACCTACGATCCGAAGGACCCGACAAAGAAGAGGCTTCTGCACCTGAAGAAGGACGATCCAGCGACGATCTGCCAGTGGGGGACTTCGAAGTGCAACAACGACGGCACGTTCGGCGCGTGCGAAGGATTTGTCGGTCCTGGTCCAAGAAACTGCGGTTCTAGCAATGACAACAACTGCGATGGTGTCGCAGACAATGACCCAACGGACAAGTTCTGCGTATGCACGAAGGTCGGCCAGACGGAGCCATGTCCCCCGAGCGACGCGTCCAAGGTCTGCAAGGCAGGAGCCAGGACATGTCGCCTGAAGTCCGATGGTACTGGATTGGAGTGGGGACCATGCTCTGGCGAGATCAATACGGTAGTTGCGACCGGATCATGCGGAACATGTCAGTATTGTCCTACGGTATCGACGTGCACTCCACCAGGATTCTCGAGCTGCACTTCTTCTGACGGATGCGCAAAGTCCGCGTGTTCGTGCTCTGGGTGGACGGGCGCGAACGTGCGAGTCTGCCCTTCTGGGTGGGTCAAGACGGGATCGTCATGCAGTTGGACGGGGCCCGCACTGAATGCAGGTTGGACGAATGGAACAGCGACCGGTCCTTTCAAGTACTGCGCGACGGGAGACACATGCGCACAAGTTGGCCTCGGAACGACGCCTGCTGGATTCTCGACGCCATTCTTCAACGTGACTCTAAGCCTATTTCGCGGATCTGGTTGTAGCGCCTACGGAGGAGAGGCCGGGGAGCTCGGCTGCGTGGTCCTCTCAGATCCTACAACTAGAGTATCGATGATCGTAAAAGACACCGACTTCAGCCCAACAGGGGTAACGAAGACGCTTCGATGCAAGTCGAATTCATACGTATATTTCAAGCAGACTGTCAATCCATCTATTCCAGGGACAGTGTCGACATGTCAGCGCAGCTTCGACGGCGCGGTCACGAACGCTGACCCGGTGTCTGCAACGTGCCCGTGACCACCACCATTGCCTCCCGCTACCAAATCCTCCGCGAGCTCGGCCGCGGCGGGATGGGGGTCGTCTACCTGGTCGAGCACGTCCACACGGGTGAACGGCACGCGCTCAAGGTCCTCCTCGGTCACACCGGCGCCTCCACTGACGTTCTGGAGCGATTCCGTCGCGAGGCGCGTGCTCCAGCCCGCATCCGCAGCGAGGGTGTCGTCAAGATCACCGACTTCGACGTTGCGCCCGAGCTGGGCGGCGCGCCATTCCTGGTCATGGAGCTCCTCGAGGGCCAGGACGTCGACAAGCTGCTCGAGACCCACGGCCGCCTGTCCCCAGAGTTCGTCGTCTGGCTGTTCGGAGAACTCGCGAGTGTACTCGACCGGGCGCACGCGGCCGGCGTCGTGCACCGGGATCTGAAGCCCGAGAACCTGTTCCTTCACCGAAGGCGTGACGGCACCGAGGTCCTCAAGGTCGTGGACTTCGGGATCTCCCGAATCTCCGGCGAGGGGCTTGGCGACATGACCGCCGCGGCGCTGACGAAGAGCGGCGCGATGATGGGGACCCCGCTCTACATGTCGCCCGAGCAGGCCCGCGGGCTGATCCAGCAGATCGGTCCGGCGACGGACATGTGGTCCCTCGGCCTCATCGCGCACCGCCTGCTGACCGGCGACGTCTACTGGACGGCGACGACGCTGGCTGAGCTTATGGTGCAGATCATTGCGGAGCCGATGGCGCCGCCGTCGTCACGCTGGCCGGCGTTGCCGAGAGGGTTCGACGCTTGGTTCGCGAAGGCCTGCGACAGGGACCCTGGACGACGGTTCGTGTCGGTGGCCGAGCTGGCTCGCAGCCTGGCCTCGGCGCTCGGGGTGGGCGCCCCGACCATCTCCTCGGTGCCGTCGGAGACGGTCACCGACGTGCCGATGAGCGCAGTGACCACAGGCTCTGCCCTCGCGCAATCGACGGCGTCGGTTGCCCACACCGTCGGACCGTCTGACGCACGACCGCAGTCAGGCCGGTGGCGGGTCATCGCCGCGGCCCTTGCTGTGACGGCGGCCGGTGTCGTCGTCGGGGTGGGTGTGGCGGCAGGCCCGTCAGGAACCAGTTCCAGCGCGACCTCGCCCACCGAGCCGGACGAGCCGGTGCTCCCTGCGAAGAAGCAACCGACCGTCACCGGGCTGAGCGTCTCGAACCCACCGCCACCGGCCTCCACTTCGCTCGCCCCGCAGCCGCCCGTGCCCGCAGCGCAGCAATCCGTTCTACCGACGGCAAAGGCGAAACCGACCCCCAGCAGCAAGCCCAGCGCGGTCACTGCTTCAGCCACCACCACGCTGCCGTCGCCACCCCCGCCGAAGAGCTACGATCCGACGGCACCCTGACGGCCTGCGACGCGACGCCCGGTCGAGGTAGCATGCGACCGATGCGACTCGCTCCGACCCTGCTCGCGGCCTGCGCGCTCGGCTGCAGCCCCCGCAACCCGCCCGCGGCGGGCGGTGCTCCCACGGCCTCCTCCTCCACGTCGGCGTCGGCAGCACCGTCCACGTCCACCTCCGCGTCGGTGGCTCCCTCGGCCTCGCAGGCCTGGCCCAAGGACCCGGCGCAGGTGGCGAAGGGCAAGGAGCTCTTCGCCAAGACGTGCACGCCGTGCCACGGCGCGAACGGCGGCGGCCTGGTCGGCCCGAACCTCACCGACGGGGCGTGGCTGCACGGCAAGGGGCCCGAGCGCGTCCGCGTGGCGATCCGCGACGGCTTCCCCGACAAGGGCATGCCCACGTGGCGCACCATGCTCTCGCCCGAGCAGATCGAGGCGCTCGTCGCCTTCGTCGGCTCGATCGTCGACACCCACGTGCCCGACGGCAAGGCGCCCCAGGGGACCCCTTGAAGCGACTCCTCGTGGCGCTGACGCTCGTCGCCGCCTGCACCAAGGAGACCGTGCCGCCGCGCCCGCCGACCCCGGCACCCGCGGCGTCCGCCGACGACGGGCGCTACGTCGTGGTCGATCCACGCGCGCTCCTGCGCTTCTCCCCGGACGACCCGATCGGCATGCGCGCGCAGCGCGTCGTCCCCCCGAACATGCTCGAGGACGACCACGCCTTCTGGCTGTTCGAGCGGGTGCGCGAAGAGAACGGTGTGGTCGAGCTCTCGACCCTGGGAGGCGATCCGCCCGATCACGCCTGCTCGCACGTCGCGCCTTCGCTCACCGACTTCGAGCTGCGCCTCTTCGTCGATCGCGCGGGGCTCGCCGAGATCACCCGTCGCCACGTCGAGGTCTCCTACGCCGACGGGTCGCGGGTCGAGCTCGCCGCGGGCGTCGTCCTGCACCCGAGCAAGGCGCCGGCGCCCGCGGGCCAGACCGCCTTCCTCGTGCGGGTCGACCGCTTCACCGTCCCCGTGCACCTGCCCCCCGGCGACCACGGCGCGACCTTCGAGGTGCCGACGCCCTTCGCCATCCCCGAGCCGACCGGGCACCTCGAGGCGCCGTTCGTCGTCGCCGGCCGGACCTACCCGGTGGCGGAGCTCGAAGACGAGGCCGGTGTCGAGGGCGTGGCCACGCACAAGGGCGCGACCACCTCCTTCGCCCTCCACACGGCGTGCGCGGTCTACCACGGACGCTCGACGAAGGTCGGCCCGCCGCGGAACGAGAGCTACGGCGCCGGCGGCCTCGGCCTCACCGGGACGAGCGGCCCCCTCTACCGCGTGTCGGCGGGGACGCCGCTCTCCACGCGCGGCGGGCGGCCCGTCGGCAAGGTGCGCACGGACCACGTGTTCTGGGATCGCGTCGAGGACGACGGGCCCCGCGCGTGCTTCGTGCACCCTCTCGGCACCGAGTCGTACGCGCTCTCGAAGAGTGGCGTGCACAGCCACGCGGAGCTGTGCGTGCCCGCGAGCGCCGTGCACTGACGCGGGCAGCGGCCGGGCGAAGGCCTGCCTACGGCCCGCCGTGGACGAGGCACTCCGCCGACGGCGGCGCGTCCTTCGGGAACGCGCGCGCGAGGGCGCGGGCGAGCCGCTGCGCGCGCTCCTTGTAGCCCGGACCGTTGAAGTGGATGCCGTCGGTCGTGTACCAGCCGTCCTCGACCTCGCTCGCCCAGTCGTAGACGCGCATGTTCGAGTGGCGCGTGCACGCCTGGATCAGGACCTCGTTCCAGGCGCGCATGTGCGCGTTCTGGTAGGGCCCCTTCGAGATCAGGGTCTTGGTGGTCGTCCAGAGCACCCGCACGCCGGCGGCCTCGGCCATCATCGCGTCGATGCGCTCGCTCAAGAGGGGCGCGTTGCCGCGCACGTTCGCTGGATCGTTGGTGCCGAGCGCCAGCACGAAGCACCCGTCGTAGCCGTGCTTGCGCTTGTAGCGTACGATGTCGGTCGCGCTCGGCTGGTCGCCGTAGGTCTCGACCATGCTGCGCGCACCGCTGATCTCGGGCCAGAACTTCTCGACGCCGACCGCGTGGTAGCGCGCGGTGATCTGGTCGGCCGGGTCCGGGAGGAACGCCGACATGGTGAGGCCGAGCGACGTCGAGTCGCCCACGTGCGCGAGCTCGCCGCACGAGGTCCACGGCGCCCCGGCGACCTTCTTGACGGGGATCGTCGGGGCGATGGCCACCGACGCCGAGACGGCGATCGTCGCGGTGGGCACGGGCGAGGCCGCGAGGGCCTCGAGGTCGCTCGACGGACGACGGAGCCACGACCACGCCGCGAGCGCCACGGTGGCGATCGGCACGAGCACGATCGCGCGGAACGCGAGGCCGACCCGCGCCCGTCGCGGGCGCGCGACCCACGTGCGCCGCCGGATCGGGTCCTCGATCAGGGTGAACGAGGCCGCCGCGAGGACGAGGATGAGCGCGAGCTGCACGAGGCCCCGGGCGACCGGCCGGTGGGTCAAGATGGTGTCCGGCAGGAACGCGACGACGGGCATGTGCCAGAGGTAGACGCCGTACGACCGCGCCCCGATCCAGCGGAGCGGAGCCACGCCGAGGGCCCGGGCGAGCAACCCCTGGGGGTGCGCCGCGGCCATGGAGAGCGCCGCCGTGGACGTCGCGAGCACGAGCTCGCCGCCCCGGTACAGGAACGAGGAGTACTCGTCCGTGCGCGCGATGCAGAGCACCACGCCCGCGAGCCCGAGCACTCCGACCACGTCGAGCACGACGCGGCGACGGCCCGCGATCGCGCCGACCCGATCGAAGGGGAGCGCCATCGCGGCGAGCGCGCCCACGAGCAGCGCGGCCGCGCGCGCGTCGGTGCCCTCGTAGGCCCGGGTGTGGTTCAGCGCGAGGGGGTGGTAGAGGTGCCAGATCGCCCACGTCGACGCCGTGGTGAACGCGACCGTGGCGGCGACGAGCGGGCGCCGGCCCGCGCCGGCACGCCGGCCGAGCACCAGGAGTCCGGCGACGAGCAGCGGCCAGAGCACGTAGAACTGCTCCTCGATGGCCAGCGACCAGAGGTGGTCGAGCGGGCCCGGGCCGGCGAAGCGCTGGAAGTAGTCGTCGCCCCGCGCGATCGTCGTCCAGTTGGCGACGTAGAGCAGCGCGAAGAGCGCCTGTCGCGCGGCCCTCCCGACCTGCGCCGGTCGAGCGATGGCCGTCGTGACGACCACCACCGGCAGCATCAGCAGCAGCGCCGGGAGCAGGCGCCGCGCGCGGCGGATCCAGAAGTCCTTGAGGTCGATCCGGCCCTTGCCCTCGAACGACTCGAGGAGCAGCGAGGTGATGAGGTAGCCGCTCAGCGTGAAGAACACGCTCACGCCGAGCAGTCCCCCGTCGAAGAAGGGGACCCGGAGGTGGTAGGCGACGACCGCCCCCACCGCGATGGCCCGGATGCCATCGAGCCCCGGCAGGTACCGGGCGCGCGCGTCGGCGGGGTCGCTGGCCATCTCCTCCCGCCCCCGGCTACCACGGACCGGGCCGGCGGCGGAGGGCGGCGGCTCGACAGGGCCCGGACGCGACCGTGGCCGACGCGGGAATGCGCGCGGCGGGCCGGTTGTCCCCGTCGCGTGCGGCCCCACCAGCTCTCGCTCCTCACCCTGCTCCTCGTCGGCTGCGACCACGGCACCAAGCTGGCCGCGGCGCGCGCGCTGCCCACGGGCCCGGTGTCGCTCGTCCGCGGCGTGCTCGAGCTCCGCTACGCCGAGAACCGCGACGTCGCGTTCAGCGCGCTCTCCGCGCTGCACCTGCCCTCGCCGCGGCTGGCCCTCCTCGCGGTGGGGCTCGTGGTCCTCACCCTGCTGATCGTGACGTTCGCGCGGCTCCGGGACGGCAGCCGGCGCGTCGACGTGGGCTTCGTCCTGGTGCTCGCCGGCGCCGTGGGCAACCTGCTCGATCGGGCCGTCCGGGGCTTCGTCGTCGACTTCGTCCACCTGTCCCACTGGCCCGTCTTCAACGTGGCCGACGTGCTCATCGCCGTCGGCGGCGTCCTGCTCGTCACGCGCCTGCGGCCCAAGCCCGCGTGAGCCCCTGCGTGAGCCCCGGGCGGCTGGCGCCGTCGGGCGCTTTCCGACACACTGCCGCGGTGCCTCGGTGGTCGTTTCCCCTCGCGCTCGTCGCGGCCTTCGCGGTCGGGTGCGGCGCCCCTGCGCCCGGCGACGACCCGGCGGGCAGCGACGCCGAGCCCACGGACGCCGCCGACGCGACCGCCGAGGCGGGCGACGGCGGGTTCTTCGTCCCCATCGCCGACCTCCGGGTGCCGTGCCGCGTCGGAGGCGTCGACGGCGTGTGCATCGACGTCGCCGACTGCAAGGGCGATCGGGTCCCGACGCCCGGCTTCTGCCCCGGACCCGCCAACATCCAGTGCTGCACGCCGCGCGGCGAGACGGGGCCCCCCCCGGACGGCGGACCGACGGACGCCGGCGACGCGGGCGGCTACTGCCCCACCGACCCGACGGCCTCGCCGAACGCCGGACTCACCGAGGAGCCCGGCACGGGTGGCTGCCCCGCCGGGATGCTGCGCGTGGCGGCCACACCGTCGTTCTGCATCGACCGCTTCGAGGCGGCGATCGAGGTGCTCGACGGCGCCGCGTGGAAGCCGTGGTCGCCCTACTACCCGCCGCCCGCCGCCGGCTCGATCCGCGCGGTCTCCCTGCGCGGCGCGGTCCCCCAGGGCTACGTGAGCGGCAAGGAGGCCCAGCGCGCGTGCACGGGGGCGAAGAAGCGCCTCTGCACCAACCCCGAGTGGCTTCGCGCGTGCCAGGGGCCGGGCGGCACGACCTACCCGTACGGCGCGACGCGCGTGGCCGGACGGTGCAACGACGCCCGCACGCCCCACCCCGCCGTCTCGTGCTTCTCCACCTCGGCGAGCTGGATCTTCAGCGAGCTCGGGTGGCCCGGCATCAACCAGCAGCCCAAGACGGTCGAGCGCACGGGCACCCGCACCGGCTGCGTCACCGCCGAAGGCGCCTTCGACATGATGGGCAACCTCCACGAGTGGATCTGGGACGACCCCACCAAGTACAGCAGCCCGGTGAAGGCCATCGACTTCCGAGGCGGCTTCTACGCCGACACCGTGGTCAACGGCGAGGGCTGCCTCTACCGCACCAGCGCGCACGACTTCTCCCACTGGGACTACTCGACCGGCTTCCGCTGCTGCGCCGATTGACGTGCGCTAGGCTCCGCCGATGCCCGCGGTCAGGCTGTCGTCGCGGGCCGCGTCGCTGGCTGCTTCCCTGGCTGCCTCCCTGGCCCTCGGCGCCTGCGGCGGAGCGACCGACGGCGACCGCCCGGGGGACGACGCAGCCACCGACGTCTCCGCCGAGACCCGTTCGGACACGGCGCCGCCTCCGACCGACGCTGGCTCGGACGCGGGCGACGCTGCGCCCCCCGACGCTGCGTCCCCCGACGTCGCCGCCGATGTCGCCCCCGACGCAAGCCCTGACGCCCCCGTCGCCAAGTGCATCACCGACGGCACGGCCGGCACCCACACCTTCACGTGCGCAGGCGTCCGCTACGACGTCACGATCCCCACGGCCTGCGCCACGAAGGGCGCGTGCGGCCTCGTCCTCGACGTCCACGGCGCGACGATGACGGCCAAGATGGAGGACGCGAACACGCAGATGCGCGCCCTCGGCCAGAAGTACGGCTACGTCGTCGTGCAGCCGACCGCGCCCGGCTCCGCGCCCACCACGTCGTGGACCCCTGGCGCCGACGACGTCAAGGTGCACGACGTCCTGGTCGAGGCGATCGCGGTGCTCGGCGTCGACGCGAAGCGCGTCCACATGACCGGCTTCTCTCAGGGCGGCATGATGACCTCGCGGTTCCTCTGCCGATGGGCCGAGCTCTTCGCCTCGGTCGCGCCCGCCGCGGGCACGGGGTGCACGTTCGTGGGCGCCGACGCGCCGTCGAAGGAGGTCCCCGTCCTCTACCTGCACGGGACCGCCGACGTCCTCGTCGCGTTCTCCCAGGGCACCGCCCAGCGGAACGCCGCGGTCGCCGCGTGGAAGATGACCGGACCGACGACCGTCGCGAGCGACGGCGCCCACACCCGCCAGCGCTGGACGAGCGCGAAGGGCACCGTCTTCGAGTTCGTGCAACACGACTACAAGGCCACGTCGCTCGCGCTCCAAGGCCACTGCTACCCCGGCAGCACCGACAAGGGCGGCGAGCCCGGCCAGCTGTTCTCGTTCGCCTGCGTGCCGCCGAACGCCTTCGTCTGGGGCGAAGAGGTGATGGCGTTCTTCCGCGCGCACGAGTGAGTCAGCGTCGCCGCGCCGCGAGCATCAGGTAGAACGGCGCGTCACGCCACGGCAGGAGCCGCGGGTGCTCGGCGCATGCCTCCTCGGAGGGACGCGGCTCGCTCAGCGCCTCGAGGACGAAGCCGGCGTCGAGCAGCGCCGTCACGTAGCCGGAGACCGTGCGAGGGAACGTCGCGATCCGGAACGGCCGCGCGCCCGGCTTCGCCCCGCGGAACGCCCACTCGTCGACCCACGGCTCGCCGCGGAAGTAGCGCGCGTCGCCGTCCGGGCGATCGGTCACGGGGTGCCGCACGCTGATCACCAGGCGCCCGCCCGGCCGGAGCACGCGGAACGCCTCCCGGCCAGCCCCCTCGACGTCCGGGCAGTCCATCCACGCCATCACGGAGAGCACGCGATCGAAGGCGCCGTCGGCGAGCCCGAGCGCACGCAGGTCCGTGAAGCTCCCCGAGAGGTAGACGCCGTCGAGGCCTCGGGCCGCCGCCTCCGTCTTGGCCGCCTCGACGAGGCTCGGTGAGAGCTCGACCGCCGTGACCCGCGCCCCTGCCTCGGCGAGCCGCCGCGCCACGATCCCCTCCCCTGCCCCGGCATCGAGGACGTCGAGCCCGGCGACAGGGCCGACGAGCGGTGTGAACGCGGGGTCGTGGAACGACCGTCGGTAGACGTCGAGGCCAGCGCGCACCCCACGCGTCCACTCGTCGGAGTTCTCGTCCCAGCGCTCGCGCGTGGAGGCGAGGTCGAACGTCACTGCTTGCTGACGACGTTGCCGGCCGCGTCGTAGACGTACACGACGGAGGGTCCGAGCTCGACGCGCGGCTCGGCCACGGTCGTCGCGATGGCGAGCGGGGAGGCGGTCGCGGTCGCTGTGCCCTTCGGGAGCTCGACCGGCCCGATCGAGGTCGGCGCCGCTGCTGCCCACGGCACCGCCAGGTCGACGAAGACCACCAGGAAGAAGGCGCCGCGGATCGACATGGCTGTACGTTTCCTCCGTGGCCGGAACTAGCAAGCACCGGGCCCGGGGCCGGATCTCGCAAAACACCGGACGTTCGTGATCGCAGAGCGGCACGAACGCATGCCGGCGTCACTTCACCGCGACACCCGTGACAGAGCGCACCGCCGGGAGGCGTGGATCGTCGGGGTCGCGCGCCTCGGCCTCGGCGAGGAGCGCGCGGGCGCGGTCGGGGTGCCCCGCCACCCTCGCGGCCACTGCACCGAGGAGCAGTGCGCGCATCGAGCGCGGGGATCGCTCGAGGGCGCGCGCGAGCCCGGGCCACGCCGCCTTGGGGTTCGAGAGCGTGCCGCGATCGGGCTCCACGAACGGGATCGCGTCGGCGCGCGCGACGGCGGCGTTGGGGCCGTCGACGCGGACGAAGAGCTCTCCGTGATCGTCGAAGGCGACGAGCGCCCAGCGAGGGTCGCGGGCGAGGAGCTGTCGGAGGTTGTCGCGGCCACCTTGGAAGGCCCGCTCGCCCGGCGACGTGTACTTCATGAGGACCAGCTGGACGCGGTGGCGATCGAGCAGCTCCGACCACCCCGGTTCGCCGTACCGGATGCGCTGGTAGACGTCGCGCACGAACGCGGGATCGTAGGCCTCGAGGCGCGGATCGTAGAACGCGCGCTCTGCCGGGTAGAGCTCGCCGAGGACGGGGCCGGCCCACCCGTCGCTCACGTACATGGGTCCGACGAGCCCGCGGGCGCGGATCTGCTCGACGAGCCCCCGCGGGAAGACGCCCTCGTCGTAGCCGAAGCCGCGCGTGAAGCGCGTCCAGTTGTGCAGGGGCCCGACCACCGCGATCACGGCGACGGCGACGGCGAGGACCGCGGAGACGCGGAGGGTGAGCGTTCGACGCTGGGGCAGACGGGCGAGCACCGCGCGGGCGCCCAGGGTGGCCGCGGGCGCGGCGACCACGGCGAAGTCGTAGGCGACGCGCACGTGGCGCAGGGCGAAGAAGAGCAGCCCGAAGAACAGGGCGAGCAGCGCCCCGTGCACGCGACGGACGCCCGCGACGACGCAGAGGGTCGCGACGCCGACGAACGACCACGCCGACCACAGCGCGCGCACGGGGAAGCGGTGCAGCGGTCGGAACTCGACGAGGTGCTCGGCCTGCCACGTGTCGGCGGTCATCAGGAACGGGACGGTCAGGACCCGGACGCCGTGGGGGTTGTAGAGCGCGAGGGTCGCGGCCGCGGCGCCGAAGGCGACGAGCGCCGTGACGACGAGGGCGCGGGCGTCGGCGCGACCGAACGGGGCGACGGGCTCCGTCGCGAGCACGCGCGCGCGCCACGGCTCGACCAGGGCCGCGCCCGCCGCGAGGAGGAGCATCGCGTAGGCGTTCACGGCGCCGGCGTGGAGGTGCGACGCGACGACGGTCGTGACGCCGGCGAGCACGAGCCAGCGGCGCCGGTCTCGAGCCTCCGCGTCGGCGTAGGCGACGAGGGCGAGGACCACGAGCGCCATCGCGAGATCGGTGAAGAGGAGCGGGCGCTCCACGAAGCGGAACGAGGCGGCCACGGCGCCGAGGAGCGTCAGCAGCACGGCCGCGAGGCGCGGGGCCGTCTCCCGCCCCGCGGCGCGCCACGAGGCCGAGAGCACCACGAGCCACGTGAGCGCGACGATCCCGATCTTGACGACCGTGACGCCGACGATCCCCGCGCGGACGCGCACGAGCTCGAACAGCGTCGCCGGTGCCCACTGGTGCAGGAGCCACGGGTGGTCGGGCTGGGTGTGCGACAGGACGTTGGTCCCCGGCACCGCGCGCAGCGCGAGCACCGCGCGCCCGGTGGCGAAGTGGAAGCCGAGGTCGGGGTCACTCGCCCGGAACGCGGCGAGGGCACAGGCGACCGCCGCCACGAGCGCTGCGGCCGCCACCGGCGCGGCCCGGGCGGACCTCGAAGGAGCGGCCGTCGGGGTGGACGGCCGATCGGTCGCCTCGCTCACTTCTTCGGGCCGAAGACGGGCGGCAGCGGCGGGAGCGGCAGGATGATGCTCCCGACCGGCGCGGGCTTGGTCGGCGCAGGCGGTGGCTCCTCGCTCGACTTCAGCACGACCTTCACCTCGCGGAGCTGGGTGCCGCGCATGACGGTGAGCTTGGTCTCGTCGCCCGGCGCGCGCTTCTTGATCTGCTCGGCGAGATCCTCGGCGGTCTTGGTGACCGTGCCGTCCACCGCGACGATCGCGTCCTCGTTGGCCTTGATGCCGGCGAGCGCCGCCGGGCTGCCCTCGGCGACGGCGACGACGCGCACGCCGAGCTTGTCGGTGAGCCCCGTCACGCCGAGGTACGTCGTCGGCGCCTTGATCGGCGGCGCCGTCTTGAGGAACTTGCGGATCTGCGCGATCGGCGCGCCGAACAGCGCAGGCGCGCAGGCGACCTCCTTCGGGGCGCCGGTCTTGCCCGTGCCGGGCGCGCACGCGCGGCCGACGACGCCCACCACGCCCCCCTGCGGATCGACCAGCGGCGTGCCGATGGCGACGTTCTTGGTGTCGATGGAGAGCGCGTCCTTGAGGATGTCGCCGTCGGGCGAGAGGTAGTCGCGCTTGCCGAGGATGGGGGTGGCCTGCGCCTGCACCTTGCCGGTCTTGAGGAGCACGAACGTCGAGAACGTGGTGGTCGACGACAGCGGATCGACGTCGGAGGGCTTCGCGCCCTCGCTCCACTTCGACGAGTAGGGGACCAGCAGGGCGAGGTCCCACGCGGCGTCCTCGTGGTGCAGCTTCACCTTCGTCGTGGCGTTGCTCTCGGGGAAGCGGATCTCGAGGTCGCCCGTGCCGCCGCCGAGCGCCACGGGGCTCCGCGCGGTGATGACGACGCTCTTCTCGGACAGCAGGACCCCGAGGCCGATCGGCTTCTTGTTCCGCTCGAGCACGACGGTGGCGAGGCGCGCGCGGTCCATCCCCTCGACGGCGGGCGCGGCCGAGGCCGACCCCGACGGCGCGGTCTTCTTCGCGGAGGCGGTCGCGGACGACGCACCCGGCGGCGGGATGAACACCCAGGGGCCCGGCGGCCCGGCGGGCGACGGCGTCGCGCCGAGCACGATGGTCCCGGCGAGCGCCAGCGCCACCCATCCCGCGCCGAGGAGACCCCCGCGGCGGGCAGGACGGTCGGAGGGGGGGGAGTCGGCGCGGCGGGACGGAAGGTGGGCCATGGGACGATGGGATCCTAGCAAGGGAGATGCCGGAGCGCTCGGCGGCGGGATTCGCGGGTGGTCAGGGCCGCGCTCGATCGTCGGACGGCCGATCGTGGCGCAGCGTTCACTCGTCCCGTGCCACATGCGCAGAGTCGGCACACGGCGCACGGTTCTCGGGCGCCTGCACCGCGATCCAGGCCGTCCCGGCCGCGCCGCGTCGGGTATGGAACTTGATCCAGCACACGTCGGGAGGACGTCGTGAGTGCAGCCCCTTCCTGCGTGCCCGTCCGGGGTCCCTCCGGGCCCGTCGTCCAGGCGCTCGGCGAGATCCACCGAGAGGCCTTCCTGCCCGGCGCCGTCGCAGCCCTCGCCCGACAGGCGCCGCCGCTCGTCGTGCCCGACGTCCTCGTCACCCCGTCGGTGCAGGTCGTCGCGACCCTGATCGAGGCGCTCGGTCCGGCCGCCCGCGGGAGGGTGCTCCTGGTCGGGTGCGGCGTCGGCTACCTCGCCGCGGTCCTCTCGCGGGTCGCGCGCGAGCTCTCGGTCGTGGACGACGACGCGACGCTCGTCGCGCTCGCGACGCGGAGCCTCGAGCGCGTCGGCTGCCTCGCCGCCGGCCGGGGCGTCGACCTCCGCTGCGGGGACGAGTCCGTGGGTGCACCGGACCGCGCGCCGTTCGACGCCGTCCTCGTCGCGCGGAGCCTCGACGAACCCCCGACGCCCCTGCTCGCGCAGCTCGCCGACGGCGGCGTGCTCGTCTGCCCGATCGGGGCCCATCGAAGGACGCAGCAGCTGCTCCGCGTCACGCGCGTCGGCGACCGGGAGCGACGCGAGTCGCTCGGCAGCGTTCCGCTGTACGGCCGGATCGGCGACCTCCTGGTCGATCTCGGCGCGTGCAAGCGCTCGACCGTCGAGGAGGCCGCGCGGGTCGCCTCCCAGCACGGGACCCGCATCGGGGAGGCGCTGGGCGTGGACGAGGCCGAGCTCTACCGCGGGCTCGCCCTCCAGCACGACGCGGCCTTCGCGCCCGCGACCGCGCTCGTCGGGGAGCTCGACCCGGCGCTCGCGCGTTCGGTGCCACGCCCGTTCCTCGAGAAGCACCACGTGCTCCCGGTCAAGCGCGAGGACGGCACCCTGACGGTGGCGACGTCCGACCCCGAGACCGACCTCGGCGATCTCGCGCGCGCCTTCCCGAGCCAGGCCTTCGACGTCCGCGTCGTCACCCCGACGGACTACCGCCGCCTGTGGAGCGTGATCGACCTGCAGTCGACGAAGGCGACCCCGCTCGCGAAGAGCCCGACGAGGAGCGAGGACCTGCTCGATCGCGAGGGCACGATGAGCGCCCACGCCGTGGCGCTCTTCGAGGCGCTGTTGCTGGACGCGATCGGAGAGCGGGCCAGCGACGTCCACCTCGAGCGGTACGGGGACGAGGTGCGGGTCCGGCTGCGCGTCGACGGCGACCTGCACGACCGTCCCCGGTTCCAGCTCACCCCCGACGACCTGCGCAAGGTGGTCAACGTCGTGAAGGTGAGCGCCGACCTCGACATCTCCGAGCAGCGCCTCCCGCAGGGCGGTCGCTTCCGACGCCGCGCGGGCGGGCAGACATTCGACCTGCGCGTGCAGACGCAGCCCTCGCTCTACGGCGAGCACGTCGTCATCCGCCTGCTCGCCCAGGAGACCAAGCTGCTCACCATCGAGGACCTCGGCTTTCCGGGTCCTGTCGCGCGGGAGTACCGCCGGCTGCTCGACAGCCCGGCGGGGCTCATCCTCGTGGTCGGTCCGACCGGGTCCGGCAAGTCGACGACGCTCTACGCCGGCCTCCAGGTCCTCGCCCGCGACTCGACGCGCAAGGTGATCAGCATCGAGGACCCCATCGAGTACTCGGTGCCCGGCGTGCAGCAGACGCAGGCGCGCCCCGACCTCGGCTTCAAGTTCGCCGACGCCATGCGCGCCTTCGTGCGCGAGGATCCCGACGTCATCCTCGTCGGAGAGATCCGTGACCACGAGACCGCGCTCGAGGCGATCCGGGCGTCGCAGACCGGCCACATCGTGCTCTCCACGCTCCACTGCAACGACGCGACCGACGCGGTCCAGCGCCTCGTCGACCTCGAGATGCACCCGAACTCGATCGGCAGCGAGCTGCTCGCGGTCGTCGCCCAGCGGCTCGCGAAGCGCACGTGCGACGCCTGCCGCGTGGAGGTCGAGCCGGACGCCGAGATCGTCGCCGAGCTGTTCCCCGACGGCGCCCCCTCCGGCCTCGTCTCCGTCGCGGGCCGGGGCTGTCCGCGCTGCGGCGGCCACGGCACGCGCGGCCGGATCGCCATCATCGAGTACCTCCGGGTGGGCGCCGACGTCCGGCGCGCGGTGTCCCGGGGGCTCTCCCTCGACGACCTGCGGAAGGTGGCGCACGACTCGGGCCTCGTGACCATGCGCAAGAGCGCCCTCGAGCTCGTCCAGCGAGGGGTCGTGTCCCTGTCCGAGCTACGCTGGGTGCTGTCGGCCGAGCGCATGGCGCCGGAGCGCCCGGATCGACCGTGGGACTGACCGAGCGAGGAGATCCCGCCATGACCGAGGACCCGAGCAAGCCGAAGCGAATCGGCGAGATCCTGATCGAGAACAAGACCATCGAGCCCGACCAGCTCGAGCGGGCGCTCGTCGCCCAGCGCCAGATCGGGGGCGCCCTCGGCGAGCACCTCGTGCGCCAGGGGGCGGTCGACGACGTGCACCTCTTGTCGGCGCTCTCGGCCCAGACCGGGCTGCAGTACGTGCAGCTCCCCAAGATCGCCGTCCCGCCGGGCGTGCTCAAGCTCGTCTCGCTCGACACGGTCCGCAAGCGCCGCCTGCTGCCGATCCACCTCGACGGGCAACGGCTCCTCGTCGGGTTCGTCGATCCGCGCGACCTCGACGCGATCCGGCAGGCCGAGGTCGAGTCCGGTCACGCGGTCCGGCCGGTCCTCCTCTCGGGCGTCCAGCTCGACGAGGCGCTGCGCTTCTTCGACCAGCACGGGTACGGCACCCGCCCGCTGACGCTGACCGTCCTCGCGCCCGGCCCGACGGCGCTCGATCTGCCGGACCTCCTCCGCGCCATGATCCAGCTCCGCGGCCAGGACCTCTACCTCACCGCGGGCGCGATCCCCGCGATCAAGGTCGACAACGAGCTGCGCCGCCTGCCGCTCGCCCCCGTCACGGGCGAGGAGATCACCCGGCTCCTCGAGGGGCACCTGACGCCGGCCCAGCGCGCGACCTTCGACGCCCAGCTCGAGCTCGACTTCGCCCACCAGATCCCCCACGTCGGTCGGTTCCGCTGCAACGTCTACCGGCAGCGCGGCGCGGTGGCCTTCACGGCGCGCCACATCGTCGAGAAGATCCCCACCTTCGAGGACCTCGGCCTGCCGCGGTGGCTCCACGAGTTCGCGCACAAGCAGCAGGGGCTCGTCCTGATCACGGGGCCCACCGGCCACGGCAAGTCTACGACCCTGGCCTCGCTGGTCGACGTCATCAACCACGAGCGGCAGGTCAACGTCATCACCATCGAGGACCCGATCGAGTTCGTGCACCAGCACCGCCGGTCCAACGTCAACCAGCGCGAGGTCGGCACCGACACCCGGTCGTTCGCCGAGGGCCTCCGCCACGTGTTCCGCCAGGCGCCGGACGTGATGGTCGTCGGCGAGCTGCGCGACCACGAGTCGACCTCGATCGCGCTGACCGCGGCCGAGACGGGCCACCTCGTGCTCGCCACGATGCACTCGCTGAACGCCACGGCGACCGTCGACCGCATCGTCGACCTCTACCCCCCGGCGCAGCAGCACCAGGTGCGCGCGCAGCTCGCCGAGTCGCTCCTCCTGGTCTTCTCGCAGCGACTCCTCCGGCGCCGCGACGGACGCGGGCGCGCGCTCGCCTACGAGCGCGTCTCGACCTCGCTGCGGGTCAAGAACGCCCTCCGCGAGGGCAAGGCGTACACGCTTCGCGGGCTCATGCAGAGCAACCACGAGGAGCTCTCGAGCCTCGACCAGGCGCTCGCGGACCTCGTGGTCGCCGGGACGGTCACCCGCGAGGAGGCCCACCAGTACGCGGAGAGCCCCGGCTACGTGGACGAGCTCTGCCGGGTCCGCGGGTAGCGCTACCAGGCCTGCGGCGGCGGGATGGTCATGTCGTCGGCCCCGAGCATGTCGGAGAGGCGGGGGGCGATCGACTCGGCGAGGGCCATCTCGACCTCGGAGGCGGTGGCGAGCGCGCGGCACTCGGTGGCGAGCGCCTCGCACTCCTCGAGGCTGAAGCGGCGGATCGCCTCCTTGATCTCGACGATGGCGGCCGCCTCCATGGAGAGCGAGCGGACCCCCATGCCGACCAGCAGCACGGCGGCCAGCGGATCGCTCGCCATGGCGCCGCACACGCTGACCGGGATGTTCCCGTCGACCGCCGCCTTCACCGTCATGCGCACGAGCCGCAGGATCGACGGATCGAACGACGACGCGAGGCGCGCGAGCTCGTGCGAGCCGCGGTCGGCGGCGAGGGCGTACTGGACGAGGTCGTTGGTGCCGAGCGAGAAGAACTCGGCCTCGCGGGCGAAGAGGTCGGCGCAGACGGCGGCCGAGGGCACCTCGATCATCACGCCGAGCGAGGGCCGACGGTGCGGCTTGCCCTCGGCGGCGAGCTCGGCGAGCGCGCGGTCCATGAGCCGACGAACGGCGCGCACCTCGTCGAGGTGCGAGACCATCGGGATCATGACCTTGACGTCGCCGTGGGCGGCCGCGCGGGCCATGGCGCGCAGCTGCACGAGGAACAGCTCGGGCTCGCGCAGGGCGAGGCGCACCGCGCGCGTGCCGAGCGCCGGGTTCGCCTCGTCCGGCACGGGGACCTTGGTCGCGAGCTTGTCGTTGCCGAGGTCGAACGTACGCAGCGTGACCGGGCGCGGCGCCGCGAGCTGGGCGATGGTCCGGTAGAGCTCGTACTGCTCGTCCTCGGTCGGCAGCTCCTTGCGGTCGATGTAGAGGAACTCGGTGCGGTAGAGGCCGATGCCCTCGGCGCCGTGCTCGAGCGCCAGCGTGGCCTCGGACGGCAGCTCCACGTTGGCGAGCAGCGAGATGCGCGTGCCGCAGGCGAGCGCGGCCGGCTCGCGGTGACGGCTCCGCAGCACCTGGTTGCGGGAGACGAACCGCTCGGCGCGGGCGCGGGCCTTGGCCGTGACGTCCGGCGTGGGCCGCACCCACACCTGCCCGCGGAGGCCGTCCACGACCACGAGGTCGCCGGTGCGCACGTGGCCGACGACGCCGCTCACGCCGACCACGGCGGGGATCTCGAGCGCGCGCGCCATGATGGACGTGTGGCTCGTGCGCGTGCCCACCTCGGTGACGAACCCGACGATCGGGTCGCGCATCATCGCCGCCGTGTCGGCGGGCGACAGGTCCCGGGCCACGACGACGGTCGGGGCCTGGACGATGACGCCGAGGGGCGGCGTGGCGCGGCGGATCGGCCGCGCGAGGGGCGTGGTCTGGGTGGCGAGCTTCGGCGCCGTGGGCAGCGGCTGGGCCGCGACGAGGGCGCGCATGAGCCGCTCGCCCACGAACTCCACGTCGTGACGGCGCTCGCGCAGGTACGGGTCGTCGAGCGCGTCGAACTGGCGCAGGATGTCCTGCACGGCCACCTCGACCGCCCACTCGGCGTTGCGGCCCTTGACGACGACCTCGTCCTGGACCGCCTGCGCCAGGGTCGGGTCGCCGAGCATGCTCTGGTAGGCCTCGAGGATCTTGAGGTGCTCCTCGGGCAGCGTGTCGGCGACGCGCCCGTGCACCTCGCCGATCTGGAGCTGGGCCTCCTCGACGGCCTCGCGGAAGCGCGCGAGCTCCGCGTCCTTCTCGTGCGACAGGATCGAGCGGCGCGGGACGGAGCCCTTGCCCTGCTCGAGCACGAGCGCCACCGCGACGACGACCCCCGGCGCGCCGGCGATGCCGTCGAGCGGGCCGACCATCGGCGGCGGTGCTCCGTCACGCGGCCCGCGCGCTGCGGGGTTGGCGAGCCCACGCTCCCCACGCTCGGAACCGCTGCCCGACCCGGCGCCGGGCCCGGGTGGTTGCGACGGCGACCGCGGGGGCCCCTCGGTCATTCCGGCTCGCTGAAGCGCGTCGCGATCAGGGTGCCGATCGCGTCGACGCATTCGGCGGCCCGCTCCCCTTTCGCGCGCACGTCGAGGAACGTTCCCTTGGACGCGCAGAGGAGCAGCACGCCCATCACGCTCTTGCCGTTGGCGGTCTGACCGTCGCGGCCGACGACGACCTCGCACGGATACCTGCTCGCCAGCTGCACGAGCTTGGTCGCAGCCCGGGCGTGCAGGCCCAGGTTGTTCACGATCTGGAAGCGCCCGACGGCGTCGGCCTCGGTGGTCATGTCCCCTTGACCGTGGATGGTACCGGAATCGGGCCCGGATCCGAACCGCGAGAACCAGCGACGTCGCCGCGGCCGACGTCACGGTGTTGCACGGCGACGTCCCCGAAGCGCGGCCGGAGCCGTTCGGCCAGCTCCTCGGCCACGGCGACCGACCGGTGGCGGCCCCCCGTGCAGCCGATTCCCACGGTGAGGTACGCCTTTCCGTCACGTGCATACAGCGGGATCGAGAACGTGAGGAGCGCCTCGATCCGGTCCACGAAGGTGCGGGCCTCGTCGCTGTGCAGCACGAACTCGGCCACGTCGGGGTCGGTGCCCGGGCGGTGCTTCATCTCGGGGACGAAGAACGGGTTCGCGAGGAAGCGGACGTCGAGCACGAGGTCGGCGTCGACGGGGGCGCCGTACTTGAAGCCGAAGGACACGAAGCGGGTCACCATGCTCCCCGTCTCGCCCCGGGCCGGGGAGAACTGGGCGAGCACGACCGACCGCAGCTCGTGGACGTTGAACCGGGTGGTGTCGACCACGCGGGTGGAGCGCGCCCGCAGCGGAGCCATGCGCTCGCGCTCCCGGTGGATGCCCTCGAGCACGTCCCCCGCGGCCGCCAGCGGGTGGGGCCGCCGGGTCTCGGAGAACCGGCGCACGATGGACTCGTCGCTCGCGTCGACGAAGAGGACGTGCAGGTCGCGGCTCCCTGCGGCGTCGAGCGCGTCCATGGCGGCGTCGGCCTCGCGGAGGAAGTTGCCGAGGCGGGCATCGAGGCCGAGGCCCACCCGGTGGAGACCGTCGCGCTCGCACATGGCCACGATCTGGGGCGCGAGTTCGGTCGGGAGGTTGTCGCAGCAGTAGAAGCCGAGGTCTTCGAGCGCGTGGAGCGCGGTGGACTTGCCCGCGCCGCTCATCCCGGTCACGACGACGACCTGGGTCCGGCTCACGGCTCACCTCCGCCGTCGCCACCCACGACCTTGCCGAGGAGCCTGCGCTCGAGCCGCTCCTGGAAGTCCCGCGCGCCGTGGTGCCCGGCCCGCTTGAGCAGCTCGTTGCGGGCCGCGATCTGGACGATGCCCCCCACGTCGCGCCCGGGTTTGACCGGGATCGTGACCTCGGGGATGTCCACCCCGAGGATCCGGTGGTGGCGCTCCTCGAGGCCGAGGCGGTCGTACTCGACGGGCTGGCCGGCCGCGTCGATCGCGTCGCTCATCCGGACGACGAGGTCGATGGGCATGCGCGCCGTCACGCTCGTGACGCCGAACAGGTCCTTGAGGTTGAGGATGCCGAGGCCGCGAATCTCGATGTGATGCTCGAGGAGCTCGGCCGGCTCACCGACGACCGCGCGCCGCGCGGGATCGATGGAGCTCCCGTAGGGTCGGACGGAGCAGTCCACGACGTCGTCGGCCACGAGCCGGTGTCCGCGCATGACGAGGTCGAGCGCGCACTCGCTCTTTCCGATGCCGCTCCGCCCCACGATCAGCACCCCGAGCCCGTAGATGCTCACGAGGACGCCGTGGAGACGCGTGCGCTGCGCGAGGCGGTCGTCGAGCAGGGCGTGCAGGAGGTTGATGGTGGTCGACGACTTGAGCGGGCTCCCGAGCAGCGGGGTCTCGGAGGCCTCGCAGGCCTCCACGAGCTCGGGCGACGGGCGGACGCCCCGGGTGAGCACGACGCCGCACGGCCGCAGGCCGGCGAACCCGCGGCAGGCCTTCGCCCGCTCGGCCGGCGTGAGGCTCGAGAGGAACGAGGTCTCGGTGGCGCCGAGGATCTGCAGGCGCCACGACTCGAGCCCGTGGAAGTGACCCACGAGCGCGAGCCCCGACTTCTGCACGCGCGCGTTGAGGATGCGGCGCGAGAGCCCCGCGGCGCCGGCGAGGATCTTGACGGGGAACCCGAGGGCGGGGTCGGCGCACAGGCGCTCGACGGACACGCCGCGCGGCGCGTCGCTGGGCGCGGAGGCGGCGGCGGCCGCGGCGAGCGTCTCGGAGGGCCACTCGGCGTCGCCGTCGACGCGGCCGTCCGCCGACCGACTGTCGAGGGGCGAGGCGGAGACGGGCGAGGCCGAGACGGGCTCCGCCGCCTTCGGACTGCTCGAGTCGGGTGGGTTCGAGCCCGGCCCAGGCGCGTCGCTGTCCCCGTTCCCCCCGGTGGCCATCAGGGAACCCTGGCGTCCGCCTCGGCGACGAGGCGGTAGGCCTCGGCCGCGTCGCCCGCGGCGACGATCCGATCGCGCAGCGCCTGCTCGCGCAGCACCTTGCTGACGCGCGCGAGGATCCGCAGGTGCTCGACCTGCGCGTTCATCCCCTTCTTCGGGCCGACGACGCCGAGGATGATGCGCGCGGGCTTGCCGTCGATGGCGTCGAACGGGACGCCCGCGGGGACCACGAGCAACGCGGCGATCTGCACGGGGAGGTCGCCGAGGAAGCCGTGCGGAATGGCCACGCCGTCGCCGATTCCGGTCGACTGCAGACCCTCGCGCTCCTCGAGCACCGCCCGCACCGCACCTGGGTTGCTGGGCGTCTTGCTGGCGTCGCTCACGCCCCGCGAGAGCAGCTGCGCCATCGCCTCGAGCACCGCCGCCTTGCCGCCGAGGTTGTCCGTCGAGCTCACTGCCACGCGGTCGGCGCTGAGGATGTCGACGAGGCGCATCAGGAGCAGGTTTTCGCGCGGTTCCCGCGGCGTGTCCACAGGGAAGGTGCGCCCGGGGAGGCCGTGGGACGGGTGGGCACGCCGCCCCTCGGAACGGCCCCTCGGAACGGCCCCTCGGAACGGCAGGAGGGGCGCCGGCCTCGGCCGTGCCCCTCCTTCCGCACGCATCGGTCGCGGCGGGCGCGCTGGCCCGGCCGTCGGCCGGATCACTCCTCGTTGGCGGCGGCGAGGCGCTCCTGCTCGGCGGCGAAGTCGTGCGCCTTCATCCCCTTGCTGGTGGCCGCGAGCTTCTTGCCCTTGGCGTTGTTGACCTGGTGCTCGAGCTTGTCGCAGACACGATCGAGCGAGGCGTACATGTTCTCGCTCGTCTCCTTGGCGGTGTAGTGCTCGCTGCCCGCGGTCACCTGCACCTCGGCCATCTGTTCGCCCTTCTCGATGGAGAGGGTCACGGTCGCCTTCATCGGCTTGCGAAGGAACTTCTGCAGCCGGCCGATCTTCTCCTGCGCGTACTGCTTGATCGCATCGGACGACTCGAGGTGGCGAAACGTGATGGCGATGTTCATCGGAACCCTCCGGTACCAGGCCGCGGGCCCCGTCGGGCTCGACGACCTGCAGTCCAGTCGCTCCGCGGCGGAACGCTCCTCGGCGAGGGGCGAGGCGACAGCGAAGCATCCTCACGACGTGACGAACGGCGGCCTTGCTCGACGGCCCTCTCTCCTACGGCTCTCCTCTGCGTTGGGGAACTCCTCCTCCAGGCTCGGTGCCCAGAACCTAACCATAGGGCACCCTCCAATCATCCCGCCGTCAAGCACGCTCACGCACGATTTCGACGATCAGGATCCATGCCAGCGACGAGACGGAGGCGGACCCCGGAAACCGGGGCCTGGTGCCCATGTGGGAGGTCGTCGTGGACGGACCGCGTCACGGGCGTGCGACGGCCCCGAGCACGCGGACGAGCTGGGCGAAGTCGGTGAGTCGGGTGACTCCGTCGGGCACCGGATCGAGGGTCGCGGGCCCACCGACGAAGACCACCACGGGGATGGGCAACGCGCGCCGGATGCGCCCGAGCTCTCGTCTTGCGTCCACCGGGTCGAGGGCGACGACCGAGAGGAGCACGCCCTCCGCACCGCTCCGCTTGCACGCGAACGCCACGTCGGCGGCGGGCATGGACGGACCGAGGTAGACGACCTGCCCCCCCGCGTGGGCCAGCACCACGGCGGCCATCATGGCGCCGAGCTCGTGCTGCTCGCCGGCCGGGGTGGTGCACACGTAGAGCGGGGCCGACCGGGCGGGGCGGGCCGCGCGCAAGAGATCCGAGAGGTGCGCCCGGACGGCGGCGCTCGCCGCGTGCTCCTGCGCCACGGAGAAGCGGCCATCGCGCCAGCGGTCGCCGACCTCGACGAGCAGCGGGGCGACGACGTCGGTCACGAGCGCGAGCGGCTCGAGGGCGAGCCCGGCGGTCGCGAGGGCCCGCTCCGCGCCGAGCGGATCGAGGCGCTCGGTCGCGACGAGGAACTGCTCGCGGACCGCGAGGAGCCCGGCCCGCCGCAGCGCCTCGACGTCCGTCGCCGACGCGATCGGCGGCGGCTCGGGGCGCGGGCGTCCCTGCGCCCGCACGGCGACGAGCTCTTCGAGCGAGAGCCCCGCCACGTCGCCGACCGAGTGGCCGGCGTCGAGGAGCTCCTTGATGATCCGGATGCGCTCGAGGTCTTCCCCGGTGTAGAGCCGGTAGCCCGCGGCCGAGCGACGGGAGGCCATCGTCCCGTACCGCCGTTCCCAGATCCGCAGCGCATGCGGCGACACGCCCGTCGCGCGGGAGACGGCGTGGATCCGCAAGAGGCCCGGTGCGACGTCGCGTGCCTCGCCCTCGCGGTCCATGGCGCTCACCCCCCACCCGGCAGGGCCGAGAGCGTCTCGCGGACGCCGGGGTACCCGAGGAAGAACCACCGCCACCACCCGATCATCATCGTCAGGTGGCCGATGAAGATGAAGGCGTGGCTCCACATCTCCACCTTGTCGGAGCGGCTCGTGAAGTAGCGGTGCCAGTGGAACGCCTCGTCGACGAGGCTGTAGACGAACGACATCACCGTCAGCACCATGGCCGGGATCCAAAGCGCGGCGCGGTGGTGGTAGGCGGCGCAGAGCAGCACGCAGCTGCCGATCCCGCAGAAGATCGTCACGTGGTGCACGAGGCCCTCGGCCCGCGCGATGACCTCCTTGTAGACGGTGCGGTGTCCGATCGTGTCGACGGCGATGGCGCCGGCGAAGATCGCGGCCCCGATGGGGACGAGGAAGGCCTCGGCGGGGAACGTCACGCCCGCGCGCCGACCGAGGAAGAGAAAGCCCCCCGTCGCGAAGACCAGGCCGACCATGAGCCCGACCCACGCGACGTAGACGAGCCAGTCGTCGCGCTGGAAGCGACGGAACAAGGAGAAATACGCTCCTATCACCGACGGCGCGGAGAGCGCAGGCGAGATCGGGGCGGCCTCGGGCGAGGCGGCCGTGGGGGGGAGCGGGGCGGTGAGCTCAGACTGGAAGGACGTCATGGGGGAACCCGAGGACGCGGTCGGGCGTGGTGACCGCGCGGCGATGGAGCAACCGAGCGGGGAGCTCGGCCAGGGCGAGGAGGAGGGCGGAGCAGACGAGCAGGGCCTTCCGCGCGGACGAGACGACCGCGCGGCCGCGGAAGGGGTCGCAGGCGCGCCGACGCAGGACGGCGCCGATCGCGGCGTAGACGTGGCGCGCGACGCGGACGCCGAGGGCCGCGCCGAACCCGAGGGCGCGGAGGCCCCGGTCGGCCGAGCGGTAGTAGCGGTCGGCGAGGGTGAGGAGCTGCGAGACGGTCCTCTGCACGACCACGCGCGCGGGCGACCCCTCGGCGGGGACGGTCGCGAGCGGCGCGCCGAGCAGCTCCCCGGGGAGGTAGACCCGCCCGTCGGCGAGGTCCTCCTCGACGTCGCGACAGACGTTGGTGAGCTGCATGGCGATCCCGAGGTGGGCCGCGTGGCGCAGGGCCCCCTCCGCGCTCACCCCGAGGACGTGGCACGCCATGAGGCCGACCACCCCGGCGACGCGGTAGCAGTAGAGCTCGAGATCGGCGAGCGTCGCGTAGCGGACGCCGCGCACGTCCATCTCCATGCCCGCGAGGAGCTCCTCGGGGTAGGTGCGCGGGATGTGCCGCTCCCGCACCAGCGCCGAGAACGCGCGGAGGAGCGGGGTGTCCGCGGTGCCGCCGTAGACGGCGTCGAGCTCGGCGCGGAGCCGGGCGAGCGCGGCGGGACGCTCGCCCTTGGGCGAGAGGTCGATGGCGTCGTCGGCGTGGCGACACCAGGCGTAGAGCACCGCCATGGCGTCGCGGTGCGCGCGCGGGAGCAGCCTCGCGGCGAGCGCGAAGCTCTTCGACTTCGCGGCGAGGATGTCGCGCGCGAGCGCCACCGCGGCCGGGTCGTTCACGCCGGCACCTCGTGGAGCGCGCCGGTGGGCGCGGCGTCGGCGTCGAGCCCGAGGTCCGCGAGCACGACCGAGGCCGTGGCCTTGGCGGAGCCCACCACGCCGGGGACCCCCGCGCCCGGGTGGGTGCCCGCGCCGACGATGTAGAGCCCGGGGATGTGCGGATCGCGGTTGTGGGGCCGGAACCACGCGCTCTGCGTGAGCCGCGGGGCCAGCGAGAACGCCGATCCGTGGAACGCCCCGAGCTCGCTGACGAAGTCGCGGGGGGTCATCCAGCGGCGCACAGTCACGTGCGCGCGGAGGTCGGGCATGATGCCCTCGAGCGAGGCGAGGATGCGCTCGGCGTAGACCGGCGCGACGGCGTCCCAGTCGATGTCCGCCTGCCCGAGGTGCGGGACCGGCGAGAGGACGTAGTAGGTCCCCCGGCCGGGCGGCGCGAGCGACGGGTCGGTGACCGTGGGCGCGTGCAGGTAGAGCGAGAAGTCGTCGGGCAGCGCGTGCCCGTGGAAGATGTCGTCGAGCAGGCCCTTGTAGCGCGGCCCGAACACCACCGTGTGGTGCGCGATGTCGTAGTTCTTGTCGGCGCCGAAGTAGAGGACGAAGAGCCCCATCGACCAGTCCGATCGCTCGAGCTTGCGCTGGGTGCGGGCGGCGGCCGGGTGGCTCGCGAAGAGCTTGGCGTAGGTGTGGTGGAGGTCGGCGTTGGAGACCGTCGCGTCGAACGCCTCCACGCCGCGCGCGGTGGTGACCTGGTGCCGCGGCCCGGAGGGTGTGGCCTCGACGTCGATCTTCGTCACCGGCGACGAGAGCCGGAGCTCGCCGCCGAGGTCCTCGAGGAGCCGGACGAGGCCGCGCACGAGGGCCCCTGTCCCGCCCCTCGGGAAGAACACGCCCCACTTGCGCTCGAGGTAGTGGATGAGGGTGTAGATCGAGCTCGTCTCGAAGGGGTTCCCGCCCACGAGCAGCGAGTGGAACGACAGGGCCTGGCGGACGTGGTCGTTCTTCACGTAGCGGGCCACCGTCTTGTAGACGGAGCGATCGGCGCGGAGCCGGATGAGATCGGGGGCGCAGCGCACCATGTCCGAGAAGCGGAGGAACGGCACGTGGGCGAGCTCGTCGTACCCGGTCTCGAAGACCTCCTTGGAGTACGCGACGAAGCGCCGGTAGCCCTCGACGTCGGTCGGGTCGCGGCGGGCAATCTCGGCCTCCATGGCCTCGGACGAGCCCACGTAGTCCATGACGTCGCCGTCCGACCACACGAGCCGGTAGAACGGGGTGACCGGGAGCAGCTCGACGTAGTCGCGCATGGAGCGACCGGCGAGCGTGAAGAGCTCCTCGAGGCTCTGCGGCGCCGTGATCACCGTGGGCCCCGCGTCGAAGACGTGGCCCTCCTGCTCGTAGACGTACGCGCGCCCGCCGGGCTTGTCGCGGGCCTCGAAGACGGTGACGCGGGCGCCCGCGGCCTGCAGGCGGATCGCCGCGGCGAGCCCCCCGAACCCACTGCCGACGACGGCCACGCGCGGACGACGATCACTCATAGCTCTGCTCCAGGGTGCGAAGGTCACGAACGAGCGCGTCGAGCCGCTGGCTCGACCCGACGGCGGTGCGGAGGCCCTCGAGCGCCGCCTCGAGGCGGAGCCGGGGCGCGCGCTTCCACGCCGGGTCGACGTGGGCACGGAAGGTCTCGTAGAAGGCCTCGGGCTGCGCGGTCGCGAGGCCACGCTGCAGCGAGCGGACGGTGACCTCGTCGACCTCGTCGGCGACGAACGCCCAGGCCCACGTGAGCCGCGCCGCGCCGAGATCCTCGAGCGCCTTGTTGCGGCGCGCGGGCGAGGTGATCGACCCGAGGTCGTCCAGGGTCTGCAGGGCGATGCCGACCTCGCGGCCGAAGCGCCCGAGCGCGTCGACGGTGGCGCGTGGAGCGCCGGCGACGAGCGCGCCGAGCCGGAGCGAGAGCTCGAGCAACGCCCCCGTCTTGAGCCGCGTCGAGAGCAGGACCACGGCGGGCAGGTCGCGCGGCGACACGTCGTGGACCCGGACGCCGAGATCGAGCCCCTGCCCGTGGTGACACCGCAGCATCGTGGCGGCGACCTCGGCGTGGAGCTCGGCGAGCAGCGCCGGCGCGAGCGGCAGCTGCGAGAGCCGGTGCAGCGGCCAGAAGTAGAGCCAGTTCCCCGCGTTCAGGGCGGCGGGGAGCCCGTGCATCACGTGGAGCGCCGGCGCGCCCCGGCGCTCGGTCGCCGCGTCCTCGATGTCGTCGACGACGAGCGACCCGGCGTGCAGCATCTCGACGAGCTGGGGCAGCTCGGGCGGGAGCGCCGGCGAGCGCTCGTCGCGCACGAGCGCGTGGGCGTGCGCGAGCAGGCGCGCGCGGAACTCCTTGCCGGGGCGGGCGAGCAGGTCGGCGAGCGGCCGGTGGAGGACCTCGCGCGCGAGGACGAGGGCGGCCTCGTCCTCCTCGTCGAGGAGGCGCGAGAGCTCGGCGAACGACAGCTGCTCCTCGAGCATCGAGGAGAGCGCGGGCGCGGGCGTTCGAAGGGCGGGAGCGTTCATGCCGAGAGGACCTCCGCGAGGGCCGCGCGGACGGAGACGCCGCGCGGGGGACGACCGAGGAACACCCGCAGCCGATCGGCCCGGGTCGTGGCGAGCGCGTAGAACCGGCGGATCGTGGCGGCGGGCAAGCGGTGGAAGCGCTCCATCACGTCGCGGCGATGCGGCGCGGGCGTGACGGAGAAGAGGAGGCGGTTCAGGAGCCCGGCGAAGCGGAGCTGGGTCGCGTGGGCGTCGAGCAGCCGCGCGAACAGCGGACCACGCGCCTCGCTCGGAGGCACCGACGCGAGGTGGAGCGCGAGCCGGAGGGCGACCGGGAACGAGTACCCAGTGGTCGGGTGGAAGAAGCCCCCGCGATAGCCCGCGACGAGCGGCCCGTCGGAGGAGGCGGCCACCGTCGGCGAGAGCGGGAGCGGCAGGCAGCCGACCTCTTCGCGGATCACCTCGGCGACGGCGAACCCGGCCTGCGACGCGTACTCGAGGACGCAGGCGCGCACGTCGTCGACCGCGAGCACCGGGGTGGACGAGAAGTACGTGTCCTCGACGAGCACGCGGTCGGCCGCGAGCGGCAGCACGTAGAAGAACCGCAGCCCGTCGGTCTGGGGCACGGTCGCGTCCATGAGCATGGGCCGCGGAAGGCCGTGGGGACGCGCGAGCGCGAGCTCGAGGCCGACGAACTTCTGGAACCCGAGCGCCCCGGTGAAGTCCGCGCCGTCGGGGCCGCGCGCATCGACGACCACCTCTCCGCGGAGCACCCGGCCGTCGGCGAGGTGAACCTCGTGCGCGCCGATCGAGACGGCCTCGACGCCGAGCGCGAGGTGGTGCCCGGGCGCCGCCGCGAAGGCCTCCACGACCACCGTGTGGAGGCGCTCCGAGTCGACGGAGGCATAGGGACTGTCAAAGGTTCGCCTCAGACCAGGGAAGGCCACGTCGAACCCCGTCCACCGCGCCACGCAGAGTGGCGCGACGACGTCCTCGGCCCCCGCCGGGACGTCGTCGGCGTGGAACGACCACAGGTGATTCCCGCCGATTTTCTGGCACTTCTCGACCAGCGCCACGCGGATACCCGGCCGGCGGCGGAGCAACACGAGGGCGACGAGGGCGCTCTGCAGCCCCCCACCGACGAGCACGTAGTCGAAGGAGTCGGTCATGGTTCGTCCTGGTGTTGACTAAGCCTTGTCCAATGTTATGGTCGAACCTCCCCGTGTCAAGCTCGACCCCTGAGATCCACGTTTCGACCCGAGCCTCGGCGACGGTCTCCGACCCCGCGCTCTCCGTCGAAGGCGTGCACAAGAGGCTCGGCGACACCCGCGCCGTCGACGGCGTCGACCTCGACGTGCGTCGCGGCGAGGTCGTCGGGCTCCTCGGCCCCAACGGGGCCGGCAAGACCACGCTGCTGCACCTGTGCGCGGGCCTCCTCGCGCCCGACCGCGGGAGCATCGTCGTCGCGGGGCAGCGCGACCCGCAGCGGCCACGATCGCGGGCGCTGCTCGGGTTCGCCCCGCAGGCCACGGCGCTGTACGACGAGCTGTCCGTCGAGGAGAACCTCTCGTTCTTCGGCCGCCTCCACGGGCTCGCCGGTGCGCGCCTCGAGGTGGCGGTCGAGGAGGGGCTCGCGACGAGCCGCCTCGAGTCGCGCCGGTGCGCCCGCGTCGGCACGCTCTCGGGCGGGATGCGGCGGCGGCTCCACGTGGCGACCGCCTGCGTCCACGCGCCGTCGCTGCTCCTCCTCGACGAGCCCACGGTCGGCGTGGATCCGGACTCGCGCAGCCACATCCTCTCGGTCATCGAGCGGCTGCGCGGCCGCGGCGTCGCGGTGGTGTACGCCTCGCACCACCTCGACGAGATCGCGCGCCTCTCCGACCGGGTCGTGTTCCTCGCCCAGGGTCGGGTGCAGCGCGAAGAAGAGGGCAAGACGTCGGCCGAGCTCGAGCACGCCTTGTCGCTGCTCCCGCGGGGGCACGCGTGAGGACCATCCTCCTGCTCGCCGAGAAGGACCTGCGCCTGCTCGTGCGCGACCGCGGCGCGCTGTTCTGGGCGTGCATCTTCCCGCTGATCTTCGCCACCCTGTTCGGGGCGATCTTCCCGCACGAGACGCGGGAGCGGCGGATCGTCGTCTCGGTCGTCGACCAGGCCCGCGACGCCGCGTCGGCGAAGGTCGTCGCCGGCCTCGCCGGCCAGGGGCTCACCGTCGACGCCGCGCCCTCGCCCGAGGAGGGTTCCTTGCGGGTCCGCCGGGGCGACGCGGCCGCGTTGCTCGTGGTGCCCGCGGCCTTCGCCGCCGGCGCCCCCCTCTCGCTCGGCGTCGATCCGACCAAGGGCGCCGAGGCCGCGTGGATCGAGGGCGCCCTCGCGCGCGGCCTGTCGCCGGGGTGCAGCGTGGCCGTGCAGCGCGCGCCGATCGCCGACGTCGTGGCGCCGCGGACCGGGTTCGAGCTCGCCTTCCCCGCCGCGGTCCTCTGGGGCCTCATCGGGTGCGCGGGGGCGTTCGCGGCCGCCACCGTCGCCGAGCGCCGCTCGGGCACCCACCTTCGTCTGCGCAGCGCGCCGATCCACCCCTTGACGGTGCTGTTCGGCAAGCTCGTGGCGTGCTGGGTCGCGTGCACCGTCGACGCGACGATCCTGCTGGTCCTCGCCCGGGTGGCCTTCGGGGTGCGCGTCGAGCGGTTCCTCGGCCTCCCCGTCGCCATCGTGTGCTGCGCCGCGTGCTTCGCCGGCATCACCGTGCTCCTCGGGTCGATCGGCCGCAGCGAGCAGGCCGTGGGCGGCGCGTCGTGGGCCACCCTCCTCCTGCTCGCCATGGTCGGCGGCGCGATGGTCCCGCTCTCGGTGATGCCGGGCTGGATGCGCGCGGCGAGCCTCGCCTCCCCGGTGCGGTGGGGCATCGCGGTGCTCGAGGGCGTCACCTTCCGCGGGCTCTCCGTCCGCGAGCTCGCGCCGGCGTGCGCGGTCCTGGTCGGCTTCGGTCTCGTGTCCATCTTGTGCGGCGCGGCCCTCGCGCGCCGGGAAAGCGTGTGAGGAGATGCGTCGGATCCTGTTCCTGTGCGAGCACGTGACCTGGTCCCAGATCGTGCGGAGCCTCGTGCTGGCGCGCGGCCTCGATCGCCGCGAGTTCGACGTGCACTTCGCCTGCGGCACGTTCGATCCCCGGCTGTTCGGCCGCGGGGCGCTCGGCGGCGAGCGGCTCACCCGGCACGCCCTCCACTCGGTCGATCCGAAGAAGATCGAGGCGGCGCTCGAGGCCGGCGAGCAGCTCTACGAGAAGTCGGTGCTCGCGCGGTACGTGGACGCCGAGCGACAGCTCTTCGACGAGGTCCGGCCCGACCTCGTCGTCTCGGACCTGCGGTGGTCCACGGCGATCTCTGCGCCGCTCGCCGGCGTGCCGTGCGCCACGCTGGTCAACGCCTTCTGGAGCCCGCACGCGGTCCGCGATCGCTTCCCCCTGCCCGACCACCCCATCCTCAAGCTCGTGGGCATCCCCACCGCCGAGAAGTACTTCCCCCTCGCGCTGCCCAAGGTGCTCGCGCACTTCGCCAAGCCCGTGAACGAGCTGCGCAAGAAGCACCGCTTGCCCGAGATCGGCGACCTCCACCGCGTGATCACGTGGGGCGATCGCACCCTGTTCCCCGACGACGCGTCCCTCGTCCCGCTCGCCCAGCACGACCCGCGACACGTGTTCCTCGGGCCGATCCTCTGGACCCCGGAGGTCCCGCTGCCCGAGGGGTTCGACGAGCTCGGGCGCACCCGACCGCTCGTCTACGCGACGCTCGGCTCGTCGGGCGACGTGCGCGCCCTCCCCGCGGTGATCGAGGCGCTCGGGCGGCTCCCCGTCGACGCCCTCGTCGCGACCGCCGGGCGCGCGACGCCCCGCGTGGTGCCCCCGAACGTCCGGCTGGTCGAGATGGTCCCGGGCGACGTCGTCGCGCGCAAGGCCACCGTGGTCGTCTGCAACGGCGGCGCGAGCACCGCCTACCAGTCGCTCGCGGAGGGCACGCCGGTCGTCGGCATCCCGAGCAACCTCGACCAGTTCCTCGCCATGACGGCGATCCGCGACGCCGGGGCGGGGGTGCAGCTCCGCGCGAGCACGGTCACCGCCGACGCCGTGCGCGAGTCGGTCGCGCGGGTGCTCCGCGAGCCGACGTTCCACCGGCGCGCACGCGAGCTCGCCCTCTCGTTCTCGCGCCACGACGTGCACGCGCGCTTCCGAGCGGTGGTCGACGAGCTCACGCTCGGCTCGGCCGTCGAGGCGGCGTCGTGAGGCGGCTCGTCGGGGTCACGGCGGCCGCGGCGGCGGTGGTCGTGGTCGGCGACGCGCGGGCCATCTTGACCGCGGGCACCCCGCTCGGCGACTTCCCCGTGCACGACGCGGCCGACAAGGCCTACACGATCTCCGGGCTCCGCGGCGGCAAGGCGGCCCTCGTCGTCTTCGAGGACAAGGACGCCGGCGGTCAGAACAAGTCCTTCAAGGAGCGCTTCGGCGCGCTCCAGAAGGCCCTCGGCGGCAAGGTCGCCCTCCTGCCCGTGGCCGACGTCTCGAGCTGGAACTTCTTCCCGGCCAAGACCTTCGTCAAGGACGCGCTCGCCGACGCGAGCAAGAAGAACGGCATCACCGTCTACGCCGACTGGAGCGGCAAGGGCCGCGCCGCCCTGGCCGCCCACGCGAACCTCTCGAACCTGGTCCTCGTCGACAAGGCGGGCAAGGTGCTGTGGGCGAGCGCGGGCCAGCTCACCAAGTCGCAGGAAGACAAGCTCCTCGAGCTCGTGAAGGCGGCGGCGCAGTAGGCGCTCGCCTCAGAACATCCGCTTGCGCTTGCTCGAGGCGAGGATGCCCAGGACCTCGCGGTACTTTGCGACGGTGCGGCGGGCGATCTGGATGCCCTCGTTGCGCTCGAGGAGCTCGACGATGGCCTGATCCGAGAGCGGGTTGTCCTTGTCCTCGCCGTCGATGAGCTTCTTGATGGCCTGCTTGACCGCCTCGGAGGCGATGTCGTCCTCGGCGGTGCGCCGGATGGCCGAGTTGAAGAAGTACTTGAGCTCGAAGAGCCCCTGCGGCGTGTGGACGTACTTGTTGGTGGTGACGCGCGAGATGGTCGACTCGTGCATGCCCACCGTCTCGGCCACGTCGCGGAGGATCATCGGCTTGAGGTAGGCGACGCCCTTCTCGAAGAACTCGCGCTGCTTCTCGACGATGCACTCGGTGACGCGGATGATGGTCTTGCGGCGCTGCTCGATCGCGCGGATGAGCCACTGCGCGTTGCGGAGCTTCTCGCCGATGAACTCCTTGGCCTGCGGGTCCTTGAGCATCCGCTTGGCGAGCGACTCGTTGATGTAGAGCCGCTGCAGGCCCTTGTCGTTGTCCACGACGACCCACTGCCCGTTGTCCTTGGTGATGTAGACGTCGGGCGTGATCGCGATGCTCTTGTCGTCGGTCGTGGTGAAGTTGCGCGCCGGCCGGCTCTCGAGCTTCTGGATCTGCTTGGCGGCCTCGACGACCTCTTCGGGGGTCACCTTGAGGTCGCGCGCGATGGCGCCCCAGTTGCGCTTCTCGACGTTGTGCAGGTGCCGATCGATGATCTGCACCTCGGCGTCGTCGTAGCCGTAGAGCTCGGCCTGGATCAGCAGGCACTCGCGCAGATCGCGGCAGCACGTGCCGACCGGGTCCATCTGCTGCATCAGCCGGAGCACCTCTTCGGCGTCCTCGGGGAGCAGGTCGGCCTCGTGCGCGAGGTCCTCGATGGTGAGGTCGGGGGTGCGCGTCCCGTCCTCGCGCTCGGTGCCCCCGAGGTCGAGGAACCCGCGGTCGTCGAGGTTGCCGATGACGAGCTCGGCGAAGCGCCGCTCGGCGTCGGTGAAGTCGCTGTTCTGGACCTGCCAGAGCAGGTGCTCCTCGAGCGACTCGCGCCGGGTGAGGTTCTGCTCGATGGGCGGCAGCTCCTCGAACCCGCTGCGCTGCGAGCCGGTCGCCTGCTGCTGGGTGCGGTTCTCGAGGAACTGCTCCCAGTCCACCTCGGCGACCTGCTTGTCCTGCGCGCGCTCGGCGAGCGTCTCCTTGCTGCTGTCGGCGATGTCGACGCGGTCGGTCGTGGGGAGCTCGAGCTCGGCCTCGGCGCTGGCCCCCTGCTTCGGGTCGGTCAGCTCGTCGGACAGGACCGGGTTGGCCTCGAGCTCGTGGTTGATCTCGTCGCGCAGCTCGAGCTGGTTCAGCTGCAGGAGGCGGATGGCCTGCTGCAGCTGCGGGGTCATCACGAGGTGCTGCCCCAGCTTGAGCTGCTGTTTGATCTCCATGACGGGCCCCCAACATAACACCCGCGGGCCCCCGACCACAGGGGGCGTATGCAGGCGTCGAGCCAACGCCGAATTTCCTTGTCATTCGCGGCGGCTTCGTTCCGTGGCCGCCCCGCCGCCCACCCCCTCGGGGGCGGTCAGTTCTTCTTCGCCCAGGGGTCGTCGATGTCCTCGCCGCCGGACTTCTTGGTGGTCGCGGGCGGCGGCGGGGTCCACTTGGGGGGCGTCGTGGTCGCCGGGGGCGGCGCCACCGGGGGCGGGTCCGCCGACGCGGGCGGCACGGCCGACCCGGGCGGCGCGGCCGACGCGGACGGCGGGACCGACACGGACGGCGTGGCCGACGTGGAGGCGGAGGCGCTCGGCGAGGTGGGCTTCGCCTTCTCGCCGGCCTTCTCGCTCGCCTTCTCGCCCTTCTCGGTGAGGTCGCCGCCCTTGGTTGCGGCGCGCCCGTCGCCGCGCCGGAGCACGAGGGCGGTCACCGCGACGACCAGCCCGAGCCCGAGGATCGCGGACAGCACGATCATCCCGAAGCGCTGCACCCGCGCCTCGCGCTCGGTGCGGAAGGCGGCGTCGATCTCGGCGCGGTGCGGGGGCTCGAGCTCGTCGGCGAGCCCGGCGACGGAGATGCGGCCAGGCTGGCCCGGCTTGAACACCGGCCGCCGGATGCCCGCGACCTCGGCGGCGATGATGGCGCGACCGTCGGGCCCGACCTGCACGATGCGGTCGAGGTCGGCGATGAGCTCGTTCATCGACGAGTAGCGGTCCTCGGGGCGCTTCGCGAGCGCCTTCAGGGTGAGGTCCTCGAGCGCGCCGAGCTCGCGGGCCGGCCCGGGCAGCTGCGAGGGCGGCACCGGCGCCTCGAACATGTGCTTGGTGAGCACCCCCATGTACGTGTCGGCCTCGAAGGGGACCCGACCCGTGAACATCTCGTACATGATCACGCCGAGGGCGTAGATGTCGGTGCGCCCGTCGACGACGCCGCCGGAGGCCTGCTCGGGGCTCATGTAGTGGGGCGTCCCGAACACCATCCCGGTGCGGGTCAGCTTGGCCGAGCCCGCCACCTTGGCGACGCCGAAGTCGAGGATCTTGGCCGTCTCGCGCCCGCCGATCTCGAGCACGAAGACGTTGTCGGGCTTGAGGTCGCGGTGCACCACGGAGGCGTCGTGCGCGGCCTGGAGGGCCTTGGCCACGTCGCGCACGAGGGTGACCGCGCGCAGGGCCGGGAGCGCGCCCCCGAGCTTGATCATGCGGGCCAGCGGCTGCCCGTCGAGGTACTCCATGACCATGTACGCGCTGCCGTCCGGGAGCGCGGCGAAGTCGGTGATCTCGACGACGTTGGGGTGCTGGATCTGGCCCGCGGCCTGGGCCTCCTGGAGGAAGCGCGCGCGCGTCTCGGGGTCGCGCGCGAGGTCCTTCTTGAGCATCTTGAGCGCGAAGCGCTTGTTGAGGCGCGTGTGGGTGACCGCGAACACGGTGCCCATGCCGCCTTCACCGAGCACGCGATCGACGCGGTAGACCCCGCCGATCACCGCCCCGGGGCCCACCTCGTCGCCGGGACGCGGGCCCGCCGCCGCGCCGACCTCGACCTCGAGCTTCGTCCCGTCGAACGGGCAGAAGGCGGCCTCTCCCGAGAACCGCTGGCCGCAGGTCGCACACGTGCGCACGTACGGAGCCTAGCACCTCGCCGCGCACGGAAGAGGACGTGCACCGCGGTCCATGCGATCGATCAAGCCTCGTCGGGGGGCGCGACGAACGGGCCGCCGACCTCGCCCCAGCCCCAGCGCGGCATCGGCGCGTCGGGGTCGACCGTGGCACCCGGGCGCGCGTTGACGAGCGCCAGGCGGGAGCCCCACTCGAGGTAGGCGACGAAGGCCGAGCGGAACTCGGGGTCGTCGGGCAGACCGACGTCGTCCGCGCAGTCGACGAGCCGCTCGACCCAGCGCCGGCGCTGCGCCTCGGTGAGCCCGCGACCGAGGTGGTGGCGCACCATGGCGGCGTGCCCGCCGTACCGCTCGCCGTAGGTCGGAGGTCCCCCGAGGACCTCGCCGACGAACGCGGCGACGCGGGTCGCGTGGTCGGCGGGCGCGGCCGCGAACAGGGGCGCGAGCAGCGGCTCGTCGGCCAGCCCGGCGTAGAACCGGGAGAACAGCCGCTCGAGCGCCGGGAGCCCTCCCGCCCACTCGTAGAGCGTGGGCCCGCCCGCGCCGCGGACCACCGCCGCGTAGTGCTTCATCTCGCGGATGTCGGCGAGGAACGGCCGGACGAGGGCGAGGAAGGGCCGGAACTCGGGCCCCCGGCGGAAGCCCTGTTCGTGTCCCTCGCGGCTGTCCCACTCGATGCGCAGGGTGAAGTGGTTCGGCTCCTCGACGCCCTGGGCGATCTCGTAGCGCAGGCAGTGCCTCGATCGCGACAGGTGCGCCGCTGCCGCGCGGTAGGCCTCGAGGAAGGTCGCGTGCCGTTCGGCGGGGATCTCGTAGCGCACGTACTCGACGATCATGTCCGCCACGGTGGGTCGACGCCCCCCGCCCCGTCAACGCACCGGATGGTGAGCGGCGGGGACGGTCAACCGCCGCCGATCGGGTCGACCACGACGCCGAGCGCGCCTGCGTGGGCGCTGCCCCAGTCGAACAGCGCCTGCAGCACCGGCGCGAGCGACCTACCACGGGGAGAGAGGCTGTAGACCGAGGGAGCGCCGCGCCCGCCGACCTTGCGGCGGACGACGAGCCCGAGCGCGACGAGATCGTCGAGCCGCTGGACCAGCACCTTGTCCGAGAGCGAAGGCGCGCGGGCGCGCAGCTCGGAGAAGCGCAGCGGCCGCTCCTTGAGGTGCGCGAGCAGCACGGTCTTCCACTTGCCGCCGAGCACGTCGAGGGCCAGCTCGACGGGGCAGCCGTAGCGGCGGGAGAGGGTGTCCATCGCTGGGGAGGCGTGAGGATCAGGGAGGCGTGAGGATCAGGGAGGCGTGACGACGAGCGTGACGTGGTCGACCCCGACGGCCCGCGGGCCGAGGTACGTGGACGTCAGGCCGACGTAGAGCTTGGTCTGCCCCTCCTCGGCGCTCGACACGGTCCACTCGACGGTCACCTGCTTCCAGGCGCGATCGAGCGGGAGCGTCGCCAGCTTGCTGCGGTAGTCGCCCCCCACGACGCCGACGACGAGCTCGCCGTCGGTGCGCGTGTCGAGCGTGCGGAAGTACGCGGTCGCGACGATCCGCGCCCCCTTCACGAGGGGGGTGTCGAGGACCACGTCCTGCGCGAAGTAGACGGGCTTCGACGTGCTGGCGCCCGCGAGGTGCACCTCGGCCCAGGCCGTGCAGTGCGCCGCGCCCTCCGTCCGGCGCGCGAGCAGCGCGACCGACGAGCCGAGCCAGCCGCTGATCACGCCCGCCGGGGCGAGCTCGAACGACGGGTTCTGCACGAGGTTGCCGGGCACGGTGCTGCAGAGCGCGTCGGCCGCGTCGGCCGGAGCGTCCGCCGCGTCGCTGGCGTCCGCCCCCACCTCGGCGCCGCTGTCGTCGACGCCGCCGTCGCCAGCCCCGCCGTCACGGACGACGTCGACCGGGTCGCCGGTGCAGCCCGAAAGCGCGGCGAGCCACAGGAACGCGCAGGGACGGCTCATCGACGCCCATGATACGCGCCGCCGTCGCCCTCGTCTCGCCCGCCGTCGGCGCTGCCCGCGAGGTGCAGCGCCGAGTAGCCGAACTTCTCGCGGACGCGATCCACCGCGATCGCCCGGCGTTCACCCTGATCGAAGAGGAGCAGCTGCGCGCCGGCGAGCTCGAGGTTGGACAGCGCGACGCCGACGAGCCGCACGGCGCGCGCGCCGTCGCGGTGACGACCGTAGAGCTCCGAGACCCGGCGGTGGATCTCGACGTCGCACGCGGTGGCCTCACCCGTGGCGCTGCGGGCCAGGGTCTCGAAGCCCTCGTAGCGGAGCTTGAGCGTGACGGTGCGCGCCTTGACGCCGCGCCGGCGTGCGCGCCACGCCACCCGCTCGCAGAGCCCCGCGAGGATCACCGCCGCGTCCCCCCGGCGGCGTTCGACGAACGTGCGCTCGTTCGAGATGCTGCCGACCCGCTCGCCGACCGGATCGTGCTCGCGGAAGGCGGGCCGCTCGCGACCGACCTCGCCCTCCCCGTGGCCCGCGGCGGCGCGCCGCACCTCGTCGACCCGACGCCCGAACACCTGGGCGAGGAGCGCGTGGTCGGCCGCGACGAGGGCGCCCAGCGTCGCGACGCCCCGCTCGACGAGCGCCTTCTCGGCGACGGGCCCGATCCCTGGGAGCTTGCGCACCGGCAGCGGCGCGAGGGTCTCGGCCTCGCGGCCGGCCGGCACGAGCAGCACGCCCCTCGGCTTGGCGAGCCCGCTCGCCACCTTGGCCATCGACTTGTTGCTCGCGATCCCTGCGCTGGCCGGCAGCCCGAGCTCGCGCGCGATGGTCGCGGTGATCTCGCGGACGACCCGGAGGATGGTCGCGTCGCCGTCGCGGTCGGAGGGGCGCTGGTAGAGCCGCTCGCAGCCGTGGAAGTCGACGTACTGCTCGTCGATGCTCGCGGCGCGGACGAGGGGGCTGTAGCGCTCGACGATCTCGCGCGCGGCCGCCGAGTGGCGCGTGTACTCGTCGTGCCGCCCGGGGAGGAACACCGCCGTCGGCGCGAGGGCGGAGGCGTCGCGGATCGACATGCCCGAGCGGACCCCGAACGCGCGCGCCTCGTAGCTCGCGGAGGTGACCACCCCACGCCCGCCACGCTCCCCGCCGACGACGACGGCCCGGCCCACGAGGCTCGGATCGAACAGCCGCTCGACCGAGACGAAGAAGGTGTCGAGGTCGAGGCAGCAGATGCGCGGCGCCGGATCCATGGCGGCCCGGACCAGGCTACGACTGTACGCGTGTTCAGTCCACCCCGTCCGAGGCAGGCGCCGCGGCCCCGCACAGCGCGCAGAATTTCGCGCTCGCCGCGATCACGTGGCGGCAGGCGAGGCACGTGCGCGCCCGCGCCACCCGGACGCCGCAGCGGGCGCAGAACGCGCCGACCTCGCCCGGCTCGCCGCAGCTCGGGCACGGGAGGCTCCCCTCGCTCGTCGAGTGGGGAGGCGGTGGCGTCAGCGAGGCGTGCCGTGGCTCCGCGTCGCGGAAGCCCGCAGCGGCGAAGGCCGCCGGAACGGTGCGGAGCTGCTCGATCCAGGCGTGCACGTCGAGCGGCGGGCCTCGGCGCGCGAGCGTGCGCACGCACGCCTCGGGATCGGCGATGACCACGCTGCGGCCCCCGGTGTCGAAGGGGCGGATGGCGACGAACCAGATGCGGACGGCCCACCCCTCGTTGCGCCGCGTGTCCGCGAGGAACGGCGCGCTCGACTCGCGGAGGTTGTGTCGCCCGGGACCGAGCACGCCGATGGGCTCGTGATCGACGCCCACGAAGACCGCGACCTCACCGGGCTCGACGGTGAGCTCGGCCGCGAGCGGCACGATGTACGCGTTGTGGCGCGCGAGCGGGTCGGTTCGCTGCGCCGTGGGTCGCGCGACGTGCAGCTCTTCCGCGCCTTCCTTGATGAACTCGAAGATGCCCATTTTGCTTTGTTCGCCCTACGTGCCACCGCCTTCGGGCTACGCCCTCCGGCCGTGTCACTTTCGGGCTTCACGGGGTGCTTTGTTCGCCCTACGTGCCACCGCCTTCGGGCTACGCCCTCCGGCCGTGTCACTTTCGGGCTTCACGGGGTGCTTGGTTCGCGGGGTGCTTGGTTCGGGGCTCGAATGTGACGGCGCCGACCCCTGGGAGGGAGTCGGCGCCGTGGGTCAGCGACCAGGATCCGCGGACGGATCAGGCCATGACGCTCTTGGCCTGGACCCAGCCGGGGAGGCCGGGCTTCCAGACCATGACCTGGTCGGGGCTCGCGTTGCGACGCCCGAGCTCTTCGCGCAGTCCGTTGACGCCGGTGACCTGCACGACGCCGTCGGCGAACTGCACGTGGAAGGTCTCGACGATGGGCGGCGGGGGCGGCGGGGGCGGCGGGGGCGGCGGGGGCGGCGGCGCCATGCCCGGGAGGAACGGCGCGATCTCGGGGGCCGCGGAGGCGGCCTTCCACGACGGCCAGCCCTGCGCCCAGACCTGGGTCATGCCTGCACCCGACGGCCCCATCTCCTGGACGAGCGCCGCGGCGAGCATCTGCGCGTTGGCGAACGGGCCCTTCTGGCCGCCCGCACCCGCGTAGTAGTACGGGCCACCACCACCCATGCCGGGGGGACCGGGGGGGGCGAACTGCGGGGCCGGCGCGCCCGGCGCGCCCTGCCCGTACATCCCCTGGCCCATCTGTCCGGCCATGCCGACGCCGACGGCCATCTGCGCGCCCATGAGGCCCATGCCCGAGCCCTCACCACCCTGCGCCATGCCCTGGCCGGCGCCGATCATCGCCTGGCCGACGGCGTAGTTGTTGTAGTTGCCGGCGAGCTGCTGGACGTAGCGCTGGTCGTTCGCGAACTTCTGGTCGAGGACCGCCTGCTGACGCGCGGCGGCCGCCTGGCCCTCGAACGTGCCCTGCTGGACGTCCATCTTGGCGACGGCGATCTCGCGCTTCTTCTCGGCGAGGACGGCCTGGAACTTCTTGAGCTCGGCCAGGTCTTCGGGCGTGAAGTTCAGGTTGAACATGCCCATGGTCGCGACGCGCAGACCACAGGTGGCGAGCTCGGGGCACTCGCGGATGAAGCGCTCGCCGATCTGCTTGGTCATCGCGGCGGTCTTGAGGACGCTGATCTGCTCCTGGTCGCAGATCTGGCCGATGACCGTCTTGGCGCCGAGCATGAACTGGCCCTTGATCCAGTCGAGGACCTCGTCGTTGCTGCCGGCCGCGGCCTGCCCGACGTACTGGACCACGAAGGTGGCCGGGTCGGTGACCTGGACGGCGAACTCGCCGAAGATGCGGGGCGAGACGATGAGGCCCGTCATCGGGTCCTCGAGGTCGGCGAGCGTGCCGCCGAACTTGACCCCGCGGACCGGCGCCGTCTTCACGAAGAAGACCTCGGCGATGAACAGGTTCCCGCCGGTGAACTTGTCGACGATGTTGCCGAGGAACGGGATGTTCGACGACTGCATCGTGTGCCGGCCCGGGCCGAGCACGCCGACCACGCGACCGTCCTTGAAGAACACCGCGCACTCGTCGCTGTCGACGGTGAGCTGGGCGTACGCCGGGACCGTCTGGTCGGGGTGCTTGTAGACGATGAACTGCTTGGCCTGGTCGGGCCGCGCGATGCACATCTCCTGCGTACCCTGCTTGACGAAGTCGAAGATCCCCATCGCACGCTCCTTGGCCGTCCGGTCGCGGACGACGCTGGGCGCAAGATAGGGACGGTGACCACGCGCCGCAACGCCCAGTCGGACGACCGAGGGGGGGCACGTCCAACGGGGGCGTCGACCCCCCGTTTGGCCCGCTGCGTCGACCCGGACCGTGGTTCGTTACGTCCCCGTCGTCGGCGGCCGGGAGACGAGGCGGCGCCCTGCCCTGGGCGGAATGTCCACGCGCGGTGGGAGGGGCGCTGTCGAACGGGAGGGCGGACCGGACGGACGAGGCGGCGCGAGGGCACGACGGCGGGAAATCGGCGCCCCCCCGATCATGGGGGTTATGCCGACTCCGGGGACTGCCGTAGGCTTTCGGCAAGGAGCACTTCCATGACCCGTGACGCCATCCTCGGACTCTCCGTGCTGTCGATCGCCCTCCTTGCCTGCGGCGGCGGGAACAACAACGCCAACAGCGGCGGCAGCAGCGGCGACTGGACCATCGTCATCGACAAGGACTTCGGCGAGGACGCCTACAAGTTCCCCAAGGTCTTCGCCATGCAGGCGAAGAAGCACGGCTGCGACGTGAGCCTCAAGGACGAGGGCTCGGGCGCCGTCTGCTCCGACGGCACGGCGGTCATGCTCCGTCAGGGGACCAAGATCACCGTCGGCTGCAAGCAGATGTCGCAGGCCGACTGCAAGGCGCTGGTCTCCGCCATCATCAACGAGAAGTGACCGACCTCGCCCCACGCGGGGCGAGGTGACGGCCGCGGCTGTGCGGCCACAGACGCGTGAGGCCCGCTCCTCGGGGGGAGAGGCGGGCCCGGTCTTTTTGTCCGACGACGCGCGACGCTCCTCGCGCGCCGGTCCGCGAGGGCTGGGACGAGGCGACCGACCTGGGATACAACGTTCGCGTGAACCAGGATCCCGCGGTCAACGCAGCCAACACGTTCCCCTGCGCCAAGTGTGGCGGTGCCCTCGCGTGGGACGCCGGCAAGGCGTCGATGGTGTGCCCGTTCTGCGGGCACCAGCAGGCCATGCCCACCGGCACGCCCGGACACCACGGCGTCCAGGAGATCTCGATCGAGGACGGCTACGCCAAGGCGGTCAAGGGCTACGGCACGCCGGTACAGTCGATCCAGTGCAAGGACTGTGGCGCGACGGTCAACGTCGGCGACAACGAGCGCACCACCAAGTGCGCGTTCTGCGGCAGCCACCAGGTGCTGCAGGTCGACAACGACGCCAACGCGATCCGACCCGAGTCCCTCGTACCGTTCCAGATCGCGAAGGAGAAGGCGGCGGGCGCCTTCACGCAGTGGCTCAGCGGGCTCTGGTTCCGCCCCAACGACCTCTCGCGCATGTCGAAGGTGCAGGAGATCTTCGGCGTGTACGTGCCGTTCTGGACCTTCGACGCGCAGGTCCACAGCGAGTGGAACGCCGAGGCCGGCTACTACTACTACGAGACCGAGTACTACACG
>JAFEGM010000035.1:0-34125 GCA_018240025.1 Verrucomicrobiota bacterium
CGCGCGCAGCCATAAAGTCTCGGCTGAAAAGCGTCGCTATGAGCATCTTCTCCAGATTCTTCCGCCGCGAAGACCCGATGGATTTGCTGAAGCGACTTGTTTCAGACCATGACCAGCGAGGCGGCGAGAACGACACGCTTCAAGGTGCCTTGGCGCATGCAGCACTCTGCTTGAGAAGCGAGGCTAATCGGAATGGATGGCTGAACGGAGGCGAGTTTCATTCTGAGTGTATCGACCTGATCAAGAGGTATCTGTGCGACAGCCCGGTAGGGACAGCTTTCCCAGAGCCAGCAAGGCTGGCGAAGAATCTCGAGAACATCCGGGAAGCAGCTCTCGGCGGATTTCTCGAAGGGAGGTTCGCCTACGAGGAACTCGACCAATTGGTTGTCGACATCGCTCGCTGGTGCGAGATGAACCCTACACCTATCCGCCATCCACCCGGTGAGGTTTTCTGGTAGGACACACTAAGTGCGGCGCATACCACCGTGGCTACAATTCACAACGCTTGGAAGAAGACTGGCGGGCCAGTGAGGTATCACGGCGGCGAGCCAGAGGTGCGCCTGGGTGACCGGGTCGAGGTTCGCTTCTGGTTCAGGAAGCGGCGCGGTGTTATCAACTACGTTCCCGGCATTTCTCCAGTGCATGGCGAGATGGAGCATAATCTCTTGCATTGGATTGGGGTTTCGATGGAACATGGCGATTTTTCAGGTATACTTGTTGATCCGGACACCGGCTGCGTATTGAAGCAGGTGTTGTTTTTGGAGAGAGGCGCGGTTGATGTGACGAAGCATTTACCACCAGAACCATTTGATTGACGACCTATCCGCCCAACCATGCCACTGGCGCGAACTCCGGCATTGCATCGTGGGGAGCGGACAGATAGACAGACCTGGGTCAGATCTTTCATACTTGGTCTGGGCAGACCTGAATCTCAACAATTCCTTCGTAAAGAGCTCTTGCGCGCCGCGTACTCTGCGTCTTTATATTGCTCCCTCGCAATCGGCGGACCTGTGTTGTAGACGAATGCTCGATGGGGGGCGTGGAAGATGAATGAGTTTCAGAAGATCACCTACTCAGACCGCATAACCTGTGTCGAACTGGGGGATAGAATATTGACTAGGCCTTGGTTCCATATATTTTGGCTAACTGAAGCGAGGGTTGCATATGTCCCGGGGGTTTCCTCGAAGAATCCCAGATTTGAGAATAACGGGTTGCGATGGGTTGGGTTTAAGCTGGAAGACGGATCAATGTTCGGATCCGTGGTGGACCCGAAGACAAACACGTTGCTGAAGAGGATTCGCTTTGTTGGACGCGGGCCCGACGGAATACAGGGAGTGCGTCCCTTCGACGCTTTCCCAGAAGAACCGTGAGACCACACGAGCACGCATAAAGGGAAGATCTTGGACAGACCTGGGACCATCTTTCATGTCACCAACGCTACCGCTCTACCGCTGGCCGTCGCCTGATCCGAGACGTTAGGCGTCGTAAGGAATAGCAATGCTCCATATAGAGGGCCACTTCAAGTCATGAACAGTTTGCTCTGATAGAGAGCTTGCTGAAGTCTTGTCATCTCGGGACAGCCGCGGTGGCCGGTTGTTTTGGCTTTCCCATCCCGGCCAGAAGTTTCCTTGCCTGGCCATTCGCTCGAGCCGTTCAGCATTCGACGTTCATTACTTTCCAGTCGAAGACCATCGCCGGCTACAGGTATCGTCGAAGCCCAGACCACAGTGAAGTTGAGCAAGTGGTTTTTCAATTCGATGGTTGCGATCCCTTCGAAGGTGAAAGCACTCCTGTTGAGTTCGTAGTTCCGCTAGCGGACACTTGCGATTGCGTGCCACTTCGTGAATCACCGAGAAATATATGAACCTACCGAATGGCTTGAGCTTTAAGCCGCCGACGCCTAACCCCTCTGTGGAGCCGACCCTCCAAGAGCTGTCTTCTTTCCGGGTGCGGTGTCGGATGGTCCGAAGCTGAAAGACACGCTATGGATTCTCCCGCCAACTCTCACGAGTCCCCGAATACCTACGCTCCCGTCATAGAACATCTGCGTCTTTGGTTGGATGAGGTACGGTCTAATCAAAGGTGGCTGAAAGTAGGGAAGACAGAGCGGAAGGGATCGGCCTTTGCAACCGGATCGAGACTGCGATTCGCCTTTTGCAGATCTGTCAGGACCACAGAATACATGCCGGGGCACGGATTCAGCCGTTGCCAGACCTTGTTACTCCGAGCCACATGCCTCAGATTCGAGTCGTGGACGACGGTGAATCTGACGACCCAAAGCACTGGAAGGAGCTGACTTTTCAAAACGGGACCATGCGTTTGAACGGCGGCGACCTACTCATTCGCCTCTGAAGCGTCTACGTATCTCGCTGAGATTCCAGAGTTGGGCTTGTCGTTTGTCTTCGACGAGCATCGAGTTTGAAGACCCTTTTCGTTGAAACCGTCGAGGTGACCACTCAAAGCCCATTCAAACCAGATTCGAGAGTCCGCCTGTGCGCCTCGAAGGCCGAAGTTCTCCATCACGCGCGGAGCGCTGGATTGAAGATAAAGGAAGGAACGGGCGAATTCATGGGAGTTCGCACCGACTGGATTCGCTTTGATGACCACAAACACTCGATCCACGACGAGTAGGTGGATTCGAGTTTGCGGATGATCACGCTCGCGCGAGGAATGGAGTCGTGACCGGCCCACTTACCGTCGTGTTCGGCCTCCTGATGAAACGCTCGCTTCGCTCGAAGAGGCCAGGACCTGGCTGACCTTGGCGTTCGGTGCTTCTCCCTCCCGACCCCTCTCGACGAATCCCGCCTCCATCCTGCTCATGGCCTCCCCCACTCCTATGGCCCGAATCCTTCACTCGCTCCTCACGGCTGCAACCTTCGGCCTGGTCTGCCAGGTCTTCGCGGGGCCAAAACCTTGGACCGAAACAACCAGGGTAACCATCATCGATGGCAAGAAAGGCCAACCGACGCACTTGGACTTTCCAGACGTCCCGAACGACCTCATCGCTGTGCACGCCACGGTCACCGTCGAACATGCGGTGCCAACCGGGTTGAACTTTTTTGCCATCCAGGTGGATTTCCCCAACCAGACTTGGGCGCATGGGGGCCCTCAGTTCAATGACGGAAAGGACAAGGCGGTCAATTGGGGCGGTCTGGTGGACCGTGGGGGTGGCGCGGCGGACTATGACAAGGCCAACCCGGCGGCCGATCTCTACCTCATCCAATGCGATCCGGGGGGAGAAAACACCAAACCCTACGAATGGGAGCAAAATCAGCCCCTCAAGATCGCCATCTACCGGGGCAAACAGGTCACCCTGCCGGCGGGCGATTACCGGATGGACGGCAAAGTCATTCGCATCGGGAAGCCCCGCATCATGTGGGAATGGCACTTGACCGTCTCTCCCGCAAACGGAACCGGGCGCGTTTACCGGGCCACGATCCACAACACGGCTGATCGGTTCTCCTCCTTCTGCGTCTGGAACGAATCGGGCTATGGCTCTGAGCACAAGGGCCAGCGTGCCACCTGGAGTGACGTGGCCTACAGATCTCTCTCAGACCCGCGCAAAATGGTGCGCCCGGAGAAGTTCGACCGGTCTTAGAACCTCGGGGAGGCTGACAGAGGGGAAGACCTTGCTGCCTGCCCAGATCTTTCGCTAGCGACATGTCGTGGCGATTGCAGGGCGACGGTCGCGGCAGGCGGCCGACGAGCGGCAGCGTGAACCCGGTGCAGCGCGGTTAGCGCAGCGCTTCTCGGGCTGGACCCGCTCGTCAGGCATCCAGCCGGGTCCACTCCCGCGAAGGGCGGGGGAATGCTCTCCGTAACCCCGTGGCGTGCGCTCGCCGTCTGTCTGCTGGCCGGCCTCGGTGGAGGTTGCTCGACGGGGCGAAAGGAGGTGAAGGAGCCGATCGCGCCGCTCTACTCGGTGCGCGATCCACAGTTCCGGCGCGGGGTGCAGGCGCTGGCCACGCCGGCGTTGTTGCCGGGGAATCGGGTCACGACGCTGCGCAACGGCGACGAGATCTTTCCGGCCATGCTGCGGGCCGTGCGCGGGGCGCGGCGGTCGATCAACTTCGAGACCTACATCTATTGGTCGGGAGAGATCGGCCACGAGTTCGCCGGGGCGCTGGCCGAGCGGGCGCGGGCTGGGGTGCAGGTGCGGCTGATCCTCGACTGGCAGGGCAGCGCGCGGATGTCCGCGGAGGATCGCCGCCTGCTGGAATCGAGCGGCGCGCAGATCGTCTCCTTCAATCCGCTGCGCTGGTACGATCCCCGGCGGGTCAACAACCGCACGCACCGCAAGCTGCTCGTCATCGACGGCCGCCTCGGCTTCACCGGCGGGGTGGGCATCGCCGATGTCTGGACGGGAAACGCGCAGGACGCGGCGCATTGGCGCGACACGCACTATCGGCTCGAAGGCCCGGCGGTGGCGCAGCTGCAGGGCGCGTTCATGGACAACTGGATCAAGTCGCGCGGCGAGGTGCTGCACGGCGACCTGCATTTCCCGGCGCTGCCGGCCGTGGGTAGTGCGCTGGCCGGCGTGACGCGCAGCTCGCCGGGCCGGGGCAATCCGGCCATGCGCATGCTCTTCCTCTACTCGCTGGCTGGCGCCCGCGACTCGATCAAGATCGCCACACCGTATTTCGTGCCCGATCCGCTGCTCATCCGCGAGCTGGTCGACGCGCGAAAGCGCGGCGTGCGCGTGCAGGTCATCGCGCCCGGCCGGCACATCGATTCCAAGCTCACCCGCGCCACCTCGCGGGCCGTCTGGGGTCCGCTGCTCGAGGCGGGCGTGGAGATCCACGAATACCGCGGCACCATGATGCACGGGAAATTGCTCATCGTGGACGACCATTGGTGCTCGGTCGGCTCTTCGAACTTCGACGCCCGCTCGATGCGCCTGAACGACGAGGCCAACCTCAACGTCCTCGACGCCCGCTTCGGCCGGCAGCAGGCCGCCATGTTCGCCCAGGACCTGGCGCGTTCGAGGCGCATCTCGATCGAGGAATGGCGGCAGCGTCCGCTGACCGAGAAGCTGCTGACGCCGCTTTATGAAGTCATCAAGCCGGAGCTGTGAGGGGAATGGGCACGCTTTGGCGGCGAGGGAGTCGGGGAGGAAGCTCGAAGTTCGAAACCCGAGGAAAACTCGAAGTTCGAAACTCGAAACCCGAAGGAAGTTCGAAGTTCGAAGCTCGAAGAGGCCGGCCGCGGCGTGCTGAGTGGAGTTGCGCTGGGGTATTCCTGGCGGCTGAAGGAGGCGAGGTTGAGGCGGGAAACGGCAGATCCCTTTCTTCCTCTTCGGCGCCTTCGCCCCCTTCGCACCTTCGCGTGAACCTTCCGGTCCCGTCGCCGACGGTCAGTAGTTCGCCGAGGGCAGCTGGCCGGCATCGGCCGGGTTGATGATCGGGCCGACGAAGGTGTTCGGATACGGGAAGTAGTTGGCGTTCGTCTGCGCGCCGCCGACGCCGCCGGAGTTGCCGCGAGAGAAATTGCGCATCAGGACGTCGGCGAAGCCCGCATTGCCCAGCGAGCGGATGCCGTAGGAGGTGTTGGCGGCCGCGTAGTTGTTCTCCGCGCGGCAGAATCCGTTCAGGAAGATGCCGGGTTGGGGATTGCCCGCGCCGCCCGCGAAGGTGGCCATGTTGCCGAGCACCTGGCTGCTGTTGCCGGCCTGGATGCCGGCCAGGACGGTGCCGGTGACGATGTTGTCGGTCAGGATGCAGCTGATCTCGGTCACGATCCCCGAGCCGCCGGCGGTGCGGCAGATGTTGCTGGCCAGGCGGCAATTCGTCGCCGCCTGGATGCCGTGCGAGGTGGTGCCCTGGATCGAGCAGCGCTCGACGATCGTGCCGTGGCTGGCCACGATCCCGAGCGTGCCGCCTTGGGCCGTGCAGGCCGAGACCGTGCAGTTGGCGCCGACGGTGATGCCGGCCACGCCGCAGTTGCGCACCACGCAGTTGGTCAGCGTGCAGGTGTCGCCCGCCACGATGCCGCCCTGCGGGCAGTTGCGCACGGTGCAGGCCTGCAGCGTCGACGCGTTGGTGACCTGCATCCCGGTCGCCGCGTTGGACACGCTGCAGTGCAGATACTGACAGCCGTCCTGCCCGGCGATGCCCGTGCCGGTCTCGGCGCCGTAAACCTGGCAGTGGATTAGGGTCGAATCCTGCGCCGCCGAGATGGAGGTGGCGATGCACTGGCGCACGGTGCATTCGCGCAACCGGCTGTTCGGGCCGACCACGAAGCCGGCGGCGTCGCTGACGGAACTGCACTGCGTCAGGCTCGCAGTCACGATCGGCCCGCTGAAGCCGCCGGTCCCGTTGGCCCGCGAGGAGCAGCGGAGCAGTTCCGCATCGGCCCCGAGGCGGAAGCCGAGCCCGGCGTTGGTCTCGGCGTGGCAGCTGGTCAGGGTGGCGGAGGGCCCGAGCTCGAAGCCGTCGCCGCCGTTGGTTGCGGCCACGCATTGCCGCAGAGCCGCGGGCAGGCTGGTGCGGAAGCCGCCGGCCCGGTTTTGCGCGACCTTGACCTGCTCGACCGTGCCATTCGCGCCGAGGTCGACGCCGAAGCGCCAGTTCGTGGCCGAGCCGTTGAGGATGGTGACGCGGGCCCCGGCACAGCTGATGGCGTCGAGCGAGGTGGCATCGCCCACCAGCGTGAAGCCGCGCAGGTCGATGGTGACGTCGCTCGCGTTGACCCGGATGCCGTGCTTTCCGCCCACGCCAAAGAGGTTCGAGCTCAGGTAGTAGGAGCCCGGGTTGTTGATCACGATGAGGGAGGTCAGGTCGCCTGGCAGCCGCGCGAGATCCGTGCGCGGCTCGATCTGGTCGAGTCGCTTCATGCTCGGCGACGGTTCGTCGTCCGGAGCGAGACTGCCCTGCCCGGCGAGCGGACCGGCGCAGGTGGCGGTGAGAGTGAGAGCGGCGAGGGCGGTGCGAAATGAGATCATGGCAGAAGCGTGTGCCAGCTCTCTAAACGGCCCGGGGTGTCGGGGTTACGCGGCCGGGGGGGACGTCGTAGGACCCTAGCCCGGGCCGCCGTCTCGTTGCCGCTGCTCGCTCAAAACCGGAACGTCCAGCCGGCCTTCATGTTCACCTCCGTGGTGGTGCCGCGGAAGCGGTCGCCCAGGACCTCGAAGCCCTGATTGGCCACGAGGAAAATTTCGGACCCCGGGCGGACGATCCAGCGCAGCCGGCTGTTCAGGCCGAATTGCCGGCTGAAGCTGTCGTATTGCGCCAGCGTGGTCCAGCTGAGCGTGGCGCTGAAGGCCACGCCGAGACGGATCGAGAGGATGCGCACGCGGAAGCTGCCGGCCGAAAGATGCACCGGCTGATAGTCGTAGGCTGCCGTGAGCGAAAAGTGGCGCGAGGGACGCCAGACGACCTCCGAGCGCAGTCGCCAGGACGTGCCGTCGTAGTATTGGCCGGCGCTGCCTTCGAGGCGCAGGGAGAGCGGGCGGGCGGAGGAGGAGGAGAAGCGGCCGACCAGGCGATGGAACTGGTAGTCGCCCGGCGCCACGACCACGCCGCGGGCGATCTCGAAGGGCGCGAAGAGCTGCTCCCGCACGTGCGCGTAGGACAGGGCGAATTCATCGCCCGCGTGCGACTGCCAGACGAGACGGGGCAGAACGAGATTCCACGAGAGCACGCGGAAGGAGGTGTCGGTCAGGGCGTAAGGATCGAGCTCGACGTAGAGATACCGGCCCCCGCGCGGAAGGGTGAAGCGCCGGCTGACGTAGGCGGCCAACTCGCGGGCGCCGACGATCGGCGTGAAGCCGAGCGCGGGATCGAACCCGCGGCCGATGTTGGAGGCGTAGACGTAGGCGGTCCAGGGCTGCAGATCGAGGTTCAGCGAGATGGCCGTGGCGAACGGATCGCCCACCGGTTTGGGCGACGACCACGAGCGCATGAAGAAGGCGTGGCCGGAAAGCTGGCCTTCGCCGAGGAACTTCGAGTTGAGGAAATTGAGGTCGACCCCGGCGGTCACGTTGCGGCCGGGGCCGCGCGGATCGCCCACCGTCACGATCGCGCCGACGCTGCTTTCGCCCCAGATTTGCAGGGCCGGGCGGAAGACGGTCAGGTTTTTGCTGGCGATGCCGGCGGCGGCCTCGGTCTGCACATTGAGGAAGCCGACGGAGAGATCGCCGATGCGGCCGGTCAGCTTGAGGCCGGCGAGGATGTCGATGACCTCGCCGTTTGGGCCGAGGCCGATGCGGCGCGAGAAGAACGGCAGCGGATACTGCCGGATGCCGCCGAAGGAGAAGAGGCTCGCGTCCTGCAGGAAGAAGTCGCGCTTCTCCGGGAAGAAGAGCGAGAAGCGCGTGAGATTGACCCGCCGCTCGTCGACCTCGGCATCGGCGAAATCCGTGCGCACCGTGAGCGTGGCGGTGAGCGACGGCGTGATCTGGTAGACGACGTCGAGCCCGAAGTTGGCCTGCGCACGGACGTCCTCGCCGGGGCGCAGGCTGGAGCGCCAAGAGGCGAACGGCTTCACCGTCAGGCCGAGGCCCTGCACCAGCCCCTCGAGTCCGCGCAGCTCGCCGAAGCCGCCGAGCGTGGTGACGCCGAGGTTGCGCGAGGGCGAGGCCCAGCGGCTGGTTTCCTGGCTCCGGCGGAGTACGCGTTCGACGTTCAGGCCCCAGGTGCGCTGAGCGGGATCGAACGAGAGGCTCTTCACCGGGATCGCTAGCTCCGCGGTCCAGCCGAGGTCGTCGCGGCGGGCCGCGGCCTGCCAGATGGTGTCCCATTCAAGGCGCACGAGACCGTCGCGCTCGATCAGGCCATCGACCTTCACGCCGTTCGGATTGACCCGGAAGAGATAGCCGTCGCGTTTGCGGCCGAAGGAATCGAGGGCGATGGCCACGTAGTCATCGCCGTCGAGGTTGCCGTCGCGCTCCATCTGCGGCGCGCGGATGCGTCCGGGCTCGGAGTCGAAGCAGCGGATGGCGAAATAGAGGTGATCGCGATCGAACAGCACCCGTACCTCCGTGCGCTGCGTGGGCCGGGCGCCTTCGCGCGGTTCGACCTGCGTGAATTCTCCCAGTTGCGGCGCATCGCCCCAGACAGCGTCGTCGAGGAGGCCGTCGATCTTCGGCGGCACCGTCGCGGCCCGCGCGGCCACGCCGGGCAGCGGCGAGCCCGCGAGGCTGGCGGCGCCGCAGCAGACCAAAAGCAGGAAACGGAGGAGCGTCATGGCGGCGCGAAGGCGCGGAGAGCCGGCACTTTGCCGAGGTCTCCGCGGTCGTCGAGCCCGAGGAGACGCGCGCCGGAGCTTGGCATCGACGAAGATTGCGGGGAGAACGGATCGTGCCCCGCCCCCTGACTGCCCTCTTCGGCCTGCTTTTGGGCGCTTATCTGGCGGTCGTCGGCTGGCAAAGCTGGTCGGCCCCGCGCCTCTCGCCCGATTCCCTCAACTACGTCACCGTGGCCCGGGCGGTGGCGGCCGGGCAGGGGCTGCAGCAGCCGACGCTGGGATTCAATCAACCGGGCTTTGCGCCTGACGCGGCCATTCCCACGCCCTTCACCGGGCAGGCGCCGGGCTATCCGCTCGCTATCGCCGCCGTGGCCGCGCTGGGGCCATCGGCCGATCAGGCGGCGGCGCTGGTCGCGCTGTTGGGCTGGGCGGCGCTGCTCGGGGCAATGTTCCTCTGCGCGCGCGAAGTGGGCGGGCGGGAGGCTGGTTGGTGGGCGGTGGGGCTGCTGCTGCTGCAGGCGCCGGTGCGGCGGCTGGCGATGTATGCCTGGTCGGAGACGATGGCCTGCGCGTTCCTCCTCGGCGGCGTCTGGCTGCTGCTCCGCCGGCGGCCGCTGCTGGGCGGAATGCTGGCGGGGCTGGCCTTCGCCACGCGCTATGCGCTGCTCCCGGCGGGGTTGCTGGCCGGCTGTTGTCTGCTCATCTGGGCCCGCGGCCGCGCCGAGCGCCTGCGGGCGGCGGCCGCGTATGGAGTCGGACTGGCGCTCCCCACCGCCGTGGTCCTGGGGAGGAACCGGGCGCTGAGCGGCTATCTGCTGCCGCCGGCGAATGCCTCCGACCTCGGTTTTGAGGAGAATCTCTGGCAGGGCAGCCAAGCCTTGGTCGAGTGCCTGCTCGGCGGCCTCTTCGGCACAGGCTGGGAAATGGGCTTGCTGGCGCTCTGCGCGTTGATGGCCTTGGTGGCCGTTACCCGCCGACCCGCGGCGCTGCGGCCGGTGCTCGCGGAGGGGCGCTGGAGTCTCTGGGTCTGGCCGCTCGGCTATTTCGGGTTTCTGGTGCTGCAGCGGACCTGGACGCATTTCGACGAACTCGGGCCGCGACTGGTGGCGCCGACGGCGCTGGGTGTGACGCTGCCGCTTGCTCTGCTGCTGCCAGTGCTCTGGCCGCGCGGCGCGCGCTGGGCCGGGGCGGCGGCCTGCGCGTGCCTGGCCGCCGTCCTGGTGGCGGAGGCGCGGAAGCTGCCGCCCCCGGAACGAGCCGCGCCGCGGCCCGCGCGGATGGCGCTGGTGCAGGCGCATCTCCGCCCGGGCGATCTCCTCGTGGGGGACGATGTCATCGGCCTGGTCCACGCGCTGCGCCTGCCGGCGGCGGTGAATTTCTCCCGGCATCCGTATTCCGATCGACCGAGCTACGAGTTCCTCGACGCGCTCCGGCGCGGGCAGTCCGGTCGTTTCCGCCGCCTCTACCTCGTGCTCGGTCGCGACGGCAAGACGCCGGAGCTGTGGGAACTGGCCTTCGGCAGCTGCTTCGCCGACCTCGTTCGCGGGCAGGAAGCACGCTATCCGGGCATTCGCCTGCTGGCCCAGGATGCCGAGGGCTGGCTGTTTGCGCTGGAGGCTCCCGGATCGCAGCCCTGAGAGCGGAGTCCGTTACGGCAGAGATTTTTCGTAAACTACAATCTCGTAGGGATGCAGCGGCAGCGTGTCGACCGGTCGACCGCGCAGAGTCACGCGAGGATAGTCCAGGATGGAGGCGGGCGGCTGGTTGAGATAGCGGATCCACGAGCGGGCCACGATCCACGTTTCGCTGCGCTGGCTGCGAGTGGCGAAGAGCGGGGAGTAGGGCGGCTCGGCCGTGCTGTAGAAGAGATCGTAGGCGGACTTCGGCAGGCGGAAGTCGAAGGCGTAGCGGGCCGTGGCGGCATCGATCCGCAGCGGCCGGCCGGCGTTCTCGGCCCGTTCGGCGGCGGCGCGGGCGGCGCTGCGTTCCTGCTCGGCCGGTTCCTGCCGCAGCAGGCTTTGCGTCCACCACAGCGAGAAGGCGACGAGGTAGATCCCGGTCAGCGCGGCCAGCCCGAGGCGCGAGCGGGTGGCGGTGACGATCGCGCCGGCGGCGAGGAAGCCGCAGAAGATCGAGGTCTGCAGGGCCGCGGCGGCGAAATAGAGCAGGCCGCAGCCGAGGGCGGTGGCGAGGGCGACGAGGACGGTCGGCAGCGTCAGACGCGGCAGCTGCGCCCGCATTCTCCAGGCGAGCAGCAGGGCCAGCGGATAGCAGAGCAACACCGGCACCAGGAGGGCTTCCTTCCGAGGCGAACGGAGGAATTCGCCAATCATCTGGAGGATCAGCCCGGGCGGACGGCTGCGCAGCCCGCGCACGGTCTGGAAGACCTGCAGCCATTCTGCGACGCGCCCATCCAGCAGCCACCAGAAGAGCGCGCCGCAGAGGAGGGCGGCCCCGGAGGCGCAGAGCAGCAGCATCCGCCAGGTCAGTCGTTCGGCTGCGGGCGTGGCCAGCCAGATGAGGCCGGCGAAGCAGAGGCCCCAGAGCGCGGCCATCGGGTACGCCAGCACGCCGCCACCGAGCAGGAGCAGGCCGAGGAAGCAGCGGAGCGGCGAGCGAAAGGAAAGGGCCGCGCCGCCCGCCAGCGCGAGGCTGAGCGCGAGTCCGTCGGGTCGCGAACCGGCGGCGAAATGCAGCGTCACGTAAACGAGCAGGAGCAGCAGGCGTTCGGGCAGATCCCACCCCAGCCGGCGCAACCAGACGCTGAGGCTGACCGCCCCGAGCGCGCCCGTGGCCCAGGCGAAACCGAGGATCGAGGCCGTCGAGACGCCCCACATTTTCAGCCAAAGGCCGAGGGCCCAAGGGTGCAGCGGCACGTGGCAGAAGTAGGCGTCGGTCCCGAGGCCCTGGAGGAAGCCGCGCAGCGGCGGGTTCGTCAGTCCGCCGCCCTCGGCGATCTGCAGCGGCGCGCCGTAAAAGAAGAGATCGTCGGTCGAAGGCAGCGGCAGACCGAGCACGACCGCCGCGACCAGTGCGAGCAGGAGGAGGAGACCGGGAACGAGGACAGCAGGGCGGAGGGTCATGCGCGGGCGAGGTGCGATTGCAGGAGGGCGCTCAGATGGCGGGCGGCGGCGGCGGATTCGAAGGCCTGCAGAAAACGGGCGCGGGCCGCGCTGCGGCGGCGCGACCAGGCAGCGTCTGCCAGCCAGGCCCGCACGAGATGGCGCGTGCCTTCCGCGGTGTCGGGCGCCGCCAATCCGGCGTCCTCGGCGGTGGCTTCGCGCCAGATGTTGACCTGATCCGAGAGCAGCACGGGCGTGCCGCAGGCCAGCGCCTCGACCACCGCGAGGCCGAAGTTCTCCTGATGCGACGGCAGCACGAAGGCCTCGGCGGCCCGCAGCGCGCCCCATTTCAGATCGCCGGTCAGCATGCCGGTCCAGGCGATACGGTCAGCCACCCCGAGGCGGCGAGCCAGCGCAGCCAGTTCCGGCTGCCAGCCGGTCTGGTCGGGGCCGGCCATGACGAGTTGGGCGTCGGGCGCGGCCGCAGCTTCAGCGACAAAAGCCTCCAGCAGGAGATCGCAGCCCTTCTTCACATGCAGACGCCCGAGGAAGAGCAGCAGGCGCCGACCCCGGAGATCGGGGAAACGCTCGAAGAAAGCCGTTCGCTGCGCCTCGGCGCGCGCCTCGCCGGGATCGGCCAGCCCGAGCGGCGCGACCGCCTCGCGGGCCTGGTAGAGCCAGAACGACTGCCGGGCCAGCCGGCGTTCCTCCTCGCAGGTGAAGAGGACGGCGGCGGCATCGCGCAGGACGGGGTATTCCCCCCACGGCCAGTAGAGCCACTTCTTGAGGTGCTTGCGCGGATAGGTGCGCTTGAACCACGGATCGAGCATGCCGTGCGGCCAGACGAAATACGGTCGGCGTCCGCGCACCGCCCGTCGCACCGCGAAGCTGGGATGCTGCCAAAGGCCGTGCGCGAGGACCGCGTCGAACCGCCCGGCCTGAGCGCGCAGCCAGGGCAGCAGGGCGGGGGTGTAGCGGTAGCTGCCGCGGGCCGGACCGAGCGCGTGATGCGGGACCGGATAGCCCGGCCGCGGCGTGTCGTCGGTCGTGGCCACTTCGCTCTCGTGGCCCAGCGCCTGCAGCGCCTCGCACATCTGGCGCACCGCCTCGGCGACGCCGCCGAGCGCCGGATCGGTCGTGGTCGTGACGTGCAGCAGCTTCATGGCTTCCCTCCCCGGGCCCAGCGGTGGCTGGGGGCTTCGACCAGCCGATGGAAGAGCCAGGCCACGGCGACCGCCAGCCCCACGAAGGCGGCGGAGACGAGGAAATTGGCGGGCTTGCCGCCGAAGCGGCTGACGTACCAAGGGCTTAGCAGATAGAAGAGCGGAAAATGCAGCAGATAGAGCGAGTAGGAGATCGCCCCGAGCTGCACGAACGGGCCCAGCAGTCCGCGCGGCAGACGCGTGAACCAGGCGGGCTGGGTGAGGAAGTACCACAGCACGAGGAAGGAAAGCGCGCCCCAGAGGAAATGGCGGTAGGGGCTGGGCACGTGCCAGCGTTCGCAGAGCAAGGCGAGCGCCAGCAGGGCAAAGGCCATCGTTCCGTGCAGCCCGCGAAAGGGCGGCAGCGTCCCGTGACGCGTACGTTCGGCCAGCCAGGCGCCGGACATCCAGATGATCCAGTATTTGGGGAAGGTAGCCACGGCCAGCCAGGCGCGGTCGGGCGGGAGTTGCGTGAGGGCGAGGGCCGCGCTGGCCGAGACGCCGCCCGCGAGGAGGAGGGAAGCGCCCATGCCCCGACGGCGTGCCAGCCAGAGCGCGAGCGGGTAGACGGCGTAGAGTTCGAGTTCGAGCGGGATCGACCAGAGCGAGGCATTCGAAAGCAGCTGGTCGCCGGCGCAGAGATAGGTCTGCAGCAGGAACAGCGAGGACCAGCTGACCTGCGGCGACGAGGGGGGCGGCCCGCCGAGGCGCGTGACCACCGCCTCCACCGCGAAGCAGAGCAAAACCGTGACGACGTAGGCCGGGACGATGCGACCGAGTCGCCGCCGCGTGTAGGTGCCGAGTTCCAAAGCCGGCGCATTCGGCCGCGCGTAGGCCCAGTGGATGCAGAAGCCGCTCAGCACGAAGAAGAGCATGACCGCGTAGCCCATCTGCGTGACCGGCAGCGCGGCTTGGGCGGCCAGACGGTCGAAGGCGCTGTAGGCGGATGGATTCTCCTGGATGGCGCGGTAGCCGACCCAGAGGTGAATGCGGACGTGGAAGAGCGCCACCGCCAGGGCGGACAGGCCGCGCAGGACGTCGACCGCCACGAATGTGCCGTCTTCCTTGAGCGCGCCAGGGTCGGGTGCGGCCATGGGATCAGTCGACGAAGCCGGTCAGGCGCTGGAAGTAGGCCAGATCGGTCGGCAGTTCCTTGACCGCGACCGCCGGGGTGCCGGCGTAGAGCGTGTGCGTCACGGTCTGGGCCTTGTTCAGCAGCGACTTCGCACCCAGCACGCAGAAGTCCGGCAGCGCGGAGCCGCCCAGCAGCACGCTGTTCGTCCCGACAAAGCAATAGCTGCCGATGCGCACGGGTGCGGCCGACTGCCGGTTGGCAGAGAGGTCAATGCTGTGGGTCAGGATCTGCGAGGAGAAGCCGGCGAAGGTGGTGAACTCCCCCAGGCTGACGCTGTCGGTGCAGTCGATGAGATGCCGGTTGGTGATCGCGCTGTGCGCGCCGACCAGCAACTCGGGCCGCCGCTCCGGCAGGTGGGTGAAATGCCGTGCCCCGCCTTCCGGGAAGCCGGTGATCCAGCAGCCGCGGCCGATGCTGGCGTGCGCACCGAGGCGGAGCAGCGTGAGGCCCTTCACGACCGTGAGGTGCCCGATCGACGAGTGCTCGCCCAGCTCGAGCTGCCGCGGGAAGACCCAGGCGAGGCCGATGCGGGCGGTCGGGTGAATGCGGTAGCCGAAGGCGAAGGCCAGCCAGCGGCGGCGGAGCGGCCACGGCAGGAGGCAGGCGAAGAGTTTCTTGATCACAGGCGAAGCGCCGCCGCGAAGGCGTCGAGGTAGGCGTCGAGCATGATCTCAGGCGCGTGGCGCGCAACATTGGCCCGCGCAGCCGGGCGGGTCGCCTCGGGCGTGCGCAGCACGGCGCGCACCGCGGCGGCGTAGCCCGGCACATCGTCCAGACCGACGACCCAGGCCCCACCGGGTCCGGCGACCTCCGGCAGCGGTTCCACGTCACTGCAGATGACCGGACAATCGCAGGCCTGTGCCTCCAGGATCGGCCAGCCGAAGCCCTCGGCGCGCGAGGGAAAGACGAGCGCGGTGGCGGCGGAATAGAGCGCTTCGAGCGTCGGCTCGTCTGGCCCGGGTACCTCGACGACCCGGTCCGCCACGCCGAGTTCGCGCGCCAGCGCCCACTGCGCCGCCGTCAGCCGCTCGCCGGCGAAGACAGCGATGAGCGGGATTTCAGAAAGCGCGGCCAGCAGCCGCAGCAGCAACGGCCGGTTCTTGCGCGGCTGGCTCGAGCCGACGTGCAGGATCCAGGGCTGATCCTGCGGCACCGTCGGCGCCGCCTGGCGCAAACGGGCCCAGGCCTCGTCCCTGGGCAGCGCGCGGTAGGGTTGGTTGAGACAGAGCGGCACCACGCGCAGCTCCGGGCGGGCTTGGCCGCGCGTGACCAGGCGCTCGGCATCGCGCCGGGTGGCTTCGGAGTCGCAGACCACGAGATCGGCCTGCTGCAGTCCGGCGAGGATGGCCCGCTGCTGCGCGCGACCGGTGGAGCCGATCCGATACTCGGCATCGGCCTCCTCCAAGGCATAGCGCACGGCCAGCAAGTCGTGGCAGGTCACCACGACTCGGACCCGCGGTGCCATTCGGCGGATCCAGGGGACGTAGAGCGCGTTGGAGTGATCGGCGATGTGCACCACGGCCGGAGCGTCGCGGCGCAGGCGCCAGGCCAACGCGGCCGGGAAGCCGACGTATTTGTCGAGATAGCCAAACCATTTGCCCGCGCCTTGCACCGTGCTCCCGGTCAGTCGGCCCAGGCCCACCGCCGGATCGCAGGGCCGCAGTTCCACCCCGCGGGCCGGTAGCTGCTGCCGGAGCAGGGCGGCGAACCGCAGCATCGATTCCTGCCCGTCGCGGGCGTAGTTGCCGAGGCTGAGGATGCGCATGGCCTCAGGGCTGAAGCGGAGCGGGCGGCCGCGGACCGTGCAGCTGCTCGGCATAGACGGAACGCCCGCGCGGCCGGCTTGGCGCCTCGGCCACCGGCTCGGGTTCGGCGGTCGATCCCGACTCCACCTCGCGGATGGCCGCCAGGGCGATGCCGCAGGAGAAGACCGCGAAGCCCAGCGCGGTCGGCTGACCGATCTGCCCGGTCGCGAGCGTCAGCGCTCCGCTGGAGAAGAGCAGCAGGGCGAGCGTCTGGCCCTCGGCCAGCGAGTCGAGCGTGCGCCGAAAGACATGCAGCACCACCCCAAAGCGGAGCACGATGAAGAGCAGGCCGAGGATGGGACCGCTCTCGAAGATGGCGCGGCCGATGTCGCCCTCGGAGAGCAGGAAGGTGCGCTTGCCGACCAGCAGAGCCGAGCCGGCGTTCGTGCCCACGCCCAGCCCGTAACCGAACAGCGGCGCTTCGGTCACGTGGATGAAGGGCGCAAATTGATCGTAGAGAAAACGGTAGATGAAGCCGCGCTTGATGTTCTCCTCGTCGCCGAAGCGGTCCTCCAGCACGTCGAAGCCGGCGCGGGTGACCGTGATGTAGTTCAGCACGATGAAGCCGACGAAAATGATCAGAAGCATCCGCCAGGTGCGCTTGGCGAACTCCGGACGCCGCACGCAGACGAGCGCGACGCCGAGGATGACGGTGATGCACGCGCCGACCGCGCTGCGGCTGCCGGAGAGGGCCAGCATCACGCCGGAGGAGCAGGCGGCCACGAAGGCCAGCCACTTCGGGAAGCGATCGCGCTCGAGCAGTTCGTAGCAGAGATAGGCGACGATGAGCGTCAGGTAGCTCACCAGTCCGTTGGTGTAGGAGAAAGTGCCGGGGGGGCGGATCTTGCCGAGCGAGGTCTCGATCTGCCGCCCTTCGCCGCCGGCGGCGACATTGATCCAGGAATCGGAAGGCGACTGGAATTGAATCAGCACCAGCAGAGCCATGGCGGGCGAAAGCAGCATCAGCCACCAGCCGATCCGCAGTACGTCCTCGCGGTCGAAGTAGATCGGAATGACCCAGATCAGCGGCAGGAAGAGAAAGTTCGTGCGGACTCCGTAAAGCGTGACCTGCAGACTCTGGGTGAAGGCGCCGCTGACCACCCCGGAGATATCGCCGGCCAGCATGGAGATGGCGAAGGAGATCACGCCGAGCACGCCGGTGGCGACGACGAAACCATTGCCCGGGAACTTTCCCTGCACCGCGGCCTGCGCGTAGATGAGCAGCAGCACGGGATCGCGGATGACCAGCAGGGCGGCATTGAACTCGGGCAGGATCCACTTCCGCAGCGACCCCTCGAAAATCCAGAGCCAGAGGAAGAGCCAGATCAGCCGGCGGGCAAAGAGATCCTCGGCCGGGATGTCGGTCCGCGGAGCAGGCCAAAAGGTGCCTTGAAAGGAGTTCATACGGCCGCGGGGGGGGAAGCCAGACATTGGCGCACGGCTTGCGCCAGGCCGGTGCGATAGACACTCCAATCGAGGCGGGCGGCCTTGCGCCGGGCCGCCGCGCTCATCTCGCGACAAAGCTCGCGCCGGGTGGCCAGCCGGTCGAGCCGGTCGGCCATGGCGTCGACGTCGCGTACCGGCACGATGAAGCCGTCCTCGCCGTCGGTCAGCACGTCGGGCCCGCCGGTGTGCGGGGTCGTGATGACCGGCAGGCCACACGCGAGCGCCTCGAGGATGACGAGGCCGAAGCCCTCGAAGAGCGAGGGGAAAAGCATGACGTCGTGCTGGCACATGGTGGCCAGCACTTCCTCCGCAGGCAGCGTGGGAATCCAGCGATGGCGGCGCAACGCCGCGTCCAGCGGAGCGCATTCTCCCCGCAGTCGCGAACCGACCAGCGTGAACTCGATGCCCCGGCCGAGCCGCTCGACGGCGCGCAGCGCGTGCGAGAGGCCTTTGCGCTGAGTGAGCGTGCCGACGAAAAGCACGCGCAGCGGCCCATCCGGCCGACGCTGTTCGGGCAGCGGAGCCGGCGCGCCATACGGCACCACGTGGACGGGCGCGGCGAAGCCGGGCGCGCGCTGCAGGGTGCTGGCGGTGAAGCGACTGGCCACGAAGACCTCGTCGGCCGTCAGCAACTCGCGCTCCTTCTTCTGCAGTTTGGCCGAGCTGTCGTAGATGCCGTCGAGCGTGGGCATCCACTCCGGCTCGCGCACGGCTTCGTCGTGATAGATGTCCTGCGCTGCGCGCCAGTAGCCGATGGGTAGGTCGTACAGGCAGCGCAGCCCGCGCTCCCGCGCCGCCGTGAAGGTCTCGCGGGCGCCGTCCTCGTAGGAATACACCGCTTTCGCGCCCGGCATTGCACCCGAGCGCAGGGCCCGGGCGACGCGTTCGTCCAGGCCGCGGTAGACGCCGTCCACGCTGAAGATCCCGTGTTCGTGGCGCGAGAGGGAGTCGAAGCCGAGCTTGGTCGAGAGCACGCGCCCCCACTCGAGCCAGGGCGAGACGTCGAGCTTCGGCCGCACCGGCGCCGGAAAGGCACGGCGCGCGAGCTGGGCCCGCAGCCGGCCGCGGACGAGCGAGGAGAGCGGCGCATCCGGATTCCAGCGGATGCAGGTGAAGACGCGCTCCAGCAGGCCAGCCTCCTCGAGCGCCAGGGCGGCATGCCAGACGTTCGAGTTGCCGATGGGATGGGAGAAAATCGTCACGGAGCGCAGCTGATCTTAGCCGATCGCGTCCGATGCGCCGCAGAAAACGGCGGGGCGCGCAGACGGCACGAGTAGCATTGCAGAGAAACTGTTAAACGCGCTCGGGCGGAGCATTACGCGAACAGAAACCCTCCCGGAGCCCGCACCGGGCGTCAAACGGAGGCCGAAAACTAATTCCGCGTGACAGGGTGGGGGCGGCCTTTGAGCGTTCCGCGTCGTCCGCATCGGCCGACGCCTTCGATGTCCTCCTCCTCATTTCTGCGGCGCTCCGCGAGCGCGGCTTCCGGCCTGGCCCGCCGGTCTCTCCGGGCCTGTTTCGGCGAAATCTCTTGGCGTCCGCCCGCCTGGTTGCGCGCGCTGGCCGCGGCACCGCAACGGCATCCCGCGGCGTCCGCGGTGGTCGCGCTGCTCCTACCCGCACTCGGCGTGGGTGCCTGGCAGGCCCGGCAGTGGGCTCGCTCCCGGCCCCAGCCGCGGCTGGTCGAGGCAAAGATGGAGGCGCCCCGTGAGACGCGCTTCGTGGCGGGTAAACCGCTCCAGCCGTTGCCGCTCGAGGTGCGCTTTTCCGCCCCGGTGGCGCGGCTCGACAAGACGTCGCGGACGGTGCGCGAGGGGGTGCGGCTCGATCCGCCCCTGCCCGGCGCCTGGGAATGGGTCAACGATTCGGCGCTGGTCTTCCGCCCCACCGAGGACTGGCCGGCCGACACCACCCTGCGGGTCACGCTCGAGCCGAGCCTGTTCGCGCCCGGCACGCGCCTGCCGCGGAACGAGCTGAGCGCGCGGACCGCCCCGCTCACGGTGAAGTTCGAGCAGGCGATGCTCTACCAGGACCCGCGCGATCCGAGCGTGAAGCAGATCACGGCCACCATCCTGGCCTCGCATCCGGTCGCGCTGGCCGAGGTCGAGAAGTCGCTGCAGCTGAAGGTGCTCGGCGAATCGGCGGTGCTCCGCCCGACCGCCGCGGGTGCGGCCTTCACGCTCGCGCCGGGCGAGCACCAGCGGCAGTTCTTCCTCCGCAGCGCCAACGTCGCGCTGCCCGAGCGGGAGGACTTCGTGCGCCTCGAACTCCCGGCCGGCCTCCCCGCGCTGAAGGGCGGCGCCCGGACCGCGAGCGCAGCCGAGGCCAAGGTGCGCATTCCCGATCTCTACAGCTATTTCGCGGTGCAGTCGGCCCGCGGGCTGATCGTCAATGACAAGGCGGGCGATCCCGGACAGGTGCTGCTGGTCGAGACGACCGTGACGATGAAGCCCGAGCAGTTCGCGGCCGGCGTGGAGCTATTCCTGCTGCCGGCACGCAATCCGCGCATCGTGCGCGAAGCGCCGACTCCGACGGAAAGCGAAAGCTCGGACGAAGACGAGGAAGGCTCGCGCCGCCGCGAGCGCGATTCGGACGAGGACGATTCGACGGAGGGCGAAGCCCGCTCCGTCGAGGCCGTGCCCGAAGTGCCCGCCTTCGACGAGTGGAAGGCGGGCGAGGTCACCGACGAGGTGCTGGCCGCGTCCGAAAAGGTCGCGCTCACCCTCGTGCCGAGTGCCGAGCCGCTGGCGTCCAGCCACGCCTTCCGTTTCCGGACCGCGCGCGAAGGGCTGCTTTTCGTGCGGGTGAAGAAGGGGCTGAAGGCGGCCGGCGGCTATCTGCTGCGAAACGATTTCTTCACCGTCCTCGAAACGCCGCTGCCGCCGCAGGGCGTGGAGATTCAGGGCGAGGGCGGGGTGCTGGCCCTGACCGGCGAACGGAAGCTCTCGCTCCGCTCGCGCGGTCTGCAGCTGATCGAATACGAGATCGCCCAGGTCCCGGCGGATCAGATCAACCATCTCGTCAGCCAGACCAGCGGCAGCTTCAGCGACCCGGAGTTCCGCAGCGGCAGCTTCACGCGCGAGAACTTGGCGCGGATCGCGACCGAGCGGCAGCCGGTGGCGATGAAGAACCGCAGCGAGGCCGATTTCCTGGCCTTCGATCTGTCGAAGCACCTGCAGGCGCCAGGCTCGGAGAAGCGCTTCCGGCAGGGCCTCTTCTTCCTCAAGGCGCGCGGGCTCGATCCGAAATCGCTCAAGCCGGTCAAGGGCGCCGAGGTGGCCGGGCGCTTCCTGCTCGTCACGGATCTCGGGCTGATCGTGAAGGCGAATGCCGACGGCACGCGCGAGGTCTTCGTGGCTTCGCTCAAGTCGCGCCAACCGGCAGCCGGCGTGACGGTCGACATCCTCGCGCGCAACGGACTCGTCGTGGCCACCGCCACCACGGGCGCGGACGGCCGGGCGGCGCTGGCGGCGGTCGACAAGCTGGAGCGCGATCGCAAGCCCGTGGCCATCGTGGCGCGGCGCGGCGACGACACCGCGTTCCTGCCGTATGCGGCGCGCGATCGCGGACTGGATTTCTCGCTCTTCGACACCGGCGGCGTGCAGGCCAAATCGGGCGCGGAGCTGGACGGATTCCTCTTCACCGAACGCGGGGTCTATCGGCCCGGCGATGCCGTGCGCATCGGCGCGCTCCTGCACCGGCGCGACTGGCAGCCCGCCCCCGAGGGCGTGCCGCTGGAGATCGAGGTGATCGACCCTGCAGGCACGAAGAGTCGCGTGACGAAGCTGGCGCTGCCGAGCTCCGGCTTTGCCGAGGCGTCGTATGCGACCACGCCCGACTCGCCCACCGGCGACTACACGCTGCGGTTGCATCTGCTGAAGGAAGGCAAGCGCAGCGGCGTGCTCGGCGAAGAGCGATTCTGGGTGAAGGAATTCCTCCCCGACACCATGCGGATCGAGGCGAAGCTTTCGCAGCCGAGCGCGCGGGGCTGGGTCACGCCGGCGGAACTGAAGGCAAACGTGTCGCTGCAGAATCTCTACGGCATCGCCGCTTCGGACCGGCGTTTGAAGGCGCAGCTGGAGCTGTCGCCCAGCGGCTTTTCGTTCCCGGAATACGAAGGCTGGCGCTTCTTCGATCCGCTGCAGGATCGCAAGGGCAAGAAGCGCGAGCTGCAGACGGTCGAGCTGGGCGAGCGCCAGACCGACGCCCAGGGCGCTGGCGAATTCCCGCTCGAACTCGGCCGCTTTGCCGATGCCACCTACGCGCTCACCTTTCGCGTCGAGGGCTTCGAGGCCGAGTCCGGGCGCAGCGTCAGCGCGTTGGCCCAGGCGCTCGTCTCGCCGCTGGCCTTCGTCGCTGGCTGGAAGGCGGATGGCGAGCTCGGCGCCATTCAGGCCGGGGCGGATCGGACGTTGCGTTTCCTCGCGCTCGACCGGCAGCTGAACCGCGTGGCCAGCGGACCGCTGAAGCTGCAGCTCATCCAGCGCGTCTTTCTCTCCACGCTGACCAAGGCGGAGAACGGCAACTACCGCTACGAGTCCGTCCGGCAAGAGCGGGAGCTGAGCTCGCAGGCGGTCGAGATCGGCGTGGACGGCTGGAGCTACGCCCTGCCGACGCGCGAGCCGGGCGAGTTCGAACTCCGTCTGCTCGACGCGCAGGAGCGGGCGGTCGCCGTGGTGGGCTTCGGCGTGGTCGGCGCCGGCCGGGGCACCCGCTCCATGGACAAGAACGCGGAGCTGCAGCTCAAGCTCGCGCGCAAGGAGTTCAAGGCGGGCGACGTGGTCGAGATCGGGATCAGTGCGCCCTACACCGGCTGCGGCCTGATCACGCTGGAGCGCGAGAAGGTCTTCGCCCACGCCTGGTTCCGGGCCGATGAAACCAGCAGCGTGCAGCGCCTGCGCATTCCCGACGACTTCGACGGCTCGGGTTATCTCAACGTTTGCTTCGTGCGCGCGCTTGATTCGAAGGAGATCTACGCCAGCCCGCTCAGCTACGCGGTTCAGCCGATCAAGGTGAATCGCGCCGCGCGTCGCCTGCCCATCGAACTGACCACCGCAGCCTCCGCGCGGCCGGGCGAGGCGCTGGTGATCAGGCACCGCACGCCGAAGCCCGCCCGCATCGCCGTCTTCGCGGTCGACAAGGGCATCCTGCAGGTGAGCGATTATCAGCTGCCCGATCCGCTCTCGCATTTCTTCCGCCAAGTCGCGCTGGCCACCGGGACGACCCAGTTCCTCGACCAACTGCTGCCGGAGTTTTCCGTCCTGCGCGCCATGGCTGCAACCGGCGGAGGCGACGAAGCCGCGCCGAAGACGCTCAATCCGTTCCGGCGCGTGACCGACGAGCCGGTGGTCTTTTGGTCGGGCGTGGTGGAGACCGGGCCGGAGGGCGGGAGCGTGACGTATCAGGTGCCCGACTCCTTCAACGGTACGCTGGCGGTGATGGCCGTGGCGCTGGCGGCCGATGCAGTCGGCGCGGCGGAGACGAAGTCGCTCGTGCGGGGTTCGTTCGTGATCAATCCGTCGGTCCCGACGATGGCTGCGCCGGGCGATGAGTTCGAAGCCGGCGTGACGCTGGCGAACAACGTCGACGGCTCGGGCGAGCAGGCGCCGGTCGCATTGAAGTACGAGCTCTCCGAGCATCTCGAATTCGCCACGCCGCCGCCCGCGGAGCTGAAGGTGAGCGAGGGGCGCGAGACCGCCTTCACGGTCCGACTGCGCGTGCGGGATGCGCTCGGCTCGGCTCTGCTGACGATCCGCGCCAGCAGCGCGTCCGGCGAGGAGAGTCGCGCTCGGGCCACGCTCAGCGTGCGTCCGGCCACGCCGTTCCGCGTTCAGCTGCGCAGCGGCAGCTTCCGCGGCGCGAGTCAGGAGGTGCCGGTCGAACGCGCGCTCTACCCGCAGTTCCGCCGCGCCGAGGCCACCGTCTCGGCCCTGCCGCTGGGGCTGGCGCGCGGGCTGGAGCGGTTTCTGCGGGAGTATCCGCACGGCTGCACCGAGCAGCTGACCAGCGGCGCGCTGGCCCGGCTGGCGCTGCAGGACGACGCCGATTTTGGCCTGCCGCGCGCGGAGGTGGCCGAGATGGTGGCGCGCGTCTGCGCCACGCTGCGGCTGCGCCAAGGGCCTGATGGCGGCTTCGGCTATTGGGCGCCGGGCGCGACCACGCTGGGCGATCCCACCACGGTCCACGCCGTGCTCTTCCTGCTCGAGGCCAAGGCCGCCGGCTTCGCGCCGCCCGAGGATCTGCTGCAGCGCGCGCTCGGCTGCCTGCGGCAACTGGTCGCGCGCGAGCCGACTTCGCTGCGCGACGCGCGGCATCTGGCCGCCGCCATCCACCTGCTCACCCGCGAGGGCGTCGTGACCACCAACTACGTGCTCAATCTCCGCGACTGGCTCACGCGACGCTTCCCGGACGGCAGCTGGCAGCGCGACCTCGCCGCGGTGCATCTGGCGGCTGCGCTGGCGCTGCTCAAGAAGTCGGACGAGGCCGGCAAGCTGATCGCGCAGTATCGGCTCGGCGCCGCGCCCTCCTCGGAGCGTTGGGATTTCCACAGCTCGCTCGTGGCCGACGCGCAGTACGCTGCGGTGCTGGCCGCGCATTTCCCGGCGCTGCTGCAGGCCTGGAAGGCGGAGGACCTGGAATGCCTGGTGAAGCCGATCTCGACCCTCCAATACAACACCTACTCCGCCGCCTACGCGGTGCTGGCGCTGCGGGCGTACGCCCGTCTGGTCAAGGCGGCCCCGCCGGTGCTGGCCATTCGCGAAGCGAACGCGGCCGGACAGTTCACGGCGCTGGCCCTGGAGGGCTCTCCTGCGCTGCGCCGGGCGGGCTTCACGGCCGGTGCGAAGGAACTGCGCTTCGAGTCGAATGCGGCCACGACGTACTATCAGGTCATCGAGGCCGGCTACGATCTGCGCCCGCCCGCGGAGGGCGCGGCGGCCGGACTGGAGGTGACGCGCGAGTTGCTCACGCCCAAGGGCGAGCCGCTCGGGACGGTCCGCCTTGGCGACCCCGTGCTGGTGCGGATCAAGGCTCGCACGCAGGGTGGGACGCGGGTCGACAACGTGGCCATCGTCGACCTGCTGCCCTGCGGCTTCGAGATCGCGGACAAGTCGATCGAGCCCGGCGCGCGCCAGCGCGGGTGCGACTTCGTGGAGGTGCGCGAGGATCGGGTGGTGCTCTTCGGCCCGCTGACGCCCGCGGCGCGGACGATCGAGTATCGCATCAAGCCCACCGCGCGCGGCAGCTTCGTGGTGCCGCCGATCGCGGCGGAGTCCATGTATGACCGCAGCTTGAATGCGCGGGGCGCGACGGGCCGCCTCACGGTCGTGGCGCCATGAAGACGGGGCGTCGCTGGCTCCGAATCTGCACGGCCGCTGCGCTGCTCGCCGCGGGTTTGCTCGCGCTCGGCTGGCTGCTGCTGCCGCGGCCCGCGCTGCTGGAGGATGTCAGCTTCTCCGCGGTCGTGCGCGATCGCGACGGCGGCCTGTTGCGCGTCGGACGCACCGCCGACGACAAGTTCCGCGTGCGCGTCGCGCTCGCCGAAGTCGCGCCCGCATTCGTCCGCGTGCTGCTCTTTCAGGAAGACCGGCATTTCCGCGCGCATCCGGGGGTGAATCCGTTCTCCGCCCTGCGCGCGGCCCGCGGCGTGACGGGTCTCGGCCCGCCCGGCGGCGGAGCCTCGACCATTTCCATGCAGCTGGCCCGGCTGCGGGGACGGCTGCCGACGCGCAGCTTCCTCGGCAAGCTGCAGCAGATGTATCGCGCGCTGCAGTTCGAGCGGCACTACACCAAAGATCAGATCCTCGAGGCCTACCTCAATCTCGCGCCTTTCGGCGGCAACGTGGAGGGCATCGGGGCGGCCGCGCTGCTGCATCTCGGCAAGCCGGCCGCGGAGCTCACCCTGCCCGAGTGCGTCTCGCTGGCGGTCATCCCGCAGAGCCCGAGCCGGCGCGGTCCCCGGCGCGGCGCGGAGAATGTCGCGCTGGCCGCGGCCCACGCGCGGCTCTGGCAGCGGCTGGGGCTCGATCCCCTCGGGGCCGAGTTCGCGCTGCAGCCGCCGCCGCGACCGTTCCGCGCGCCGCATTTCGTGCAGTCGCTCGGCGCCGGCGCGGGCGGACGGATCGAAACCACGCTGGCCCCAGGCCTGCAGCGCGTGGTGGAGCAGGGCGTGGCCACGTTTCTGACCGCGCATCGCGACCGCGCCGTGCGCAATGCCGCCGCCCTGCTCGTGCACGCGCCCAGCGGCGAGGTGCTGGCGCAGGTGGGCTCGGCCGATTTCCACGATGCGAGCATTCACGGCCAGGTCGACGGCACCCGGCGCCGCCGCTCGCCGGGGTCGGCGCTCAAGCCCTTCATCTACGCGCTCGCCCTCGAGCACGGACTGATCCACGCCGGTACCATCCTGCCCGATGCACCGCGCCGGTTCGGCGACTATGAGCCGGAGAACTTCGATCGCGCCTTCGCCGGACCGCTGCGCGCCGGCGAGGCTCTGGCTCGCAGTCGCAATGTCCCGGCCATCGAACTGTGCGCGCGGCTCGGCCCGTCCGCCTTCCCGCAGTTCCTGCGCCAGGCCGGCCTGCAGCTGCCGAAGGCCGATGCGCATTACGGGCTGACGCTGGCCCTCGGGGGGGCGGAGGTCACGATGGAGGAGCTCGTCCGCCTCTATGGCGCGCTGGCCAATGGCGGCGAGCAGCGCAATCTCCGCCGCCTGCGCGATCTCCCCGCGGCCGCGCCGCTGCGCCTGCTTTCGCCGGAAGCGTCGTACCTGACCCTCGAAATGCTGCGCGAGCATCCCCCCGGCCCCGGCCTGCCGCGCGGCGTCGCCTGGAAGACCGGCACCTCCAACGGCTTCCGCGACGCCTGGTGCGTGGCGGTGCTCGGGGAACACGTGCTGGCCGTCTGGGTGGGCAATTTCGACGGCAGCTGGAATCCCGCGTTCATCGGCCGCGGCTCGGCCGGCACGCTGCTGTTCCACCTCGTGCCCGCTCTCGCGGCTGCGGGACTGAACGTCGAGCCGCTGCCGCCCGCACGCGGCCTCAACGTGCGGCGGGTCGAGCTTTGCGCCGTCTCCGGCGGCCAGCCCACGCCGCATTGCCGCCACTGCGCGCCCGGCTGGTTCATCCCTGGCGTCTCGCCCATCGCGCGGTGCGAGGTGCATCGCGAAGTGCTGGTCGACGCCGCCAGCGGCCTGCGCGTGCCCTTCGACGACGGCACCCGCGTCCTGCGCCGCGAGGTACACGAGTTCTGGCCGCACGATCTGCAGCAGATGTTCCGCGCCGCCGGCGTGCCCCGCCGTCAGCCGCCGCCCTTTCTGCCCGGCAGCGCGCGACCGAGCGGCGTGGGCGACCCCCCGCGCATTCTTTCGCCGGCCGCCCAAGCCACCGTCCTCCAGCGCGGCGACGAACCCATCTGGCTGCGCGCCCGGGCGGCGGCCGAGATCCGGAAGATCTACTGGTTCGCCGACCGCCGCTTCCTCGGCACGAGCGCACCGCTGGAGCCTCTGGCCTGGACGCCCGCCGCCGGCACGCACCAGCTGGAAGCTCTCGACGACCAGGGGCGCGTCGCGACGGCCGCGGTCGAAGTGTGGTGACCTGGAGTGCTCCAGCCTGCTGGAGCCCTCCGTCCGGCAGCCTGCTGCCGTCGCGACGCGAAGACGGGAAGGACGGGAAGGACGGGAAGGACGGGAAGGACGGGAAGGACGGGAAGGACGGGAAGGACGGGAAGGACGGGAAGGACGGGAAGGACGGGAAGGACCGCCAAGGGTCCGTGGGCGCAAGAGCCCGGGCCGCCAGGCCGTGGAAGCCGCCCTGCGAACGAAGTGGCGCAGCAGGCTGCGCAGGAGAGGGCTGCCGCAGGCGTCAGCAGTCCAGAGCAGGCTCCTCCGCTCCTCCGCTCCGCGACGCCGCCGCACTCGGAGAGTGCGGACTACGGCTCTAAATTTTCTTCGACTGCCGCCAGAGGCTCCACCAAAGCAGGAGCAGGAAGATGACGCAGATGCCGCCGAGGACGGCGATGTTGATCGTCAGGACGTGGAAGGCGCGGCCGAAGTAGTTCTTCACCGGGCTGAAGAAGACGTTGCGGTCGCGACCGACGCGGTAGTCGACCTGCTCCATCTCGCTCTTGGCGACCATGTCGGAGATCTTCTGGTTCACGTAGAGGGACTCGGCGGTCACGCCCTGGCCGGCCTGGAACATGGGGTCGTGCGGGAAGATGGGCTCCCCGCCGAGGGGCTTGCCGCCGAGGGCGTCGATGCGGCGCAGACGGCGATCGACCGAGCCGGCCACGCGGCCTTCCAAACCGGAAAGGGCGGCCAGCAGCTCCTTGTCGGTCTCGAGCAATTCGACCTGCTCCTTGGTCAGCTTGGCGCTGGAGCGGGCCAGAGCATTGATCCGCGCCTGGATGGCCTCCTGGCGCGAGGTCAGCGGATTGAACTTCGCCTGCGCCACCACCAAGGCCTCGTAGCTCCAGCGCATGGGCATGAGCTGGCAGATGAAGGGCACGTGCAGCCGGCTGTCGAACTTGTCGGTCACCGGCTTGCCCTTCTGCTTCTCGACCGGCTGCCGCGCATTCCAGCGGGTCAGGGTCTGGAAGAAGTCGAGGTGCCGGTTCATGTCCTCGAACTTGATCAGCGCGCCGCTCATGATGATCTGCGGGATCAGGATGAGCGGCAGGATGTTCACCGCCGCGATGGCATCGGTGAAGACACTCGAAATGTACAGACCGATGGCCACGCCGCAGAACGCGGTCAGCGACATGAAGACGAGGTACGGCAGGAACATTCCGCGCACCTCCAGGATGAGATTGCCCACCACCACGAAGAGCAGGCATTGCAGCAGCGCGAAGAGCGCCAGCACCAGCACCTTCGAGGCGATGTAATACGCCGGGCGCAGCTGCAGATTGCGTTCGCGCTGCAGGATGACCCGGTCGCGCAGGATGTCGTTCACGCTGTTGGTCAGCCCGAAGAACATCGAGACGGTCAGCCCGATGAAGATGTAGGTCGCGATGTGGAAGGCGCTGGCGAAGTCGTAGCTGCCGCTCTCGCTGTAGCGCAGCACGAAGCCGGTCAGGGCGGCCAGGCCGGGCGAAAGCACCGCGGTCAGCAGCAGGTTCACCCGGTTGCGCATCTTGGCCAGGAAGGCGCGCTTCAGCAGGGTGCGGAAGACGGTGAACTCCTCGCGCCAGCGGATGGGATCGCGCGGCCGCTCGGTCGTAGCCGTGGGCAGCGGGAGCGGCACGGCATTGGTGGAGCGCTTCAGCGGCACGCTGCGCATCTCGCGCAGCAGGCGATGCGACTCGTATTTGTCGCGCCAGAAATCGGGCGTGAAGCGCCGCGCGGGGACGAGCTGTCCGCGCTGGTTCTCCTCGTAGATGATGTCGCCGGAGAAATCGCGCAGCGGCGTCTCCAGCACGTCGAAGATGAACTCCGGCCGGGTGGTGCCGCAGGCCTGGCAGCCGCCGAGGCTGACGCCGTATTGCTGCTGGTGATCGGCCGCGGCGAAGTAGGCCAGCGTTTCCTGCGGCGTGCCGAAGAAGACCAGCCGGCCGCCTTTGTCGAGCAGCACGACCTTCTGGAACATCTGGAAGATCTTCGAGCTCGGCTGGTGGATCGTGACCAGCACGATCTTGTTGTGCGACATGCCGCGGATGATCTCGATGACATGCTCGCTGTCCTTCGAGCTGAGGCCGCTGGTGGGCTCGTCGAAGAGGTAGATGTCGGCCAGGCCGATCATGTCGAGGCCGATGTTCAGCCGCTTGCGCTCGCCGCCCGAGAGCGACTTCTTCACCGGGCTGCCCACGATGCTGTTGCGGCGCTCGGCCAGCCCGAGCTCGGCCAGCTTGCCGTCGATGCGGCGGTCGCGGTCGCGGCGGTTGAGATGCGGCGAGCGGAGCGCGGCCGCGATGGCCAGGTTCTCCGCGATGGTCAGCTGCTCGTCGACCGCATCGTCCTGCGGGATGTAGCTGATGAATTTCTTCAGCCCGTCGATGTCCTCGTAGAGCGACTTGCCGTTGAGCAGTACCTGGCCGCGCTGCGGGCGCAGATGGCCGGCCAGGGCGAGCAGCAGGCTGCTCTTGCCGCTGCCGCTCGCGCCCATGACGCAGACCATTTCGCCGCGCTCGACCGCGAACGAGATGCCGTCGAAGGCCTGCTGCGACTTGCTGAAATTGTGGCCCACGTCGCGCACCTCGAGCGTGCGGATGACGTTGCGTTCCTCCTCCAGGATGCGCTCGGTGAAATCGCAGCGCAGGCTCTGGTCGGCGTCGATGACCACCAGATCGCCGTCACGCAGCGGCGCGAAATTGCGCACCAGCGTCTCGCCCACCATGATCGGCCGGCTGGCCTCGAGCACCTCGAGCTGACCTTCCTTGCGGTCGTAGTCGCACTTGATCTTGAGCAGCACCTCGCCGCCGGTGCCGGGCGAGAGGAGGATGTCGTCCTCGCCGAGGAGCGACGGATTGTTCGAGACGAGATACTCGCTCTTCGAGGCGCTGAGCTGGAAGCGCCCGCCCATGGCGCGGGCGCGGCGGCGCAGGTCGGAGAGCAGCAGCTCGGTGTCGTTCTGGAAGACGATCTTGTCCTCGAGCGCGGCGGTCACGCTCGCGCCTTTGGTCAAGGCCTGACCGTTGAGCGTGGCGTTGAGATCGCGCAGCGCGGTCACATCGACCCGCAGGCCGAAGCGGATCTCCAGCGCGCTGTCGCGGGTGCGGGCGCGATTGATGGCCACCTCGTCGTTGCGGTCGACCGCGAGGAAGACGACCGGCACGGCGACGTTCTTCTTCGCATTGAAATAGGCGACGAGGTCCGCATGCGACAGCACCCGCTCGCCCACGACCACGCGCTGGCCCGGGTAGAGCCGGCCGAAGGCGCCGCGGAAGAGCGTGCGGCCTTCGAGCACCAGCGGGCGCGGGCTGAGGTTCTTGAGGAGGAGGAGATCGTGAAAGCGGTAGACCGCGAGGCGATCGTCCGGCGCGAAATCGCGGAAGGTGACATCGGCCGGCGCGCCTTCCGGCCCCACGCTCAGCGCCTCCAGCGGCGAGGCCGAGGCCGGGGCGGCGCCGGCGTCGGGCGAGTCGGGCGCATTGAGCTGATAGACGATGTCGATGGCCTGCGCGCCCATGCCGAGGCGCGACATGAACGAGTAGTACTTCGCGACCTGATCGGGCCGCTGGCCGGCGCGCGAGATGAGGTCGTAGAGCTGGATGCCGAGGAGGATCTTGCGGTCCGGCGGGAGCTGGGCGGCGAGGTTGGCCGCCATGCCGTCGAGGTCCGGCCGCTCGGCCAGCGCCTGGCGGAACTGGGCCTGCAGCTCGGAGTACACCGTCTCGGGGTAATCGTGCCGCAGGAAGTCGAGCGCGCTGTCGATCTCGTCCTCGTGGACATCGCCGTCGTAGTTCGTGAACCCCGCCAGCACGCGGATGAGCAGCGGCAGCAGATTGGGCGATTCCGCCACCGTGCGCGGCTTGCGCAGAATGCGCCGGTAGAAGCTGCGCCCCAGCCGTTGCAGCTTGTAGGCCAGTGGGCGCATCGCCTGCCGCAGACGTTCCGAGCGCGGCGGCGGCGCATTGAGGCGCGAGAGGGAGGAATCGGACATCGAGCGGCGGAAGATACGCGGGGAGGGCGGGCCGGAAAGGGCGGAAGACACTGAGGGAAACCAAGATCCAAGAGGCAAGAATCAAGATTCAAACCGGGTTAAGGGGAAAGATCCAAGGAAGACGGGCGCCCGCAGAATCCCGCCGAGCCTGATTTCGCGCCCGCTGGGGGCCTTTCCTTACCCCTTCGGCTCTATCACGGTTTGAATCTTGGTTCCTGCCTCTTGAATCTTCCCGCTAGGGCTCCCTGACCTCCGCCGCCCGATAAAGATACCACGTCGCCACGCTCCGCCACGGCCGGAAGCGGTCGCCCAGCGCGAGCAATTCCTTCGGTCGCGGCAGGGCGGGCAGGCCGTAGGCGAGGCGGTAGCCGTTGCGCACGCCGAAGTCGTCCACGGGCCAGACGTCGGGGCGGCCGAGCTTGAAGATGAGCATCATCTCGACCGTCCAGCGGCCCACGCCCCGGACCTGGATGAGTCGGGCGATGATCTCCTCGTCGTCGAGCCGCGCGATCGACCGGGCCGTGGGGATGGTGCCGTCGAGTGCCTTGGCCGCGAGATCCCGGATGGCCGCTGTCTTCGCGGCGGAGAAGCCGGCCGCGCGCAGGGCGGTGTCGTCGACCGCGGCGAGCTGCTCCGGTTTGGGGAATCGGCGGCCCGGAAAGAGCGCGATGAAGCGGCCGAGAATCGTCTCCGCCGCCTTGCCGTGCAATTGCTGGTGCGCCACCGCCCGGACCAGCGCTTCGAACGGACTGCGCAGTCGCTGCGGCTCGATCGGACAAGGCCCCGCGCGCTCGATGAGGCCGCGCATGACCGGGCAGACGGCAGCGAGATGCGCTTGGGCGGAAGACCACATGGGGGGAAGATCGAAGTTCGAAGTTCGAAACTCGAAGGAAACTCGAAGGCCGAAACTCGAAGACCTCCAGCTCGACCTTGTTTCTTAGGCTGAAGGGGGCGCCGAAAAAAGTTCAGGCAACGGGCCCGCGCATCTTCGAGCTTCAGACTTCAGACTTCCTTCGAGCTTCGAGTTTCGAACTTCGAGTTTTCTTCACGCCAGCATCTGCCGCTGCCACGCGATCAACTCCGCCACGCCCTGGCGGCCGAGCGCGATGAGGGCGTTGAACTGCTCGAGGTTGAAGGTGGTCTCCTCGCCGGCGCCCTGCACTTCGACGAACTCGGCGTGCTCGTTGAGGACGAGGTTGAAATCGACGGCGGCATCCTTGTCCTCGGGGTAGTCGAGATCGAGCACGGGGCGGCCGTCGACCACGCCGACGCTGACGGCGGCGACGAGGGCCTTGAGCGGCAGGCGCTTGATTTTCTTTTCGGTCACCAGCCTTTGTCCCGCCAGGGCCGCCGCCAGACAGGCCCCGGTGATGGCGGCAGTGCGGGTGCCGCCATCGGCCTGAAGGACGTCGCAATCGACCCAGAGGGTGCGCTGCCCGAGCGCCTCGAGATCGACGCAGGCGCGGAGCGAGCGGCCGATCAGGCGCTGGATTTCGATGCTGCGCCCGTCGATGCGGCCGCGCGTGCTGTCGCGCTGTTTCCGGTCCAGCGTCGAGTACGGAAGCATCGAATACTCCGCCGTGATCCAGCCGCCGGAGACGTTCTGCTCCTTCATCCAGCGCGGCACGCCTTCCTCGATCATGGCCGAGCAGATGACCCGCGTGTTGCCGAAGCCGATGAGCACGGAGCCGTGCGCGTGCGGCGCGATGCCGCGCTGCAGCGTGAGCGGCCGCAGTTGATCGGGCCGGCGTCCGTCATGACGCAGCGCGGCGGCCGGGATGAGATCGGGCGGAATGGCGAAGCTGGACATGGGGGAAGGATGAAGGGTGAAGGAAGAAGGAAGAAGGCCGCGGAATGAACTGGCGGCGCGGGCGATGTCGAATCCGAGTATTCGCGCAAAGGTCAGGCCCACGTCGCGATGCGACATTCGCCTTAGCCACCCGGCCTTCCTCCTTTATCCTTTATCCTTCCTCCTTTTCTTCCATGCACATCGTCCTCGGCGTCACCGGTTCCATCGCGGCCTACAAGGCGGCCGACCTGACCAGCCAGCTGCGCAAGCTCGGCCACGAGGTGCGCGTGGTGATGACGGCGGAGGCGACGAAGTTCATCGGGCCGCTCACGCTGCAGACGCAGTCGCGCCATCCCGTGACGGTCGATCTGTTCGACGAGAAGCCGGGCTGGAATCCCGGGCACATCGAGCTCGCCGACACTGCGGACCTGCTGCTCATCGCCCCGGCCACGGCTCACGTCCTGGCGGAGCTGGCGCTAGGTCTCGCCGGGCACGCGCTGGCCGCCATCGCCCTGGCCACGCGGGCGCCGATCGTTTTCGCCCCGGCCATGAACGGGAAGATGTGGCTGCATCCCGCCACCCAGCAAAACGTGGCCACGCTGAAAGCGCGCGGCGCCCAGTTCATCGGACCCGACGAAGGCATGCTGGCCTGCGGCTACGAGGGCGTCGGCCGCATGTGGCCGGTCGAGGGCATCGTGCAGCAGATCACCGAGCGCTTCGGACTGCCGACGAAGGAAGGCTGAGGCGCACGCGAGCCGTAGTCCGCACTCTCCGAGTGCGACCGCTCCGCACAGCGAACTGGCTGCGATCGCGGGCCAGACGCCGTGGAGTGCGCGCAGCTTGCTGCCGCCGTCTCTCAGGCAGCTTGCTGCCGCGAAGGGCTGAGGAGAGGAGGAGGGGGGAGCGGAGGAGGG
>JAFEGM010000035.1:34192-45514 GCA_018240025.1 Verrucomicrobiota bacterium
GAGCGGAGGAGCGGAGGAGCGGGGAGCGGAGGAGCGGAGGAGCGGAGGAGCGGGGAGCGAGCGCCTATTTCGCCGGGCGAGACGTCGGCCGGGGGGTCGGCTGCTCGGCGCGGAGTTTTTGCAGGGCGGCGTCGTAGCGGGCGCGACGCTGATCGAAGGCGGCGCGTGCGGTGGCGTCGCCCTGCGGCAGGCTGAGGCGTTCCTGCTCGAGTTGACGATACATCTCGGTGAGCGCGGCCAGACGTTCGGTTTGCGGGCGCGCCTTGTCGGCGGCCAGGCGTTCCTGGGCCTCGAATCGTCCCGCGCGATCCTCGGGCGGCGTCGGAGGGGCAGGTGCGCGTTCAACCGGTGCGCGGGCCGGCGTGGGCGTCGCCGCCGCCGAGGCCTCCTCGGGCGGCGGCTTGGACGGACGTCGGCCGGACAGACGGTCGGTCAGCCTCTCGGTGGTCGTGCCAAAAGCCAGCGAGAGGACGAATCCAGCGATGACGCTGAAGAGGAGGCTCAGCAGCAACCAGCCGAGCGCCCGGCCGAATTCGATCTCGTAGACCTTCATCGGAATGGCGAAGGCGATGTAAACCAGGAAAACGATGGCGGCGACGGCGGTCGCGAACCCGCTGCCGGTCACATGCGCCGTGACGAGCAGGAGAATCGGCGCGATGATCGCGGCGAGCAGCGAATAGAGGTACACCTTGATGGCGTTGCCGAGCGTCGCGCTCTCGCCGGTGTTGACCACGCGCGAAGCCGCCCAGTAGGCCAGAATGCTGACCGATTGAGTCAGCAGGAACCAGATGACCAGGGGGACGGCAAACTCCCGCAGGGTTTCCAGCAGGGGCCCGAGCGAGGGATTGCCGCCCGTCGAGGATCCGGCGGCCTGCGCGAGCCAGGGGAGCGGGAAGAACATGCGGACAGGCTGCGAAGTCGCCGGTCCCGCGGCAAGCCATTCCGGAGACCTCAGATGCCGCGGGCGTAGGCCACGAAGCGGCCGTGATGCTTGAACAGGCCGAGGAAGGTGGAGTAGCCGCCCTTCTTCTTGTCGGGGTCAAAGGTGTAGATGTTGACGCCTTTCTTCCCCTCGGAGCCGGCCATCATCCAGCGGCCCTGGGGATCGGTGCCGAGAAAGACCATGACGTGGGTGATGTCGGGATTGCGCACCGGTCGGTAGGTGTTTTCCCAAAAGAGCAGGTCGCCCGTGCGCAGGTCGCGGTCGAGCCGGCCGCGATTGACCTCCTTGCTGAACCAGCCGCGCGGGGCTTTGCGCAGTTTCCCGGCCCGTTGAAAGGCCAGGTACTGGTCGGAGGCAGTGCGCGGGAGATCGATGCCGAGCGCGCTCTTGTAGAGCCAGCGGGCGGTGTTCGAGCAATCCATGACCCAGGCATTGCGTTCGCCGGGCGGAGTCCAGCTGCCGTTGTAGGGAATGCCTTCACGCGCGAGCCGCTGAGCCGCCTGGATGAGGGCCTGGCCGGGCGTGCCGGCCGCGCGGGGCGGGGGTTCGTCGCGTCGGGCGGGGGCGGGCTGCGGGGCGGCGGGTTCCTCCTCGGGCGGCGGCTCGACCGACCGGGCGGGCGCTCGTCCGGGACGGACGGATTCGGCCCGCTCCTCCGGCACGCGGGGCAGCTCGCGCGAAAGACCCGGCGCGAGGCGGGCACTGCGCGGCGGCGGCGCGACCGCCTCGAGCAGTGGCTCATCGCGCGGACCGGGCAGCGGTCCCGGCACTGGCGGCGGAAGCGAGCGCGGCACCGGTACAGCCCGCGTCACCGGCGGAGGCGGCAGCTCGGCCGGACCCGGTCGCGTGGCGACCGCGGCACGGGGAGCCGACGCGGACACAGGCGGCAGTTCGGCGCGCTCCGGGCGCGGCACCGCGTTGGACCCCGGACCCACCGGAGACCGCCTCGCATCGACCGCGGACGGAGGCGGAAGCTCGGCGCGCTCCGGGCGCACCACCGAAGCGGAGCTCGGAACCACCGCGGTTGATCTCGCTCCCTCCGCCGCCGCCGCCGGCGCGAGACGGACGACACCTTCTTCCTTTTTCCTTCCTCCTTCCTCCTTCTCTTCCGGTCCCGGAATGAGGAGCACGCGCCCCGGCGTCAGTGCGTCGCCGCTGAGCCGGTTCGCCGCCCGGATGCGGTCGGCGCGGATCTTGTACTGCCAGCTCAGCCGCGGCACCGTGTCGCCGGGTCGCACGGTGTGGCGAATGGCTTCGGCGGCCGCGAGGGCACCGCTGGCGCAGACCGTCAGGAAGACGGCGCAGAGCGACTTCCCAACGGATCGGAAAGGCGAGCGCCGCATGGAATGCATGGGGTCAGCGCGCGGCCAGCGCGCGGAGGGCGTCGCCGGTGACGCGGTGAATGATCCACTCCTTCACGCCGACGGCGCCGAGCGAGCGGTAAAAGCGCATCGCCTCCTCGTTCCAGTCGAGGACGGCCCACTCGAAGCGACCGCAGCCGCGCTCGACGGCCATCTTGGCCAGCTGGACGAGCAGCCGCGCCCCGAGGCCGCGGCCGCGATGCTCCGGACGCACGAAGAGGTCCTCGAGGTACAGCCCGCGGCGGGTGAGGAAGGTGGAGTAATTGAAAAAGTAGAGCGCGAAGCCGGCCGGGGTGCCGTCGGCCGCGCGGGCGAGAAGCGCGTGGCATTCGCCCCTGGCAAGGGACTCGCGGAGCTGCTCCTCGCTGCCGGTGACCTCATGCGCGAGGCGTTCGAACTCCGCCAGCGCCCGCACCAGTTCGAAGAGCAGGGGCGCCTCGGCCGGACCGGCCGGTTGGATCGAATAGCGGTCGGCGGAGAGCGGGGAATCGGACATGGCCGGAAAAATGGCTGGCCGCCGGCGCAGGGCACCGACGGCCAGACAGCGAATTCGGACGGATCAGGCCGACTCAGGGGATCGAAACCCACTGCGTGCCCGCACCGGCGCGGATCTGCTTGACCGTGCGGCCGAACTCGTCGGTCACGATGAAGCTCTGGCCGGGCGCGGCCGGGCTGCTGTAGCGGGCCCCAGGCGGCAGCGAGGTGACCCAGCGCCAGTGGCCGTGGCGGCTGAGCGCGTAGACCTGCAGCGACTGGCCGGTGCGGTTGCGGAACTTCAGTTCGGTGCGGCCTTCGAAGCCTTCGATGATGCCCTCGGCGATGGCGCCGCCGATGGCTGCGCCGAGGTCGGGGGCGGGACGCTCGGGGCGATAGCCACCGTCGTATTCGCCGCGACCGCCACCGCCGCGGCCGATCTGGATCCAGGAATCCTCACGGGCCGAGGCGCTGAACTGCCCGCGGCCGGTGCGGTAGGTCACGCTCAACGTCTTGGCCACGCCGGGCGCGGGATCGCCGCCCATGGTGCTGTTGCCGACGTAGAAGCGGTTTTCGCCGCGGTTGATGTAGCCCTGCACGATGCCGGTGACATCGATGCCACGGCCGCGGGCGCCGTAGGTGGCGCGGACGATTTGCTGGGCGTCGACCGCCTGCGCCACGACGAGCGTGGCCACGGCGACGAGAAGGGAGCGGAGGAGTTTCATGGTTGGGTAAGGAGCGATCTTGCGGCGGAAGGCCGCCAATTCAAGCGGGTCCGCACGCAATCACAGACTGATCCGGGGGTCGGACTATTCATCGCGCTTGGCTGACAGCGCGGTCGCCTCATGCAATGACTGCCCCGCCTCCGCGGCCGCATGTCGCTCTCCTCTGCCTCCCAACCGCCGCCGCCCCCGCGCTGGAAGGTGGTCACGTACCTCACGATCGGGCTGATGGCGATGGCCTCGTCGTCGCTGCTCGTGCGGGCCGCCTTCAATGCCGCGCCGGAGCAGTCGACCGGCATTTCCCTGACCCTCGGGGCGGGGCGTCTCTTCCTGGCCAGCCTGTTCCTCCTCCCTTCGTGGATCGTGCTGCTGCGGCGGCCGGCCCAGGATGCCCGCGCGCTCTGGCTTTCGCTCGCCTCGGGCGTGCTGCTGGCCCTGCACTTCGCCACCTGGTTCACGTCCCTGCTGTTCACCTCGGTCACCGCGAGTCTGATTCTGGTCACGCTCGGGCCCGTCTGGACCGCCATCCTGGGCGCGTGGTTGAAGATCGAACGCATCACGCCGCTGACCTGGCTGGGCGTCGGCCTGGCCTTCGCCGGCGCCTTGGTCATCGGCTTCGCGGATGCCACTCCATCCGCCACCTCCGGCTCGAATCCGCTACTCGGCGATGCGCTCGCGCTGCTCGGCGGCATCGCCGTGGCCGGCTACCGACTCCTCGGTCGCGCCGCGCAGCATCGCGGCCTGAGCATCGGCGAATACTCCGCCGTGGCCTACGGCTCGGGCGGCCTGGCGCTGCTGCCGTGGCCGGGCTTGCTCGCGGCCAGCGGCGGCGCCTGGGCCGCCTACGCGGGACTGCCGGCCGCCTTCTACGCCTGGATGATCGCGCTGGCCGTCATTCCGCAGCTGATCGGCCACACCAGCGCGAACTGGGCCATCCGCTGGTTCTCGCCCACGCTGGTCTCGCTGCTCATCCTCTTCGAGCCCGTCATCGCCAGCGTGGTCGTCTGGGTGCTCTTCGGCGAGAAAGCGGGCCTCTGGGTGTGGATCGGCGGGGCGATCACGCTGCTGGGGGTGGTACTGGCGGCGCAGCCCGAGAAACGAGAGGCCGGGAAGGACGCTGAAGGACGCTGAAGGACGCTGAAGGACGAATGGGGGATCTGTCCTTTCCGTCCTTTCCGTCCTTTCCGTCCTCCCGTTTCGCTCGCCCGCATTTCTCTGCCAAAGTCCCGCCTCATGTCCGCGCCGGCCATCACCTATCCCCCCGACCTGCCCGTCAGCGCGCGGCGCGAGGAGATTCTCGCGGCGCTGCGGGCGCACCAGGTGCTGGTCATCGCGGGCGAGACGGGCTCGGGCAAGACGACGCAATTGCCCAAGCTCTGCCTGGAGGCCGGCCTGGCCGAGCGGGGGCGAATCGGCTGCACGCAGCCGCGGCGGGTGGCGGCGTTGAGCGTCTCGCGGCGGGTGGCGGAGGAACTCGGCGTGCAGTGGGGGCGCGAGGTCGGTTGCAAGATCCGCTTCGGCGACGACACTTCGCGCGATACGCGGATCAAGTTCATGACCGACGGCATTCTGCTGGCGGAGGTGCAGTCCGATCCGCTGCTGCGGGCCTACTCGACGCTCATCCTCGACGAGGCCCACGAGCGCTCGCTCAACATCGATTTCCTGCTCGGGCATTTGCAGGGCGTGCTGGCCCGCCGGCGCGACCTGAAGCTGGTCATCACCTCGGCCACCATCGATACGGCGGCGTTCTCGGCGGCCTTCGGGAATGCGCCCATCATCGAGGTCTCGGGCCGACTCTGGCCGGTGGAAATCCGCTACGCGCCGCCCGGCCACGCCGAGGACGAAGAGGAGGGGGAGGAGATCGGCCTGCTCGATGCGGTCGTGCAGGAGACGGAGAATGCGCTCATCGAAACCGATGACGGCGACGTGCTCGTCTTTCTGCCGACCGAGCGCGAGATCCGGGAAGTCTGCGAGCGGCTGGAGGGCAGCCTGGGTCGGAACATCGAGGTGCTCGCGCTCTACGGCCGCATGCCGGCCGGCGAGCAGCAGCGCATCTTCGCGCCCAGCCCGCGGCGGCGGGTCATCGTGGCCACCAACATCGCGGAGACTTCGCTCACGCTGCCGCGCATCCGCTTCGTCATCGATGCCGGCCTGGCGCGCATCAGCCGCTACAATGCCCGCACGCGCACCAAGCGTCTGCCGGTCGAACGGGTCTCGCAGAGCAGCGCCAACCAGCGCGCGGGGCGGGCCGGTCGCGTGCAGGCGGGCGTCTGCGTGCGGCTCTACGACGAAGCCGACTTCGAAAAACGTCCGCGCTTCACGCAGCCCGAGATCCAGCGCGCGAATCTCGCCGAGGTCATCCTGCGGCTGAAGGCCTTCAAGCTCGGCGACATCGAGAGCTTTCCGTTCGTCGATCCCCCGGCGCCCGGCGCGATCAAAGCCGGCTACGCGCTGCTGCGCGAACTCGGCGCGCTCGACGATCACCACGCGCTCACGCCGGTCGGCGCCGAACTGGCGCGGCTCCCGCTCGATCCCGCGCTCGGCCGCATGCTCCTGCAGGCGCGGCGCGAGGGCGTGCTGGCCGAGATGCTGGTCATCGCCGCCGGCCTGAGCGTGCCCGATCCGCGCGAGTTTCCCGACGACAAGAAGGAAGCCGCGGCCGCGGCGCATCGCGCCTGGGCGCACCCGCAGTCCGATTTTCTCGCGCTGCTCAAGCTTTGGCGCGCCGCGCCCGAGGCCGAGGGCAAGGGCGCCAGCGGGGCGCTGCGGCGGTTCTGCAAAGCCCACTTCCTCTCCGTCGTTCGCATGCGCGAATGGCGCGATGTGCATCGCCAGCTGGCCGACGTCATGCGCGGCGGACCGCGCGAGGGCGCTGCGCCAAGCACCGCGGAGGGCTTCGATGCCGCGCTGCACCGCAGCATTCTCACCGGCCTGCTCGGACAGATCGCCCTGCGCGAGAAGACCAACCAGTACCAGGCCACCGGCGGGCGCGCGGTCGTGATCTTCCCGGGCTCGCATCTCTTCGTGCGCGGCGAGAAATCGAGCGGACCGCGCAAACTGGGCGCGCCGAAGGCCGAAGAGAAGACGCGCCAGCCGCCGTGGATCGTGGCGGGCGAGATCGTGGAGACCTCACAGCTCTTCGCGCGCACCGTGGCGGGGATCGATCCGCGGTGGGTCATCGAGTTCGGCGAGCACCTCTGCAAATTCCTGCACGTCGAGCCGCATTGGAGCGCCAAGGCCGGCCGCGTGCTGGTGACGGAGCGCGTGCTCTTTCACGGCCTGGAGCTGGATCGGCGGCCGATCGACTTCGGGCGCATCGACCCCGTCGCCGCGACCGAGCTCTTCATCCGCGGCGCGCTGGTCGACGAGGAGGCGCGCCTGCCGCATCGGTTCTTCACCGAGAACCGGAAGCTGCGCGAGAAGCTCGAGAATGCGCTCACCCGCGTGCGCAGCCGCTGGGCGCACAGCCTGGACGAGACGTTGTTCCAATTCTACGCCGCGCGGCTGCAGAACGTTTCCTCGGTGCACGATCTCAACCGCCTCGTGCGCGAGCGGGTGGCCAAAGAGCCGGACTTTCTGATCGCCACCGAGGAGGACCTGATCGGCGGCGCCGACTCGGCCTTCGATCGCACCCTCTTTCCCGATGCGGTGCGGGTGGCCGACACCTCGCTGCCCGTGCGCTACGCCTACGATCCGGGCGAGGACCACGACGGCGTGACCCTGCGCGTGCCGCTGCCGCTCGCCCCGCATCTGACCAGCGGCGAGCTGCAGTGGATGGTGCCGGGCCTGCGCGAAGAGTTGATGGGCGTGCTGCTGCGCGCGCTGCCGAAGAGTGTGCGCAAGGCGTTGCAGCCGCACGCACCGCAGCCCGAGGCGCTGGCGGCGGAGTTCTCGCCCGGGCGCGACGAATTCCTACCCGCGCTGGCCGCATTTCTGACCCGGAAGTTCGGCGTCGAGGTGCGGGCCGAGGACTGGCCGGTCGACAGCATTCCGGCGCATCTGCGGCCGCGGCTGGAAGTGGTCGATGGCGCAAAGAAGACCGTGGTGGCCAGTCGCGATCTGCCCGCGGTGCAGGCGGTGGTGGAGAAGCACGACGTGAAGAGCGACGCCTGGAGTCGGGCGGCCCAGCGGCTCGAACGCTTCGCCGTGACGGCCTGGAGTTTCGGCGATCTGCCCGAGAGCGTGATCGTCGAGCAGGTGGCCGGCGTGCCCGTGCACGCCTGGCCCGGGCTGGAGCGCGAAGCCGACGGGACCGTCAATGTGCGGCTCTATCGCAAGCGCGAGGAAGCCGTGGCCGCGACGCCCGCCGGGATCCGCCAGCTGGGCGAACTGGCGCTGGCGCGCGATCTCGCCTGGGCCCGGCGCGAACTCACCTCGCTCGGCAAGCTCATTCCCGGCATCGTGGCCAAACCCGCCGGGAGTTTCCACGATGCGCTCAAGGTCGTGGGCGCGAAGTTGGCCGCGCCGGCCGCCCGGGCCGAGCTGACGTCCGACTCGCTGCAGCGCAGCGCCTACGAGCATCTGCTGCAGCGCGTCTTCGCGCTCGATCCGCTGCATCCGCTCACCGCCGCGCGCTTCGCCGCGCTGGTGGAAGCGGCCCGGCGCGCCCTGCCGCTCGTGCTGGCCGAGTTGAACGCCTGGGCGAAGCAGACCCTCGCCGCTCGCGCCGCCGTGCTGGCGCAGGCCAAGCCCTATGCGGGCCTGGCCGATGACGTCGCCCGCCTCGTGCCGCCCGATTTCCTCGCCGTCACGCCGCCAGCGCAGATGCCGCACCTCCCGCGCTATCTCAAGGCTGTGGCCGTGCGGGCCGAACGCGCGCACCTCAATCCCGCCAAGGACGCCACCAAGGCCAAACTGCTCGCCCCCTTCGTGGGCTGGGAGCAGCGCATCACCCCCGAGCGGCGCGAGACCTTTCGGTGGCTGCTGGAGGAATACCGCGTGTCGATCTTCGCGCAGGAACTCGGGACCGCCCAGCCGGCGTCCGAGAAGCGGCTCCGGGCGCTCCTGGAGGAATAGGCGGTCAAGAGGTAAGAACCAAGAACCAAGAGTCGAGGAAGCTGCAAACTTCAAACCTCAAGGAAAAAGGGCGGGCGCGAGAGTGCCGCGTTGCTCGCGAGCTTCCTTGAATTTTGAAACCTGTCCCTTCCTTGATGCTTGATTCTTGAACCTTGACCCTTCCCTTCGTCAGAAGGTCTCGAGCGCCCGCTGCAGCCGCGCCGCGCCCGGCGGGGGGACGACCCGGCCGTCGAGAATCGCGCCGGGCGAATAGCGTCCGCGGTAGTATTTGAAATTCTTCTGATCCTGCGTCCCGATGACCGTGCCTTCGAGCGACATGCCGGCGAAGAGACCCTGGCTGCGGCTGTAGGTGTAGATGGCTGCGGTGGGCAGCATGTCGGCCGCCAGATTGCGGCCGGTGGGGCCGGCGGCGGCGCTGAGGTCGGCGCCGATGGCCACATTGCCGCCCTTCGAGAATGCGGCCACGGCCTCGGGGGTGTTGAGCACGATGACGAACTCCGTCACCTGCGCGCCGATCTGCAGGCCGAAGCCCGCGCCGCCGAAGCCGATGAACGAGGGGCCGGACCATTTGCCGTCGGGGAGGCGCGTGACGACCACGCCCTCGCCGCCGCGACCGCTGAAGATGAGGCCGGCCTTGAGCACCGTGATGATGGCGAGACCGTGGGCATCGCGCATGACCTTGGCGGGAATGCCCCGCTCGTTGTCGTTGCCGCGCAGCCGGCGGAAGCGCTCGAGCACGGCGGTGGCCTGATCGACGGTCTGCTGCGGGCTGCCGGCCAGCGCCGTGGCGGGAGCGGCGAGAACGAACGCGGCGCAGAGCGTCGCGAATAAGCGGGAGGCGAACATGGCCAACCTTAGAGGGATTCCGGGAAAGCCAAAACCCGAATTTGAGCCGCTGACAGCCGGCGAGCGCGCGCCCGCGAGCCGCAGGACCGCGGAGCGCGGAGGAGCATCGGGGACATCGGAGCGTCAGCCCTCGTCTGGCGTCGCGGCGGGTCGCCCACGCCCGCTTCGTCCGCTGGGTTTGGTTGGTGACACACGCCCGTATTGACCCGGAAGCCCGGCCCCGCTTCACTCCGCCGCGTAACCTTTATCGAGAGTGGGGGAGGGTTCTGGCCCGACGATCCCACGGCAACCGCTGCACGACGGAAACGGAGCGCAGGCCCAGGTGCCAAGTCCAGCCTGTCGACCGGGGCGCGAGTCCTGTCCGGTGGGGAAGATGAGGGGCACGTCACAAGGCAGCGGCGCATTCGCGCGCCAACCGGTGCATTCCATCGGCCTCCTGCCCGCGGCGCGTCGCTCGCCGCTCGATGCCGGTTGCTCCCACCCCGCATCACCTGCCTGCCTTCCATGAGCGAATCCTCCTTTTCCGCCCGTCCGTTCTTCACCGGCCTGCGCTGCCGGGAATGCGGCCGCACGTATCCGAAAACCGCCGCCCACGTCTGCGAGTTCGACTTCGGACCGCTCGAAGCCGCCTACGACTACGACGCCATCCGACCCAGCCTGACGCGGGAGGCACTGGCCTCGCGGCCGCACAATCTCTGGCGCTACCGCGAGCTGCTGCCGATCGACGGCGCGCCGCAGGCGGGCGCGAGCACCGGCTTCACACCGCTGGTCCGGGCGGACCGCCTGGCGCGCCGACTCGGCGTGAAGGAGCTCTACATCAAGAACGACGCCGTCAATCACCCCACGCTCTCCTTCAAGGACCGCGTGGTGGCCGTCGCGCTGACCCGCGCCCGCGAGCTCGGACTCGACACGGTGGCCTGCGCCAGCACGGGCAATCTGGCCAATTCGGTCGCCGCCCAGGCCGCCGCGGCGGGGCTGCGCTGCTTCGTCTTCATCCCGGCCGATCTCGAGCGCGGCAAGGTCCTCGGCTCGCTCGTCTACGGCGCCCGCGTCGTCTCGGTCCGCGGGCCGTATGACCGCGTGAACCGGCTCTGCTCCGAGATCGCCGGCAAATACGGTTGGGGCTTCGTCAATGTGAACCTCCGCGCCTACTATGCCGAGGGCTCGAAGACGGTCGGTTACGAAATCTGCGAGCAGCTCGGCTGGCGCGCCCCGCGCCACACCGTCGTGCCGGTGGCCAGCGGCTCGCTCCTGACCAAGATCGACAAGGCCTACCGCGAATTCACCCAGCTGGGCCTGATCGGCGATTGCGCCCCCGCCATCTACGGCGCACAGGCCGCCGGCTGCGGCCCGGTGGCCGAGGCGGCGCAGCACGGACGCGATTTCATCAAACCCGTGGCCAAGCCCCAGACCATCGCCAAGAGCCTCGCCATCGGCACGCCGGCCGACGGCCATTACGCTCTGCGCGCCATCCGCGACAGCCGCGGTACGGCCGAGGCCGCGACCGATCCCGAGATCGTCGAAGGCATCCGCCTGCTGGCCGAGACCGAGGGCATCTTCGCCGAGACCGCCGGCGGCGTGACCGTGGCCTGCGCCCGCAAGCTCATCGCCAGCGGCGTCATCCCGCGCGACGAGAGCATCGTCCTCTGCATCACCGGCAACGGCCTCAAGACGCTCGAAGCCGTTAGCGACTCCCTCGGCGAGACGACCGAGATCGCCGGCAATCTGCGCGAGTTCGAGGACACCATCCTGCGCGTCCCTCGCGAGCTTGCGGCGAGCGTGTGAGCGGCTCGCCTCGCACTCCCACTCCCAGTCGCACTCCCAGTCGCACTCCCAGTCGCACTCCCAGTCGCACTCCCACTCCCACTCCCACTCCCACTCCCACTCCCACTCCCACTCCGAATTGACCCGAAGGCATGGCTCCCCCTCGAGGCGACGGCAGCAAGCTGCGCGCACTCGT
>JAFEGM010000036.1:0-6880 GCA_018240025.1 Verrucomicrobiota bacterium
CGCCCACGCCGCCTCCGCCCGCGCCCACGCCGCCCCCGCCCGCGGCGCTCCCGCCCGCGGCGGTCGCAGCCGTCCCGCCCCCGGAGCCGACCCCGGCGGACTCCACCCCCAGCCTCGGCCGAATGCCGACGCTCCACAGTCAGCTCCCCCTGCCGAAACCGGCCACGCTCGGGACGCTGTCCACGCTGCACGGCGAGTCGCGGGTCGAGCTGCCGGACCGCGTGCGCAATCTGCTCCCGGGAAAGTTCCGCGCGCTCCTGCCGAGCTTCTCGCGCTGGGACTTCGGCGCGCTGGCCGGCGGCGCGCTCGGAGCCACGCTCTGGCATTTGTGGGCCAAGCTCGATGTGCGCGACCCGCTCACGCCGAAGATCATCCTCGCGCTGCCGGTCCTGCTGATCCTCTTCCGCAAACCCATCGACCTCCTGCTCGCGCCGCTCGAGGTCGTGAAGAGCCGCATCCCGCGTCTCTTCCTCATCGGCGTCGGTCTGGCCACGCCCTACCTCGTCACCAACTACCTCTACACGAAGCTCGGCATCTCGAACTTCCCGCTGGCCCGACAATCGATCGTCTGGGGCACGCTCATCTCCTACGTGATCATGCGCGTGCCGGAGGCGGAGGGATTGCCCAAGCTCTCGGACTTCTTCCGCCGGCCGAACGCGGCCCGCGCGCTGTGGCTGCTGGGCGGCTTCGCCTTTCTCGCGCTCGCCGGCACGGCCTGGGCCGACGACTTCGGGCGCGATTGGCGACGGCTGGAGGACGGGATGCGCACGCCCGGTTGGGCCCAGACCATCGCGGGCACGACCGCCACCGTCATCAATGCGCTGGTCAATGGCGCGCTCATCTTTCAGACCACCCGCCGCCGGCCGCGCGCGGAGGGCGAAGCGGAGGACGACACGCATTACACGCTCGATGTCCGTACCGAGGATCAGCGCATGGCCATCGCGGCCGATGGCGACGACCGGCTTTGGGTGTACGGCCGGCTCACGTGCGACAAGCCCGCCGTCGATACCGCCTCGCTCACGCAGGCTCTCGCTTTCAACTTCGGCGGCGAGCAGGCCGGCTGGATGTCGATCCGGCAGGAGCAGCCCACCGGCGGCTTCAAATCGGTCCAGCTCGTTTGCACTCCGCCCACGCCCGAAACAGCGGTGCCGGAAGATGCGGTCGTGACCGTGACGGTCTCCGGGCGCACGGCCGACGGCGACACGGTCGAAGTGCCCGTGAACCTGCGACTCGAACCCGGCCTGCGCATGGAGGTGGAAATTCTCAGCTGAAGCCCGCCATGTCCGCCCGCCATCGCACGCGCAAGCTCCGGGATCCGGTCCCCGTCGAGGTGAACTACGATCCTGAGGCGGAGAAGCTGCCGCAGAATCAGGATGTGCGCGACATCCGGTACGTCCGGGTGCGCGTCCCAGACGGGAAGCTCGTGCCAGAGGCCGGCCGGGTGCAGTTGCTGGCCGCGGAGAAGCTGCCGGCGGAAGCCTGCCCGGTGGCATTCCATTCCGCTCCGGTCTTTCCCGGCCAGGGCGAAGACGGGGTGGTGGAATTCAAGCTGCACCTTAACGACACGGCCCTCGCGCGGCATTTCGGCGGGTCGATCGAGCAGGCGGCGCTCGGTTCGACCGCGCAGCCGCTGCCGTTCCGCCTGGTGGTCGGTCTGCGCAAGGAGAAGGAGACCGACCCCGACGACCTCGAGCGACCGGGCGCCCTGACCATCAATCTCAACCGCCTCAAGTGGGAATGGCAGGCGCTCACGTTTGGGGCCAAGGGCGAGCCCCAGCGCGCCGGCGACGTGGTGGCCAACGACCCGATCGAGGTGAAGATGGACGGCTCCGACCAGAACGGCTTCCGGCTCCGGCTCACGCTCGAAAAGCGGCAGGCCAACGGGCAATACTCCTCGGTCGAGGCGGATTTCACGCATTACCTCGCGCCGGCGGAGCGCAGGATCGACGATCAGGTCCTCGCGCCCGTCCCGAAGCCGGCCACCCTGACGGGCGATCAACGGCAGATCGAGACGACCTGGCGCACGGTGGCGCTGCCGAAGGACGCGCCGCTGCTGCAGAAGTTGCCGGTGGAGACGACCCTGCGCGTCCGGGCCTATCCGGCCGGCAGCATTCGGCGTCATCGCGACAACGAAGCGCCGATCACCGAGCCCGCGAATGCAGCCGCCGTGGCCGTGCGCGAGATCCCGCTCCGGCTGGGCCTGCGGCAATGGAAGGTGCGGGTCGTCACCCCGGAACTGGCCGCCGACGTGCCGCCGCTGCTGCTCGCGGGCGCCCGGCCGTGGGAGGAGGGGTTCGAGGTCGAGGTGGAGATCTTCGACGACAGCGGCAGTCCGGTGGAACCGCTGCGCCACGCCAAGGTCCTGTGGAAGATGCGGCCCGGGCCGAACGGAGAGATGGCCGGACGGATGCTCGGCAGCGGCGAGGCGGCCGAGCACGGCGAATGGCAGACCGATGCGGCCGGGCGCGTGCGCTTCCGCTACGCCCCGACGCGCGACAACGCCCTCCTGCTGGCCAATCCGCGCCAGTCCCCCGTCTGCGGCGCGGAGTTCGAGCTCGCGCTGCCCGACGCGGAGGGGCAGCCGGGTAAGCCCCTGCCGGCGCACGATGCGGCGGGCGACGCGAGCAAGCCGTCGTTCCACTTCCACTGGGCGCCGAAGTTCGATGTCGCGCTCTTCAAGCTGCCCTTCTTCATCGACCCCGCGGTCACGCTCGATCTCGAGCCCGAGCCCGACGAAGAGACCGCGCCGGCGCTGCAACTCCAACTCGGGCCGCAGGAAAAGGACTACCGCGAGCTCTTCCGCACCGGCGGCACGCTGAAACTCGTCTTCAAGGTAACCGACCCCGGCGGCGATCCGGTGCAGGCCTTCGAGGCGGATCTCGAGCACGTGCGCCTCGTCCTCGGCGGCACGAGCCTGGTGTCGGGCGAGCGGCGGCAAATCGCCAGGCTCGAGGATCTCGGCGCGCTCGTGGACCTCAAGTCACTCCGCGTCTCGCTCTCCGCGCCGCCGTCGGGCGGAGGAGGCGGAGGCGACCTCACGCTCGCGCCCGAGATCCGGCTGCATCCCGAAGTGCGGCGAGTCCTGCAAAGCGTGGCCGAGGCCTGTGCGGAGCTCGATCCGATGCTCAGCGCCTGCAGTCAGCTGCCGGCGGCGCGTTTCGCCACCGACGGACTGAGCAGCTTCCGCTCGCTTGCCGGCCGAGCCTTTCACGATGCGGCCGGCTTCCTCTGCGCCACTGAGCAGGCCACCCTCTGCACCAAGCGCAGGGAGATCCGCGCCACGCTCGGGGCGCAGGTCAGCTTTCTCCAGGCGACCGGGGAGACCTGGAAGCGCCTCGGCCGTTCGATCGACGTCCATCGCAGCGCCTTCAAACGGCTGGAGAGCGCGATGCTCAATTTCTACTACGACTTCATCCTGTGGGACAAGGTGGCCAAGCCGCTCGCCGCCGGCTGGGAGAAGCTGCGCGGGCGGTTCCCGTGGCTGCCGGCCGATCTGCGGCTGAACATGCCGATCGATTACCTGCACAAGCTCGTACAGACGGCGGTGGTGAAGAGCGGGATCGATGCGCTCGCCAAACCCGCGCTGGCCAAATGCCTGCAGAAGCTGCGGGACGCGCGCGACCGCCGCTTCCGGAATCTCGGCTACGACCTCGAGCGATTGGGCGAGGTGCGGGCGGCGGCCCAGCGCGGACTGCAGGCGGCGGAGCAGCGGCTGGAGAGCAGCGTGGGGCAGGTCGAGCGCAGCCTCGACGATCTCGGCGCGCTCAATACCCGCATCGAAACCGCACTGCAGGAAGCGCGCGAAAAGGGCCTGAGCGGGCAGGCACTGGACCAGGCGGTTGCCCCGCTGCTGGCGGAGCATGAGCGGCTGCGCGCCGGCGTCAGCCGACAGATCGGCGAGACGACCGAGGCGATGGCGGCTTTCGAGCGGCAGTCCGCGGCCCGCGCCGTGACCGAGTGCGAGCATCGGGCGGCCGAGGCGGAGCGAAGGATCGTCGACTCGGCCGAGCAGAAACTGACTGAGGGCGGGCAGAAGCTGGAGGCCGCGTTGAGCGAGGACGAGCTGAATCCCGCGCGTCTGCAGGAGATCATGGACGAGGCGCGGAAAGCACCGGTGACCGAGTTGGCGCGGGAGGCCCGCGACGGCGGCCTCGCCTTCGTGCAGGAGTTCGCGGCCTCGCGCGAGAGCTACGCCGCGCGGCTCAACTCGCGGCTGGCCACGCTCGGCGGGCGCGGCAGCGCGGCCATCCTCGCGCCGCTACCGGCGGGCGGTCCGCTCGGTCAGCGCGCGGTCGACCCCGCCGAGCTCCAGCAGCAGATCCTCGGACTCGAAGGCGAACTGCAACGCCGGCTCGAAGGCACGCGCCAGACCCTGGCCGAGGCAGGCCGCACCTATCCCGCCCGGGTCAATGCAGCCGAGGTCTTCCACCGCGCGATCTCGGCCACGAGCGACGAACTCGTTTCCGACGCCGTCAAATCCGGCAGCCACGCGCCGCTGGAGGTCCTGCGCACCACGCTGGAGGAAAAGGCCCCGGTGCCGCCGGATACGGGACAGGGGTATGTCACCGCCTTCGTCGATTTTCTGGTCTACTGCGTTCGCTCGGTGGTCAATGCCCTCGTCGGGGCCGCCAAGATGCTGCTCGGGCAGCTCTATCGGCTCTTCTCCCTGCTCCTGCGCGGCGTGCTCTTTCTCCTCGGTCTGCTCTTCCGCCTGACCGCCCGCTTTGGCGCGAAGATCACCGAGGCCCTGACGATCCTGCTGCAGAGTACCATGGGCGCCCGTGGCGCGGTCTGGCCGACCACCGCGCTGACTCCGACCGCGCTGGAGGCCGGCATGGCCGAGCTGCGCCAGGCCCACGCCAGCGCCGACGAGTTCTTCGGCTTCCCGTATTTCCGCGAGACGAACTTCCTCGATCAGATGCAGACCGCGGCGACGAATTTCGGCCAGAGCAAACTCGCCGCCGACCGCGCCACCGAAGAGGCGGTCGAGGAGGCACTAAAGACGGGCTACGAAGACTACTATCCCAGCCAGCTGACGCAGTCCCGCGCGCTTCTCTTCGGCCTCTGCCAGCGGGCGCTCGCGGCGGAAACGCTGCAGCGCGCGCCCTGCCCCGACGCCGAACGGGCGGGCCGACGCTCCGTGGCCTGTCTGCTCGCGGGCGACCAGCTCGGTCAGCAGATCGACGGACTGATGCGGGCCGCCTTGGCCGCGGAAAGCACCGGCAAGGGCTTCTTCGTGCCGCTGGTCGATCTCGTCGGCCGGACGGAATGGAACGCCGCTTCGCTCGAATCGATCGCCGACTGGTGCGGCTGGATCATCGGCTGGACCTTCCGGGTCGGCGCGCTGGTGCTGGCGATCGCCGCCTGGTGGTTCCCGCCCGCGCTGGTCATCTCGGGCTCGATGGTCGCGGCCGCCGCTACGGTCAGTGCCGTGTCCGGGGCCTTCCGCCTCAGCTTCGCAGCCTGCGGTTACTACCCGTATTCCACCGCTTATCCGCGCGATCTCGTGGCGCTGCAGGGTGCGCACTACGCCGCGGTCTTCCGGGATGAATCCGAGCGTCTGAGCGCCGAGGAGCCGGCGAACTTCGTGCGGGATTATCCGAAGTAGCCCACCACCATGTCCACCGCGCAGACCCTCGCTCCCTCCGCCGGCCCGCCCGCCGACGAGGCGGCGCTCTTTGCCGAGCTCGAGGGAGAGCTGCACCGCGAGCGCGCCGAGTTGGAGGCGATGGAACAGGACATTCGCCGCGAGGCGGAGGCCGCGGCCACGAGCCAGTCCGACGCGCCTGCCGAGGGCGAGGCCGCGTCGCCCGAGCTCGCCGCCTGGCAGGATCTCCTGGGCAAATACGGCCCGTCGCAGGTGAATACGGACGGCACGCTGCCGGCCGAGTCCGTTCCGACTCCCGAGCCCGCGGTGGAGTCCCCCGATCCCGCGCCGGCTCCGGAGCCACCTTCGAGTTCCGCGCCGGCCGAGTCCGCGCCTGAGCCATCGCCCAGCTCGCGGCCGGTCGAACCGAGCGCCGAATCCACGCCCGAGCCTTCCCCCGGTTCGCGTCCGGTCGAGCCGACGGCCGATTCTGCCCCCGAGTCCTCGCCGAGTTCACGCCCGATCGAGCCCTCTACCGAGCCAGTCCCCGAGTCCTCGCCGGGCACCCGTCCGGTCGAGCCGACCGCCTCCGAACCCTCGGTCCTGGCAGCCGGCGCCTTCGCCTTGGGCGCAGGCGCCGTGCTGGCCGGGGGCGCGGCAGTGCTTGCTCGCCCGAGCGCCGCGCCGCCGCCTTCGCCGCTGCCCCTGTCCGGTCCAGCCTCTGCCGCGACCGGGGTCATCGCCCAGTGGTTCTACGCAGATGCCGGCACGACCTTTGGCCCCTTCGAATTGGACGAACTCCTCCGTCGCCTGCGCGAAGGTCGACTCGGCTGGGAGACCCCCGTCTGGACCGAAGGCATGGCCGCCTGGACCGCCGCCAAATCGACCGAGCTTTCCCAACTCGCCGCCCAGCCGCCTGCACCTGCCCCTGCGCCCGCGCCGCCCGCAGCGCCCCGCCGCCGCCGCTTCTGCCACGCCTGCGGCACCGCCGCCGAACCCGGCGACCGCTTCTGCACCGCCTGCGGCACCGCTCTGCGCGCCTGATCCCGCTTCAGCGCCTTCCTCCTTCTTCCTTCCGCCTTCTTTCTTCTCTTCCCATGCCCGCCGACGAAGACGATCCGCCCCCGCCTCCGCCCCCCAGCGGCATCTCCGCCACCTGGCAGCACAACCCAAAGTCCGGCCTCAGCCCAGCTCCCACTCCCACTCCCACCTCCTCCACTCCCACCTCCTCCGCTCCCGCCTCCTCCACTCCCACCTCCTCCGCTCCCACCTCCTCCACCCCCCCCCCCCCCC
>JAFEGM010000036.1:6934-40399 GCA_018240025.1 Verrucomicrobiota bacterium
TCCACTCCCACCTCCTCCGCTCCCGCCTCCTCCGCCCCTCCGCTTCCCCCAGCGGCGCCGCCCTGGGGTTTTCGCCAATACCTCGTCGAGCCCAGCGCGAAGGCGGCCCGCGGGCTGACCGAGGCGCTGGGACAAAAGGGCAAGCCGGCGGCCGATGTGGTCGAGCGGCTCTTCCAGGCGGCCTTCATGCACCCGACCATCTATCGCCGCGCCGCGGAGTCGCTGGGCTGGATGCGGGAGGCGGTCGCATTGTTGGGTGCCGTCATCTTTCTGACCACGCTCTGGTATTTCACCCGCATCTTCGGGGCCTACGGCCCGGGGCTGTTCTTCCTTCTCAAGGTGCTGGCCCTGCGCGCGCTGGCCTTCCTCGCCTTCGTGCTTGCGCTGCAGATCGCGGCCAAGTCGCTGCATCAGATCGACCTGCCTTACGAGCCGTGGTTCCGCGCCCTGGCCTATGCTGCCACCTCCTCGGCGCTGGCCACGCTGCCGGCGGTGGGGCCTCTCTTCGGGCTCTGGGGCCTGACCTGCTCGCTCGCGGCCATCATGGACCTCTCCGGCGTCGACCTCGCCAAGGCCATCGTGTTGCTGCTCATCGCCGGCGTGTCCGCGGCGCTGGTGATCTTCGTGCTGGGCCTCGTGCTGATCTGATCTGATCGCCGTCATGCGCTCCGACGAAGCCGCCGCCCTTTTCGCCCGTAGCGCGACGTTCGGGAATTTCGAGATCCCGCTCGATCCGGCCACCGGGGAGCAGCGCGAACTCGGCCGCGGCGGTATGGGCGTGACCTACCTCGCGCGCGATTCGAAACTCGGCCGTCTGGTCGTGCTCAAGGTCGTCTCGCGCGCCCTCCAGGCCGATCCCCAGGCTCGCAAGCGCTTCCTCCGCGAGGCCCGCGCCCTGGCCTATCTGCGGCATCCCTGCATTCCGGTGCTCTACGATTTCGGCGAGGTCGCGGGCGATGACTTCTACACGATGGAGTACATCGAAGGCGAAGACCTGCACAAACGCGTGCGGCGCGACGGCCCGCTGCCGCTGCCCGAGGCGCTCTGGGTCGCCGAGCAGGCCGCCAGCGCGTTGGCCGAAGCGCATCGGGTGGGCATCGTGCATCGCGACGTGAAGCCGGCCAATCTGATGGTCGCGCCCGCCGCCCCGGGCGCGTTGCCGACGGTCAAGCTGATCGACTTCGGCCTGGCGAAGGACACCGGCGGCGAGGCCGATCTGGGCGTCTCCTCCTCGGGCAGCGCCGGCTTCACCCCGCTCTACGCCAGCCCCGAGCAGGTCAAGCAGGAGCGCGCCACACCCGCTTCGGACCTCTATTCGCTCGGCGCCTCGCTTTGGTTCCTCCTCAGCGGTCAGCCGCCGTTTCGGGGCAATTCGGCCTACGAGGTCGAGATCAAGCACGTCAGCGTACCGCCGCCCTGGCAGACGCTGCCCGAGAGCATTCCTGCACCCGTGAAGCAGCTGTTGGCGCGCCTGCTGGCGAAGAAGCCCGCCGAGCGTCCGCCCGGCGCGGCCGAGCTCGCGCTCGAGCTGCGCGCGTTGCGCGAGGCGGCGCCCGCGGAGGCGAAGGCCGGCGGAGCCGCGGCGACGTCGGCCAGCGCGGGCGATTCGCTTTCGAATGCGCCCACGCTGCGGGCGGCTCCGTCCCCCTCCGCGGAGGCGACGGCTGCGGCGGGTTCGCAACGCATCCTCGTCGCCGCGCTGGTGGCCGTTGTGCTCGCGCTCGGCCTGGTTGCGCTCGCCCTGCGCTCGCCGCCGGACGCATCCGCTGCGAACCCCGCCAAACTCATTCCCGGCCACGTCAGCGCGACGCTCGGAATGCCGTTCCACACCGTGCCCGGCGCACCGCCCTTCGCCGCCTGGAAGGTGCGGGTGAAAGACTTCGCGCTCTTCGCGGCGGCGCGACCGAACACCGAGGCCGGAGGCTTGCTCGTGCTGCGCGTCGAACAGACGCCGAAGCTGCGGGCGGCCTGGGTGCTCGATCCGGCCGCCAGCTGGCGTCAGCCCGGCTTCGCGCAAGGTCCCGATCATCCGGTGGTCGGAGTGAGCTGGGAACTGGCCCGCGAGTTCTGCCGCTGGCTGACCGAGAAGGAGCGCGCCGAGGGACGCATTGCCGCTCCGGCGGAATACCGCCTCCCGACCGTGGCCGAGTGGTCGAGTGCGGTCGGAAACCACCTGTATCCGTGGGGCCCCGTCTGGCCTCCGCCCAGCGTCGTCGGCAACTTCTGCGACGAAACCACCGCCGCCAGTCTGCCCGGCCGCGGCTGGCCCCGCGTGCCGCTGACCGACCGCTTCGAGCGCACCGCGCCGGTCACCGCCTTTCCGCCGTACTCGCACGGTCTGCACGATCTCGCCGGCAACGCCTGGGAGTGGTGCGAGGACGCCTATCAACCCTCCATGAACGCCGCCGAGATCCGGCGCGCCTTTCCCGAACTCGAAACCGCCACCGCGCAGGATGGCACTCCGCTTCGCGCCCTGCGCGGCAGCTCCTGGTTCACGTCCAACCCGCTCCAGCTCCGCAGCGATTTCGTGGATCGGCAGAATGCGAACTGCCGCCACGACGGCATCGGCTTCCGCCTGGTGTTCGATCCCGGTGGCCGGCGTTGAGGGATCTCGCGCGAAGCCGCGAAGCCGCGAAGAAAGAAAAACAGGAAGCTCTCTCCGGCGCGTCGTCCTTCGTCCTTCTTCCTTCAGCCTTCTTCCTTCAGCCTTCTTCCTTTCCCGCCATGCCCTCCGATCCTCGCCGCCTCCTCGTGCTCGGTCTCGCGATCGGCACGCTCTCGTTCAGCGGGTTGATGTTGATGCTGCACGCCTTCACCGCCTGGAAGGTGGCCGCTTCGATCACCATCCTCGCGCCGCTGACCGTGGTGCTGGGGCTGGCCTGCTGGGCGCTGGCGCGGGCGGAGCTGCGGCCGATCTTTCTGCAGCGGCTCTGGGGCGGCGCCTTCGCCGGCTTCATCGGGCTCATCGCCTACGACGGCCTGCGCTGGCTCATCCTGATCAGCGGCACGGTGCCGTTCAACCCGTTCAAGGCGATCGAGAACTTCGGCCTGCTCATCCTCGCCACCGATGTCCCCACGGTCACGACCAAGACCGTGGGTTGGCTTTTCCACACCTGGAACGGGCTCTCCTTCGGCGCGATGTACACGCTCGCCTTCGGCCGCGGCGGTCTGGTCAGCGCGGTGATTTGGGCGCTGATCCTCGAATTGGCGATGATCGTCACCTACCCGACGCTCTTCCGCGTGCAGCTCGACTGGGCCTTTCTGTCGATCAGCATCGCCGGGCACATCGCGTTCGGGCTCGCGGTGGGGTGGACGGCGCGGCGGGTGGTGGAGCAGTAGAGGCCAAGAACCAGGATTCAAGATTCAAGATTCAAGATTCAAGATTCAAACTGGATTAAGGCGAAAGGGGTAAGGAGGAATGCGAGAGCGCGCTGGCGGAGGCCATGGGGCCTGATTTCGCCGGAGAGGGATGTCTCTTTCCGCCGGGCTTGATCCTTGTTCCTTCCCCCTTGGAACGGTTTGATTCTCGAATCTTGCCTCTTGGATCTTGCTTACCCCTCCTCGCGGACCTGGGACTCGAACGCACCCCCGGCGCCGAACGGGGGCTGCGCGCGCTGGCCGGCATCGCGGTGGGTCTGGCGCTCTTCGCGGCCTGGCGGGCTTGGCGGGATTTTCGGGCGGCTTCGCCGTCGGTGAGCGGCCACGGGCGGGCGGAGGCGGCGCGCATTCTCCGCGGTGTGCTGCAGCTGGTGGCGGGGATCGCGGCGGTCTACGGCGCCGCGCTTTGGCTCCGTCCGACGCCACAGCGGCCCGCCGGCTGGGGCTTGCTGCCGGCGCCACCGGGCGAATGCGGGGTCTTGGCGCTGCACGACGGGCTTCTTTGGGTCGGCGCGCGCGAGGGGCTGTTCGCGTTTGACCCCGCCACGCGCACGCCGCGGCTGGCGGCGGAGTTGGGCGTGCTCGACCTCCGCGGCACCCGCGCGTTGCTGGCCGAGGGCGATGCGCTCTGGGTCGGGAGTCGACGCGGCCTCGGGCGCTGGCGCGGCGGTCGACTCGAAACCGTCCGCCCGCCCGGCGTGGACGATCCGGGGCCGGTCAGCGCCCTGCTGCGACGCCGCGACGGTGCGCTCTGGGTCGGCGTGCGTGATGGGTTGTGGGAATGCCGCGGCGATCCGGCCGATGCCGCGGCCGCCTGGCGCTTCGTCGGTGCGCGCGACGGCCTGCGGCTGCCCACGGTCGATGTGATCCACGAAGCACCGGACGGCACCGTATGGGTCGGCTCGATCGAGCCGGAGGCCGAAGGTCTTTTCCGGCAGCGGCCCGGCGGCACCTGGGAGTGCTTTGGCGTGACCGCCGGCCTGCCGAGCGCGGCCGTGAACGATCTGCGCGTCGACGCCGGCGGCGTGCTTTGGGTCGGCACTGGCTTCGGCCTGCGCGGCGGGGCGGCGCGCTGGGACGGCGTCCGCTGGCAGCCCGAGCGCATCGAGCCGCTGGCCAGCCAGAAGATCCGTTCGCTCCACCTCGATGCCGCCGGGCGTCTTTGGTTCTGCAGCGAGTACGATGGGCTCGCCTTCCGCCAGTCCGACGGCCGCTGGCAGCATTTCCACCTCGCCCACGGCCTGCCGGGTAACGAGGTGAAGCAGGCCCTGCGCGCGCCGGAGGGCACGCTTTGGCTCGCCACCGAACGCGGACTCGGCTTCATCCGCGAGCCGGAGGGAAACTCGAAGCTCGAAACTCGAAACTCGAAGGAAGTTAAGGAAGTTCGAAACTCCAAACTCGAAAAAACCCGGGCGCCAGGCCCGTGAGCAGCCTGCAGACGACCAAGCATTTCCGCTCGGAGGAACGGTTCGTCCGGCCTCTTCGAGCTTCGAACTTCAGACTTCCTTCGAGTTTCGAGTTTCGAGTTTCGAACTTCCCGGACTCACGCCTCGATCTTCCCACCCAGCAGGGGAACCGGCTCGACCGCCCGAGCCCTCGCCATGGCGGCACGGATGCGGGGGCGGGCGCGGTGGAAGAGGACGACCGAGAGCAGCGAGACGGCCCCGGCGGCGCCCAGGGCGACGGCATTGCCGGTGCGCTGGGCGGCCCAGCCCATGATGAGGTTGCTGACCGGCGCGGTGCCGGTGAAGGCCATGGTGAAGAGCGCGATGACCCGCCCGCGCATGCGGTCGTCGACCAGCGTCTGGATGATGGTGTTGCTCGAGGCTACCAGCAGTACGCCGCCGAGGCCGACGCAATACAGGCACGGCACCGCCAGCCAGAGCACGGGCGCGAACGGCAGGGCGATGAGCGCGCAGCTCAGCACGGTGCCGCCGAAGACGATGACCGCGCCGAGGCCCTTGGTGCCGGTGCGGGTGCTGAGATAGAGCGCGGCCGTGAGCGAGCCGAGGCCGGAGCTCGACATCATCAGGCCGAGCGTGCGCGCATCGCCGTGGAAGACATCGCGCGCGAAGCCGGGCACCAGCGAGCTGAACGAGAAGGCGAAGAAGCAGATGGCCGTGACCAGCAACAGCACGGGTCGGATGAGCGGATGCGCCCAGGTGTAGAGCAGCCCGTCGCGCAGGCCTTCCCAGGCGCCTGATTTCTTGGGCGGCTCCTGCGGATGCGGCAGGCGCATCAGGAAGAGGCAGACGAGGACGGCGAGAAAGCTGAGTCCGTCGACGAGGTAGCAGAAGGCAGCGCCACCCCAGGCGATGACGAAGCCGGCCAGCGCAGGGCCGCCGAGGCGCGCCACGTTGAACATGGAGGAGTTGAGCGCGATGGCGTTGCCGAGGAGCGAGCGGTCCTCGAGGAAGTCGACCACCAGCGACTGCCGCGCGGTCATCTCGAATGCATTGATGAACCCCTGCAGCCCGCCCAGCACGAGCAGATGGGCGACATCGATCTGTCCGGCGAAGGCGAACCCGGCGAGCGCGAAGGATTGCAGCATCGAGAGGATCTGCGTGACGATGAGCAGTCGATGCCGGTCGGTGCGATCGACCCACCAGCCCGCGATGGGCCCGAGCAGGAAGCTGGGGATCTGGCTGACGAAGGTGAGCAGCCCGACCATGAAGGCCGAGGAGGTCAGCTGGTAGATGAGCCAGAGTGTTGCCGTCTGCGTCATCCAGTTGCCGAAGAGCGAAACGGTCTGGCCAATGAAGAAGAGTCGGTAGTTGGGAGATTTCAGCGCCCGAAACGGGCTGGACACGGACATCCGCGAATATGGCGGAAATCGAGCCAGGATGAAGGGGGAAGGACGGGGTGACTCGGATGGGGAGGAGGGGGGACGGGAGATGGGAGACTCGAGATGAGAGACGGGCGACGAATGGAGTGCGTGCGGCTTGCGCCCGTAGTCCGCACTCTCCGAGTGCGGCCGGCCCGCCCAGCGTTTGAGAAGAGAGCCGGTCCGACGTCGAGCAGCGGCTGGGTAAATGGAGTGCGCGCGGCTTGCGGCAGTAGTCCGCACTCTCCGAGTGCGGCCGGCCCGCCGAACGTTTGAGAAGAGACCCCGGTCCGACGTAGAATCCACGGTCGAAAGACGGCAGCCGAAGGCCGTGGACTGCGCGCGGCTTGCCGCCGCTTTCACCCAGGCAGCTTGCTGCCGCCGCAAAGGCCGAAAGGTGAAGGCGGAGGGGAGACGTCGGGTTACCGGCGGGGAGATTCCAACGGCGAACTTCCAGCGGCGAGCTTCCAGCGCTCAATTGCTTTGCGCCATCACTCCGGGTCTTCGCTCATCCGACGCCCTGCGAGCCGGCCGCATTCGGAGAATGCGGACTACTGCTCTGCGAGCCGGCCGCACTCGGAGAATGCGGATTACTGCTCTGCGGGCCGGCCGCATTCGGCGAATGTGCACTGCGCATGTTGACCGCGGCCGCCACGAGCCAGCTCAGGCCGAGGCTGGCGCTGACCGCGAGCATTCCCTTCCACGGACCGCTGAGCGGCGCGTCGAGCAGGGCGTACTGCACCCAGCTCACGATCGGATAATGCACCACGTAGATCGCGAACGCGTTGCGACTGAGGCTGCGCAGGATCGCACCCGGGCGCTGCGCGAAACGCCCGGCTACGGCGCAGGCAGCGAGGCTGCTGGCGGCGCAGCTGAGCGGCCAGCCGAGGCTGGCGAGGAAGAGCGGCAGCGCGGTGGGCGCTTTCTGTCCGGCGGCCACGATGAACCACACGAAGGCGGCCACGGCGGCGAAGAAGACGGTCAAGGCCAGATTGCTCCAAAGCAGCCAGCGGCGGGCCAGCCGACCGTCGGCGGCGAGCGGTCCGCGTTCGATCCCCGCGGCGCCGAGCGCGAGTCCGAGCACGAAGTAGAGGAAGTAGTGCGGCAGCCGCGCGGTTTGGACGAAGAACGGGCCGAAGGAGCCCCAGACCATGGCATTGGTCAGATAGGACATCGGCACGTAAGCGAGTACGCCGGCCCCGGCGACGAGCGCGGCGAAGCGCCACGGATGCTCGCGGCCCATCGAAACCCAGAGCGCGGGCACGACCAGCCAGTTCGGCGCGATGCGGTGCAGCAGCGCCGCCACGGCGCCGAAGGCCAGCAAGACCCACAGGAACCAGACCGGGCCGGCCGGCCAGACGCCCAGCGCGCTCCATTGCGCCCAAAACCCCGCCAGCGAATGCGTGCCCGGCGTTTGCAGGTAGGCCGAGAAATAGGCCAGCGGCGCTAGCAGCGCCGCGCCGAGCACGAAGGGCAGGCCGAGGCGCCAGGCCCGCGCGCGCAGCCAAGCCCCGGGGCCGCTGCGGGCCAACCCGGCGGGGACGAAGAGGCCGCTGATCAGGAACATCAGCGACATGAAGAAGTAGTCGTTGAAGCCCACCAGCAGGTCGATGCCCGGCCATTTGGCGGGATCGAGCACCGGGAAGGCCGACCAGGCCAGCGAGCCGCCATCGAGCCGCGCGGGCGGCGCCTTCGGCCCGTGCGGGTGATAGGCCAGGACCGCGTGATGCACGACGACCAGGGCGGTGAGACAAGCGCGGAGCGCGTCGAGCGCGGGGAAGCGGGCGGAGGAGGTGGGGAGCGGGGGAGCGGAGGAGCTGGGGAGGGGAGGAGCGGAGGAGCTGGGGAGGGGGGGAGTGGAGGAGGTGGGGAGCGGGGGAGCGGAGGAGCTGGGGAGGGGGGGAGTGGAGGAGGTGGGGAGGGTCATCGCCGCGGAAGTGGTCGCGGGCGGGAGAAACGTGACAGGAAATCGCGCGGGCCGTCGGCGGAGCGCGTCCGGCGGAGCGTTCCGTGCGTGGGTTCGGCTACCGGCCGAGGCTGGACAGAATCAATTCCACGTCCTGCTGCCGGCGGAGCGCGAAGACGTTGCCGGGGTCGATCTCGAGCGCGCGGCGGTAGCATTCGGCGGCCTCCTCGTAATGCCGGGCGGAGAGCAGGTAGCCGCCGAGATTGTGCCAGGCTTCGTCGAGTTCGCCCTCGGGGCATTCGGTGGCGCGGGCGGCCAGGGTCTGGGCGAGGTCGAGATTGCCGTCGTCGAAGGCGGCCGAGGCGGCGAAGACGAGCGGGGTGGCGTCGTCGGGCTGCTGGCCGTGCGATTCGAGATAGGTCGTGACCGCCGCTTCGTGTCGGCCCTGGCGGGTCAGGAGCTGACCGCGCAGGAGGAGGATCTTCGGCCGATCCGAGGCCTTCATGTGCGCCTCGAGGTGATCGATCGCGGCGAGCGCCTCGGCGTACTGGCAGAAGGCGGTCTGCGTGAGCACGAGAATGGAGAGCGCCTGCGGATGATGCGGATGATCGCGCAGGACGTGCTCGGCCAGGCAGCGGGCGTAACCGATGTGCCCGGCCGCCTCCGCGCCGAAGGCTTCCTGCACCAGCGCATCGATCGCGGCCTCGGAATCGAGCAGCGGCGGGCTGTGGCCGAACTGACGCATCAGCTCGAGGTCGTCGGCCAGCGTGTGCGTCGCACCGGATTCGGGGTCGACCGCGTGGGCCAGCTGGCAGCATTCCTCCGCTTCATCGAGCCGCCGCACGGCCAGATAGTAGCCGGCGAGATCGGCCCAGGCCTCGTCGAGACAACCCTCGCGGCAGCGGCTGGCCAGCTGCCCGAGTTCGAGCGCGCGGGCGAGGTCGCCGCGCTGGAAGGCCGAGGCCGCGGCGAAGGTGAAGCCGTGGGCATCGTCCGGCTCCAGCTCCTGCGCGGCCAGATAGGTGACCTCGGCGGCGGCGAACTGGCCCTGGGCGTGCAGCAGATGACCCTCCTGCAGGCACACCAGCGCGATCTGCGAGCCCTCGGCCTGGGCGTGGGCCTTGGCCAGCATGCGCTGGGCATCGGCGTATTGGCCGAAGGCGATCTGGTGATGCGCGTAGGCCAGCATCGCCGGCAGATGCAGCGGCTGCTCGCGCAGGTGCTGTTCGGTCAGGAAGCGCGCGTAGCCCAGATGCCCGGTTTCCTCCGCCTCGATCTGCGCCTGCAACAAGGGATGGCCGGACATTGCAGCAACGGCTCAAAGCCCGGCCCAGCCGCGGTCGGCGGCGGGCAGGGGGCGAGCGGGGAACGGGTACGACGGCACGGCGGAGGGCGAGTTTCGGCGAGGGTGGGCGCGGGGGCAATCGGGAAGGCCGGAGAGAGGGCCCGCCCGAGGCGAAAGGCGCAGCGAAATTGGGTTGCCATCGCCGCCGATTTCGGATTTTGGAATGCGCCTTTCTATGTCTGCCTTCACCCCCGACCAAGTGCTCGCGCTGGCGCCGGATGCGTCGTCGGCCAAGGCGGGTCAGGGGCTGGCCAAGCCCGGGGTGTGGCAGCGGGTGGGGCGCGATCCGCGGTCGCTCTGGGGAGAATGCCAGGGCAGCGGCAAGGACCCGTACCGGACGCAGGTCGACCTGCACGGGCCGGCCTTCCAATGCTCGTGCCCGAGCCGCAAATTTCCCTGCAAGCACGGGCTCGGGCTGCTGCTCCTGCACGCGGGTCGGCCCGATTTCGCGGCCGAAGCGGCGGCGCCGCCGTGGGTGGTCGAGTGGATCGCCAAGCGCGAGGCCTCGGCGGAGAAGAAGGCCGCCAAGGCCGAGGCCGAGGCCGCCCCGCCGGATCCGGAAACGGCCGCACGCCGGGCAGAGCAGCGCGAGAAGCGGAGCGCGCGGCGGGAGGATCGGGTGCGGGCGGGCCTGGAGGAATTGCAGATCTGGCTGGACGACACCATGCAGGCTGGCCTGGCCGCGGCGCGCACCCGACCGAGCGCGCATTGGGACGGCCTGGCCGCGCGGATGATCGATGCGCAGGCCCCCGGGGTGGCGCGCTGGCTGCGAGAAGTGCCCACGCTGCTGGCGGGTGGAACCGACTGGGCCGGGCGCACGCTGTCGCATCTGGGCCGGCTGCAGCTGCTCCTGCATGCCTTCGGCCGCATCGACCAGCTGCCTCCGCCGTTGCAGGCGGACGTGCGCGGCGCGCTCGGGTGGAATCCCGCCGAGGAGGACTGGGCCGCCGGCGAGCGCGTGCGCGACGACTGGCAGGTGGTCGGCCAGCGCGTCGAAGACGACGGCCAGATCCGGGCGCAACGCACCTGGCTGCTGGGTGCGAACACCGGTCGGAGCGCGCTCAGCTGGAGTTTCGCGGCGGGCGGGCAGCCGCTCGATGTCAGCCTCGTGCCCGGCACCGTCTTCGCGGGCGAGCTGCAGTTCCTGCCTGGGGCGGTGCCCCGGCGGGCGCGGACGGGCGCGCGGGCCGAGGGGAAATCGATTCCGCAGGTGCGCGGCGTCGGCGGCATCGCCGAGGCGCTCGCCGCCAGCGCGCGGACGCTGGCGGAGAATCCGTGGGCCGGGCGCGAGCCGTGGCTGCTGCGGGCCGTGGTGCCGGTGCCCGCAGAAGGTGGCGGCTGGCTGCGCGAAGCCGACGGACAGGGCGTCCGGCTGGCGCGTTGCTTCGCCGGGCTCTGGACGTTGCTGGCGATCTCCGGCGGCGCGCCGATCGAGGTCTTCGGGGAGTGGGACGGCGAGGCGTTCGAACCGCTCGGCGCCTGGGCGGAGGGGGAATACGTGGACTTCCGCGCGGAGGGTGCGTCATGAGCACGTGGCCCGATCTCGTGACCGCGGCCTTGCTGGGTACCCAGCACGCCGCGGCGCCCGTGCTGCCCGCGGAACTGGCGGAAGCGGTGAAAGCCGATTCCGCCAGTCTGCTCGCGCAGGCTGGGGCGCTCGATCTTTGGCGTCAGGCGGGTCGGCAGGTGGGCTCCGCTCCGGCCGCGCCCGCGTTGGCAGCGGTGGAATCCCGGCCGCTGCTGCCGGCGCGGGCCCGGGCGCATTGGCCCATCCTGCAGCGCGGCGAATTCCCGCATCTCCTGCTCGAATGGCTGCAGACGCTGGCACAGGCCGGCTGGCGATTGCCCGCGGCCACCTTGCCCGAACTTCTGTCCTGGGCCGGTGCCCGCGCCGCGCGCCGGGAGGCGGTGCTGGCGGCAGGGGGCGAGCGGGCGCACTGGCTGGCCGCGCAGCATCCGGATTGGAACCGCGGAGCCGCGCCCACGCCATTGCTCGAACCCGCCGTGGACCCGTGGGAAACCGGCTCCCTGCCCGAGCGCGTGGCCCATCTGACGGCTCGGCGCCGGACCGAGGCCGCCGCGGCGCGCGAGCAGCTGACGCAGGTTTGGGCCTGCGAACCGGCGGCGGCGCGCACGGCGCTGTTGGAAGCGCTGGCGACCGGCCTCGGCGCGGATGACGAGCCGTTTTTGGAATCGGTCCTGGCCGACCGCAGCAAGGAGGCGCGTCGCGGGGCCATCGACCTGCTCGCGCGCCTGCCGGGCTCGGACTTCGTGGCCCGCCAGACCGCCCGCGCGGACGCGGCGCTGAGCTGGCGCGCCGGGAAGATCGAACTGAACCTGCCGGCCGCGCCCGATGCGGCCGGGCAGCGCGACGGCCTCGATCTCAAACTACCCGGTCTGCCGGCCAAGCTCGGCGAACGCGCGGTGCAACTCGTGCTCGTCCTCTCGGCCGTGCCGCCGGCGCATTGGAGCCAGCGCTTCGGCGCGCCCCCGGCCGACCTCGTGGCCGCGGCCAAGGCGCACGAGTTCTCGATCGCCCTGCTCACCGGCCTCGCGTGGGCGACGGTGCGTCATCGCGCTGCCGACTGGGCCGAGGCCCTGCTGGAGGCGCGCGTGACGCCCAGCCTCGCCGAGGCGGCCGCGCTGCCGTCCGTGCTGGAGGACACGGCGCTGGAGCGCTGGCTGTTGCGGCAGCTGACCGGACAATTCGACTGGAACCTGCGCGAGCCGCTGCTGGCCTTGCCGCGGCCTTGGTCGCGCGAACTCGTGGTCGCGGTGGTGCGCGGCCTGGCCGCCAGCACGGGGGACGCTTATCGCATCCCGCGTACGACCTTCGCCGAGTTCGAAGCGCTGCTCGTGCGGATCCCCGTGGCGCACGTGCAGGAGGCTTGCGGCACGCTCGATGGCTCGGTCCCCGCAGCCGCCCAGCTCCAGGAATATCTCACCTTCCGCCTCGAGGTCCTCGGGGCGCTCCAGCCCGAATCCTCGCCATGAGCCAGAATCCAGCCCCCGTCCTCCGCGCCCACGCCGAGCAACAGTACGCCGCCGAACTCGCCGCTCTCGCGGCCTGCGACGACCGGCCGCGTCCGCCGCAGTGGAAGCTCTCGCCGTGGGCGGTGACGACCTATCTCCTCGGCGGCGAGGCCAACGGCGTGCCGATTGTGCCGAAGTACATCGGCCAGCGCCGGGTCATCGAGATTGCCGTGGCCACGCTGGCGACCGATCGCGCGCTGCTCCTCCTCGGCGTGCCCGGCACGGCCAAGTCGTGGGTCTCGGAGCATCTGGCCGCCGCCATCAGCGGCGATTCGACGCTGCTCGTGCAGGGCACCGCGGGCACGGCGGAGGAATCGCTCCGCTACGGCTGGAACTACGCGCTGCTGCTGGCCAAGGGGCCGTCGCCCGAGGCCATCGTGCCCGGGCCGATCATGCGGGCCATGCGCGAAGGCCGGCTGGCGCGGGTCGAGGAGCTCACGCGCATTCCCTCCGACGTGCAGGACGCGCTCATTACGGTGCTCTCGGAAAAGACGCTGCCCGTGCCGGAACTCGGCATCGAGGTGCAGGCGGTGCGCGGGTTCAATGTGATCGCCACGGCCAACGATCGCGACAAGGGCGTGAACGACCTGTCCAGCGCGCTGAAGCGCCGCTTCAACACGGTCGTGCTGCCGCTGCCCGATTCGCTCGACGAGGAGGTGGAGATCGTGCGCATGCGGGTCGAGAGCCTCGGCCGCGCGCTGGAAATCCCGGCCCAGCCGCCCGCGCTGGAGGAAGTGCGGCGGCTGGTCACGGTCTTCCGCGAACTGCGCGCCGGCGTGACCAGCGACGGCAAGACCAAGGTCAAATCGCCGACCGGCTCGCTCAGCACGGCCGAGGCGATCTCGGTCATCAATCACGGCCTCACGCTGGCGGCGCATTTCGGCGACGGCACGCTGCGCGCGGCCGATCTCGCCGGCGGCCTCGTGGGCGCGGTGGTGAAGGATCCGGTGCAGGATCGCGTGGTCTGGCAGGAGTATCTCGAGACCGTCGTGAAGGAACGCGACGGCTGGAAGGACCTGTATCGCGCCTGCCGCGAGTAACGCCGCACCTCTGCCGCCATGGTCCATCTGCTCGGCATTCGCCACCACGGTCCCGGCTCCGCCCGGAGCGTGCTGGCGGCGTTGGCGGAGATCGGGCCGGATCTCGTTCTGCTCGAAGGGCCGCCCGAGGCCGACGAACTGCTCCCGCTGGCCGCGTTGCCCGGGATGGAGCCGCCGGTGGCGCTGCTGCTGTATCGGCCCGACGTCCCGCAGCGCGGGGTGTTCTATCCCTTCGCCGAGTTCTCGCCCGAGTGGCAGGCGCTGCGCTGGGCCCTGGCCGCGGACGTGCCGGTGCGTTTCATGGATCTGCCGCAGCGGCATCAGCTGGTCGATGCGCCCGCGCAGGCCGAGGAGAACGGCGAAGCGCCGTCGGCCGACGAGGACGATGTGCTCGAGCGCGGCGAGGATCCGCTCGATTTGGTCGCCCGCGCGGCCGGTGCGTCCGACGGCGAAGCGTGGTGGGAGCAGACCTTCGAACGACGCCACGCGGGGCTGGAGGTTTTCGCCGCGGTGCAGGAACTGATGACCGCGGTCCGGCTGGAACTGGCGCGTCCGCTCAGCCGGCGCGAGGCGCGGCGGGAAGCCTGGATGCGGCAGACCATTCGCGAAGCCCAGCGCGGCGGCGCGCAGCGGATCGCGGTCGTCTGCGGCGCGTGGCACGTGCCGGCGCTGGCGCAGATGCCCACGGCCAAGAGCGATGCCGAGACGCTCAAGGGCCTGCCCAAGGCGGCCGTCACCGCGGCCTGGATTCCGTGGACCTACGACCGTCTCACCGCCGCCAGCGGCTATGGCGCGGGCGTGCATTCGCCGGGCTACTACGGCCATCTTTGGGATCCGGCGGCGCGCGGTGAGGTCGCGCTGCGCTGGATGGCGCGCATTGCCCAGCTGCTGCGCGCGGAGGATCTGGAGAGCTCGACCGCCAGCGTGGTCGAGGCCGTGCGCCTGGCCGAGGCGACGTCCGCATTGCGCGGGCAGCCGGTGCCGGGACTGGCGGAATTCCGCGAGGCTGCGCGCGCCATCTTCTGCTTCGGGGGCGATGCGCCCATGCAGCTGATCCGCGAGCGACTGGAGGTCGGCGCGGTGCTCGGACGCATTCCCGACGAGGCTCCGCAGGTGCCGCTGCAGCGCGATTTGCAGCGTGAGCAGAAGCGGCTCCGGCTGCCGCCCGAGGCCCTCGAGCGCACGCTCGAACTCGATCTGCGCAAGCCCAACGACCTCGAGCGCAGCCAGCTGCTGCATCGGCTCGGTCTGCTCGGGATCGGATGGGGCAAGGTCCTCCACTCGCGCGGCAAGGGCACCTTCCGCGAGACCTGGCGCCTGCGCTGGCAGCCCGAGTTCGAGATCCAGCTGGTCGAGGCCGCGCCGCTCGGGCACACCGTCGCCGAGGCCAGCGCCGGCGCGGTCCTGCGCGCGGCGACCGAGGCGAGCGCCCTGGCCGATCTCACCGGGCTGGTCGAGCGCGTGCTGCTGGCCGAGCTGCCGGCCGCGGTCGAGCCGCTGTTACAGCGGCTGGCCAGTCTCGCGGCCCTGACCGGCGAAGTGACCCATCTGCTGGCCGCGCTGCCGCCGCTCGTGCAGGTGCTGCGCTACGGCAACGTGCGGCAGACCGACAGCGAGCTGCTCGGGCCGGTCGTGACGGGGCTGGTGGCGCGCAGCTGCGTCGGCCTCGTGCCGGCCTGCGCGCAGCTGAACGACGAGTCGGCGGCGGAGATGCGCGGGCACCTCGATGCCGCCCACGCGGCGCTCGTCACGCTGGCGGACGACGCGTTACTGGCCGACTGGCGCGCGGCATTGCAGCGCCTGGGCGACAGCGCGGGTCTGCACGGGCTGCTGGCCGGCCGCTGCGCCCGCCTGTTGCTCGACGACGGCACGCGCTCAGTCGAGGAGACCTCGCTGCGACTCTCCCGTGAGCTGTCCCGCGCCGCCGCGCCGGCGCAAGCCGCAGCCTGGATCGAGGGTTTCGTCAGCGGCGGCGTGCTGCTGCTCATTCATCGGGACGAACTCTGGGGCATGCTCGACGTCTGGCTGAGCGGCCTGAGCGCCGAGCATTTCACCGAGATCCTCCCGCTCCTGCGCCGGACCTTCGGCGCATTCTCCGCGGCCGAGCGAAGGCAGCTGGGCGATCGCGCCCGCCGCGGCTCCACCTCGCCGGCGGCGGCGCTTTCCGCGTCGGTCGAGAATGACGTGGACCTCGAGCGCGCGCGGCTCGTGCTGCCGCTGCTTCGCACCCTGCTCGGCCCGCCCGTGGCCGCCGATTCCCCATGAGCGATCCGATTTCCCCCGCTGAACGTCTGCGCCGCTGGCGGCTCGTCCTCGGTGGCGAGTCGGCCGAGTCCGCCGCCGCCCGTGCCGCTGGCCTGAGCGCGGACGATCTGCGCATGGACGCGGCGCTGGGCTCGCTCTACGACGAGCGCGAGCGTCGCGGTGGGCTCGAGTCGAGCTCGCCCAACGTCGCGCGCTGGCTGGGCGACATCCGGACGTATTTCCCGAAGTCGGTCGTGCAGGTGATGCAGCGCGATGCAGTCGAGCGGCTCAATCTCCGCCGCCTGCTGCTGGAGCCCGAGCTGCTCGAATCGGTCGAGCCCGACGTGCATCTCATCGGCACCCTCATGTCGTTGAACGGCGTCATCCCCGAGCGCACCAAGGCGACCGCCCGGCAGGTGGTCCGCCGGGTGGTCGAGGAACTCGAGCGCCGTCTGGCCAGCCCGCTGCGCCAGGCCGTCACCGGCAGCCTGAACCGCGCGGCCCGCAACCGCCGCCCGCGCCACAGCGAGATCGACTGGCCGCGCACCATCAAAGCCAACCTCAAGCATTATCAGCCCGAGTACCGCACCATCGTACCCGAGACGCGCATCGGCTACGGCCGCCGCAGCAGCTCGCTGCGCGACATCGTGCTCTGCGTCGACCAAAGCGGCTCGATGGCCGGCTCGATCGTCTATTCGAGCGTCTTCGCGGCCGTGTTGGCCTCGCTCCGCGCGGTGCGCACGTCCCTCGTGTTCTTCGACACCGCCATCGTCGACATGACCGAAAAGCTGGCCGATCCGGTCGACGTGCTCTTCGGCGTGCAGTTGGGCGGCGGCACCGACATCGGGGGCGCGCTCGGCTATTGCCAATCGCTCGTGCTGCGCCCCGACGAGACCATCCTCGTGCTGATCAGCGATCTCATCGAAGGCGGGCGCAAGGAGGCGCTCTATCAACGCGTCGCCTCCATCGTGGACAGCGGCGTGCGCATGGTCGCGTTGCTGGCGTTGGAGGACGGCGGCCGGCCCGTCTTCGATGCGGAGGTGGGCGGCGCCTTCACGGCGTTGGGGGTGCCGTCCTTCGCCTGCACCCCGGATCTCTTCCCGGACCTGATGGCCAATGCCATCCAAAAGCGCGACATCGAGCAGTGGGCCGCGGCGCAGTCGATCACCGTGGCGCGGGGGCGGCAGCCGTGAGCGGCACACGGGAGCTTGTGAGCGGCGGCGGGGGCGCGTGGAAGAGTCCGCAGATTTTCGGGATGAACGCAGATTCGTTGGTGGGAGGGATTAGACTGGGGAGCGGATGCTGGCGGGAGGGGGCGGTGGCGCTGAGCAGGGAAAAGGGGTTGTCGGCGCGCCTCGCGAGTCGCCCCGATTGACACGGCCGCCATTGGCCCGCATCTGCGGCTCCGGCCATGGACCAATCCCAGATTATCGCTGCGGCGCGGGCGCTCGAGGCGGCTGCCGCCGAGCCCGGCGGCTCCGAGGCCGCGGTGCGGGCTGCGCGCAAGCTGCTGGTGCAGCTGATGGCCGAAGTGACCGCGCTGCGCGCGGCCGGGCCGGCCGGCACGACGGGGGACCTGAGCGCTCTGCTGGCCACGCTGCAGGCCGGGCTGGAGCTGTTGCAGACGCGCGATGTGCTTTCGGATCTCGCCGATCTCCAGGCGCTGAGCGCCTTGCGCACCGAACTGGCCGCCTGTCTGCGCGAGTGCGCGGCGGCCGGGCAGGCGCCGGAGCGTCCGCTCGACCTCGTTCGGCACGCCGTGCGGGCGCGGGCCGCGGTGGTCGAGGCGATGCTGGGCGAGATCGCTCAGGGTCGCGCGCCGGCGGCGGCGCTGCGGGCGCGGGCATTGCACACTTTCCGCGCCGAGGAAATCGAAGCGCTGGAAGCTCAAGCGCGTACCCTCCAGGCCGAACTGCCTGCGCGTCTGGCGCGCTTTGCCCCGCAGCTCGATCCGGCGGATCCGAATTTCAGCCTCGATCTCGAGGCTCCGGCACTGGCCGCGCTCCGTGAGGTCTTTCCCGAGCTGAAGGTCTTCCTCGGCCGTCTGTCCGCCGCCGGCGCGGACGAAGCCGCGCTGCGCGAGTGCGCGCTGGGCCGCGGGCCGATCTTCGAACTCGTGCTGTCCGATCTCGCCTGGGTGCTGGAGCGCTGCGCCGCCTGGCCGCAGGAGCGCGAGGCCGGCCTGGCCGAACTCGCGCGGGTCCGCAGCGAGACCATGGCGGGCAATTACCGCACCGCACGCAAGCTCTTCGCCGCCTGCCCGAAAGGATTGGAAGGACCGGAGGCCGACGCCGCGCTCGACGGGCAGATCGAGGGCTGGCCCGAGCGCATTCGCAAGCTGGAGACGGCGCTCGGCGAACGGGCGGCCGGGCTCGGGCGGACGATTTCCTGGTCGGGCTCGCTGTCGCGGCTCGGGCTGGTGGCGCGCTGCGAGCGGGAGTATCGCCAGGCCACCGCCGATCTCGACGCCTTCGAAGCCGAGGCGCAGCGCGTCCCGGAAGGGGAATACCGGCGCGAAGCGCTGGAGGCGGCCGCGCGGGCGCGCCGGCAGATCGATGCGCCCTACGCCACGGCCCAGCGGCTGCAGAGCCAGGCGCGGCTGATCGTGGGCAGCGCGATTCTGCTCCTGCTGGCGCTGCTGCTGGCCTTTTGGTACCTGAGCCGTTCGGAGCCGGCGCCACCGCCGCGGCGCGCCGCCTCGCCGGTGCTGCGCGTGACGCCGACTCCGGCGCCGACGCCGACGCCGGAACCCACGCCCGAGCCGACGCCGGTCGAGGTGCCGACGCCCACTCCGCCCCCGCTCCGTGCCGCGATGTTCGAGGTCACCGCCGTGTTGCTGGGCGATCCGCCGGCGGCGGTCATCAACGGCCGCGATTACAGCGTCGGCGATCTCGTCCGCTATGGGCCTGGGCCCGACGAGATCGTCAAACTCGAGCGCATCGAGGACGGCGCGGTCGTGCTGCGGCAGGGCGACCGCGAAATCGTGGTCGGCATTCAGCGGCGTCGGCGCGACTGAGCGACTCAGCCGCGGGGCCGGAGCAGCGCGCGCGTCAGCACAAGGTGGCCGAACAAGGCGCCGCCCACGCAGACCGGCACGATGAAGGCGTGCGGGAGATAGAAGATGAGCAGCAGCGGCGGATCCTGGCCCCAGGCGAACGGGAGCGGGGAGGACAGCACGGCCACCCGCATGACGTTCAGCAGCAGCGCAAAGCCGAGCGCATTGGCCAGCCAGGCGGCGGCACGCGCGCGGCCGGCCAAAGGCGCGAGGAGCAGGGCAGCGAGGCCGCTGAGGATGTCCCAATTTTGCCCGGTCCAGGTCATGGTCGGGGGAATCGTGCCGCTGCCGACCCAATCGTGCAGCACGAGCTCCAGCGGCAGCCGGAACGACTGCAGTGCGACGAGCGCGGTGATCGAAGCGTTCGTGGCGAGGCGCGCGCCGAGGGGAGAACAGGCGGCGGCGATGGTGACGAGATTAACCCCCGCGAAGAGCAGCATCATCCGGGGCATCGGCTGCCGCGCCGCCCAACCGCTCGCCACGACGGCGGCGAAGGCGCCCAGCCAGAGCGCGAGCCCGAGCGTGAAGGCCAGACTGCGAGCCTGCCAGACATAGAACGCGAGTACGCCGAGACAGATGAGGACGAAGACGACCAGCGAGAGCGGCGAGGCGGGCGGCATGCGGCCGGTATTCTAACTCGACTCGGAGGCGGCTGGCCCGCGGGAAGTGCGCCGCCCGCGCCTCGGATGCGGCCCTACTTCGGCCTCAGCGAGCCGGCCAGCTCGCGGGCGAGCGCCGAATCGGGCTCCTTGCGCGCGAGTTCAGCGATTTCGCCTCGCGCCTCCGCCTCCATGCCCAGACGGGCATAGGCGGCGGCCAGGACGAGATGCGAGCCGCCGTAGGTCCGACGCAACTGGCCGAGGCTGGCCAGATCGGCGGCCGAGAGAATGCGGAGCGCGGCCGCGGGAGAGCTCGCCACCGGCTGGCCGCTCGCATCGAGCGCGGTCACGCTCCAGCGGTAGGTTTCGCCGCGGGTCAGCGGCTGGGGCGGACGCCAGGACGTCTGACTGGCCGGCAGTTCGGGGCTTTGCCACGTCGTGTCGGATTCCCCCGGCTGCTGCAGCCGCACCACATAGCGTGTCGCGCCCGGTCGTGGCGCCCAGCGCAGCTCCGGGCGCTCGTCCTCGACCGTGGCGCCGGAGAGCGGCTGGAGCAGTTCGAGCGCGGCGCCGGTCAGGGCCTGGGCGCCGTTGAGAAAGACGTCGAGCGCGGTGTTCGGGAGGTCTGCCAGCCCCGAGCCGCGCAGCGGTCCGGCGTCCCCGAGCAGCACGGCGGCGCTGCGCTGACGGATGCTGCTCTCGAGCGAGGCGAGCAGATCGCCCGGCAGGGCCTCGGGATGGGCGATCCGCCCGTCGCGGGTGACCCGCAGCGGTCCGTCGCGCAGTTGATCGTCGCCGCGGAAGAGCAGCGGTCGCAGTAGAAAGCCGCCCGCCAGCAGCACCGCGGCCGCGGCCGCCAGGCTCCAGCGCGCCCAAGGTCGCGGCGCGGGGAAGGGGAGGGGCGCGGCGGGTGAGGCGGGAGCGGAGGAGGTGGGAGCGGAGGAGGTGGGAGCGGAGGAGGCGGGAGCGGAGGAGATGGGAGCGGGAGTGGGAGTGGCGGCCGGAAGGGGTGAAAGGGTGACGGGGTGAGGGGGTGCCGCTGGCCGGAGGGTGCCGCCGGGCGTGAAGGATTCGCTGGGGTAGCGGTCCAGGGCGGCCTCGGCGGCGCGCGCGAAGTCCTCGGCGGAGAGCGCGGGGGCCTCGGCCTGCTGGCGCGCCTCGGCGAGGAGACGCGCCACGTCGACCCGGGCCGCGGCGGCCTGGGGCGAGGGTTCGGGCGGCGGGGTCGCGTTCATCGCTCTACCGGGGTGGACGGGAAAATGGGCCCGCGGATTCCGCTGGCCACCAGTTTTCGCCCGAGGACCAGGCGGGCGGCCTTGCGCAGGTTGATGATATTCTGCGCCGCGACCCCGAGACGCGCGGCGGTGACGGCGTCGGGCAGGGGAATGTCGGGCCAGAGCCGCTCCAATTCGGCCAGGGGCAGGCCGAGCACCGCGGCGATCTCGGTCCGAGTGGCGACGCCGGTGTATTCCCATTCGCGCGTGACAGGCGAATGCAGCACGAAGGCCAGGCGCTGGGGCGGTGAGAGTTGCGGAATCTGCGCCCAGAGCCAGCGCAGGCAGTCGAGCCAGCCGGCCGCTTCGTCGGGGCCGGGGGCGGAGGTGGGGAGTTCCTCCAGCGGCGGGGGCGGATCGCGCGGCACGCCCTCGGCCTCGTCCCACAGCCGACCGACCGCCTCGACCAGATCGTCCACCGGTGCGGGGCCGCCCAAGCGGTCGAGAATGACGGCCAGCAGCCGCGCCGGGCCGAACTCCGGCACCGTGCGGACATCCGGCACGGCGTCGCTCACGAAGGCGGCCGGATCCTCCGCCAGCGCCCGCAGTCGATCTTCCGGGGCGCGAGCATGGCTGTCTTCCTGCCAGGCACCGAAGCCGCCGAGCTCGACGGTCGGATCGTCCGGCGCGGTCCAGAGCGCGAAGCCCGAGACCCGGCGCGACTCGCCGAGCAGGTAGCGAACCTGATGCAGCAGCCGTGCGCGTCCCGGGCGCACCAGCCGCAGCTGGTCGATCCAAGAGCGCTGGGCCGCCGCGGCGCAATAGGCGCGGAAATTGCGCACGCCGCTGCCGCCGCCCTCCTGGCGCAGGGCGAGGAGCCGGCGCACGAGCGCGGCCTGGGCTTCGGCTGCGATGTCCTCCGCCTCCAGCAGCCCGCCGGTGCCGCTGCGCGCGGCCGGCGTCGCACCGGTGCGGGCCAGGACCACCCGTCGGATGATGGGCGCGGCCACCTCCACCACCAGCCGTCCGAGACAGGCCCGCGCCGACGCCTCGTCCGGCGCGTCGAGAAAGGGGCTGAGCAGCGGGTCGAGATCCGGCACGGAGCAGACTGGGTAAAATGAGGGCGAGAGAACGGAAGGAAGGAGGGCCGCGGGGGATGTCCAGCGGGCAAGCGCGTCCCACCGCTCACCACGATGCCCGGCCCCGGCCGCAGGTCACTTCCCGACTTGGGAGGAGAGAATGAAGGCCCCGGCGGTGCGGATGGCCCGGCCCGTCCCGTAATGCTTCCGCGTATGCGTGAGCAAGGCCCGCTGGACCTCCGCTAAGGCGACCGAGGGATCGCCCTCCAGGGCCTTGCCGTAGAATTCCTGCATAAAGGTGCTGGTGTCCTGGTCGGCCACGGGCCAGAGCGTGACGAGCAGGTGCTGAGCACCGGCCAGGGCGAAGCCGCGACGCAGGCCGAGCACGCCCTCTCCGACGCGATTTTCCCCGAGACCCGACTCGCAGGCCGAGAGCGTGACCAGCCAGGTGTGGCGCAGATCCAGCTCGGAGGCCTCGGCCGCGGTGAGAACGCCCGGGCCGATCGGCGCAGGCAGATCGCCGCGCAGCCAGGCGGACATCGTGTCCACCGCTCCGGCCAGGGCGATGCCGGAGCGAAGCATGGGATCCGGCAGCGCGGTCGCGCCGAGCCGCGGCGAGGCCACGTAAAATCCGTGCGTGGCCAGATGCAAAACGCGCGGGCCGTTCAGGATGGCCAGCAAGGCGCCCTTGGTCGCACCTTCGCCGGTCAGCAGATCGCTCTGCCAGCCCAGTCGCGAGGCCTCCTTCAGCAACTGCAGCGCCTCGTGCTGGGCGCCGGGCAGCTGGCGGAAGTCGATCTGCCGGAAGGCCTGCTGGCGGGCGAGGTTGCGGGTCAGCGGCGTGGCCGAGGCCACCAGGGTCTTGCCGGTCTCGAGCTGGAATTTCGGATTGGCCACCACCAGCAGCCCCGGCGGCCCGGATGGGGGCGGCGGAGCGCTCACCAGGAGGTCGCGACCGGCTGAGAGATAGGTGATGGTAAAATCCTCTGCCACGAAGCGTCCGTCCTTGGCCGCAAGGGCCGCGAAGCTGATGGAATGCAGCTCGCCCGCGGGGGAGAGCAGCAGTCGGCGCGTGCCGCCGGGCAGGCCCTGCGCTACCGGCTGCCAGACGAGGCGGTGGAGTGCTTGGGCGGCCAGTTCGGCTTCCAGCGGCTTGCCGGTCGGACTGACACCGCGCTGCAGCTGGCGGATCTCCCGCTCGATCGTCGCGGCCGATCCCAGCGGAATCCAGCGCGGACCGGTCGCGGCCGCGAGAGGCGGCAGGAGCAGCGCGCCATAGCTGGCCTGCTCGCCCTGTCCTGCGGCGGCGGGCTCGGCGTAGCGCACATATTCGATCAACACAGCATCGTCCGGGACGGCCGCCCGCACGGCGGCGGGCTCGGTCGCCAACGCCCGCCGCGAGCGGCCCAGCGCGGTCACGCTGCGAGTCAGGGCGATCTCTGCTTCTTCGAAGGCAGCGGTGAGGGACCGCACGCGTTCGTCGCGAGTCGGCGAGGCCCGTTCGGCCTGGGCCGTGCGGAGCCGGCTGCGGAGATCGCGGGTGAGTTCGACCTGCGCGCGGATGGCTGGGTCGGCGCTCGCGCTGACCACCCGGCGATCCTCCAGCAGCGAATCCAGCACGATGGCCTCGGTGCGCAGCACCGCCTCCGCCAGCAGGTCGGTCTCGCCCAGCACCGCCGGCACCGAGGCGGCATCGGCCAGCGCTTTGTAGGCCAGGCGCTGCGATTCCGGCGCGAAGGAAAGGACTGAGGCGAGCATCGCTTCCTTGCCGCGGAGCGCGCGGCGAGCGTACTCGCGCGCCTCCCCCCGGCGGCCGGCGCGGTGGGCGGAAATGGCCAGCTTGTCGAGCGCTCCGACCGTGTGGCGGCTGGCCGGACCGAATTCGCGTTCGTAGATCTCGAGCGCGCGACGCAGCTGCTGTTCGACCTTCTCCGGGTCGCGCGCGCCGCCGGGCCGGCGGAGTTCGACCGTGGCGGCATCGCGCAGCGCCTCGGCCACGTCGCGGTGCTGGGGCCCGCGCTGTTTTTCCTGAATGGCCAAGGCGCGGGCAGCGAGCCGCGCCGCCTCGTCGGAGCGGCTGTGGCTGAGCGTCTCGGCCAGCGCGGACAGCACGCGGGCGGTGCGGGGTGACTCGGGGCCGTCGGCTTCCTCCATGCGCTTGAGCGCGTCGCGGAAGCCGAGCTCCGCGTCCTTGTAGTTCTTCTCCAGCAGCTGGCAGGCGGCGAGATTGAAGACCGCTTCGGAGACGAGCGGATGCTTCCCGCCGAGCACTTTCTGCCGGCGCTGCAGCGAGGCGCCGAGGAGCTCGTGGGCCCGGGCGAAGTCGCCGATCGAGACGAGGAAGTTCCCGTAATTGCCGAGCACCATCAGGGTCACCCGATGCTCCGGGCCGAGCACTTTTTCCGCCGTGGACAACGCGCGCCGGAAATAGCCGTCCGCCTGGGCGGTGTCGTCCACGTCGAAGTGGAGCGCGGCCAGATTGCCCAGCACCCGCACGGCGGCAAAGCTCTCCAATCCGGGCTTCTGCTCGGTGATGGCCAGCACCCGCAGCCACTCGGCGCGCGCCTCGGAGAGCCGGCCTTCGCTGTGGTGCAAGGCGGCCAGGCCATTGCGGGCGGTGGCCACTTCCTCATCGATCGGCCCGCGGGTGCGTTCGAGCGTGGCCACGGCGCGCTCGAAAAGCGGCAGCGCGGCTGCGGGCTGCCCGGCGTCGGCCTGCAGCCAGGCCAGGGCCAGCAGCGCTTTCATCGTGACCAGCGCCTCCGGGCCGTCCGAGGCCTCGCGCGCCTGCAGGGCTTGTGCCGCCACGGGCAGCGCCTCGGCGAACTTGCCTTCGTCGCTCAGGGCCGCCGCTCGCTGCTCCAAAGCCGCCGCGTTCGCCGTCGAGGGCGCCGCCTCCTGCGCTGGGGCGACTCCCGCACCAGCCCAGACGGCCAACAGGCCCAAGACAACGAGGAGGCGCGATTTCACGCCTGTTCCTTAGCGCATCGCCGCGGAGGGCCAAGGGAATTGCCCGGCCTGGCGGAGCGCGGTCATCGTTTCTGTCGATGCGGGCGTGCGGATTTCGATTGGGTTGCACGCCCGGGTTGGCTTGAGTCCGACATGGCCAGACGCCTCACGCAGCAGCAGCTCCAGCCGGAACTCGAAGCCTGGGCCCGGGACGGACTGGTGGATGCGGCGCGCATTCCCGAAATCCTGCAACGCTACCCGAGTGCCGATGCGGGCTCGAAGATCATGGCCATCTTCGTGGGACTCGGGGTCGTCTCGCTGCTCGCAGGGGTCGCGCTCATCATCGGGGCCAACTGGCAGGACCTCGATCCGCTTTCGAAGATCGTCCTCTTCCTCGGCCTGCTCGGCGTCGTTGGCTGGTGGGCCATCCGCCTGAAATCCAACGACGCGCATCCCGGCTGGTGGGAGAGCGCCTGCTCGGCCTGGGCGGTGCTGCCGCTGCTCGGGCTCGCGCTGGTCTCGCAGATTTTTCACACCGACGGGCGGGTCAGTCAGCTGCTCGCGGCCTGGCTGGTGCTGATCCTGCCGCTGCCCCTGCTCACCCGCAGCCGCGGAGTTTTCAGCGTGTTCCTGATCGGGCTTTTCTTCGCGGTGGTCGTCGATCTGCGGCACTACCTTCCGGCCTCGAACAGCGGCTCGTTCTTCCGCTGGTATGATGTCCATTGCTCAGCCGTCATTCTCTACGGGCTGGCTGCGGCGGGGGCGTCGCAGGCGTGGCGCTTTTGGAATGAGGATGGCCTCCTCCGGACGGGCGAATACCTCGGTGTCCTGGCCGCGCTGGGCGGGATGTACGCCTTCGGTTTTTCGGAATCGACCAAAAGCTGGTGGGTGCTGCTCTGGGCCGGCGTGGTCGCGGCGGCGCTGCTGGTCATCATGCGGGGTGTGCGGGCCGGCGATCGGCCCAGTCAGGTCAATGCGGGCTTCGTCATGATCGGCCTCGTGCTGCTCTCCATCTACCTGCGACTGGTCGGCACCATGATGGACACCGCGTTGGTCTTCTTCACCGGCGGCGCCGTCTTCCTCGGCCTCGGCTGGATCCTCCATCGTCTTCGCAAGTTCGCCCTCGCGGCGGCCCGCCCGGCGGTCGCTCCCCCTGTTCTGCCCTCATGAAAATACGCGCACTCTGGTTGGTTCTGCTGCTGCAGATCCTGGTCATCGGCGGGCTCTACGCCTACCGGGCGGTCGGTCTTTCGGCCGGCACCATCCGCCTCCGCACGGTGCCGGTCGATCCGCGCGATCTCCTGCGCGGTGACTACGTCATTCTGCGTTATGAAATCAGCCACCTGACCTCGCAGGCCAATCCCTACCTGCTCGGCGATGGCTCGGTCTTCGTCGTCCTGCGGCGCGAGGGCGACTTTGGCGTCCTTGAAACCATCCGTGCCTCCGCCGCCGAAGCGCGCCGGTTCCTGCCGGCTGGCGGCTGCATCCTGCGCGCCGAGCTGCGCGGCCAGGAACTGCGCTACGACCTCGAGCGCTTTTATGTCCCGGAAGGCACCGGACGCGAGGCCCCGCCGGGCGGACAACTCGTGGCCGAAGTCGCGGTCCGCCCGAACGGCAATGCCCTCATCAAGCAGCTCTACGACGCGCAGGGCCAGCCCTGGCCGGCCCGGCGCAAATAGGCCCGCCCGTCAGGCCTCGCGGGCCGCGCCGGGAGTGTCGATGACCAGCGTGACCGGTCCGTCGTTGACCAGCTCGATCTGCATGTCGGCGCCGAACTCGCCGGTCACCACCGGCCGGGGCAGGAGCCCGCGCAGCGTGCTCAGGAAATGCTCGTAAAGCGGGATCGCCTGCTCCGGCCGCGCCGCGTCCATGAACGAAGGCCGCGTGCCCTTCCGCAGCGTGCCGAAGAGCGTGAACTGACTCACCACCAGCACCTCGCCCCCGAAATCGCTGAGGGACCGATTCATCTTCCCTTCCTCGTCCGGAAAAATGCGCAGCACCGGCAGCTTGCCTGCCAGCCACTCCGCCTCCGCCCGCGTGTCGGCATGCGTAATGCCCAGCAGCACGACCAGTCCACGCCCGATCCGCCGCGGCTCCCCGCCGTCGACCACCACGCTCGCCCGCGAAACCCGCTGCACCACCATCCGCATAGCAATGTCCCTCAGGAACTATCGCCTATCGCCTATCCCTATCGCCTATGCCGAGCCTCAGCGAGCCTCAGCGAGGCTCGCGAGGCTACGCGTACATCTGGTCGATCTCCTTCTTGTAGCGATCGAAGAGGATTTTCTTCTTCAGCTTCAACGACGGCGTCATCAGCCCCGACTCGACCGTCATCTCCTCGGGCACGATGAAGAACTTCTTGATCGTCTCGAACTTGGCCAGGCCGCGGTTGGCGTTCTCGATGTCGCTCTCGATGAAGTAGCGCGTCTTCGGCGCGGCCGCGATCTCCGCGATGGTCGCATTCTCCTTCAGTCCGATGATCGGCAGGATGCTCTTGAAGCGGTCGCGCTCGATGCCGATGACCGCGGTGGCGAAGTTGCGGCCCTCGCCCACCACGGCGGCGTGGGAGATGTAGCGGGTCATCTTCAGCATGCCCTCGATCTTCTGCGGCACGATGTACTTGCCACCGCTCGTCTTGATCAGGTCCTTCTTGCGGTCGGTGATGACNNTCGCCGGTGTGCAGCCAGCCGTCGATCAGGGTCTTGGCCGTCTCCTCGGGTTTCTTGTAGTAGCCGCAGAAGAGCCCTTCGGTCTTGATCAGGATTTCGCCGTCCTCGGCCAGCTTGATGTCGACCCCGCCCAGCGGCAGACCGACCGAGCCCGGCACGACCCGGTCTTTCGGGTTGATGCAGACGCCCGAGAGCGACTCGGTCAGGCCATAGCCCTCGAGGATGACCAGCTTCGCATTGCGGAGGAAAAGCATGATCTCCGGCGCGAGCGAGGCACCGCCGCTGATGAAGTACCGCATGCGGCCGCCAAACCGTTCGTAGATCTTCGAAAAGACCAGCTTCCAGGCCAGCTTGTGCATCGACTCGTCGAACCGGCCGGGCTTTTCCCCGGCGGCGACCTTGTCGTGGTAGGCGTTCGAGGCGTAGAGCGCCCAGTTGAAGATGGACTTCTTGACCTTCGAGCCCTCGTCGACCTGCTGCAGGATGCGGGCGTAGATCTTCTCGAAGATGCGCGGCACCGCCGCCATGATGGTCGGGCGCACGAGACCGATGTTGTCGACGATCTTGTCGATCGATTCCGCGAAGACCATCTGCCAGCCGTAGATGAGGTTCACGTAGGAATCCTGGCGGCCGAAGATGTGCGAGAGCGGGAGGAAGGTCAGGATGGTGTCGCTGCGCTGGAACGTGTCGCCGCTGCCGAGTTCGATGTTGCGCAGGCTGGCGGCGAGCGCCTTCTGCTGGATCATGGCGCCCTTCGGCTCACCCGTGGTGCCGGAGGTGTATACGATGGTGGCGAGGTCGTCCGGTAGCTGGTCGCGGATGCCCTGCTCGAAAGCGTCGGGATTCTCTTTGATCAGCTGCTCGCCCTGCTTGTAGAGCTCTTCGAAGGAATAGACCGGCGGGCCCTGGATGGCCCGCAGGCGGGCCCGGTCGGAGTCCGAAACCGCCGTGAGGCAGACGAGCAGCCGCAGCGCCGGCATCTCGCGCAGGCGTTCGATGATCTTGTCCAGCTGCGCGCTGTCCTCGAACGCGAGCACCGTGCTGTCCGAGTGTCGGACGATGTAGGAGACCTCCTCCGGCAGATAGCTCGGATAGATCGGCACCACCACGCCCCAGGCGCACTGTACGGCGATGTCGAAGACATTCCACTCCTTGCGCGTGTTGCTCAGAATCGCCGCCTTTTCGCCCTGGCCCATGCCGTGGAATCGCAGAGCGAGGGAGATGCTCTCGACGGCCCGGCGGTACTCCCGGTAGTTCCAGCGTTTGATTTCCCCGTTCTCGATCCAGCCGATCGCCGGATCGTCCGGCCGGTCACTGACGCGATGGAGAAAGTACTGCGGAAGGGTAAGTCGCTGAGCCATAGCGCTTGGGGGGGTTGGGTTGGAAATACCATAACGACTCTAGGAGTGAAGGGTTTTCCTGCAAATCCGCAGACTTGGCGGGCGCAGGCGGACTGCCCGGCTGCCCGTGACAAGCGGGTTCCCGCGTCTGTCAGGCCTGACCCAGGGCCGCATTCTCCGCCTCCGCCGCGGTTGTAGTCCATCGGCTGGGGAGTGCCCAAGTCGGCAAATTCCGGGCCGATTTCGGATTTCGGATTTCGCATTTTCCAATCCCCGTTACCGGTTGGCCCTTTGGATACGAAGCCCCTGGATACGCCTGCCCCCACTCCCGAACCGCTCTGGCGGCGGCTGCTGCCGCCGCGGCGTCTCTTCCTGCTCATCCTCTGCCTGGGCGCCCTGGTGCGCTTCTACGGACTGAATTGGGATCAGTCGACCGGCCAGCATCCCGACGAGCGGCACGTCATGATGAGCACCGGCCGGCTGGAGTGGCCGAAGTCGCTGGCGGAGTACTTCGACGAAGCAGCCTCGCCGCTGAATCCGCGCAATCGGGGAGCGCACTTTTTCGCCTACGGCACCCTGCCCAGCACCCTGCTGCGCGCCTTCGCGGAGTTGGGCGGGGCGACGCGTCCCGAGCAGATCGGCAATGCGGCGCGCGGCTTCGCGGCGGTCTTCGATCTCGGCACGCTCATCCTGGTCTATGCGCTCGGACGAACGCTCTATCGGCGCTCGGGCGTGGCGCTGCTCGGGGCATTCCTGTACGCCTTCGCCGTGCTGCCGATCCAGCACGCGCGCTTCTTCGTCGTCGATCCCTTCGCCAACTTCTTCGTGGCCCTGGCGCTGCTCTTCCTGGCGCGGGCCTGGCGCAGCGGAGCCTGGTACGAATATGCCGGCACCGGCGTGGCGCTCGGCCTGGGCATCGCCTGCAAGATCTCGGTGGCCACGTTCGGACTGCCCGTCGCGTTGGTCGCTCTCCTGCCCAGCGCGGTCGGCACCGACGCGGGATCGTGGCAACGCCGACTCCTGCGGGCGGTTGGGCGGACGGCTTTTTTCGTGCTCGTGACGGTCGTGACCGTGCGCCTGGCGCTGCCCGATGCTTTCGCCGGGTTCTGGCCCTGGCAGATCGCCCCGCGCTGGCTGGCCAACATGCGCGAGGTCATCGGCATCAGCACGGGCGTGACCGACATCGTCTTCACCCGGCAGTTCTACGGCCGCACGCCCCTGCTCTGGCCGTGGTGGAACATGGTCGTCTGGGGCCTGGGCGTGCCGCTCGGGCTGACCGCCTGGGCCGGCTGGGCCGTAGCCGGCTGGCGGCTCGCCCGCTGGCGCGAGGCGGTGCATTTCATCCCCTTCTGCTGGGTCGCGACGGTCTTCTTCCATCAAGGCTTCACCTACCAGGCCACGCTCCGCTACTTCCTCCCGGCGTATGGCTGCCTCTGCCTGCTGGCGGGCTGGCTCCTGGCGGAATTCGGACGCTGGGGCTGGGAAGGCCTCGGTCAGCTGCGCCAGGCGTGGCGACGTCCTCAGCGTCTGGCAGCGCTGGCCACACCGATCGTGGTGGCCGGTCTGACCGTGGCCTGGGCGCTCGGCTTCCTCTCCATCTACTCCCAGCCGCACACCCGGGTGGAGGCTTCGAAATGGATCTACGAGAACATCCCGCGCGGCGCCGTGCTGGCCTGCGAGCATTGGGACGACTGGCTGCCGCTGCCGCTGCCGGGCACGCCCGGGCCCGGGGTGTACAAGCAGATCGAGTTCCCGCACTACGTGGCCGACAACCCGGAAAAGCGGGGCGATCTCCTGGCCAAACTGAATCAGACGGATTACATCATTCTGGCCAGTCAGAAGCTGCGTGATTCGATCCCGCGCGGACCGCACCGGTATCCGTTCACCATCGACTACTACAACGGCTTGGAAGACGGCTCGCTGGGCTTCGATCTCGTGGCCTCGTTCAAGCGGCCGATCCGTTTCCTCGGCTGGCGCATCTGGGATCGGCAGGCCGAGGAGGCGTTCAGCGTGTACGACCATCCGCCGGTGTACATCTACAAGAAATCGGCACGCTTCGATCCCGAGAAACTGGTCCGGCGTTTCAATGCCATCCCGCTCGACGGCGTGACCGACACGCGCGAGCCGCAGAAGCCGCAGCCGCGCATCGTGCGACGCGGCCAGCGGCTGGAACCGGCGGGTCAGCCGGAATCGGCCATCCTCCTACCGCCCGAGCGCTGGGCGGCGGCGCAGCGCGAAGGCACCTGGTCGCAGATGTTCGACCGCCAGTCGTTCAGCGCGCGCTATCCGGTGGTTGCATGGATCGGCCTGCTGCTCGTGCTGCAGGCCATCGGCTGGTCGCTGCTCGGCGGCCTGCTGCGCCGGCTGCCCGACCGCGGCGCGGCGCTGGCCCGTCCCTTCGGCCTGCTCCTGCCGGCCTGGGCGCTGTGGTGGCTGGCCAGCCGCGGCTGGGCCAGGAACAACGCCACCACCTGGTGGCTGCTGCTGCTGGCGCTCGCGCTGCTCGGCGGCCTGCTGGCCTGGCGTTCGCGGGCCGATTGGATCGAATGGTGGCGCGACCACCGTGGCTCGTTCCTGCGCGTCGAAGGCTGCTTCTGGGTCGCCTTTTTCGCCTTCCTGCTCGTGCGCCTGGGCAATCCCGACCTCTGGCATCCGGCCTGGGGCGGCGAAAAGCCGATGGAGATGACGTTCATGTACGGCGTCCTCCGCTCGGAGGAATTCCCGCCGCTCAACCCCTGGTTCGCCGGCGGGTTCATCAACTACTACTACTTCGGCTTCGTCCTCTGCGGGGTGATGATCAAGGGCCTCGGCGTGCTGCCCGAGTACGGCTTCAATCTCTGTCTCGCCACCTTCTTCGGCCTCGGCTGCGCCGCCACCCTCTCGGCCGCACGGGCGCTGCGGCCGCGCGCTTCCTGGCTGCCGGCGTGGACGGCCACGGGCTTCGTGATGGTGCTCGGGAATCTCTTCCAGATCCGCTTCATCTGGAACCGGCTGGTGGCGCTGGGCCTGCCCGACCACGACCTGCGCTTTCCCGTCGTCTCCGATGTCATCCGCGCGATTTGCGGCGTGAAGCGGCTCTGGAATGGCGAGCATCTCTCGCCCTATCTCGCCGACCTCTACTGGGTGGCCGCGCGGGCCATCGGCGTGAGCGGACCGAACGAGGTGCCGCCGATCACCGAGTTCCCGTATTGGAGCTTCCTCTACGCCGATCTGCACCCGCATCTCATCGCGCTGCCCTTTACCCTCTGCGTGATCGCGCTGCTCGCCGCCTGGGTGCAATCGAGCGGATTCCTGGTGAAATGCGGCCTGTCCGGGCTGCTCGCGCTGACGCTCGGATTCTTCTGGCCGACCAACACGTGGGACTGGCCGACGTATGGCGCGCTGACCGGGCTGGTGCTCTTCCTGACCTCGTGGCGGCGCGAGTCGCCCACGCCGACCTGGGCCGGTTTCGGTTGGGCGATGGCGCGCTCGGTCGGACTCTTCCTCGTTCTCCTCTTCTGCGGCTGGCTGCTCTTCCGGCCCTATCACCAGAATTACGTCGCAGGCTACGGTTCCTTCGAGCGCTGGACGGGCGATCGCACCTCGCTGCGCGATTACCTCTTCATCTACGGGCTGCCGCTCTTCGTCCTGCTGACCGCGGTGATCGTGGCGCTGCGGCGCGGCGAGCTGCCCTTTGCCCGCGGCCTGCAGCTTTGGGTCGGGGTCGCGCGCAGCTTCCTGCGCGGTGGTCCGCCCCGGCGGCGGGCTCGGCTGCTGCGGCTCGGCCTGGCGCGCCGGCTCAGCTTCGCGGGCCTCGCGCTCAGCCTCATCCTGCTCGCGCTGGCTGCCGCCACCGTGCTGCGGAGTCAGCTCAATGCGCTCCTGCTGGCCGGCATCGCCCTCTCCATCGTGTGGGTCTGGGAGCGGCGCAGCCAGCCGCTGCAGGCCGTCCCGGCCCTGCTCACGCTGATCGCCTTCGGGCTCTCGCTGCTGGTCGAGGTGGTCGTGCTGGTCGGCGACATCGGCCGCATGAACACGGTCTTCAAATTCTACTACCAGGTCTGGGTCTGCTTCGGCCTGGCCGCCGCACTGGCGCTGCCCGAGGTGCTCGACGCTGTGGGCACCTGGCGTCCGCGACCGCATCGGCTCTGGATGAGTTCGCTCTGCGCGCTCATTTTCGCCGCCAGCCTCTATCCGGCGCTCGGTACGCCGACCAAGATCCGCGACCGTTTCGCCGTCACGCCGCCGACGCTCGACGGTCTCGCCTTCGCCGACAAAGCCCAGTATTTCCTGAAGGAGAAGCACTTCCCGCTGCGGCCCGATCTGCTCGCCATCCGCTGGCTGCAGGACCACGTCCAGGGCTCGCCCGTGCTGCTCGAAATGAACACGGGCACGCTGCTCTACACCTGGGGCTCGCGTTACGCCGTGCACACCGGTTTGCCCACGCCGGCCGGCTGGAGCTGGCACCAGCGGCAGCAGCAGGCCGGCCTGGCCAACAACCGCGTCGACGAGCGCATCGCCGAGGTGCAGCTGATCTACCGCACGCCCGATGCTGGCCTCGCCCGGCGCCTGCTCGACAAGTTCGAGGTCCAGTACCTCGTGGTGGGCGAACTCGAGCGTCTGTTCGGCACCCCCGAAGGCATCGCCAAGTTCGAGCAGATGGGGCTGGAGAAGGTGTACGACGCGGAGGGCGTGCAGATCTATCGCGTGCGGCGGGGAAACACGCGGTGAGGACGTAGTCCGCACTCTCCGAGTGCGGCCGCTCCGCAGAGCGTCGGATGGGTTCTCACCGACGACGAGCACGTAGTCCG
>JAFEGM010000037.1 GCA_018240025.1 Verrucomicrobiota bacterium
AACTACAAAAACAACCGAATAGCCAGACAAGAATCAAGATTCAAACCGTCTTAAGAACAAAGGCGTAAGGAGGGATGAGTTCCGAGCCTTTCCTTATACTTTGATGCTTAACACGTTTTGAATCTTGATTCTTACTTCTTGAACCTTCCGCTAAAGTCCTCTTTCCACCCGATACGCCAGCAGAGGCGACAGACCTGCCGCCCGGATTTTCTGCGCGGCGGCCAGGTGATCGTACGGGACGCGACGAAAGGTGAGGGTCGAGCGGGTGGAGTCGAAGAGCGCGAAGGCGGCGGCGGGGCGGCGGTCGCGGGGCTGGCCGACGGAGCCGACGACGGCGACCCAGCGCCGGTGCGCGGGGATCGGGATGGGCTGGCCGATGGTGGGCTGAAAGGCGCACATCGTGCCCTTCGGCGTGGCGAAGTAGAGCGCCTGTCGATGCACGTGGCCGCAGAAGGTGTAGGCGCAGCCGGCGGCCTCGGCGCAGGACTGGGCGGCGGTGGGTCCGTCGATGTAGATCCAGCGTGCCGGCGCCTGGGCCGAAGCGTGGACGAAGCAGGCGGATTCAGCGTGGGCCAGTAGCGGCAGGCTGGTCAGGTAGGCCTTGTGCGCAGGGGAAAGCTGCTCGCGGGTGCACTCGATGGCCTCGGCCGCGAGGTCGTTCATGTAGTGCGAGGCGTTGGCCACGGCGTCGTCGTGGTTGCCCCGCAGGACGAGCGCCCCCTCGGCCTGCAGCCGCTGCACGCGCTCCACGACGGCGACGGGGTCGGCGCCGTAGCCGACAAAGTCCCCGAGCAGAGCCAGACGCTCCGCGCCGGCCGAGCGCGCGGCGCGCAGGCAGGCGTCGAAGGCTTCGAGATTGCCGTGAATGTCGGAGAGAAGCGCGAAGAGCACGGCGGGATCAGGCCAGGAAAGAGGCGGCGATGAGCAGCGCGAGGGCGACCGTCGAGGCGGCGAGCGGTTTCGAGAAGAAGTAGGCGCGGGCCAGCACGACGTAGAGCACGGCGATCGCCAGGCAGCCCCCGCGCAGGAGCCAACTGCTGCGGAACGGCTCGGGCCAGAGCAGCGCCGAGGCGAGGAGGATGCCGCCGAAGAGTGCGACGCCGAGGCTGTGCGTGAAGTTGAAGCCGATCCAGGCGCGCCAGAAATCGGTCGTGGGATGAATGCGCAGCGGCATTCCGCGCATCGCCTCGACCAGGGCCGGATCGCGCGGCACGAGAATGCGCGGACTGCGGGCGTCCTGCCAGGTGAACCAGCCATGCGCGCCGCCGAGAAAAACGTAGATCGCGCCCGCGGCGGCGAGCAAAACGGTGGACAGCATGTGCAGAGTTGCCGGAGGGCGCGGGCACCGTCAACTGAGGGCATGTCCGCACGCCCCCATTCTTCCTGCGACATCGTGCCCGCCTGCGACGTGCCGCTCAGCCGGCAGCGCCAGATCTTCAACCGCGCCTTCGACGGCTACGTGGCCGGCACGATGAAGATGAACGCCGAGCAATTCAGCGGCTTCCTCATGCGGCAGGGCGCCGATCTGCTCTACAGCCGTTTCGTGCGGGTGGATCAGCGGCTCGTCGGCGTGGGCTACATCAACCGCTTCGGCAATGTCGCGCGCCTCGCCGGCATGGGCGTCACTCCGCAAGGTCGCGGCACGGGCGCGGTCGATCTGCTGATGGAGCGTCTGCTGGCGGAGGCGCGCGAGCGGCAGGATCACGTCATGACCCTCGAGTGCTTCGAGCAGAATCCGCGGGCCTTGAAGGTGTACCAGCGACACGGCTTCGAAATCGTCGGTCGCATGCCGGGCTGGCGTCGATCCGGCCCCGTGGCCGGCGGCTCGGGCGACGACGGACCCTTCCGCGAGATCCCGCTGCTGGAGGCGCTGCGCTGGCCGCATTTCCAGGAATATCCGAACGTGGCCTGGCCGGCCTGCCGCCATCTACTCGGCAAGACCGCTCCCGGTGTGCGCGCCTTCGTGCAGGGCGATGTCTGCATTGTCCTGACGGCGCCCGACGTCAGCCCCGTGCGCGTCGTCCTGCTGCTCTCCGGACACGCCGAGCACGCCAACTGGCCGCAGCTGCGAGCCGCGCTGGCGGCGCTGACCCGTCGCTTCCCCGAGCGCTCCTGGACGGTTCCGCCGGTCCTGCCCGACGACCTCGGGCGCGAGGTGTTCGCCCCGCTCGGGTTCGAGCCGGAGCCGCTGAATCAGGTACTGATGACCCGGGCGTTGTAGAAGTGCGGGCTCCCACCCAGGTGGAGTCGTCGAGGGCCGACGTACCTCAGGCCGCTTCGGCCAAAGGCTGGATCTGCCGCAGGAGCGTCGCGAGATCGAAGTAGACCCGCTCGCAGACGAGCTTGTCGTAGGTGAAGTCGAAGATCCCGACCACCGGCAGCGCGATGCGCCGGCCCGACGGGGCCACGCCCACGAACGGGCCGCGCTGCGTGCCGGTCATGTTGAACTCGACCACCACCGCGTGGTCGGCGTGGTGCAGATGCGCGATTTCCACGTGGAAGTCGGGAAATGCGGTGAAGAGGTCGTGCAGCAGCGCGCAGACGGATTCCGCCCCGTCGTTGGGCGTGCCGAAGGGGGCGACCTCGTAGCGCGGTCGGTGGAAGGTGGCGAGGGTGCGCGGGATATCGTGGGCGTTCTCCGCGGCGATGTGTTCGCGGACGATGCGCTCACGGCGTTCGCGGAGCGGGAAGGGATTCTGCAGAGTTTGCATGAGGCGCTGGATGGGTGGGAGGAGGCGCGCATCCATGCGCAGCGCGCGCCGCGGCGGGCTCAGCGGACTTTACTCCGGGGCATCCAGGCACGGCGGTGCCGCTGGGCGCGGTGTGCTGGGCGGGGCTCGCGCCCCTCACGCCCCGTGGCGTGGCCGCTCAATGCTTCTGCTCGCGCATCTGCACCGGGCTGGCGAGCAGCTTATCGAGTAGCGGATGGCCGGTGGCATCGAAGCGCCCAAAGCTGAGCACCCCGGTCGGGCACTGCTGCACGCAGGCGCTGCAGCGCACGCATTCCGGATCCTCCATGGGCAGGCCCTTGTTGGCGAAGCTCATGATGTCGATGCCCTGATGGCAGACACTCGTGCAGACGTTGCAGGAGATGCACTTCTTCTTCTCCGGGAAAATGCGGAAGCGCGAGAAGCGGGCATAGATGTGCATCAGCGCCGCCAGCGGGCAGGCGAAACGGCACCAGACGCGGCCGCTGAACCAGAAGTAGGCGCCGATACCGATGACGCCGGCCCAGAACAGGTCGACGAACCAGACGTAATTCAGCACCGGCAGATCGTGGAAGAGATAGCCGAAGGCGCGCGCGGCCCAGGAGTTCGGGCCCTGAGCCCAGCCGATGGAACGGAAGATCATCAGCAGGAGCGCGAAGGCGAGGAAGACCTGGCCCACCATGTTCAGCCGGTTCCAGAACGGGCCGTGCGGCATCTTGCTGCGCTGCGTGTCGCCCAACGTCTCGGCCAGCGCGCCGCAGGAGCAGATCCAGCCGCAATACGCGCCCTTGCCCCAGCGCCAGACGATGAACGGGATGATGACGAACGTCTGCACCAACGAGATGATCAGCCAGGTCCACATCGGCTGGTCGGTGAAGCAGTTCCAAAAGAAGAGCGGCCAGGCCAGGATGAGGCCGAACGCACGCCAATACTCGCGACCGTGCTCCGTGTACGTGACCGCGGGGAAAAGCGCATCGGCCGTCGACTTGAGGAAGCCGCTGTCGAACCAGCCGTTGTGGCCCATCCACGGCAGCAGGATGTAGGGCAGGAGGAAGAGCGGAATGATCTGTACCAGCGCCAGCGTGATCGTCTGCCGCCGCACGTAGGGCGTGCGCCGCCGCTGGTAACGCTTCCAGCCGAAGAGCCCGACCAGGATGCAATAGGCGAGCGAGTAGTAGAAGCCGGGCTCGCCGATGGTCGTCTTGAGGACGCCGAGGACGTTGGTCTTGCGGTTGAAGGCTTCGCCGAGCGAGCCCCACCAGTTGGGCACGGAGTAGGGGAACCAGCCGTTGTTCGCGAACTGGTCGCCGATCTGCGCGACCTGCCGCACGCCGGGTACGTCGGCGATGACCACGCCCTGCTTCTTCCAATGATAGAGGAAGACGCAGAAGGCGAAGAAGAGCAGGAAGCTGATCCAGGTGCTGGCCCGCCACTCGCCGCGGATGGGCACGCCGCTGCGGCGGAAGAAATCGAGCGGCGCCTCGCGGCCGATCATGGCGAAGACGTTGTCGTTGGCGACGCGCTCGGTCTTTCCGTCGGCCAGCTTGAGGGTGAGGGAATCGGACGTGATCTCCTGCACCTGCGAGCCGAGCAGGACGCGCAGCGAGCCGGTCGGGGTCGACTCCCGCATGGCGTGGCTGGCAGCCGCATTGACCCGCTCGCTGCGCGGATTCTCGACCGCGACCTTGGCGTTCGCATCGCGCTCCAGCTGGCGCACCTTCTCGATGTTCTCGGGCTTGGCGCGGGCGAACTCGGCGCCGCGATAGCTCAAGGTGACGTCGGCGCCGCAGATGCAGCACGCGATGGCGGTCTCGAGCGCGCTGTCGCCGCCGCCGACCACCGCGATCTTCTTGCCGGAATATTCCTTCGGGTCGTAGAGCCGGTTGGAAACCTTGTCGAGTTCCTCCCCGGGCACGCCCAGCTTGCGGTAGTTGCCGCTGCGGCCGATCGCCACCACGACCCGGCGCGATTGCGTCTGCCGGCCGTCGGCGTGATGCACCACGACGTGATCGCCCTTGGCCTCCAGGCGGTCGATGCGGTCCTTGGTGATCTCGATGCCTGCGGCGGCGCGCTGCTGCTCGAGTTCGGCCAGCAGGCCTTCCTTCACGTGGGCCCGGAAGCGCAACTCGCCGGCCGGCTCCATCTCGGTCGGATAGGTGTAGATCGGCTTCGCCTTCGGGAAATTGACGATGGTCGAGAACGGCTCGGCGGCCTCGTAGAGCCGGTAACTCAGCCCGGCCTTCTTCGCCTCGATGGCCGCGGAGAGTCCCGAGACGCCGGCGCCGATGATGGTCAGATCGGTCGTGTCCTTCCCGCCGCGCTCGCGCTGGCCGGCGAAGTCAGGCTCCGCCAGGATCGCCCGCACGGCGCGCGCGCCGGTGTCGGCCGAGAACTTGAGCAGCGGGATGCCGCTGAGATCGCCGACGATGCGGATGCCGCGCACGGCGGTGGCGCCGTCTTCGCCCACCTCCGGCAGGCGTTCGACCGTGCCCGCGGGCCAGCGGGTGTGGAGCCATCGGGTGTAGGCAGCAATGGGGTTCATGACGCGTGGGAGTCGCGAATGGTGTTCTAATTCCGCCTGAATCGGCGAGAAAAAGCGCTGCGCGGGAGGAGCGGCCGCGCGGGATCAGATCTCCGAAGGGGCGGGCACAGTCGTCAGCGCCGGCACTTCGCGCGAACGAGCGCGCCAGCCAGCGGCGAAGATGTGCGCGCCGATGCGCAGAGTCTGCCAAAGATTCACCCCGCTGACCTTTTGTTGGCCAGCCAACCGGGCGCGCTCGCGCACGCTCACCTCGCGGCTCGGCACGCCGGCGCGGGCGGCCAGCACCTGTGCCTCGACCGTCCAGCCGTAGGTCATTTCGGTGAGATGCAGGCGGTGGTAGATCGGGCGCTCGATCAGTCGGAACGGACCAAGGTCGTGATACCAGCGGCCGGTCAGCAGCCCGACCCAGGCGCCGAGCGTCCAGTTCGCGAGCAGGTGGGAAAACGGCATCGGCCCGCGCACATTGCGGAAGCCGTCGGTCCGGCAGCCGAGCACGAAGGGAATGCCCTCGGCGTGCGCGGCCAGCAGGCGGTCGAGATCGCGCGGATCGTTCGCGCCGTCGCCGGACATGAAGATGTAGGCATCGGCCTGACAGCCGCCGGCCTCGAGATGCTGGATGGCGGCGCGGCAGCCGTGGCCGTAGCCGCGGGCGGGCGTCTCGGCGATCTCCACCCCGGCGGCGCGGGCCACCTGCAGACTGCGGTCGGTGCAGCCGTTCAGACCCACGCAAACCACGAAATCCGCCCGCTCGCGCAGGGTCTCCAGATGTTGCTGCAACTCGGCCAGCACACGCCCGAGGGCCTCCTGCTCGTTGTGCACCGGCAGGATGATCGCGTAGGAGCGTTTCGGCATGCAGCTGGGATGGTGGAGGGCGGTGCGCCGGCCGACAAGTGCATCGGCGCGGGACCTGATGCGTATTTGAGGAACCCCGGAGCGCATTATTCCGCAAAAAGTTTCCGGCCTGGTGCCACAGATGGCTTCGCGTCGTCGGCAAGAAGCGGACGGCCGCGCGGCCGAAGCTCAGGCGCGGCCGAGGTCCGCCAGCACCTGCCGGGCCGCATTGTGCCCAGGCACGCCGCTGACCGCGCCGCCGCGCTGGGCCGCGGAACCGCAGAAGTACACGCGCTCGAAGCCCGTCCCCACGCCCCAGGTGCCCACGAGCTCGGGCTCGTCCGCGAACGGGAAGGTGAGGGCGGTCTGGAAGATGTTGCCGTGGTAGAGCCCGAGCGAGGCGTCGAGATCCTCCGGGGTCTTGCTCTCGATGCACAGGCTGCCGTCGGCCGCGACCGCGAGGCATTCCTCCAGCGGCTCCTCCAGCCAGCGATTCATTCCGGCCAGGAACTTGCGCTGGGCCCGCACGCGCTGGGCGGTGTTGTCGCGCTCGAACAGGCTCCACGGGGTATCGAGCCCGAAGAGCGTCATGGTGTGGTAGCCCTGCTCGATCAACTCGCGGGAGAGAATGCTGCCGTCGGTCAGCGTGTGGCAGTAGACCTCGCACGGGACCCGATCCGGCAGGCGCCCGGCGGCGGCCTGCGCGTGGCTCAGTTTCATCTCCTCGTAGCCCTCGTCGCAGTGGAAGGTCCCGCAGAACGCTTCCGAGGCCGGATAATGGCTGGCTTTCAGGCGCGGCAGACGCCGCAGCAGCATGTTGATCTTGAAGACCGAGCCCTCGTCGGTGGGATCGGGGATGAACGGACGCGGGAGGTACTTCGCGAGCACGTTCGGTCCGAAATTCACCAGCACGAAGTCGGCCTCGACCGTTTCGCGGCCGGCCGGGCCGGTGAATTGCACCGACTTGCGGGCGCCCGAGACGTCGAGCGCTGCGAGCGTGATGTCGCTGCGCAGTTCGGCCCCGGCCGCGCGCGCGGCGCGCTCGAATTCACCCGCCACGTGGCCCATGCCCCCGGCCGGCACCTTCCACTCGCCGGTGCGGTTGCCGATGAGGTGGTAGAGGAAGCAGCGATTCTGCAGCAGCGAGGGATCGTGCGGATGCGTGAAGACGCCGATCTTGCCGTCGGTGAAGACCACGCCGCGCAGGAGGTCGTCGTCGAGGTGGCGCTCGATGGCCACGCCCAGCGGCTCCTCGACCAGACTGCGCCAGGCTTCGCGGTGCAGATCGTCCTGCTCGAAGCGGCGCTGTACGACCGCCCGGCTGGGCAGCGGTTCGAGCAGCGTGTCCCAGGTCTGCTCGGCGAAGACGCGCGCCAGATCGTAGAACCGCTGCAGTTGGTCGTACGCTGCGGCGCTGCCGGTCAGATCGGTCAGCGAGCGCCGACTCGCTTCCGGCGAAACATTGCTGAGCAACAGGCCGTCGTGCCGCCCGTCGCGTTCGTAGGGCGTGAACGAGCCGGTGGCGCGCCGGCGCAGGTCGATGTGCAGGTCGAGATCGCGAATGATCTTCTCCGGCAGCAGGCTGACCAGATAGGCGTAGCGCGAGAGCCGCGCGTCGTAGTCGGGGAAAACCCGCTGCGAGGCGGTGGCACCCCCCAGGTAGTCGTTCTTCTCGAGCACCAGCACCCGCAGCCCTGCACGGGCGAGGTAGGCCGCAGCCACGAGCCCGTTGTGGCCGGCACCCAGAATGACGACATCGTACGAGTGGGACATGCGCGCAGCTTGGGGCGGGGGCGGGCAGTGTGGCAAGGCGCGTCCACCGGCCGGCGGCGGCCGGTCCCGGGGGCGGCGTGAAAAGGGCGGTCGCAAAGATTCCCCTTTCAAAGATCGCCCTCTGGTGTGTCGAGTGTGGTGGCATGAGGTGCTCCTTCCTCGCGCTCGCCGGACTGTTTTGCTGCGGCGCGGTGCGGGCAGATTCGGAATTGCTGTGGCCGCCGCGCGGGCAGCCGCCGGTGCGTACCTTCGTGGCGGCGGATTTTGGGGGAGAGCCACAGATGTTTTCGGTGACGGTCGGCCCTTCCGGTATGCTCTACGCCGGCAATCTGGCAGGCGTGTTGGAATTCGATGGGTCCCACTGGCGTGCCATCTCGCCGCCGGACGATCCGGCAGCCTTTTGCGTGATTTTCGACGGGCAGCGGATCTGGAGCGCCGGGTCCGGGCGAATTCAGACGCTCGAACAGGAGGTCGCGGGACGCTGGAGTCGTCGGGAGGTGGCCCTGCCGGCCGGCGGGGAGGGGCGCTTCCAGTCCGCCGCGTCCCTGGGAGCGCTGGGCGTGGCGTTCTGCGCTCCCACCGCGGCGGTGCTGGTGGATCCGAGCGGGCGGGCCAGGCTGCTCGCAAAAGGCCGAGCGCTGCGGATCGTCCCCTGGGGCGGTTCGCTCCTGCTCATCTACGAGGGCGGCAGGTTGGTCGGCCAGATCGGTGCCGACAACGTCCCGGAAGATTTCAAGGCGCGCGAGGTCGTGGCCGCGGTGGCCGCGGAAGGCGGCCTCGTCCTGGCCTCGCTTTCGAATGGGCTGCAGTTCTTTCGCCGGTTCGAGCCGGTGGGACCGATCCTGCAGTTTCCGGAACTCGAGTCGGGAGATCGCGTGCAGCAGTTCGTGGCCGGCCCGCACGGCATCGTCGCCGCGTCGACCCTGCGCAGCGGGACACTGCTGCTCGACCAGCGAGGCATGCTTCAGCGCGTCTTGACGAGAAACAGCGCCGGCGTGCTGGACGACGCCAGCCGTGGGATGGCCTTCGATCCGCAAGGGGGACTGTGGTTGGCGAGCGATGGCGGAATGAACCGGGTACAGGTCTTCTCGGACTCCTCGCGGGTTCCGCTCGAAAACCTGCCTTCCCGCTTGTACCGGGGTGCGGTAGCCCGGGGAGACGGGTACTGGATCGCGACTTCCGTGGGCATGTTCTCGCGTGACGCCCGGGGCCGCCTCGAACGCGTTCCCGGCTCTCCCACCGGCATCACGGGGCTGGCCAAGGCGCAAAACGAACTCCTCGTGACCTGCAGTGGCCCCGCGGGAGGCCTGTGGGCGGTGGCGAGAACGGCGGAGACTTTCGAGCAGATTCCCGGTCCACCTCTGCTGGCCGGCGGACAGACAGCCAAGCTCTCGGTGTCGGGAGGGTGGGCCGCCATCGCGCACAGCGGAGGTATCGCGATGTATCGCAAGCGGGGAACCCGCTGGGAATGGGCCGGGGCGGAGTCCGACACGCCGCTGACCGCGGGGACAGCGAGAGTCGCGCTGACCCCAGGCTGGATGTGGTTCGAACACGAACGACGAGGATTGGCCCGGCGACCTTTCTCCGAGGCGGACGGACCCACCGGTCCGGTGGAGCATCTGGGCAAGGAGCACGGCTTGGTCCCGTTCGATCCCCCGATGATTCCAGGCCTGCTGCGGTGGCGGGACGATTGCTATCTGGCCGCGGGCAATCAGGTGCTGCGCTGGCGCCCGGAGCAGGACCGATTCGAACCTCTCCCCGAATTGGCCGGGCGGGCCATCGAGTTGTCGGTGGGCGTCGCAGCCACGGTGGGGACGGATGACGCCTTATACCTCGTGCAAGGCCGATCCGTGCGACCAGCCCGACGGCAGCGGCTTTATCGCCTGACCCGCGTCGGCGTGGAGCGGCATGAGTTGGAGGAGCATGATGTGCGGTTCACCGGTACCGAGATTTTTGGAGTTCATCCACAGGTGGACGACGGAGTCATTCGGCTGCAGGCGCTGGGCGGGCTCTTGCTGTATCGTGTCCGCCCCGGATCATCCGCCGCCCCCGGGCCGGTGGCGGCCGTCCGCCGGGTACTGACCGACGGGCAGGAGTGCCTGCCGGAACGAGGGAGTCCGCCGCGGCTCGAGTTGCCCTACGAGGAACGGCGCGGCCTGCGTTTCGAGTACTCGGCGCCTTGGTTCATCACCGATCTCGACGGCACCTCTCCCCTCCGCTACCGGACTCGCCTGCGCGGCTTCGAGTCGAGCTGGTCGGCGGAGGAATCCTCGGGCCATCGCGAATTCACCTCGCTCCCCGCGGGCGACTATTTCTTCGAGGTGCAGGCGGAGGCCAGGGCCGGTGCCGCCCCGGGGCCGACGGCCGTTCTGGCGGTGACCATCGTCGCGCCCTGGTGGCTGACGACCACGGCCCGCGTGCTCTATGGGGTTGCCGGCGCCCTGCTGTGCGGCTTTGCGGCGCATCGGATCACTCGGGCCGTGTTTCGGCGTCGACTCGCCCGGGCGGAGGCTGCGCGGGCGATCGAAACCGAGCGCGTGCGGATCGCGCGCGACATGCACGACGAGCTTGGCTCGACCATCGGCCGTGTCGCCTTCCTGAGCCGGGAGGGGCATCGGCTCGCTCCGGAGGCGCTGCTGACGCGCCTGACGCAGATCGAGCAACTGTCGCGGGAGATGAGGGACGCCGCCAGCGGGATCATCTGGGCGGTCAATCCGGCGCACGATTCTCTGAACAGCTTTGCGGATCGGATCAGCACGTACTTTTGCACCAGCTTGGAGACGGCGGGCATCTCGGCCCGGCTCGAGATCCCTCCGGAACTCCCCGCCTTACCCTTTGCTTCCTCCGCCCGCCATCAACTGCTCCTGGTCGTAAAGGAGTGCACGCACAATCTCGTGCGACACTCGCGTGCCCGTCGGGGTGTGCTCCGTCTGGGCTGTCAGGATGCTGAGATCTGGTTGGAAGTCAGCGACGACGGCGTGGGATTCGATGCCGCAGCCATTGGGCGGCGCAACGCTGGCTACGGCTTGGAGAGCCTGAAACATCGGGTCGAGCGGCTGCGAGGCCGGCTCGAAATCCGCTCGGGGCCGGGCGAGGGTACCACGATCCGAATCGACGGCATTCGCCTGGGAGACGCGACCGGCTGAGGTGGCTCAATCCGCCAGCACTTCCATCAACGCGGCAGTCAGGCGGTCGATCTCCTCGACGGTGTTGTAGTGCGCGAGGCTGATCCGAGCCACTCCGTCTTCCGGATCCAGTCCGAGCGCCCGGACCAGGCGGAACGAGTAAAAGTGGCCGTGCTTCATGCCGAAGCCGCGGGCGTTGATCGCCTCGGCAATCTCGACCGCCTTCCGTCGCTTATGGCAGAAGCTGACGATGCCCACGGATCGCGCCGGCTCGAAGTGCGCGGGCCCGATCAGCCGCAAATCGGAGCGTCCGGCGAACCAGGCGTGCAGCCGCGCGTGCGGCGCCTGCTCCAGCGCCTCGATGGCTGCGTAGGCGCGGCGCACCGTCCCGTGGCCGGCCCAGGGCTCGCCGGCCAGGGTCTCGAAGTACGGACGCAAACCGAGAATACCGGCGCAACCTTCGTGATTGACCCCGCCCGGCTCCCATTTGCCCGGAAAACTGGTGCGCGGGATGAACACATGGTTCGGACCCGTCAGCGGCGCGAAGGCGGCGTGGCGGCCGAAGAGCACGCCGAGGTGGGGGCCAAAGACTTTATACGCGCTGTAGAAGTAGAAGTCGCAGCCGTAGTCCTGCACGTCGATGGCGCGGTGCGGCGCGTAGGCCACGCCGTCGCAGACGCTGACGGCGCCGGCCTGCCGGACGAGATCGCAGATCTCGCGCACCGGCGCGATTTGTCCGGTCAGATTGGAGACGTGCGGAAAGGCCACGACGCGCGTGCGGGCATTGAGCAGCCCCTGCAGCGTGGCGAGCGGGCAATCAAGCGTCTCCGGATCGAGCGGCCAATTGACGACCTTCACGCCGCAGCGCTCCAGCCGATACCACGGCGTAGCGTCGCCTTCGTGGTTGGTCTCCGCCACGATGACCTCATCGCCGGGCTGCAGGATCTCGCTGTAGGCGTTGGCCAGCAGATGGACCAGCGCGGTGCTGGAGGCCGCGAGGACGATGCCGCCGGTCGGGCCGGCGTTGACGAACTCGGCCAACAAGGCGTGCGCTCCGTCCACCACCTGCTTGGCGCGGACCGAAGCCGGATAGCTGGCGCCGAGCTGAGCGTAGCTGTGCCGGAGATAGTCCGTCATCGCGTCGATGACGGAATGCGGCAGCTGCGAGCCGCCGGCGTTGTCGAGGAAGGCGAAGCCGCCGGCGAGGGCGGGAAAATGGGCGCGGACGGAAGCGGCGTCGGGCATGGGAGGGAAGGGGAGCGGCACCCTGCCAGCATCCGCCGCGCTTGCCCAAGAATTTGCGCCGACGGCTCAGCCTTGTTGATTCAGCCTCCGACCGGTCCGCGGAGCGAGCCCGCTGCGGCGAATGCGCAGGCTGCGGAGATCGGCGCAGGGATCGGCCGGCGCGCCGAGGATGGACTCGGTGTCGTTGAACACCCTGCCGAACTCCGAGACGACGGTGATGCCGAACTGAATCTCGTAGCCCGTGACCGGCTGGCCGTTGCGCTCGAAGTGGCGCGGCATCGGCATCTGCCGCAGGCGCAGGGTCGCCCCGCGGATCGAGAGCATGTGCAGACCGCCTTTGTGCAACTGCTCCCGGAAGAGGGCGCGGGATTGGCGGAGCGTCAGGTCCAGGACCGTCGGTGGGCCGGCCAGTTCGGGTTCGCGCAGCAGGTCGATCGTCCGGTCCCCGACATCCGCCACGAGCAGGCCGAAGAGCCAATACGCCTGCGGCTCCGAATAGCGGCGGGCGAAAGCTTCGAGGAAGCTCCGCAGGACAGCTCGGATGGCTCGGCGGCGTGCCATTCCCTACCTTGCCCCACCCAGCAGGAGCCTCAAGCTATTCAACACGACGACGACCGTACTGCCCTCGTGCGCCACGACGCCAAGGGTGAGGGGGACGAGGCCGAAAAGGCTGGCACCGACCATGACCACGACCACGCCGAGCGAGATGGCCAGGTTCTGCCGGATAACGGCCCGAGCCCGCCGGCTCAGCTCGAGGGCGAGCAGGAAGTTCTCGAGGCGGTCGTTCATCAGCACGATCTCCGCCTGCTCGAGCGCGGCGTCGGAGCCGCGCGCACCCATGGCCACGCCGACATCGGCCGCGGCCAGGCAGGGCGCGTCGTTCACCCCGTCGCCGATCATCGCCACCTTGCGGGCGCCGTTCTGCTTCAGCGCCTCGACTTCGCGGACCTTGTCATCGGGCAGCAACTCCGCCCGCACCGTGCGCAGGCCGACCTCGGCGGCCAGCTTCTCGGCCACCGGCTGGCGGTCGCCGGTCAGCATGATGGTCTCGATGTTCTGCGCCTCCAACGCCCGCAGCACCCCGGCCGCGGCCGGGCGCGGGCGGTCGACATAGAGCAGCCGCCCGACGACCCCACCGCCGGCATCGACCCACACCGCCGCCGCGCCCTCCCGCGCGGGCACCGTGGCCTCGACGACCTGCGGGGCCGCGAAACTGTGCCGCCCCAGGCGTACCGGAACGCCTTCGAGCTCGGCCTGCAGGCCGCGCCCGGGCACCTGCTGGAATTTCTCCGGGGCCAGCTCCGGGACCCCGCGCTGACGCGCCCAGCGCTGGGTGGCGCGGGCCAGCGGATGGTCCGAGAAGCGGTCGAGATTGTAGGCCACGCGCGCGACCTGCTCCTCGTGGCCCGCGGGGATGGACTGCAGGTCCACCACCTGCAGGTGGCCCTCCGTCAGCGTGCCGGTCTTGTCCATGGCCACCGCCTGCACCTCCGCGAGGGCCTCGATGGCCGCGCCGCCGCGGAAGAGCACGCCACGCTTCGCCCCGGCGGCGATGGCCGACAGGATGGCCGACGGAATGGAGAGCACCAGCGCGCAGGGCGAGGCCACTACCAGCAGCGTCATGGCACGGTAGAACGCGCTCGACTGTTCGGGCGTCGAACGAAACGCCGGCAGGCCCAACGCCAGCCACCAAACCAGGAACATGGCCGCGCACAGCCCGAGCACCGCGTAGGTGTAGCCGCTGCCGAAGCGGTCCGTGAAGCGCTGCGAAGGCGCGCGCATCTTCTGCGATTGCTCGATCAGCCGGATGATCCGCGCCAGTGCGCTCTCCGCCGCGGGCCGCAGCACCTGGCCTTCGAGCAAGCCGCCGCCATTGAGCGTTCCGCCGAGGGCGGTATCGCCTACGGACTTCGGCACCGGGCGGGCTTCACCGGTCAGGTTCGACTCATCGCAGGCGCTCTCGCCGAGCACGATGCGCAGGTCGACCGGCACGATCTGACCGCCGGTCACGCGCAGCCGCTGGCCGGGCACGAGCGCTTCCACCGGCACGTCGCGCACGCTCCCGTCGGCCTCCACCACGCTGGCCGTTTTCGGCGCCGCCCGCACCAGCGCGCCGATCTCGCGCCGGGTGCGGCCTTCGGCGTAATGCTCCATCGCACCCGACGCGGAGAAGAGAAACAGCAGCAGCGCACCCTCGGCGAAGTCGCCCACCGCAGCGGCTCCGAGCGCCACGGTGAGCATCAGGAAGTGCACGTCGAGTCGGCCGTGGCGGAGCTTTTCCCACGACTCCTCGGCCGCCTCCCAGCCGCCGCAAAGATAGCAGACCGCCCAGAGCAGCAGCTGCAGCCAGAACGGTGCCCCCAGCTTGGTGGCGGACCAGGCGACCAGGCCGAGCACCAGGCAGCCGCCGGCGAGTAGCGCGAGCGTCTTCCACTCGTCCTCGCCATGCTCGTGCGGCTCGTGACCATGCTCGTGGCCGTGGACCAGTCGCGCCGGTTCGCGCTGGGTGAACTCCGGGAGGTTCAGACGCCGCTTCTGCCGCAGCTGGGTGGAAGTCGGACAGGCTTCCTTCGTCACCACCACGGCTTCGGCTGACCGGGTGACGCTGACACGGCCAATGGCTTCCTGACGCTCGGGCCCGGCACCGCAGACGGAGCAGTGGCCGGTGGCATCCACGTCGCAGCGCGCCGCCGACTCGGTCAGGGCCTCGCCCACGCGCCGGGCGGCAGACTGCGCGGGACCCACGGTCTCGATCTCGACCCCGCCCTGACCAGGCCGAATCGTGACGGCCCCGAGCGAGGGTTCTTCCGCCACCACCCGGGCGACCTTTTCCGCGGCACAAGCCGGATCAGATTCCTTCACACCCGAGTGTACACCAGCTTCGGGCTGCCGACACTCGACGATTGCGAATCGATTTCGGGCGCTCGACAGAGGTCGGCAGCTTCGGCACCCTCGGCCGTCTCCTCCTCCCGCGCCATGGAACCGCAGCCTGTCTCCCGCCGTCGCTTCCTCGCTCTCGCCACCGCTTCCGCCGGCGTGGCGGCATTGGCCCGAGCCCAGCCCCACGCGCCCATCCTCACCCCTGCGAAGACTCCAGTGCCCAGTGCGGCAGCGAACGCGGCGCCCGTTCGTCCGCCGGCGCTGGCGGCCGAATTGGTGAAGGATTTCGTGACCGCGGGCCATGCCAACCTGCCGCGGGTGAAGGAATTGCTGGCCGCCCATCCCGGGCTCAAAAACGCCTGCTGGGACTGGGGCGGGGGCGATTTCGAGACGGCCCTCGGCGGTGCCGCGCATATGGGCCAGCGGGAGATCGCGGAGTTTCTGCTCGCGCAGGGCGCGCGGCTCGACCTCTACGCCGCCGCCATGCTGGGCCGGCTGGAGGTCGTCAGGGCCGCCTGCGCCGCCGATCCCGGGACTCCGGCGGTGCCTGGGCCGCACGGGATCACGCTGCTCACCCACGCCCGCAAGGGCGGCGCGGCGGCGGCCGAGGTGGCGGCTTACCTCGAATCGCTTGGCGCCAAGTAGGCCCGTCAGAAACGCACGTGGTCGCACCAGCCACGCGTGTCCTCACCGGTCTTTTCGAGGAAGACGAGGTTGCCCAGCCCGAGCGATTCCCACGGCTGCAGCAGTTCGCCACGGAAGAAGTCGGCGGCCCGGGGGAGTCGGCTCAGCCCGGCACCCAGCCAGCGGCGCAGGCGGGCGCGCGCCGTGGCCGGTGGCGCTTGCTGCACGTGCAGGGCGCGATAGCTCCGATTCGCCAGAATGCAGCGCACCACGTCCTGCAGCGACGGCATCCAGAGATCGTGCAAGGCGACGACGCCGCCGACGTCCAGACGCTTGTCGACCAGGACGAAGTCGAGGATCGAGAGATCGAAGAGATGCGAGGCATCGATGAAGGCGAACTGCAGCCGCGGCAGCCCGGGCACGACCGCCTCGGGAAAGGCCTCGTGGAAATCGAGGCGCTCCGTCAGCCCTGCGGCGCGGATGTTGGCCAGTCCGGCGCCGCGGGCATAGCTGGTCTGGAAAGGGTCGATGACATGATGGGTGCCCCGACCGTTGCCTTCCAGCGCGTGCAGGATGCAGAGGGCCGAGGCGCCGCTGCAGCAGCCGATCTCCAGCGAATGCTCCGGGCGGAGTCGGCGCACCTCGGCGGCGATTTCGGCCGCCTCGGGCACGCTGACCGCGTCGAAGAACTGCGAGCCTCGATCGGTCTCGAACGTGCGGCTGACCAGCTCCTGCTGGGAGATCGCGCCGGTCGGCGCGGCCGCCTGGCCGCGCGACAAGTGCTCGACCAGGAAAGCCGGCAGTTCATGGGAGGGTTGCACGTCGGGAGCAAAGCAGATGGATCTACGGAACCCAACTTCGGAATGGTGGCGACTTGCGCGGCGGGGGTGAGCTTATCCAATGGGGACGTGTTTTCCTCCGCCGCCCTGCCCGCCCGCGTTTGTGTGTGGTTGGCGCTTCTCCTGTTGCAGGTCCTGCATCCCGTGGCCCTCGCGGCCGAGGAATTCGTCGTGCGCGGCACAGTCCGGCGGCTGACGGCGGACCGCCAGCGGGTGCTCATCGCCCATGAGGAAATCCCCGGCTACATGCGCGCCATGACGATGGAGTTCACGCCCGCATCCGGGACGAGCGTCGCGGAACTCGTGCCGGGCGATCAGGTGGAGTTCCGGCTCGTGGTGGGCGAGCGCTCCAGCCGCATCGATCGCCTCCGCAAGACCGGTCGTGTCACGCCGGCCCCGGAGCCGCCGGCAAAGCCGAAACCTGCCATCACGGTCGAGTTGCCCGAGGTCCGGCTGCAGGACCAGACCGGCCGCGCCTTCACTCTCTCGGAATTGCGGGGCAAGGCGGTGGCGCTGACCTTCATCTTCACGCGCTGTCCATTGCCCGACTACTGCCCGCTGATGAATCGGAATTTCCTCGCGCTGCAGGAGGCGCTGGCCAAGTCGCCAGCGGGCAGCTGGCGGATGCTCTCGGTCAGCATGGACCCCGCCCACGATACCCCTGAGGTGCTGGCCGCCTATGCGCGGGGCTACGAGGCCGATCCGCAGCGCTGGCAATTCGCGACCGGCAGCCTCGAGGAAGTGCGCCGGCTGGGCGCGGCCTGCGGGCTCGAATTCAGCGGCGAAAGCGCGCAGCTGACGCACAATCTGCGCACGCTGGTGATCGATCCAGCCGGGCGGGTGAGGCGGGTCTTCGAGGGCAACCGCTGGCGGCCGGCCGAATTGATCGAGGAAATGCGGCGGGCGCTGCCCTGAGGTCGAGCCGATGTCGCACGCGGCCGATGTTCCCGTCCGCACGGCCCGTCTGCTCGCGGTGGCCGCGGCGGCCGTGCCTGCCTGCCTGCTGTGGGACTTCAGCTGGGAATCGACCGTCGGGGTCGACCTCGTCTGGGCACCGCCGCACCTCGCGTTATATCTTGCGCTCGCCTGCGCGGCCCTCATCGCGCTCGGAACGCTGCGCCGATCCTCCCCTGCGCCGGCCGGGCCAGGATGGGTGCTCTGGGGCGCGCTGGCGTATCTTGCCGCCCATTTTTTCGACCGGTGGTGGCAGTCGCTCTACGGCCTGTCCGCCGGCGTGTGGCATCCGCCGCAGATGCTGAAGGCGCTGGCCTTCGTGGCGGTCGGGTATGGCGCCTGGCGGGCCGCCCGCGCCGATGCGGCTGCGTCCGCGCTGGCGGGCGGCGCGTTGCTAGCCCTCGCGGCGGCGATGCTGCTTCCGAGCCTGCTCGCGAATCGACAGCGGGGAGCGGAGTTCTGGCAGCTCACGGCGGTCGTCTTCCCGGGCGTGCTGGCCCTGCTCGCGGCCGGGAAGCGCGGGCGGTTCGGAGCTTTCCGGGCCGCACTCTGCGCCTTCGGACTCGGGCTGCTCGCCGTCTGGTTGCTGCCGCTGATCCCCGGCTCGCCGCAGGTCGCGCCGGTGCATCAACCGCGCGACCACCTCATGCCGCCGCCATTTCCGCTGCTGCTCTTTCTGCCGGCGCTGGCGGTCGATCTCCTCGTCCGCGAGCGTGGCTCGCTGTGGCTGCGGGCGCTCGAAGCCGGCCTCGTCAGCTTTGCGCTGCTGGTGGGAGTGCAATGGTATTTCGCCGCCTTCCTCCTCTCACCGTCGGCGGACGGCTGGCTCCTCGCGGGCGGCGGCCGCCATTGGCCCTTTTTCCTCGCGCTGGACGAGGTGGCGAAGACGAGTTTTTGGCAGCTGGCGGGCGACGAACTTTCGCCCGTCGTCGTCGTCCGCTGCGGTCTGCTCAGCGTGCTGAGCGCGCGGCTCGGCCTCGCCCTGGGCGCTCCGCAGAAAGGGGGCGAGGCATGAAGCGCGCGTGGCTGTGGCTGCTTCTGTGGCTGTGCGGGATCGGGCCGGTCGGCGCGCACCTCGGGAGTCCGAATGTGGTGCTGGAGGGCTCGGCCGGACCGCACGCGGTGCGCGTCGTGGTCCAGCCCCCGCCGACCCTGCCGGGCCTGGCGCAGGTCAGCGTGCGAGGGGAGGGGATCGAGGCCGTGACGGCGCAGGTCGCGCCGGCCGCGAATCCCGCGGCGGCGGCGCCGGCCGTGGCGGCTGTCTTGGCCGGTCCGGGACTGTTTCACGCGGAGGTGTGGTTTTGGACCGAGGGCGCTCAGATTGTGCGCATTTCCGCGCGCGGGGCCGCCGGCGAAGGTCAACTGGCCGTGCCGGTGCAGCTGCGGCCGAGCACGCGGCCGCCGATCACCCTCGCCGCCGCGCTGACGCTCCTGTGCGGCGGGGGCGGACTGGTGGCGCTCGCGCTGTTCCTGGCGCGACGCACCGGGCGGCCACGCGCTCTGCCCCGCACCCTCGCTGCCGGCACGGCTGTGATCCTGGCGCTCGGCTGGCGCTGGCAGGTGCTCGACGCGCGCTTTGCCCAGACCGCCGAGGCCGAGCGGGTGCCGGTCCGGGCGGAGGCTCTGCCGGAGAACCCGGCGCGCCTCCAACTGCGCCCGGCCACGCTGCCGTCGGGCTGGGACGCGCTGGCGGCCGATCACGGCAAGCTGATGCACCTCTTCCTGCTGCGTGCGCCGGAGGCCGATGTCTTCGTGCATCTGCATCCCACCAAGCGCGACGCCCAGCTGTTCGAATCGCTCCTGCCCGAGCTGCCGGCGGGCCGCTACGATCTCTACGCCGAAATCACCCGGCAGGACGGCCAGAGCGAGACGCTCGTGACGCAACTCGACCTGCCTGCTACGCCCGGCCCGGTCCCGCAGCCCACGCCGCCGGGCGATGCCTGGTGCCGCTCGCCCCTGGCGCTCATCCGCAATCTGCCGGCGCCGCGCGAGCTCGATCGCGACGACTCCTGGCACGTCGGTCCCGCGGTCACCGAGCGGGTCGCGCCGCTGGCCGACGGCAGCCGCATGGTCTTCGCCAATGCCGGCCGCCTGACCAGTGGCCGCGAGGTCGCGCTGCGCTTCTTCCTCGCCGACGAGGAGGGCGCGGCCCGTCCGCTGCAACTCTACATGGGCATGAATGGCCATTGCGTGGTCCGCCGGCGCGACGGCTCGGTCTTCACGCATCTGCATCCCAGCGGGACCGTCTCGATGGCCGCCTCGGAGATCGCCGAGCAGCAGAATGCGGCCGTCCCCGAGCCCTCCCTGCCACCGCCTGCGGGCACGGAGGCCATCTTTCCCTACGTCTTTCCGCGCGGCGGAGAGTATCGGCTCTGGGTGCAAATGCAGGCCGAGGGGCGCGTGCACACGGGGGTCTTCGACGTGCAGGTCGACTGAGCAATTCCGGGGCGGGCAATTGGGCTCGATTTCCCTCGCCAACGCCGACCCGGGTTGTTACAACGCGAACTCTCCGTCCGGCGTCTACTCTCTCATTTATGCGCTCCCTTTCCCTCAAGTTTCTGGCCGCCGGCCTCGCCTCCGTGCTCTGCGCCGGTTCGGCCTCGGCCGCGTTCCACCTCTGGAACATTCGTGAGCTCTATACCAATGCCAGCGGCACGCTGCAGTACATCGAGTTCTTCACCACGTTCGGCAGCCAGCAGTTTGTCAGCGGTCAGCAGATTTCCATCACGAACGGGGTGACCACGAATTCCTTCACCATCCCGTCCAATCTGCCGGGGGACTCGGCGAATCACGCCTTCATCATCGGCACCGCCGGTCTGCAGGCCGCAGGCGGGCCGATCCCGGATTTCATCATTCCCAACAACTTCCTTTTCGCGGGCGGCGGCACCATCACGTTCTTCGGCTCGAACGGTGGCTCCTACTCGGCGCTCCCGACGAACGGGACGCAGTCCTACAGCTACCCCAGCGGCACGGTGGGCACGAACAGCCCGCAAAACTTCGCCGGCGCGGTCGGCGTCGTCCCGGAGCCGACCACCTGGGCCTTCCTGCTGGCGGCCGGCGGGCTGGCCACGGCCCGGCTGCTGCGTCGCCGCTCGGCCTGACGCGCGACGTTCGCGCCAACGCAATGCACGAAGGCGGGCTGCGGCCCGCCTTTTGCTGGCCGGATCCGGCGGCTCAGCCGCCCCAGGCGGCGCGTTGCAGCACCACGCGGTAGCCGTCCGGATCCTCGAAGGTGACGCCGAGTCGATCCCAGTAGGGATTGTACGACGCCACCGGAGCATGCCCCGCGGCGCGCATTCGGGCCACGGCCGCCGCATGCTCCGCGGCGTCCGGCAGGTAGAAGACCAGCAGATGATCCTGCGTCGGCGCGCGACCGACCGCATGATCGGCCTGCCGGGTGAACTCGAGGTGGTAAGGCCAACCGCGCCGGCCGAGCATGACGCCGTCGAAGCCGGCGTGGTCGGCAAAAGAGCCGATCACCTCGAGACCGAGGCCATCGCGATAGAACCGCACGACGTCGTCCAGCCGATCGGTCGGCCGGGCGACGCGGAACTGCGGGGCAGGGGAGGGAGTCATCGGCAGCGCCGCGCTATTTGAGCCACCGGGCGAGCCAGCCGTGCACTTCGTCGAACCAGAACCGACTCTCCTCCCCCTTGCGGATCCAGTGGTTCTCCTCCGGGAAGACGAGCAGCTTGCTCGTCACGCCGAGGCGCTGTTGGGTGGCGAAGTTCATCAGCGCATTGTTCAACGGCACGCGGTAGTCGAGCTCGCCGATGGTGATGAGGATGGGCGATTTGAAGCCGGTGCCCTTGGCGTGATTGGCCGCCTGCAGCACCGGGCTCTGCTCGAACCAGACCTTGCCCATGTCCCAGGGCGGTCCGCCGCTGTTCACCTCGCGGCCGAACTGACTGTCGCTGGTACCCCACTGCATGATCAGATCCATCTCGCCGGCGTGGGAGATGATGCAGCGGTAGCGCGTGGTGGTGGCCTGTAGCCAGTTCGCGAGATGCCCGCCATAGCTGGCACCGCCAGCCGCGAGGCGGCTCGGATCGAGGAATGCGTATTTCTTCAGCGCTTCGTCGACCGCCTCGTTCAACTCATCCGCGGGCCCCTTCAGCGGATCGCCCTTGATCGACTGCCCGAAGGCTTCGCCGTAGCCGTCGGACCCTGAGTAGTCGGTCAGCAACACCGCGTAACCGGGCGCGGAGAGGAGATGGTAATTCCAGCGCAGCACCCAGGCGTCGCGCCACATGTTGGCCGCGCCGCCGTGGATGACCGTGAAGAGCGGATACTTCTTCGTCGGATCGAGCCCGGGCGGGCGCAGGATCATGTTGTGGATCTTGCGGCCGCGCTTGCTGGTGAACCAGAAATGCTCCAGCGACGGTAGATCGAGCTTCGCGATCTCTTCCACGTTGAAGCTGGTCAGGCGGCGGAACTCCTTGCCGTCGGCGCCCAGCGCGTGGAGCTCCGGTGGCTGGGTCGCATCCTCCCAGTTCGCGACCAGCTGCCGGCCCGCGGCCGCCAGCCCGGTTAGACATCCCGTCGGACGTGCCGCTTCCTCGCGCACCGGTCCGCCGGCTAGCGCGACGGAGTGTAGCCGCTCGAAACCGGCGTGCTCGCAGGTGAACCAGACGCGGTCGCTGCCCTCGGGCACGGCGTAGCGGCCGATGTTCCGGTCGAACGAGGCGGTCAGGATCGCGCGCTTGGCCGCCTCGAAAGGCCATGGAAACGAGGCCAGCCGCGAGAGGCTGAAGACCTGATCCTTGCGCTCCTCGTTGGTCAGGCAAAGCAGCGTCTTGCCGTTCGGGGTGAAGTGGATGCCGCGATAGCTGCGCTGGTCGTCGGTCAGGTTGCGCGGCTCGCCGCCGGTCAGGGCGACCTCGAAAATCTGGGAGCGGACGAAATTGCGCGCGGCTTCGTCGCGATTCACCCCGACGACGAAGACGACCTTCGCGCCATCGGGGGCCCACTCGGCGTCGATGATCTCCCCGGCCTCGTCCTGGCGTCCGCCGATGCCCTTCTGCTCGATGAACTTCGTGCCCGTGAACAGGCTCTTCGCCTTGGCGCCGGATTTCGCCTCCTGCACGAAGAGGTGGGTCTTCTTGTCGTCGCGCCACTGGTCCCAGAACCGCGGCGGATAGGTGTCGTAAACGCGGACGTTGTATTTGCGCTCCTTCCGCTCCTTGGCGGCCTTCTTGTTGGCCTCCTCGTCCGCGCAGTTCGGGAAGAAATCGCTCACGAAGAGCAGGCTCTTGCCATCCGGGCTCCACTTTGGCTGACGGGCCCCGAGCGTGAGCGAAGTGACGCGTTCGGCCTCGCCGCCGCGGGCGAGATCGAGCACGTAGAGCTGCGATTGCTCATCGCCCTCGCGCTTGGCCGAGAAGGCCAGGCGCTGGCTGTCCTTCGACCAGACCACGCCACCCTCGGCCGCTTTGGTGTGCGTGATTTTGCGGGCCGGCGTGTCGTCGGTCAGCGACTTCAGCCAGAGGTCCGTGATCTGATCCTTGTGCTCGTAGGAGGGCTCCACCACGGAAAAGACCGCCCAGCGTCCGTCCGGGCTCGGCACCGGCGCACCCACGCGCTTGAGCAGCCAGAGCTTTTGGTGCGTGATGGGCGATTTGCCGGCAGCGGGCGTGCCGGCGGGTGAGGCGGCCGGCTGGGGATTCTCCGCCAGCAGCAGGCCGGGCAGGAGAACGAGGGAGAGCAGGGCGATGCGCATGGGGCAACCACCATGAACTCCCCGGCGGGCGAGGCGAGCGGAGAATGAAGCCCGGGGCCGGGCTGAGGGGCTGGCGCAATTTTGGCGGGTTCAGCGCTTTCCGGGGTGATGATGTCGCTTTTTCGGTCGACCCCGTCGTGCGCTGGCGGAAAGCAGGCCCATGTCGCATTCCCCCTCCAAAGACTACATCCTCGGCACCGGCGACGCAGAGCTGCGCCGGCTCGATCTGCAGCATCGGCTCTGGCGCCCGACCGTCCTCGCCGCCTGGCAGCGCGCCGGCCTCGGTGCGGGCTCGCGCGTGCTCGACGTCGGCGCCGGCCCCGGCTTCGCGGCGCTGGATCTGGCCGAGCTTGTCGGCCCGACCGGCCGCGTAGTGGCGGTCGAGCGAGCCCCGCATTTCACCGCCGCGGCGCGGGCTCAGGCGGCCGAGCGCGGACTCGCACAGATGGAAGTGCACGATCTCGATTTGATGACTGACGAACTCCCGTCGCCCGAGGGCGGCTACGATGCCGCCTGGTGCCGCTGGGTGGCCTGCTTCGTGCCCTCGCCCGCGCAGCTGGTCGCCCGGTTGGCCCAAGTCGTGCGCCCCGGCGGGGTGGTCATCTTTCACGAATACGTGGACTACTCGACCTACCGCCTGCTGCCCGCGGGTCCGGCCTTGGAGGAATTCGTGCGCGCCGTGATGGCCAGCTGGCGCGAGAACGGCGGCGAACCCGATATCGCCCGCGCGCTGCCTGGGCTGCTCACCGACGCCGGCTTCCGGCTGCGCGAGGCCGTCCCGCATGCGCTCTGCGGCCGACCGGGCGATCGGGTCTGGGAATGGCCCGACAGCTTCATCCGCGTCAACCTCCACCGCCTGCGCGATCTCGGCCGCATCGACCAGCCCTTCGTCGATCGCGTGCTGGCCGAGTGGGAGGCGGCTGCGCTTCGCCCGGAAAGCGTGGTCCTCGCGCCGCTGGTGCTGGAACTGGTGGCGGAACGCTCCTGACGGGCCCGCCAGCCTCAAAAGGTCAGCAGCACATCCACGCCGAAGGTGACCTGACTTTTCTTCGTCAGATCCTTGAAGGCCGGGGCCGACGAGTGGTCGTAGCGCACCTCCGGGCGCAGGATGAGCTTGTCGGCCAGCTTGCCGAATTGGGGCTTGATGTTGGCTCCCGCGGTCACGGCGAAGTAGGTCGAGCGTCCGGCGAATAGAGTCTTGGGATCGGCGGCCGAGAAATCGCCGCGGATGAAATCGACGAAGTTATCGCCCTTGGCGAACTGACCGACATAGAAGCCGTCGGCATCGCGGAAGACCTCGGCGCGCACCGCCAGCGAAAGGGTTTTGTTGAACGTGTACTGCACCGTCTGCGAAAGCCCGTAGGCGCTGAGACCGCCGGCCAGGCCATCGCGGACGTAGAGCGCATCGGTGATGAGGGCGAGGCGGTCCGTCGGCTTGATCGTGGCCGTCAGACTGTGGAACTGGCGGATGTTGCGGCGGTCGCGCGCATTTTCGGGGCCGATGTGCGTGTAATAGCCGAGGGCCGCCTTGCCATCGAAGAGGTTGAGCGCGAGTCCGCCAGTGAAGGCCGCGCTGCCGTTGTTGTCGGTCAGGCTCACGTTCACTCCTCGGGTCACGCCGGCGAGGAGATCGAGCTGCGGTGTGGCGTGCCAGGTAACGAAGGCGCCGAGGTGCTGCAGCGGAATGCCGAAATTGAAAATGTAGTTGTGCGAGTAGAAGATGTTGGCCGTCGGGAGGATGTACTCCGAGCCGAGCAGGGTCGCGAATTGTCCGGCCTTCAGGTCGACTCCGCCGGCGGAGAGAATGGGAAAATGGGCGGTCAGATAGGCCTCGACGAGCGCGAAGGAGTAGGTGCCTTTGGCCAGCTGATCGAACGTGCCGATGGTGTTGATGAAGCGGGCGTCCGAGCCGGCGCTGACCTGCAGCTTGAAGCCCCAGTCGAATTTCCCTTTGCCGGAAACGAGGGCGCGCTCGGCGGTCAGCGTGAGCTGATGCAGCAGCGGTTCGGCGCGGCGATCGTCGAACACGCGGCCGTAGAGCTGGTGGCTCGGTCCGTCCTGCGTGCCGAGGGTCAGTCCGGCCTGGATCACGGCGCTGAACCTCACGCGGCCCTCCGCCGCCGCAGGCGGAGCGGCCGGTTCACCGGCGTTCACCATCGGTCCGGGGCAGAGCGAGAACAGGAAGAGAATACAGGCAAGGTGTTTCATGCGAGGAGCGCCACAAGGGTCGAGTGGACGGTGACCTTGGGCAGTTTGTAGGTCGGCAGCCGCGAGACATCAACCCGCGTGAACCCCTCACGCTCGATTTCCCTCGAACCCTTCGGCTGGCGGTGAGCCGCAGCCCTAAGCAGGCGGAATGCCAACGGCCGCACCCGGCGGTCGCTTCGAGGGGACGGCACCGGCAGCCGGACGCGACTGGCGAAAATTGCCCAGTCTGGCCGAATCGCCTCGCGGAGCGCTCGTGCGCTCGGGGCTTCATCGCTCGCCAAGCCGCTTGTTTCCAGGCGTCCACACGCTGGGGGCCCCGCGGCACGGCCTTTGCTTAGGCGGCCCGCGGGATCGCGCGGCGGCTTCGCCGAACGTCCCCGCACCACCGCACCATGACCAAGACTACCTTCCTCGCCCGCGCCGCGGCAGCCCTCTGCCTGGCGGCGACTCTCCTGCTCCCAGCCAGCGCACCTGCTCAGGCGGCCGCCACGCCTCCGGCCAAGGCCGAGCCGTCCCTTGAGCAACGGGTGGCCGATCTCGAGGCCTACCTGGCCAACGGCGCCCGCGGAGCCGACGCGGCCGACGCGAAGATCACCTCCAAGGTCCCCGGCCCGGGCCCCGGCCACAACGCCTGGGTCATGGTCTCGACCGCGCTCGTGCTCTTCATGACCCTACCCGGCCTGGCGCTCTTCTACGGCGGCCTGGTGCGGCAGAAGAACGTCCTCTCCGTCATGGCGCAATGCCTCGGCATTGCCGGCCTCGTCACCGTGCTGTGGTGGGCCGTGGGTTACAGCCTCGTCTTCGCCAAAGGCTCGCCCATCCTGGGCTCGCCGGGGACGTTCGCCTTCCTGAAAGGCGTCGATGGCGCCGTGAACACGGACTACGCGGCCTGGGTTTCGCAGAACATCTTCGCCATGTTCCAGCTGATGTTCGCCATTATCACGCCGGCGCTGATCGTCGGCGCGATCGCCGAGCGCATGAAGTTCTGGTCGATCCTCGCTTTCGTCGCGCTCTGGATGTTCCTGGTCTATTTCCCGCTCGCCCACATGGTTTGGGGCATCGACGGCCTCATGAACGGCGTTTGGAATGCCGAGGCGAAGATCAAGGCGATCGACTTCGCCGGCGGCACCGTCGTGCACATGACCTCGGGCTGGAGCGCCCTCGTGCTCTGCGTCATGCTCGGCAAACGGACGGGATACGGCAAGGTGGCGATGCCTCCGCACTCACTCGTGCTCTGCACCGTCGGCACCGGGCTTCTCTGGGTCGGCTGGTACGGATTCAACGCGGGTTCGGCCCTTGGAGCCGATGCGATCGCCGCCAACGCCTTCACCACAACAACTCTCGCCGCCGCTGTCGCCGGCTTCAGCTGGGCCATGGCCGAATGGGTGACCCGCAAGCATCCGAGCGTGCTCGGATTCTGCTCCGGCATTGTCGCCGGCCTTGTTGTCATCACACCAGCAGCCGGTTTCGTGACAGCCAACTCCGCGGTGATCATCGGTGTGCTCGCCGGCGTCATTCCCTTCCTGGCTGTTGCCTACCTCAAGAAATGGCTGGGCTACGACGACGCACTCGATACTTTTGGCGTGCATGGCGTCGGCGGAACCCTCGGAGCACTTCTCACCGGCGTCTTCGCCAGCGAAAAGGCGAATCCCGCCGTGGCATCGCTCAGGGCCGGACTTCTCGGCCAGCAGTTCAAGGCCGTGGCTGTGACAATCGCCTGGAGCGTCGCCGCCACCATCGTCGTCGCCCTGATTGTCAGGGTCACGCTGGGACTGCGAGCCGCGCCCGAGGTCGAGTCCGCCGGGCTCGACATCAGCGAGCACGGTGAGGAAGGCTACATCTCCTGATCAACAACCCATTCACTCATTGAACCATGAAACTCATCATTGCTGTCATCAAACCCTTCAAGCTCGAGGAAGTGAAGGAAGGCCTGATGGAGATCGGCGTCGAAGGCATGACCGTCACGGAGGTCAAGGGCTTCGGCCGCCAGAAGGG
>JAFEGM010000038.1 GCA_018240025.1 Verrucomicrobiota bacterium
AATCCTCTCCCCGCAACCAACTCGATGGCGCCGAAAAGGCGCCTTTTTTTTGGGGCGTTCGAAGAGGACCTCGCGGTCACGAGCACCACCGTTTTCGCCGAGGGTTGGGATTCGCACGCCGAAGGCGTTCCAACACCAAGCCCAGGGTTGGCCGAGGCACGAGGCCTACCCTGGGATACGCCACCCCCAAATCACCTACCGCGAAGCGATTGCGCCAAAGCGCGAGTTGCACGGTAACCATCGCGACCGGGCCGACCCAAAGCGGCAGTCTGGATGGTCCTCCCCGTCCTCCCCGTCCTCCCCGTCCTCGTCTTCGTCCTCGTCTTCGTCCTCGTCCCCGTCCTCGTCCTCGTCCTCGCATCGTCCCAAAGCCGCAGGCCAAACCTCCTCACCGCTCTTCGATCCGCCGCTGCCCCTCGATGCCCCCCTCCAACGCGGCCAGCTCCCCCAGCAAAAACTCCCGCACGCCCGGCTCATCCGTAAGGCCGATCCCCCGCTGCAACGCCTCCCGCGCCTCCGCCCACCGCCCGGCCTGGCGCAGCAGCGCGGCCTGCGCCACCCAGAACGGTTGGTGATCGTCGATTTTGGCCGACTCGATTTCCGCCAGGGCCTGGAGCCCTTCGTCCGCCCGACCCACCTCGCCCAGCGCGACGGCCCGGCCGATGCGCGCGCCGATCGCCGGGGTCCAGCGGACCAAGGCATCGTAGAGACCGACGATGACCGCCCAATCGATCCGTCCGGTCGCGGCGCGGGCGGCGTGCACCGATTGAATCGCCGCCTCGAGCTGAAACCGCCCCGGACGTCCGAGCGCCGCGGCGCGACGCATCCATTGCTCCGCCTCGGCCAGGAGCGGGCGCGACCAGCGCGCGGTGTCCTGCAGATGCAGCGGCACGAACGAGCCATCCGGGCCGCGCCGGGCGGCGATGCGGGCCTGGGAATACTGCATCAGCGCCAGCAGACCGAGCGCCTCGGGCTCGGGCGGTTCGATCTGCGCGAGCAGCCGGCCCAGCGCGATCGCCTCCTCGGCCAGCGCGGGACTCTCGCCCTGGCCGGCCTTTTCCCAGCCGCTGTGAAAGCAGACGTAGATCGCGTCGAGCACCGCCTCCAGCCGCGCGGGGCGGGCCTCGGGCGGCGGGATCTCGAAGGCGATGCCCGCCGCGCGGATCTTGGTCTTGGCGCGCACCAGTCGCTGATGCATCGCGGCGGGCGACACTAGAAACGCGGAGGCGATGCGGGCGACCTCCACGCCGAGCACCACCTGCAGGCAAAGCGGCGCACGGGCCGCGGCATCGATGGCGGGATGCGCGCAGACGAAGAGCAGGGCCAGGCGCTGATCGGGGAAATCGTCCGGCTCGCTTTCGCCCGCGGGCGGTTCGCCGATCCGCGCCGTCAACTCCTCCTGCCAGCGCTCGCGCGTGGCCTGCCGCCGCCAGGCATCGACCTGCCGGCGCCGCGCCGCCGCCAGCAGCCAGGCGGCAGGACGCGCCGGCACGCCTACCCCGGGCCATTGTCGCAAGGCCGCAAGGAAGGCGTCGGAAAGGGCGTCCTCCGCCGCCGCCACGTCGCCGTGGGCGCGCGCCGCCAGCGAGGCCAGCATCTGGCCGTAGGAGGCGCGGGCCTCGATCAGCGCAGCTTCGACGGCGGAGTCGGCCATGACTCAGGCGGCGGGCGGCGGGAGCACCGGCCGCACCTCGACCGAGCCATGAGCCGCGGCCGGCGAACGGGCAGCCCATTCCAACGCGACATCGAGCGACGGCACGTCGACCACGAAGAAGCCGCCGAGCATTTCCTTCGACTCCGCGTAGGGCCCGTCATGGACCTGCCGCTGGCCGTCGCGGATGCGCACGGTGGTCGCGGTACTGGGCGGCTGCAGGCCGGCGCCGCTGACCATGATGCCGGATTGGGCGACGGCCCCCGCATAGGCACTCCAGGCGGCCCAGTAGGCGGGGCCTTCTTTGGGATCGTCCCGCAGCGCGCAGCGCTCCGGGGTTTCATTGAAGACGAGCATGTATTGCATGGTAGTTGTCTTTTTGCGTGACGCGTTCATCGCGCCACATCCTGACGTCGGGTGAATCACGGGGTTTTCGACAATTCCCGAAACAACTCGCGAAAAAAGCGCGACCCCGCCCGGCGCGGAAAAATTCGTCCGATTTCCGGTCACAAAGCGCTCGGACCGCAAGTCGAAAGAGGAAAGGCCCCATCGCCTTTCTTCTCAACTCAACGACATGAAAACCGCCTCCCTCTCTCTCCTCGCCGCCGTCGGCACCCTCCTGCCCGCGACGCCCGCCACCGCGCAGCCCGTCGTGACCATCGTCAAGGTCGCCAAGCCTTGGTACGTGCCAGGCTTCTACCTGCAGCGGAAGTTCCGCGAGACGATCCCGCAATACGCCGCCATCAAGGGCCTCGAGCAGAAATACTACACCCTCGCGGCCGACGGCTCGCACTTCGGCGGCATCTACCTGTGGAGCGATCGGGCCTCCGCCGAGGCCTGGTTCACGCCCGCGTGGTTTCAGCGCGTGCGCGAGCTGCGCGGCACCGAGGCGAAGCTGGAATACTTCTCCGCCCCCGCGCTGAGCCGCCGCCGCGCCGCGGCCGCTTCCGACACGCCCTACGCCGCGCTCGTGCTCCGCTCCAAGGAAACCGCGACCGACTCCACGCGACCCGCCAGCGCCGACGAGACGTGGCTCCGCCGCTACGAGGTCGTCTCGGCCGACGGCGCGCAGCGGGGGTCGATCACCCTCTGGGCCAGCGAGGCCGCCGCGCGGGCGCAGCTCGCCGCCGAGGGCAAGCGCGGTGCCACGCGACTGGAGTGCTTCGCCGTGCCGGTGCAGACTCCCGGGGCCGCGGGCGACCGCATTCAGCCATGAAGCTCCCCGAACCCGATCCCGCCCTGCGCGAGCGCGCCTGCGCGGGCGACCTGGCCGCCGCCGACGAACTGCTGCGCTCGATCCAGCCGGGCGTCTTCAATCTCGCCCTGCGACTGCTCGGGCAGCGAGCCGATGCGGAGGATGCCACGCAGGAGATTCTCCTGCGCGTGCTGACCCACCTCGGTTCTTTCCGGGGCGAATCGGCCTTCGGCACGTGGGTCTTCCGGGTGGCGAAGAACCACCTCAGCACCCGCGCGGCCCGAAGTCGTCAGCATCCGGAGATCGCGTGGACCGACCTCGGCGAGCGGCTCGCGGCAGGCCTCGAATTCGGCCGCGCCCAAGGCTTCGAGCGCGCGCTGACCCCGGCGGATCGGACCGAGGCGCGCGAGGTCGCCGTGCTTTGCACCCAAGGGATGCTGCTGCGCCTGAGCGAGGAACAGCGTTTCGCCTACGTGCTCGACGTGGTCTTCGGTCTCACCTCCGAGCAGGCGGCGGAGGTGCTGGAAGTCTCGTCGGTCGTCTTTCGCAAGCGGCTCTCCCGCGCGCGCCAGGAGATCGAGAGCTTCGCGCGCCGCACCTGCGGGCTGGTGAACGAAAACGCCGCCTGCCGTTGCGAGCGGCAACTGCCCGCGGTGCGCGCCACCCGCAGCGCGGACCAGCTGCGACTCCAACCCGAGGAACTCCCCGAGGCGGAGGCCGCCTTCGAGCAGCTGACCGGCTGGAGCGATGCCGCCGCGGTGCTGCGCGCACATCCGGCCTACCGGGCGCCGGCCCGACAGCTGGAGGCGATCCGCGCGTTGCTGCAAGGGCAGTCCGCGTGGCCCGGCGCGAACTGACTCAGGGCGCCTCGGCTGGCGCCGTCTCGTCCTCCAGCCACGGCAGTGCGGTTTGCCAGCTCGGCGGGAAGGCGGTCGCGGGCAGCTCGCGGGTCGCGGACCGGAATGAGACGAGCGCCCGATCCATCGCCTGCCGCGCGCGCCGGTGTCCAGCGGAGCCGGCAAAAGCACGCGCGTGCTCGCGGCTGCGCCAGGCCGTCAGCGTCCAGACGCGCGACCCGAGCGGCTGGAAGCGGATCGACGTCGCCAGCAGGCCGTCGGCCGACTGCATTTCCTCCAACAACCGCCGCGACTCGCGCACAAACGCTCCCCGCATCTCGGTGCGAATGACGGCCGAGGTCACGATCACCACGTGCGGCCCCTCCTCCGGCCTCGCTCCGACGAGGCGCAACGGCGTGGAAAACGCGAAGTCGCACCCGGCCAGGAAGGCCGCGGAGAGTCCGGTCAGCCAGGTGCGCAGGCAGCCGAGCAGGCGGGAAGTAGGAGGAGGAGGAGCGGCGGGCACGGGCATGGGGGGGCGACACGCCCACCTCTTCATCTTCACTTGCATTTTACAAGTATTTTTACTTTTGAAATGCAATCGTTTCTGGAGAGGCTCTCCCGATGCCCTCCAGCCGCGCACGTTCGACTCCGCCCTCCGCCGCGCCGGCGCGTCGCTCGCCTTGTCCGGTCGCCTGTTTCCTCGATCTCCTCGGCGACCGCTGGACGCTGCTGGTGGTGCGCGACCTCCTGCTCGGCCGCAGTCGGTTCAAGGAATTCGTCGCCTCGCCCGAGGGCATCCCCACGAACATCCTGAGCGAGCGCCTCCGCCGCCTGACCGAACAAGGCGTGGTCGAACAAATCGAGTCGAGCCCCGGTTCGAAGCACTTGGCCTATCGGCTCACCCGCCGCGGACAGGCGCTGCGCCCGGTGCTGGAAAGCATGCGGGCCTGGGGCCTGAAGCATCTTCGAGGCACCCGGGCCGCGCTCGAAGAGTAAGCCAGCGCCGTCTCAGCGATTGCGGTGCCGCTCCGAGCGAACGGCGCCGCACCTGCGGGTGACGATTCGTCGGAGACCTCCGCTGCATAGGCTCCGTACTGATTCGCAACCCCAGAAGGCGGTGCCGAACGTCGGGTTTCGCGCCCATGAAAGGTCTGTCTCTCTGTTTGTACCCTTGTCCCTCTGTTTGGACCCCTGCCGTCGGGCGGTGATGTTCACGCCGAAACGACCTCGACCTGTAGATCGCGCATCGTGCGCAGCTCCGGCGCATCCAGCCCGCGCAACGGCCGCGCCCCGGTCTTGCGCTTGGCGCTGAACCACGTTCGCCGGAGCGCGAAGAGCGACTCGATCCACGCCTTCTGCCGATGGCTTTGCCTGGGATTCAGCTCAAACCCCTCGAGGCGGCGGCGCGACCGGCGCATCCCGGCGCGCCAGCCCCCATTCCTCGGCCTACCGCAGGCCTTCCGCCGTCGTCACCGGTGGGACGGGCAGCGAATCCTTCGCCACCAGCGCCAGGAGCAGCTTACACCCCAGCGTGATGGGCAGTTCGACGGGCGCGCCCCGCTGCTGTTCTTCCTGCTTCTTCGCTTCCTTGATCGCGACGCACAGTTCGCAGGGATGTTCCCCGTCGAACGTCTCCGCCACCGCCTGGGCGATCGGCCGGTCCTGCGCATAAACCGCCAACATGCGCAGCCAAGCCATGGATTGCAGCAGCGCCCAATGCGCGCCCGTCGCCGAACAAATCGCCACCACCGCCAGTGCGGTTGCGATCATCTGGAGGCGGCGCGGCATAGCGCACTGGAGCAGCGCAGTCGCTCGCAGTCGACGAGCCCCGGCTTGCCGGTCGCTCTCGTCCCATCGCCGTCCGCCGCCCGAAGCGACGTCTCGGCCCCCATAAAAGGAGCGGCGGGCAAACATAGTAGCGGGCTGTTCGACGGAACGACCCTGGCGGCAGCGGAAGCCGCGGGCAAATACCCCCCCGAAATCTTCTTCTTGACCGAAGACGGCCGTGCGTAAGTGCCCAACAGATTGGTACTTACACACGACCCGTAGCTTTACGGAGTTTCGTGGTTCGGGAATCTTCGGCGGTGGCGAGAATATTCTGAGGCGGCGAACAGGGTGACCGCGCTTCCTTTGCCCGGGCGCGGTCGGTGTTCCCGCCCAAGTAGTCACTTTTCGGGACACCGAGACCGATTTCCAGGTCAACGGGACGACGCGACCGCGTTCGGACGGCGCAGTCGACCGTTCCGTCCCTGGCGGGGACGGCGCTCCGGCCTCAGCGATTCCGATGGAGGTCCGAGCGCACCGCGGTGCACATGCGGGCCACGGTTTCGTCCGACGCCTCCAGCCGGCAGAACTCCGCGATGCGGCGCGCCCAGTCGGCGGGTGCCGCGACCAGCTGCGGGTAATCGACCTCCAGCCAGTCGACATTGGGCAGACGAGCCAGCTGCTCGGTGGTCCAGCGGAGATGCTTCTCCAGCCGACGCTCCATGGCGTCGAGCTCGGTCTGGCCGGGCTCGGCCGCGCCCTTGCGCCGGGCGATCATGCGGGCCTGCGAAAAGGCCACCTGGCGCAGCGGACGGCGCAGAAAAACGATGCGATAGCGGTGCCTCTGCGGCAGGAGCGGCAGCAGCGGCGAGACGATCTTCACGACCTTGCCGCGGGCGGCATTGATCAGCTCGGGCCGGCTGCCCAGCTGCTTGGCGCCTTCCCACTCGAGATAGCCCGCGGGATTGTCGGCATCGGCCACGCGCGCCTCATCGGTCAAAATCGGGCAGCCGGCCGCGACCAGCATCTGCATGACGAGCGACGTCCCCGAACGCGGCAGGCCGGAGACGAGCACGAATTCCGTCGGCGGCAGCGCTTCGTCGGTCAGGGTTTCCGTCGCGGATCCCGTCGGCGCTGCCTCCGCGACTTCCTTCTGCACCGGCAACGGCCGCGGCCCGCGCAGCGCTTCCGCCGCGGCCGCGCCGCGCGCCTGCAACTCGCGGGCCCGTTCGCGGTGCTGGGCCGCTTCGGCCTCGCGCCCGGGCTGAGCGGCCAGCAGCGAGGCCAGCCAGCGGTGCGCCTCCCAGACGGGCGCCGGCAGCGAGACCGCCGTGCGAAACGCCTCCTCGGCGCGGTCGGTCAGGCCAAGGTGGCAGAGCGCGCGCCCGAGCGTGAAGTGCGCCACGGGCAGATTGAACTGATACCCCACGGCCGTGAGCGCGGCCCCCGCGGCCTCCTCCCAGCGACGCTGACGCAGCAGCGCCTGGGCCAGCCCCTGATGCGGCACCCCGGAGGTGGGATCGACCCGCGCGGCCCGCTCGAACTCGAATTCCGCCTCCCGCACGCGGCCCAGCGCAAACAAGGTGCGGGCGATGAGCAGCGGCAGTTCCGGGATGTCCGGTTCGCTCTGGCGGGCGCGCAACAGATGTTGCAACGATGCCTCGTGGTCGCCTTGCGCCAACGCTACCTGCCCGAGCATCGCCTGCGCCAGCGGGGCCTCGTGGCGTTCCGCGATGATGCGTTCGAGCTGCGCGCGGGCGGCCTCGGGATGTCCCATCACCGCGAGACAGTTGGCCAGGGCCAGCGCCCAGTCACCGCGTTCGGGCACGGCGCGGACGAGCCCTTCGAGCAGCGGACAGGCCGCGGCCAGGCGTCCGGCGGCGAGGTGAATCTGCGCCAGATTCCACTCCTGCTCGCGCACGCAGCCCTGGCGGGCGGTTTCGCGATCCCCCGTGGGCGGAGCGACGTAGCCGAGATCCACGAACTGCTGCAGCAGCGCCTCGCTCTCCTCGGACGTCAGCGTGCTTTCGCCCGCCAGCTGGCCGGATTCTCCCGGCACCAGCTCCCAGCTCGGAATGCGGGTGAGATCGGGCGGCTCGACCCAGGCCTCGGCCAGCACGCGACCTTCCATGTCGGCCCCGGCGGGCAGCCCGAGCAGCGCCAGCGCGGTCGGTGCGATGTCCAGCAGGCCCGCGCCGGCGATGCGGTCGTCGCGCCGCAGCCCCGGGCCGCGCATGACGAGAATGCCTTGCGAGCGATGCTCCAGCGCCGGCGCCGCGAAAACGCTGGGCAGTTCGCGCCGTCGCCCCGCGCCCGAATGGTAGCCGTGGTCGGAGAGCAGCAGGACCGACGCCTCGGGCCCGGCGAGCTCCAGCATCCGCGCGAGCATGAGATCGTGGAAGCGATAGCAGGCATCGATGACCTCGCGGAAGAGCCGGAAGCGCCGCTCGTCGATCCACGGCAGGCGCGGCGCCCGGAACTTCATGAAGCCGTGCGAGAAGTGGTCGATCGCGGGCTGATACACCGCCAGGAAATCCCACTCGCGCTGCTCCAGGATCCAGGTCGCGGCGTTGTGCAGCGAGCACATCTCGGCCAGCAGTTTGGCCAGCTGCACCAGCTGCGGCTCCTTGGTCTGGTCGATCTCGGCCGCGTCCGGGACGAAGAGTCGGAGCAGTTCGGGCTCGATCTCTGCGAAGTGCATCCGCAGGTCGCCCAGCGTCTCGGCCAACTCCGGCGGATGCACCGTGCCGGGCAGCATCGGCCACGGTTCGTCCGGTTTCGGAAAGGAACGGACGAAGGCATCGCTCACCACCACCCCGCCCGGCAGCGGCTCGGCCGGATGGCTGGCGAACCAGCCCACCGCGTGGCTGCGCAGACCGTTCTGCGCGGCGATGTTCCAGAGCGCCTTGACCCGGCGCGAGAGGCTGGAGACGGGCCGCACCCCGCCGGTCGGCGGATCGGGTTCGGTGAAGCCGAGAATGCCGTGGCGATGCCCTCCGACGCCGGTGGCGATGCTGTTCCAGAGGATCGGCGAAAGCGGCGGCTCGAGCGTGGCCAGATCGCCCATCACGCCCTCGGAGAGGAGCCGCGCCAGCGCCGGCATCTCGCCGCGGTCGAGCAGCGGATGAATGACCTGCCAGTCGGCCGCATCCCAGCCGAGGAGAAGGAGCTTGGAACGTGCAGCCATGGAAAAAGACAACGCCGCCGTGTGCACGGCGGCGTTGCCCGAATGAACCACCCTCTGAAAAAATCAACTCTGACGACGGCGCGCGCGATAGGTCGCGAGTCCGCCCGCGCCGAGCCCCAGCAGCAGAAGCGCGGAGGTGCCCGGCTCGGGAATCGCGCCGGCCGTGATCGGCGTGTTCGGCACCGTCTCGAAGGCGAAGCTGCGCAGCGTGATCGAATAGTCGGAGTTCACCGCGATGTTCGCCCAGCCATACTGGAAGTTGCCGGCCGTGCCGAAACGGAAGCCGACGTAGCCCGAAGTCGCGACGCCCGGCACGTTCCAATTGCCGTATTGGATGAAGTTGCCGCTGTTGTAGAAACCGCCGGAGGCCAGCGTGCCCGCCGGGCCGTCGAACTGGCCGGCGCCGCCGATGACCGCACCCAGCGTGAGTCGCGCCGGAGACAGATCCGGGCCGCTGCGCAGCGTCACGGCGCTGTTCGGAGAAATGCCGAAAGCCGCGTTCGGGCGGATGCCGGTGAGCGGAGCGATGGTTGTGCCGCCGACGATGACGAACTGGTAGGCCGAGCTGTTCGCCTGCGGGGAAGTGGCGAAGAGACCGTTCGAGGGCGTGAAGTAGATCAGCCGGGCGCCGGAATTCGGGGTCGTCGTGTCCGGGATGTCGAAAAAGACGACGCTGCCGGCGGCCTGCGAGGCGGCGGCGGCGGAGGCGGCCGCCGCGCCGTAGGTGGCGAGGCGGGAAAAGAGCGGGGACGTGGAAGTCATGGTGAGAACGCGGCGGGGGGATGAAAATCAGGCCTGACGGCGACGGCGCAGCCAGAGCGCGCCACCCGCGAGACCGCTCAGGCAGAGCGCGTACGTCGAGGGTTCCGGAATGGTGGTATTGAAGCCGACCGTGCTGGTCCAGCTGATCGACTGCCCGGGATTGAGCAGCGCGGTCCACTGCAGGCCGAGGGCCTGATCGCCGGACTGAGCGGGCTCGATCGTGCCGGCCAGCTGGTTGAAGTTGGCCGAGCCGGAACCGGCACCGAAGTTGCCGATGCGGTTGTTGTAGAGATTGGCGCGCGTGCTGACCTCGTAGCGCGAGATGCCGTTGGCCGTCACTTCGATGAAGTTCGAGGTGCCGTCCGTCGCCCGCACGACCGTCGAGCCGGCGGTGCTGGAGTTCACGTTGAAGTTGTCGTCCGCGCCGTTGCCCGAGACATCGAGGTCGAGCAGCTGGAAGAAGTTGAACGTGCGGGCCTGCGTGTTGGCCGCGGAGGCGGTGACCGTCAGCGAAGTGGTCAGAAACGCGTTGCCCGCACCCGTGCTGTTCAGCGTGAAGGTGAAGACCGCATTGAAGCGCGCCGTACCGGCGACCCCGGGGCCGGCGTTGTTGTAGGTCACGGTGGCCGTATTGCCGGAGAAATTGACGACCGGCGTGTCGACGAAGCTGAAGAGCCGGTTGGTGTTGTCGGCCTCGGTCCGGTAGTAGAACAGCAGCCGCGACATCGGGTTGTTCGTGAAGACCGGATAGGTGCCGCTCCCGAAACCGCTGCCGAGGATGGCGCTGACCTGATTCTGCGTGCTCCAGATGGTGTTGCCGGCGCCGTTCGGCAGGAAGGCCGAGGTGCCGTTTTCACCGACCTGAATGTTCGTCTGCGCCGGCAGGAGCGCTCCGAAGGCGGCGCTCAGCGCGAACAGGAAAGGGGGGAGGGATCGCTTCATCGCGGGGCAGTGGTGCCGTGAGGAGGTAGGTCTGACAAGCGAAAACATTCCGTCTCTCAGAAAAATATCACGCTTGTGATGCAAAATAGCCGATCAGGGTGCCTTTTCTGTGGGTTGGAAGCGGCGAAACAGGTAGGCGCCCTTGGTCGCGCCCCAGACCTGCACGTCCTTGGCATCGAAGCCACGATCCCAGCTGACGAACTCGCCCCGGCGCAGCGTGACCACGCTGGTGGCATAGGTCGCGCCGCGCAGATCGCTCGCGCAGCCCTTGCCCTCGGTGGCACCCTGATAACTGCCGTCGGCCGCGCGTTCCAGCACGACGGCGCAGCCCTCGCGGAGCTTGAGATCGGCCGGGGTGAGCGCGTCGAAGCGCTTCGGCTCGCGCCAGGCGCCGGCGAATTTCAGCGGATTCTCGAACGTATACACCCGCGACTCCACCCGGCCATCGGGCCGGCGCACGAGTTGGTACACACGCTGGCGATACGGCTTTTCCAGGGCGCTGACCAGGGCCTGCTCGACGTAGATCCAGGGCCCGTCGCTTCGCCCCGGCCAGATGGCGCGGAGGTGCAGCTCGACTTCGACGAAATCCTTGTCCGCCTTGGCCTGCTCGGTGGTGGTGAAGTCACCCTCGAGCAGCTGCCGCACTTCCGTCACGGGGTCGACTCCGGCCGGCAACGGTTCCGACGGAGCCGGCCCGACGAGCAGCGATCCGAGGAGCAGCGCGAGCGGCAGATACGAAGGGCGAGTCGGCATGAGCAGGGCTTTCGAGGAGCAGACCGTTTTTGGCGACGTGGATTGAGGGTTGCCCTCCTCCCTTGTCGTGCGGATCATCGTAGGCCCGTTATTTCGTAGTTCAAATGCGATATCTTATCGAAATGCACCCCCGCCCCGCATGACCCGGCGCGTCGGCTCCCGCAATCAGCGCTACGAAGAGCGGCGGATGGAATTGGCGCGTCGTCTGCGCCAGCGTCTGGCCAAGCCCGGCCGGCCTGGCCTGCGGGAACTGGCCCAGGCCGCAGGCGTGACGATTCCCACGCTGAAGCACTATTTCGGAGACCGCGACGGCATCATCAAAGGCGTGCTCGATGCGCATTCGGCCTTCTCCGGCCCGCACATGCAGGCGCTGCGGCTGCCTTCGGGTCCGTTTGCGAAGTCGATGTTCGAGGCGGCGGCCTACGTGGATCTCGGACTCTCCATCCCTGTGGTGACCGAACTGCACACCGCCGGCATTCTCGAGGGCGTGGTGCACGAGGAAATCGGGCCGTATTACCTCAGCACGATGCTCGAACCCGTGCTCCAGGGCGTGGAAGTCCGTCTCTCCGCTCATCTCGCCCGCGGCGAAATGCGCCAGGCCGATCTCCGCACCGCCGCGCTCGAACTCGTCGCGCCGATCTACGTGGCCCATCTGCACCAACGCCTGCTCGGCGGCGACAAGCTCCGCCCGCTCGACACGGCCGTGCATCGCTCCGAGCACGTGGAGGCATTCATCCGGGCGTACGGGATCGAGCCGGGGCCGGCGCCGGGTGCGGGCGCAGCCGTTTAGCGCGGTCTCTGATTTCGTGGCAGCCGGAGATACGGTAAGCTGACAATCACAAGAAGGCTAAACTCCAAAAATCTAAAGACAGTCTGGCGTTTCTGTTTTCTCGCCTTCGCGGCGAACCCGCCGCGATCCTGAAAAACATGCTCTGGTAGCTGCTCAACAGAGCCTCACTGCCGCAGCCGATAGTAGCGCCGCAGGCCCGACGGCTGCTCGGAGTACGAATTCGCCTCGGGCGGCAGGCTGATCGTGCTCCACGTCTGCAGGTCGACGCTGGCTTCCAGCATCACGACGAGACCCGCCGGCCAGCTGAGCTGCACGGGGCCATTGGCGGTGGGGCGCGCGATGCTGAGGCGAAGCGGCCCGGGCGGGCGCGAGTTCGGATCGAGCGGATCGGTGCCGGCGAGCTGCTCGTTCAGATTCGAGAAGCCGTCGCCGTCGGCGTCGCCGTGCGGATCGGTCAGGCCGAACGTGCGCTCGAAGGCGTCGCTCAGGCCGTTGCCGTTGCTGTCGGGCGAACCGGGTACGCCGAGCGCGGCAGCCGTGCCGACAGTATAGGTCGCGCGGCGCAGGGCCGATTGCGCGCCGTCGGGCCGCACGGCGCGGGCCTCCAGCGTGGTGTCCGCGAAGATGTCGCCGCTGCCGGGCCCGAACTCCTGCCACGGGCCGTCGGGCAGGCGCCGCACCTGCACGGTGTCGCCGCTCTGCACGGCGCGCACGCTCACCCGCACCGCCGGCTGGCCGCCCGCGCCGACGGGGAAGCGGCCGGCGGGCGGATCGAACACCACGTCGCCGCGCGGCTGCGCCGTCACCGGACCGATGGCCTGGAAGCTGGCGGCGGGCAGATATTGGCTGACGAGCGTGTTCTCACCCGCGGCAAGCGGCTCGAAGATCGTCGCGCCGGGCTGCAGGCCCGCGGCCTCGCCGCCGAACTGCGCGAGGTCGATTTCGCGTCCGCCCGCCAGCGGCCCGCGATCGGAGGTCCAATCGGCCCGCTGCACGCTGCGCAGGAGCTGCGCGCCCACATCGAGCAGCGGCCGCTGCTGGAAGACGAGCAGCGTCGGGCGCAAGGCCGCCACGCGGATTCCAGGCAGATCGCCCGCCGCGGTCTGCACGTACCCGGCGCCGCTCTCGTTGAACCGTCGGTAGCTCTGGCTGAATCCGCCGCTGCCGGAAAGCAGGGCGAAATGGCCGTCGCCCAACGCCAACGCGGTCAGGTAGCTCTGCCCGGACGGCGCCGGGAAGCTCTGCCGCAGCGCCGGTGCGGTGGCGCCATCGAAGTCGTACACCGCCGCGCTGCCGTCGGCGAAGACGGCCAGCAGGCGATCGCCCGCGCTTCCGGCCCGTCCGAGCCGCTGCAGCGCGGCCAGCGGCTGCGGGAGCGTGAACGCGAGCGTCTGGCTGAAATCCGCGACCGCGGTGTAGGGCCGCGCGTGGAGGTCGCCGCTGCCGACATTCCAGCCGAGCAGGCAGACGCGATCGTGCGTGGGACTGAAGAATCCGCCCAGCCAGCGCGCGTCGGCGGGCCAGTTGGCGATCTGCCTGGCCACCACGGTCGGGCCGGTGAAGGTGTCGTGGATGAAGAAATCGGTGCCCGACACGAGCCCGACCTGTGCGATGCCGGCGCGCTCGAGTTGCAGCGGATTCGCCCAACGCGCCGCCACCACGGGTCCGTCGAAGCGCTGTCCGCCCAGCGTGGCCGTCTCGGTCGAGCCGGGCGCATCGCAGCCGATCCACAGGCCCGGCGCACCGGCGATCAGGGCGGACGCAAGCGTGGCGGGACCGACTCCGCTCTGCGCGAACGCCTCCGGCGGCAGCGTCGCGCCGGGCGTCACGATCTCGAGCCGATTGTAGGCCGATCCCGCCAGCGCCAGCACATCGGCCGCGCCGGTGAAGGGGCCCACGGCCAGACCGCTCGCCGCGGTCACATTGCCGGCCTGCGCCGCACTCCAGACGATTTCGCCGCCGACTGCCTGTCGACCAACGCGCACCGCGCCCGTGGGGCGATCCACGACCACGAGATCGACCCGGCCGTCGCCGTCGAAATCGCCGGTCGAGGTCAACTCGCGCTCGCTCACCTGCGTGAACGGCGTTTGCGCGGCGGCCGCGGAAAGGAGTGCGGCCGAGCCGACGAACGAGAGAACGAAACGTGGAATCCGCATGGCTCAGTTGGTCGGGATGGCCGGCGTCGGGGCGGTCGCGATGACCTGCTCGATCTCGCGCGTCTGCGGGTGGAACTTGAGCAGGAAATAGCGGTAGCGCGCCCCGGCCACGACCGGCTGGGTGTCGAGCAGGAAGAGGTCGAGATAGCGCCGACCGTCCGCATCGACCGGGACGAAGCCGATGTGCGGATCGGTCAGCCGCGCGCCGGGCGCGTTGGCGTTGGGATTGAGCTGCCACTGGATCGAGGTGATCAGCGGCGAGCACTGCACAACGTCGCCCGAGACATTTGGAAAGATCTCGTTGGCCACCTGCTGGCGGTAGAGCGCGACCGGCAGGAGACCGTCGTTCGGCCCGCGGCGGAAGACCTGCTGGTTGAAATCGAGCCGCGTGCTGGCCGGCGAACTGCCGAGCGGATTGAGCGAGTACATCCCGTTCTCGCCCTGATAGTAGTCCTCCGTGCCGCCCGAGATTTCCTGCCGCGCGATGCGCACGCCGACCGGATGCTGATCCGAATTCCCCGGCCAAAGAATGCGTCCGTTCTCGCCCGGCCCCGGCAGCGGAAAGACCACCGCTTCGATCAGCGGATGGAACGCGGCCACCGGCGGCAGCGGCCGGGCCGGCCAGGGAATGCGGAGATCGACCGGCTCCTGCGGCAGCTTCCAGGTGAACTTCTGCACCGGCGAGCGCTTGCCCTTCCCGCCGCCGCCGAGCGCGGCCACGGTGAACTGATACTCGCGATTCGGCTGCACCGGCACCTCCAGCTCGAAGACCGGGCCGGTCTGGGGGAAGGGCGCGCTGCCGATCAGCGGCGTGAGATAGCGGAAGTAGATCTTGCTGATCGAGGCCACGCCGGCCTTGGCCCGCACCTTGAGCGACGAGCCCGGCGGCGGCGTGACCACGCTGAAAGCCGGCGCAGTGAGCGACAGCGGACTGCCCGAGGTGTCGGCCTTCGAGGTCGCACCAAACTCGAAACGTTCCACCCCCGGCGCCGGGCAGAACCAGCGCAGGCGGACCGTCGGCGCCGCCGCGGTGCCGGCGGGTTCGGGCGTCTCCAGCCGCGGTACGGGCAGCGACAGGCCGCAGGAGACGGACTCGCCCGCCTTGACCAGTGGGCTCGGATTGCCATGTCGATCGAACACTTGGGCGAAGAGCTTGCGCGCCACGCAACTGCCCGAGGGCATGGCATCGGTGAAGCTGACCACCGCGCAGCCGTCCGGGCCGGGGGCGGTCGTCCCCTGCCCCACCAGCGTCAGTGCGCCCTGATCGAGCTGCCGGTAGATCTTGAATTCGCGCGCCTCGCCGCAGAGTCGCACGAAGGCCGTCATGGCGCCGCCCGTCGCCGGCTCGCCGGTGGCGCTGGCCGCCGCCAGCAGCGGCACGGTCACCTCGCCCACCTCCAGCAGACGCAGGCGCAGGCCGCGGTAGCTGCCCAGCGCGCCGAGCTCGAAGTTCAGCACCGGATCGAAGAAATAGACGGCCGCCCCGCCGGCGGCGAGCGGGCGCACGGTGCCGGGAGCGAGGAATTTCCAGGCGCCGTCGGAAAGATCGAGTCGCTGCACGGCGCATTCAGTACCGACGCTCCAGCCGAGCCCGGTGGTCACGGCGCGCACTGCCGGATTGACCGGCGCGGCCCGTGGCGCATCGCCCGGATTGGCCGGCGGATAGAACGTCGGGAACGAGCTGCGGGCCACGGTTCCGAAAGCTGCGGTCTGCGCGATCAGCGTGGCCGCGAGCGGATCGGACGGATCGAGCGTGGCGTTGGAAATTTCCCCGGTCAGCCACTGCACCACCAACGCGGTGGCCGCGCCCGGGTGTTGCGCGAACTGCCGCAGCACCTCGCGGCTGATGGCGCCGGAGTTGTTGCCGACGCGGCAGAAGAAGAGCGTCGTGTCGCTGCTGGCGATGTTGGCGGGGAGGGTCAGCTCGAGTTCGACCGTCGGATCGCCCGGCGCGAACTCGTGACGCCCCAGCGCGCGCTCGGTCAGGCCCTGCACCGGATCGAAGTAGACGAGACGGAACTCGGCGTAGTCGGCGCGCAGGTCGCGGGAGGTCGCCCGCAGGCGGAAGACGCGTTCGTTGGCCGAGACCGATTCCGTCAGCGCCTCGAAGTCGCTCGGCTGAGCCAGCACCGCGGCGCGGGCGCGATTCACCTCCACCCACGCCTCGGGCGCCGGCGGTCCGTCGTAGGTCCGCAGCGTGCCGAAGACCGGCGGCGCAAAGCCCGAGCGCAGCGCGGGGCCACCGGGCGCGCGGCGATAGACCGCACGAATCGTGTAGACCACGGTCTTGGTCGCATCGGCCACCGGATCGAGTGCGTCGTCGAGAATCGCGAGCGGGCCCGGCGAGGTGTGCGTGACGACGCGGATCGGTCCGATCGCCTCGAGATCGGCCTGGCCTTGCCGCGTCTGCAGCAGCGCGATGTCGCCCTCGAGCCGGAAGATCTCGTACTCGGTGGTCAGGTCCGCCGGCAGGCCGTTGCCGGCCGGGCGCAGCACATTGGGCGTCCACTCGAGTCGGAACTGCTGGCGGCCGACGTTCCCGGCGTAGGGATTGCCCGCGGGATCGACGAAGCTGAAGACGTTCTCCACCGCCAGACCCGATGGCACCGGCGGAGGAATGCGGCGCGCCGCCTCGGCCCGTCCGCCGGGCGAAGGCGCGCTGTCGCGGCCGAGCAGATCGCGCGTGGTGGCGAAATAGACGAACTCGTCGCCGTCCGCGAAGGGCGTGCCGTCGGGCTGACCGTCGCCGTTGGTGTCGCGGAAGCGGTCGTTGTCGTCGGCGTAGTAGTACGTGGTCGCATCTCCCCCGGCGCCGAAGTTCGCCGCCTCGGCCGCGGTGAAGAGTTTGCCGGTGAGAATCGCGCTCGTATTTGCCTGCCGCGTGGCGGGTTCCGACTGCAGCTCGGCCAGCGTCGCGGGGGGCGCCGCGTCCCAGCCGCGGGCGGTGGCCACGGCGAGAGGCACGCGGAAGACGTTGTGGCCGCGGGTCAGCAGGGCGCGCTGGCGCAGAGCGTCGGGCGTGGCCCAGCGGAGCTTGATGTTGAGGTCGCCCTTCGGATTCGCCTCCGGCACCTGCACCGGTGCGCCCGGCGGCGGAAGGATCTCGGGCTGGCCGGCCACGAGCGTGGCGCGACCGACCACGGCGATCGACGCGCCGGAGGCGACATCCCACTCGCGCACTTCGAGCGTGACGGTCGCCCCGACGGCCACGCCGAGCGGTCCGCCCCAGGCCAGTCCGTGGGCCATCGCGATGCTCGGATAGAGCGCCACCATCTGCCGCAGGGTCCCGGCGGTTTCGGCGTCGGTCAGCGCCCGCTGCATCAATCCGCCCAGACGCTGGGCCGGCGTGAGCGACGCCGTGGCAGCCAGCTGCGCCTGGAATTGCGCGCTCTGCACCGCCCGCACCGTGGCGGGATCGGTCGGCGCCTGGCCGAAGACGGGCTCGGGAAAGGAGAATTCGCCGGCATCGCGGCCGCGCAACCAGGCGTAAAGCTCGCGCAGCTGTCCGTCGCGCCGCGAGGCGAACTCGCCCAGGGCCGCCCCGCGGCCGAGCAGCGGCGCGAGCACGAGGGGGTCGGTCGTGCGCTGAACCACCCCGACCCGCGTGAAGTTGCCCGGCGCATTCGGCGCGGCCGGCTTGAGGAAGACCGCGTAGGTCTTGCCTTCGGTCAGCGCGCCGTTGCCGGCCGACCACGTGACGAAGCCCAGCGGCCGGCCTTGCGCATCGACCGCCGTGGTCGCGGCCGTGGAGAGGAGGTCGGGATACGGCGTCTGCGCGCCTGTCCGGAGCGTCAGGAGGCCGCAGCCCAGCAGAAGGATGGCAGAGAGCGAACGGAACATCGGCGCCGGGTTCTCTCCGGAGCGGTCGCGGCCGATTGCAGAAAAAGTTCACCGCCTGCCGCCGCGCGTCGGTCTGTGACACGCATCGCCCGCGAATGGCCTCGCCCGTCGGGAACGAAGGATGCTGCATCGGGGCGGATGATCGCGCACCTCGCCTCCCCACCCGTCGCCGAGGGACCCCTCATTTTTGCCACCACCCGCTGGAGCGTGGTCCTGAAAGCAGGCGCCGCTCCCGACGGCCGCGGCGACGCGGCCCTCGATCAGCTCTGCCGCACGTACTGGCCACCGCTCTTCGCCTACGCGCGGCGCCGCGGACAGTCGCTGCACGACGCCCAGGACAGCGTGCAGGGCTTCCTGCTCGAGCTGACCCGCGACAACGCCTTCGCGCGGGCCGATCCGCAGCGCGGCCGCTTCCGCAGCTTCCTGCTGGGCGCCTTCCAGCGCTATCTAGCCGACCAATGGGAACGCGCCCGCACCCTCAAACGTGGCGGCGAGATCGAGTTTCTCACCTTCGATGCGGCCGAATTCGAGCGGGTGCACGGCCTCGACTGGTCCGAACCCGCCACGCCCGAGCGCGCCTTCGAGGAACGCTGGGCGCTGACGGTCGTGGAGGAAGCGCTCGGCTCGCTCGAACGCGAGGCTCAGGAGCGCGGTCGCGAGGCGGTCTTCCGCCGGCTGCGGCCGTTCCTGCTCGGTCAGGCCGATGCCTCCGACTACCCCGAAGCCGCCCGCGATCTCGGCCTGTCGGAATCGCTCCTCCCCACCATGCTGCACCGCCTGCGCCGCGAATTCGGCGTGCGCCTGCGCCGCGAAGTCGCGCAGACGCTGGACGATCCCACCGAGGTCGAGGCCGAGGTCCGCCACCTGCGCGAGGTGCTGGGCGCGGTCTGGGGGTGAGGCGGGGCCGGAGATACCAAATCTCCAGAGGTGGCCAAATTGACCAAAGGAGGTCGAATGGCGCGAAAATGCCCGGCCTCCAACCCACCACCTCCTTTTGGTTAATTTGGTAAAATCTATCCATTTGGTATCTCAGTAAGCGGCCCCCGCCCTCCTCCCGATGTCCGCTCCCTCCACCAGCACCGGCCGGCGCCTCGCCCGGCACGAAGCCGCGGCCCTGCTCGACGGCCTCGCTGCGGCCGATGGCGCGACCGCGGGCGACTGGCTCAGCCTCGAGCCGGACCCCGCGCGAACGGGACGCCACTTCGGGCGCTACGAGCTGCTCGACGAAATCTCGCGCGGCGGCATGGGCGTCGTCTACCGGGCTCGCCAGCAGGGTGCGGAGCGGATCGTGGCGCTGAAGGTCATCCTGCCGCACCACCTCGGCACGCCCGAGATGCTGGCGCGCTTCCGCGGCGAGGCGGAGGCGGCGGCCGCGCTCGACCACCCCCACATTCTCCCGATCCACGAGGTCGGCGAAGAGCAGGGTCAGCCGTTTTTCAGCATGAAGTTCGCCGAGGGGGATTCCCTCGCGCGCCACGCCCGGCCGCTCGCGCCGCGGGCCGCCGCCGAGTTGGTGGCCAAGGTCGCCCGGGCGGTGCACCACGCGCATCAGCGCGGCATCCTGCATCGCGACCTGAAGCCGGGGAATATCCTGCTCGACGCCGCCGGCGAGCCGTTCGTGGCCGACTTCGGCCTGGCCAAGTTCCTCGACCGCTCCAGCGACCTCACGCTCTCGCAGGCGATGCTGGGCACGCCCAACTACATCGCCCCCGAACAGGCGCGCGGCCCGGCCAGCGGACTGACCACGGCGGTCGATGTGTACGGGCTCGGCGCGGTGCTCTACGACCTACTTACGGGGCGTCCGCCCATCGTGGCCGCTTCGCTCCTGGAGACTGTGCGCGCCGTTCAAGACGACGCGCCGCCTGCGCCCACCACGCTCCGCCCCGACCTCCCGCGCGATCTCGAGATCGTCTGCCTCAAGTGCCTCGAGAAGGATCCGAGCGCCCGCTACGCCTCGGCCGAGGCCCTGGCGATCGACCTCGAACACTTCCTCGCCGGCCGACCCATCCAGGCACGCCGGCTCGGCGCCGCCGCGCAGGTCTGGCGCTGGTCCCGCCGCAATCCGGTCGCCGCGGGACTCGCCGCAGCGCTCGCCCTCGCCTTGGTCGCCGGCACCATCGTCTCGACCGTCGCGGCCATGCGCGTGGCCGCCGCGCGCGACCGAGCGGTGGCGGCCGAGCAGCGCTCGAACCAGCTCCTGCGCGGCTCCTACGTCGCCCAGGCCCGCGCCACTCGGCGCACTGGCGAGGCCGGGCAGCGTTTCGACAGTCTCGCGGTCCTGACCCGCGCCGCCGCGCTGCAGCCGGGGGCCGACCTGCGCGACGAGGCGGCCGCGGTGCTGGCGCTGGCCGATGTGCAGCGCGAACGCCTGCTCCCCGCGGTGCGGCGGCGCGCGACCGCTCCCATCGCCTTCGATCCCGCCAGCGGTCGGATCGCCGTCGAGAGCGCGACTGCCGGTGTCATCGAGCTGCGCCCCGCCGAGGGCGACGGCGAACCGCTCCGCCTCAATCCCGCCGGCGGCCCTGCCGTGCAGTTCTTCACGCCGTTTGCCGGCGACGGCCGCTTTCTCGTCACACGCCATGTCGGCGGACTCGCGCGGGCCTGGGATGTCTCGGCGCGTCGCCTGGTGGCCGAATGGCCCGAGCGGCCGACCGGCGGCTTGAATGCGTTGTTCTCGTTCGATGCCGCCCTCTCGCCCGACGGCCACGAACTCGCTCTCGGCGGGCCGGGCGGCGGGCTGACCTTCCACGACCTCACGCGCGACGGCCTCGAAAGCGGCCGCTGGAATTCGCCCCTCGTGGTCGCCGCCGTCGCCTGGGCGCCCGACGCCTCGCGCCTGGCCGTGGCGGTGCGCGGCGATCAAATCGTGCGTCTCCTGGCTCGCCGCGGCGACGCGCCACCTGTGGAACTCCCGCATCCGGCCACCGTGGTGCATGGCACCTTTTCGCCCGATGGCGCCTGGCTGGCCGCAGGCTGCCGCGATTCCAACATCTACCTGTGGGAGACCGCCACCGGCCAGCTGCGGCAGGTCCTGCGCGGGCATCGCGACGGCATCAACTTCCTCCAGTTCCATCCGACCGCCCCCCTGCTCTTCTCGACTGCCCGCGACAAGACCGTCCGCGTTTGGAATCACCGCGCCGGCCTGCCGCTGGCCGTGCAGGCGGCCGAAGGCGCGGAGCCCAATCTGCGCTTCACCCGCGACGGTCGGCTCTTCTGCGGCAGCTTCGAGGTGCAGCCCCGGTTGCTGCGCGTGGCGGAGCGCCCGGTCTGGACCGCGCTGCGGCTGCCCGCGCCAGGCCAGGGGGAATCAGCCGGGCTCTTCTCCGCGCTGCAGTTCTCGCCGGACGGCACGCTGCTCGCCACGGCCAGTCGCGAACGCGTGCGGCTGCTGTCGTCCGTGGACGGCCGCGAGCTGGCCACCCTGCCCTTCGATCCCGGGCAGGAGAAATCCGTCGCCTTCGATCCGCGCGGCGACGCGCTCTACGTCTCGTCGCGCGCCAGCGGCACCACGCGCCGGCCGCTGCTGCGCGTCGGCTCCGACGTCCGTTTCGGCGAGCCGCAGAGCATCGCCACCGAGCCCGGCTTTCTCCTCTCCGCAGTCAGCGGCGACGGCCGCACGCTCGTGCTCACCTCGCGCAGCGCCGGGCAGATCCGCCTCTTGCGCCCCGACGATCCCGCGGCCGCCCCGCTCGTCCTGACACACCCGGAAGTCTGGCAGGCCGCGCTCAGCCCGGACGGTCGCTGGCTCCTGACCACCAGCACCGGCACGAGCGGCCAGCCCGAGACGCCACGCGTCTGGCAACTGCCCGAAGGAAAGCTCGTGCGCGAACTGCCCACCATCGGCCCGTCCGGCATGGGCGCATTCAGCCCCGACGGCCGCCGCCTCGCCGCCAACGGGGATCAATGGACCGGCCTGCTCGAAGTCGGCACCTGGCAGCCCGGCCCGCGCCTGCCCGAGCGCACGGAGAAGAGCGGCACGTTTCCCTGCTACTCGCCCGACGGGAAATGGCTCGTCATTCACGTGATCGACCGCCTCCAGCTCCTCGACGCCACCACCGGCGCCCCGCTGGTCGCGCTCGAACCGCCCGTCCCCTTCGGCGGCCTGGCCCGCCTCGCCTTCGCCCCGTCCGGCGAGCGCCTCGCCGCCATGGGCCCCGACGGCGCCCTGCACGTCTGGGATCTGAAGCTCCTGCGCACCGAACTGCAGTCCCTCGGACTAGCTTGGTGAGGATCTACGTCATCCCTGTCGTCGTCCTCGCCCTCGACTCTCCCGTCTCTCCCGTTAGCGTTCCTCCCCTCCTCGACGGGCCGCACTCGGAGAGTGCGGACTACGCCTCCTCCGCTCCTCCGCTCCTCCGCTCCTCCTCGAAGCGACCACTGCGCAGCCAAACTTCCCCTCGTCCTCGTCCTCGTCGTCGTCCTCGTCCTCGAAGCGACCAAAGCGCAGCCATTTTTTCCCGAAATCCCTCCTCGCGAATCCGGAGAGAACCCGCACGCCCGTCGTGCCCATGCCGCTCTCCGCCCGCTCCTTCCGCGCTCTGCCGGCCTTCGCCGCGCTCGCCTGCCTCCTGACCGCGCCGCTCGGCGCCGCCATCTCGGTCACGCTGGCGAATCCGACCTCGCTCAATGCGAACGGCTGGATCATCGCCCACGACGCCGACGATCCCGCGCCGGGGACCGACCGCGAGGGCGTCAAAGGCCGCGTGCAGCTCACCTTCGTCGGCACGGCCGGCCAGACGCCGGTGAACTGGCGCCTGCGCTGGCAATTGGTCGATGACAGCGACGCCCCGCAGGATCTGCTCTCGCCCACCGACGGCAGCGTGGTCAGCGAGGTCATCCAGACCTACCAATCGCCGCCCTACGTCAGCAACCAGAGCATCCCGGTCACGTTCAATCAGACGCTCGTGCCCGCCGCCCAGCTCAGCCGCAGCGCCAACTTCCGCCTGCGCTTCCGCTTCCAGGGCTTCGCCGGCGGCAACTGGGTCGATTACCCCAATGCCGCCGGCGCCGTGCGCACGCAGTCGCCCGGCCGCACCTACCTGCATTTCACCAACACGGTCAGCGGCGACGCCGCGCTCAACGCGATTCCGCAGCTCACCGCGGCCGCCTTCCGCCGCGGCACCCTCGTGCGCAGCGTGGCGGGGCAGGAGCGCTGGCAGGTCGACGTGAGCGGCTCGCTCACGCGCTTCGACGACTTCGCCGAGCCACTCGCGACAGCCGAGATTCCCCTCACCTTCACCTACGTGCTCCGACAGCAGGGCGGCGCGGCCATCGCGCTCGTGGCCGACACCTTCACGCTCCCGGTCAATGTCGACGCCTACGCCGCCACCGCGCCGCTCACGCCCGCGGTGGCCAGCTTCACCGCCGCGCTGCCGGTCGAGCCGCTGAACTACGCCGAGATCGACCCGACGCTCACCTACACGCTCGAGATCGCGGTCAGCACGCCCGATGGCGAAAGCGCCGCGCTTGTCGCGGGCGCCCGCCGGCTGCTCGCGCTCTCCGGCGAGCTGCGCTTCGGGAGCATCAGCACGCAGTTCACCACGCTGGCCAACGATCCGGCCACCACGACGGTCGCGGTCTGCGGGCCGCCCGAGCCCTGCTGGTCCGCCCTCCTCGCGGTCTCGGGTCAATCCGGCACGCTGCCCTCCGCGCCGGGCCGGACCTTCGGCGACGGCACGCCGCTAAGCGTGCTCGTCTTCCCCGACGGCACCGCCGTGACGCAGGGCGCGAGCGTGACGCTGACCAGTCCGGCGCCCGACTTCCTCGACTACGTCGGCGTGCGCGTGCTGCGCGGTCCGGCCACGCTGAGCGATGCCACCGGCCTGCGACTCAACTCGCTCGGGGTCTTCCTGCCGCAGGGCTTCAGCCTCGTCCGCGGCGAGCGCACCCGCCGCGCGCGCGGCGTCATCGAGCTGACCAACGTCCCGGTCGGGCTCGATCTGCAGCCGCAGGACCTCGAGCTCGCGATCACCCCCGCCAACGTCTCCGGCACCGGCACGCTCTACGCGCAGCACGAGAACTTCCCCGCCCGCGTCGCCGTCGGCGCGCTGACCTGGGACTGGCAGAACGGACTCTTCCGCATCACGCCCGCCGCGGTGCGCTTCGAACGCGCCTGGGAGGCCGCGCAGCCCGGCAACAACGCGCGTCCGGCCAACGACGGCTACTTCGCGCAGCTCACCGGCACGGCCGGCGGCGGCGACGTGCAGATCCTCACCGCGCCCGGCGGCATCGCGCGTCTGCTCGCCGCCTTCACGCTCGGGCCCGGCGTTTACGCGCCGCTCTTTCCCGCCGGCTCGGCCGTGCTCTGGGCCGGCGACGGCGCGGTCAATGTGACCAACAGCGCGATCGACGCCGGCAGCTACCTCGGCGGCGACGGCGTGGCCGTGGTCTCGCAGAATCGCGGCTGCCCGGAGTTCGCCTGCATCGGCGCGGACTCCATCTTCCTCAACTTCCGTCTGCCCGTCGGCGCGAACTGGCGCCTCGGTCCCGACGGCAGCGTGCGCGGCGCCGGCGCGATGGACGCGCCGACCACGCTGCAGTGGGGCCGCCAGCCCGGCTCGCCCAACTACACGCACGAGACCGCCTCGTGGACCGACGCGCGCTTCGTCGCCGCGGGGTTCCTGGCCCAGCCGCCTGCGACGCCCAATCCGCAGACGGCACCCGCGTACGACGCCCCGCTGCAGGCGCCGGCCATGTTGCTGACCGGCTGGTCTTCGCCGGCCGATGAGGATTACGTCGAGCGGCCCGCCTTCGTGGCCGGCGCGCCCTATCTCCTGGGGCTGGCCGATTACGCCGGGCTGAATTTCCGGGTCGGCACCGACAACGCGATCGTGGCCACCTCGCGGCTCGGCGGCAGCGCGCCCATCGGCTACGGCCTGCGCGATTTCGTCAAGGTCTACGCCCGCCAGGGCGGCATCAGCGGCACGCACCAGGGCGCGACCGGCGGCGTGACCGAGCTCATCCTCTACGGCTTCCGCGCCAACATCGGCCCCGACCCCGAGCGCCCGGCCAACGGCGGCCTGCGCCTGGCCTTCCTCGACAACGAAAACGTCCGCTCGCTCACCGGCGGCACGCTGCTGGTCCCGGGCTATTCCAACTTCAACCAGCCGTTCAAGGAGCTGACTTTCACCTGCTACGGCGGGCCCGACCAGGCGCTGCTCGACAGCGGTCCGCAGGTGCGCAATCCGCTCCGTTATTGGGGCAGCGAATTCCGCCCGCTCTCGCTCTCCTTCGTGCCGCAGATCGGCGGCGGCAGCTGCCCGAGCAACAACGCCGGCGCGCTGGTCATGGGCGCGCGTTTCCAGCTGGCTGCGCTCAGCCCCGATCCGCTCGATGCCACGCTCGGCTTCGAGTACGACGGCAATCTCGTCACGCCCGCCACCGCGGCCGCGGCGGGCTATCCAGCCGATCTCCACTCGCGCCTCACCCCGCCGACTTCGCTGCGCCTCGCCGCGACCGGCGGCGAGCACTTCCCGCTGGCCACGCGCGGCCTGGCCTACTTCAACAATCCGCGCCCCTCGCCCCTGCCCTACCCTGCGCCACCCGGGATCCCGGTCACGCCGACCTCGGGCGGCTGGCTCAATGTGGTCGGCGCGCTCGATGTGCCGTTCTTCCACGATCTCAAGGTCCATCTGCACCTCGATCCCGCCGCCGGCGGCAGCTCGCCGGTCTACATGATGGGCGGCTGGCCGGCCGACGACGCCTCGCCCGACAACCTCGGCTGGGCCGCGGGCGGGAAGACGTTCTTCAACGACCCCGGCTTCGACGCCGCCAGCCTCGGCTACGATCCCGCCGGCAGCGTGGCCGCCTACCGCAATCCGCCCGCGGGCGAAAAGCGGCATCGTCCGCGCGCCCAGCAGGACTGGCTCGAGGTCGTGCATCTCGACTACTCGGTGCGCTGGGACAATGGCCGCTTCATCCCCGCACCCGGGGTCGAGAGCGAGACCGATCTCCTCGTCATCCGCCTCGCGCATCGCCTGCTCTCGCTCAGTCCCTCCACCGCCGAGGTCACCTTCGGCGTGCAATACAACGGCCTGAGCGCGCTCAACGCCGCCAACCTCGCGGCCGCCGGCGCGGGGAGTCTCTTCGGTTCGGTCGCGGCCGCGCTGCCCGGCGCGGAGGCAATCCCGAACGCCACCCGGCAGTTCGATGCGCTGCTCTCGGATCAATTCGGCGCGCGGCTCGGCGCCAGCCTCGAGACCGCGCTCGCCCCCGCGCTCGACAGCGCGGTGGCCAGCCTGCGCGCGCAGGATCCGAGCTTCTGGCTGACCGGCACGAACCTCGCGCCGATCGTCAATTCGCTCACCTCCGGCCTGGCCGCCGCTGGCGCGCCGAACCTCGCGCTCACCACCGACCTGCGCAGCAGCCTGGCCGACATCGACAACGGCCTGGCCAAACTCCTCCAGCTGCTGCCCGCGCAGGGCGCCAACGCTGGCTCGGTCTTCGGCCAGATGGTGCGCAATCTCCTCGTCGACCACGGTCCACCCGTGCCCCTGAACGCGGTGCTCGACGCCGCCTTCGCGGGTGCGTCGCCCGAGCTTGATCGCTCGCTGCCCGCGCTCTTCGAGATCCGCTCGACCCTCGAGAAGGCGCGCGGGCCGGTGCAGAATGCGCTCCAGCAGATCGATGCCGGCACTTCGCCGGTGCGCGCGGCCATCGCCAGCTCGCTGCAGCAGGCGCCGCTGCTGACCACCGGATTGACCCAGCATCTGCGTGCCTACCTCATGGAATCGGCCCCGCCCGGGCAGTTCTTCGCCGAGCGCGACGCCGCCGCGGTCCGCGCGCGGCTCCTGGCCATCGTGCGCGAGAACGTGGCCGCCTCGGGCTTCGCCGCGGCCATTCAGAGCACGCTGAAGAACCACTTCTCCGAAACCCAGCGCCGCATGCGTGCGGGGTTCGACAGCTTCTTCGCCGAGACGAACCGGCTGATCCGCGACGCCATCCGCGCCGTCGCGCCCGAGATCGTGCCCGACGGTCCGTTCCGCCGCGGGCTCGGCGAGCTCAGCCGCACCGCCGCCGGCAACAGCGCGGGCAATTCGCCCTTCGGCTCCTTCAATCTGCAGGGCTACGCCGCCATCAACGGCGACTCGCTGCAGGAGCTGCGTCTCGACGGCAAGGTCGTCCTCTCCGCGCCCGACACCATGACGTTCCAGGGCGGCGTGCGCATCCTCGCGCTCGACTCCCGCAGCCCGGCCGCGCGCTGCTTCCCCGCCGGCTCGAATCCGCGCGCCGAGGTCTCGCTCAATGCCAGCGCGCCCTTCCCGTTCTTCGGCGCGACCAATGCGACGATGCAGGCCGGCGCGCGCTTCACCTTCGCCGACAACGGCCTGCTCCTCGGCCTGGGCGGAAACTTCGGCGTGCTCGGCGACGTGCAGATCGGAGGCGTGAAGCTGCGCGAGCTGAAGTTCCTCTTCGCCTTCGGCGCGAGCGACAACTACCTCGGCTGCAGCGCCCGCGCCGCCTTCCAGGGCTACGAGTTCGCCGGTGCCTTCTTCCTCGGCACCGCCTGCGGGCCGGAGGCGCTTACGTTGCTCGACCCCGACGTCGGCCTCGCGCTGGCCGATGCCGGTGTCGGCGCCGGCAGCCGTATCACCGGCGTCTACATCTACGCCGAGGGCTGGATGCCGCTGAACAATCTCATCGGCATCCCTGACTCCTGCCTTTTCAGCCTGCGCGCCGGCGCCGGCGTCGGGCCCTTCGGCTTCCTCATCGACGGCCCCACCGGCCCGTCCTTCGCGCTCGGCAGCAAGCTCTTCTTCGGCATCACGGCCGACATCCTCTGCCTCGCGCATGCCGAGGCGAACATCACCCTCGTCGGCAGCCTCAAGATCCCGCTCTCGAATCTCCAACCCGAGCGCGGCACCCAATCCGGCAGCCAGGGCCTCGCCCTGCGCCTGCGCGGCCGCGGCGAGTTCGAAGTCGAAGTCGGCCCCTGCCCCTTCTGCATCTCGTTCTCGAAGGAGGTCAAATTCCACGCCCAGCTCGGCGGCGGCGACACCCGCTTCGGCTTCGGCGATTGAGCGTTGGAGCCGCAAATTCGCAGGTCCGCAGGTCCGCAGATTAGAAGGATTCGACGCAGATTTTCCGGGGTTAAGAACTTCTCATTTGCCCCAGAAATCTGTGCTTAATCCTCTGAATCTGCGGACGACCCTCCGCCCCGCTTCGCCAACCCGCCGGCGGCCGCGGCCAGAGCCTCGACCAAGGCGCGGGTCGCGGGCGGGGCCTGACCGCGTTGCCAGAGCACGATGAGGTCCCAGCGCGCCTTGGCATCGCTGATCGGCACGAAGACGACGCCGGGATGCGCGTAGGTGCGGAAGTAGTCGGGCAGGAGCGTCACGCCGGATTCGGCCACGACCTGCGAGAGGACGTGCGTGATGCCATCGATCACGCTGCCGAAGCGCGGCCGGAAGCCCGCGGCGCGGCACAGCGACTGCATCCAGCGGTTCCGGCCCGGCATCTCGGCTTCGTCGATCCCGACGAATTCGTGCCCCTTCAACTCGGCCAGCGCGAGGCGCCGCCGGCTCGCCAGGGGATCCGTGCCGGCAAGCGCGGCCACCACGCCCAGCGAGGTCAGCTTGCGGCTGTGGAAATCGCGCGCCGCCACCGCGCCCTCCTGCCCGGTCAGCGCGAGGTCGAGCTGACCCGCCCGCAGAGCGTCGATCTGCTCCCGCGGCGACATGTCGTGCAGGCGCAGCCGGAGGTCGCCGTGGGTCTCGCGCAGCCGCGCCAGCGCCGGCGCGAGCAGCGGCTGCGCCGCGGAAATGAGGTAGCCCACGCGCAATTCCGAGCGCAGGCCGCGCGCCTGCCGTCGCACATCGGCCAGCGCGGCGTCGTAGCTTTCGAGCACCGGCCGAAAGGCCTCCAGCACCGCGTGCCCCAACCCCGTGGGCTGCACCCCGCGCGCCTCGCGCTCCAGCAGACGCCCGCCCAACTCCTGTTCGAGCGCCTGCATCTGCCGGCTCAGCGCCGGCTGCCCGATCCGTAGCCGCACGGCCGCGCGATTGACGCTGCCTTCGGCGACCACCGTGGCGAAGGCTCGAATGCGCTCGATCACCCCGCAGCCTATGCCGATCCGGCATAGGGGCAATTCCGCCGCAGCATTATCGCGCCTGGTCCGGAAGGCGCATTCTCGCCCCATCGAAAACGAGGCGAAAGCGCCAGCTCCTCCCACTCCCACTCCCACTCCCACTCCCACTCCCACTCCCACTCGCACTCTCACTCCCACTCCCACTCTCACTCCCACTCCCACTCCCCAGCGCGAACGACCACGACCACTCAGCGATCCACGGCAGCAAGCTGCCTGCGCGAAAGCGGCAGCAAGCTCACGCACTCCACGGCGTCCCCACCGCTCCTCCCTCCGCCACGAGCCGCACTCGGAGAGTGCGGACTACGCCCTTCAACTCGCCCGCCTTCCGCCCGCCACGAGCCGCACTCGGAGAGTGCGGACCACCCGCTCTGACGCGGCTGGGCCTTGCGTTGGCGCTGGGCGGACTAGGCTGCGGCATGAAGCTCCCACTCGCTTGCCTTCTCGGTCTGCTTCCGCTCGCGCTGACGGCGGCTCCGCCCACCCTGACCGCGCCGGACGGCGGCGCTTTCAGCGGCTATTGGGATGCGGGCGTGGCGGAGCTGACCAGCTACCAACTGGAGCAAAACCGCTATGGCGCGCTGCATCCGGGCACGGCGGTGTTGATCTTCGTGACCGAGGACTTCTCCGCGTCGAAGCAGGTGAAACTCGACCAACCCGCGCAGGCGGGGAAGGACGCGGTCCACGTGCTGAAGCTCAACGCGACGAAGGATTTCCGCACCGGGCTCTATCCCTACACGCTGCTGACCTCGGTCTTCACGCCGATCTACTCCACCGCCGAGCCCCGCACGCTCAAGGTGACGGGCTCGGTGCAGGAATGGTGCGGCCACACCTTCACGCAGCTGAACCTGCGGAACGGTGGCTACGCCGCGCAGCAGTTCTCGTATTTCGAGAGCGATGGCGATGTCACGAGCACCCTCGGCAGCGCCTTACTGGAGGACGAGATCCTGGTGCGCTGGCGCATCGACCCGACCTCGGTGCCGCAGGGCAAGGTGAAGCTGATCCCCAGCCTGGCCATTGCGCGTCTGGTCCATCGGCCGCTGGCGGTGGAGGACGCGGAGATCACGCTGCGGCCCGCGCCGGCCGAGTTTCGCGAGGATCTGGATGCCGTGGCGCTGGAAGTGAAGCAGACCAGCGGCTTCACCCGCACGCTCACCTACTACGTCGGCGCGCAGTTCCCGTATCCGGTCTATGGCTGGGACGAAACCTACGCCGCCGGGTTCCGCGAGGATGGCCGCACACTCACGACCAAGGCCAGGCGTCTGGCCACGCTGCGCGTCGCCTATTGGCAGAAGAACCGGCCGGTCGATCGCGCCTTGCGGAAGGAACTGAAGCTGCCGGAGTGAAAGGCGCACGCGACGGAGCCCCGTGGCGGGACGGGGCTGGCTGACTGCGTGAGGTTCCCGCCGATTGACGACGCGGACGGATGCGACACGCTCCGGGGTGCATCCGGAGCGGGCTTCGGGCGGGTCGATGCGCCAGCGTCTCGACCCAGCCGCGCGGCCGTTGCGGAGTTCAGCGCATTCCCCGGCCATGCTCCGTCTCGCTCTCCCCTGCCCGCTCCTCGTTCTCAGCCTGCTCGGCCTGGCCGCCGCGCCCGCATTCGCCGGCAACACCTGGACCGGCGGCGGCGCCTCCGGGAACTGGAGCGATGCCGGCAACTGGGGCGGCAGCGCGCCCACCTATGGCACGCTCAGCTTCGCGGGCAGCGTGCGCACGACGAACGCGAACGACAGCATCACCGCGATGAATCAGGTGGCCTGGAACGGCGCGGGCCCGTGGGTGCTGAATCAAGGCGGATCCACGGTCCTCAGCCTCTTCGACAATGGCGGCACGCAGGCCAAGCTGCAGAACCTCGGCACGGGCCTCGTGACGGTGAACGCGCCGATGACCTTCGCGGCCAACAACGCCGCGCCGCCGAATCCGTTCGGCGAGATCAATGCGGTCGGCGGCGATCTGCTCTTCACCGGTCCGATCACGGTCAGCGGCGCCTCGGTCAACGGGCTCAAGTTCTTCGGCTCGGGCCGGACCACGACCTTCAACGGTCCGCTCAGCGCCGGCTCGAAGTGGCTGGCGCTGACGGCGACCACGGGCTCGACCATCGTCCTCGGCGCGACGGTGACCTGCGGCGATCTCTACGTCATGAACGGGGGCACGCTGGTACTCGAGACCGGCGGCTCGCTCACGAGTGGGGCCTTGCGCCTCGGCGGCGACTTCGGTGTGACGGGGAATCAGAACCTGACCCGCGGCGGCACGTTCCGGCTGGCCGCGGCGAACGGCGGACAGACCTTCGCCGGAACCATCAACACGGTCGCCAACAACTCCTCCAACGCGCTCGTCGTCGACTCGCTCGCCACCAGCGGCACGAACACGCTCGGCGGCTCGCTCTTCCTCGACAGCCCGCTCGCGATCCAGAACGCGGCCGGCGGGGCACTCGCGCTGACCGGCGCGGTCAACGACTTGAAGAATCAGCGCCTCACCGTACAGGCCGGCGGCACGATCACCGTGGCCAACGCCCTGACGAGCAGCACGGGCGGCGGCAGCCTGAGCAAGGGCGGCTCCGGGCTGCTCGTGCTCAACGGCGCGGGCAGCTACGCGGGCGGGACGATTGTCGCGGCCGGCACGCTGCGACTCGGGGTGAATCAGGCGCTGCCCTCGACCTCGGGCTCGCTCGCCCTCGGCGGCGCGGGCGCGGTGGTCGATCTCGCCGGGCGCGATCAAACCGTCGCGGGTTTCAACGACAACGGCGGCCAGACGAGCGGGCTGCTCACGAACAGCGCGACGACGCCCGCGCATTTCACGGTCAATGACACCGGGCTCGACAACTTCGCCGGCAGCATCGCCGACGGTCCCGCCGGCGGCGCGGTGCGCGTGACCAAGGCCGGCCCAGGCGTTTGGACGCTCTCGGGCGCCAACGTCTACACCGGCGACACCACGATCCAGGGCGGCACGCTCGCGCTCGGCGCGGGCGGCTCGCTCGGCTCGACGGCCATCTTCGTGCAGACGGGCGCGACGTTCAGTCCGCTGCAGGGCACCAGCGCTGGCGCGAACGGCGGCGCGACGGGGGCGCGCCTGACGGTGCGCAGCGGCGGGACGGTGGATCTCACCTCGGGCGGCACGGGCAGCCTCGGCACGTTCACGCTCAACGGCGGCACCAGTTCGTTCGCCGGTCCAGCGCTCGTGCTGGAAGGCGGGAACCTGCGTTTCGATCTCGGGGCGGCCAGTGCGGATCAACTGCTGGTCGCCGCCGGCACGGCCAGCGTGAGCGGGGCGAACACTATCACGCTGCGTCCGGCCGCGGGGCTGTCGGGTCTGACGCCCGGCAGCTACGACCTCATCAGCGTGCCGGCCGGCGGCTTGAGCGGGACGTTCCAATTCAGCAGCGGCGCGCCGCTGAACGTGGTCACGCCGAGCATCGTCCTGAACTTCGGCGGCAATTCTTACCGGCTCACGCTCGTCACCACGCCCACCGCGCTGCAGCTGGTGATCGCACCGACGGGCCCGCGCGTGGCTGTTAATCTCATGCCGCTGGGCGCCTCCATCACCGAGGGCGCCAGCGCCGACAATCCCTACAACGGCGGCGGTTACCGGCCCAAGCTCTACCAGTATCTGGCCAATGACGGACGCCTGTCGGTGACCATGCTCGGCAGCAACACGCGTCTCTTCGAGTTCAACCCGACGGCCCCGAACATCCTGACCATCGCCGGGCAGCTGCGCAACGAAGGGCACTTCGGCTCGACCACCTCGCAGATCCTCAACAACCTCAACGGCTTCGACAATTCCAACCCGAGCGGCAGCAACAACGGCGGCTTCTGGCTCGCGCCGAACAACGGAGTCAACCCGAACTACATCACGCTGAACGTCGGCGGGAACGACTACGTGGGGAATCCGAACGACACCCAGGTCGTCACGCGGCTCGGCCAGATCATCTCCACCGCCAGCACGCTGCGCCCGGGCGTGACGGTCATCGTCTCGAACCTGGCCTGGCGCACGACCGTCGGCGGCAGCATCAACGCGCGCTACAATCCGTTCGTGCCCGGTCTGGTGCACAACCTCGTGCTGAACGGCCTCCACGTGCGCTTCGCCGACATGTACAGCGTGCTCTCGCCGGGCGATTCCAACGCCAACCTCTCGAGCGATCAGATTCATCCGAGCCAGACCGGCTACAACCTGATGGCCGACGTCTGGTGGCGCTCCTTCGCGCTGGGCGCGGCCTATTGGACGGGGGCACAGGACAATGCCTGGAACACGCTGCTGCCGGACGGCTCGAGCAATTGGGCTTCGGATCATCCGCGCACGCTGGAGCGGCAGGCGGCGCTCGAGGCCGGGACCGATGTCTACTTCAACGCCAATGCCACGCCGCTCACCACGACGCCGGGCGCGGACGTCTCCATCCGCAGCCTCAACTTCGCCGCCGGCGCCGCGGGGCCGGTCAGCATCGTCGGCCCGCAAACCATCACGCTCGGGGCCGGCGGGATGACGGTGCAGGCGGGCACCGGCACGCACACGATCGAGGCCAGCGTGAACGTCGGAACCCCGCAGACGTGGTCGAACATCTCCGGCAATCCGCTGACCGTGAACGGCGTGCTCGGCGGCTCCCAGGCGCTCCGACTGGTCGGGCCTTCCTTCTTCAATCTCGGCGCGCCGGCCACCTTCACCGGCGACGTGGCCATCGATTCCGGCGGCCTCTTCCTCGCGCCCGGCGGCAATCTCTCGGGCACGGGCTTCGTCTTCGTCGGCAACGGCGGCCCCGCCAACGCCGCGGTGCCGGCCTCGCTGCTGGCCGCCCAGACGGGCGCGGTGATTCCGAATGCCATCGTCACGAACAAGGCCGACACGGGCTCGGGCCTCGGCAGCGGCACGCGCACGATCGGCGGGGTGAACACCGCCGGCACGGTCACCTTCGGCGGCGCGATCTTCCTCAACGGCGGCAGCGTTTTCACCTCCGGTGCTGGCGGCACGACCGCCTTCACGAACGTCATCGCCAACGGCAGCGACTCCGGCAACGTCTCGCGCGCGCTGACCATCGCTGGCGCCGGCACGGTGCGGCTCGACGCCGCCAACACCTACAGCGGCGGCACGAGCATCAACTCCGGCACGCTCCTGGTCGGCAGCGCGGGCAGTCTGCCGGGCACGGGCTTCGTCTTCGTCGGCAACGGCGGCACGGCCTTCGCCGGCACCGATGCCACGCTGCTCTCGGCCAACGTCCTCACGCCGGTCGGCAACGCGCTCGTAACCAACAAGGCCGACACCGGTGCCGGTCTCGGCAGCGGACGCCGCGTCCTCGGCGGCGCCAATGCGTCCGGCGTGGTCACGTTCAGCGGCGCGATCTTCCTCAACGGAGGCGCGGTCCTGACCGCCACGGAGCCCGGCGGCACCACGACCTTCACCAATGTCATCGCCAACGGCAGCGACAGCGGCAACGTCTCGCGCGCCCTCACCATCACCGGTCCCGGCACGGTGCGCCTGGCCGCCAACAACACCTACTCCGGCAGCACCACGGTCGCGGCGGGCGGCACGCTGCGTCTCGACGGCTCCGTGCCCGGTCCGCTCACGGTGCAGGCCGGCGGCACGCTGACCGGCAGCGGCACGGTGCAGGGCAACCTGACCATCGAGCCCGGCGGAATGCTCCGGCTCGAGGGTGGCACCTTCACGCTCAACGGCAGCGTGGTGAACCAGGGCCTGGTGATTCTGGCCAGCGGCGCCCGCCTGCTCGGCAGCAGCCCGTCGTTCCTCAACCAGGGCACCTTCGATCTCATCACCGCCGGCACCTTCACCCTGCCCGCTGGCTTCGTGAACACCGGCCTTGTGCTCGACGCGAGCGCCGTCCGTGTGCGCAGCGTCAGCCTGGCCGGCGGCGCCTTGAGCGTGAGTGTCGATTCCCACACCGGCCACGTCTATCGCCTGCAGGCGTCCCCCACCCTCGACGCCGCCGGCTTCGTCGATGTCGGCCCCGCCCAGGCAGGCAGCACCGGCACCGCGCTCGTCTTCACCGAGCCCGGCGCCCCCGGCGCAAAGCGCTTCTATCGCGTGGTCGTGTCGCCGTAGTCCGCGCTCTCCGAGTCGTAGTCCGCACTCTCCGAGTGCGGTGTCGCCGTAGTCCGCGCTGTCCGAGGGCGGTGTCGCCGTAGTCCGCACTCTCCGAGTGCGGCTCGTGGCAGGCTCGATGTGGGCCGACGAGGTGACGGGGTGACGGGCTGACAAGGTGACGGGCTGACAAGGTGACGGGCTGACAAGGTGACGGGCTGACAAGGTGACGGGCTGACGGAGTGACGCACTGACAAGTTGACGAGGTGACAAGTTGACGAGGTGAGACCGTCACCGATCGGCACGCTTCTTCGGCGCTGCGTGCGACCAACCCTTTTCGGCTGCGTCGGCAGCAAGCTGCCTGGACCACGGCGGCAGCAAGCTGCGTGCAGTCCACGGCCTCGGCTGCCGGGATTCTCTGCCCTCAGCATTGCCACGAGCCGCACTCGGAGAGTGCGGACTACGCTCCTCCGCTCCTCCGCTCACAGGATGTTTGCCACCGCGGGCGGACTTTTGCGTAATCTCTCGCGAGGCTTGCCCCGGATCAGTCCCCGAAGCAGGCCACCCTCCTCATGCAGAAACGCGAATTTCACTTCGAAGAAGGCAACTCCCGCAAGTTCTGGGCAGTCTCCACCGAGGGTGCCTCGCTGACCGTGCAGTTCGGACGCATCGGCACGGCCGGGCAGACGCAGCAGAAGGCGTTTGCAGATGCGGCGGCGGCCGACCGCGAGGCTAACAAGCTGATCGGCGAAAAGACCCGCAAGGGCTACGTGGAAATCGGGGCCGGCGTTTCCCCGGCCGGGCCGCCTGTCGCCACGCCCGCAGCCATCGCACCGGCGACACCCGCCGAACCGACCCGAGCGACTCCCCCGCCTGGGCAGAAACCGGCCGCTCCACCAACGCAGGTGCCGCCTACCGCGCCCGCCATCCAGCGTTCCATCAAGCTGGATCCGCTCGACCGGGTGGTCGCGACCTGGGACCCGATCCCGCCGGGAACTCACGCTCCGGCACCCTTCGACCGCGAGGCTGCGTTGAACCGCGTGCATGCCTTCGGCGAGATCGGCTACTATTGGTCCTTCGACTGGAGGAAGGCCGCCATTCCGCGCTGGCCATCGGTGGAGGAAGCTCGCTTCTGGATTCATACGTTTTTGGCGATCCGTCAGACCGACGCGACCGGCCCCAAGCTCGCCGCGCAGTTCCGGCAGCACTTCCCGACGAAGGCGCTGGGCGCCCAACAGATCATCGAGGTTTTGGGGACGCACGCGCTCGAGACTTGCGCCCTGCGGGCTGTGTCGGCCGATGTTTGGATGACGGCCACCTCCCGCCACGGCCTCGAAAACGAAATCGCACGCGTTTTCCGACAGCAGGTCTATCCGCAGCTTTCCAGCGAGGAGCGCGCTCAACTCCGCGACCAATTCGCCGCGCATCTGCGCTCGCCGCAGGGGAAGCCCCACAAATACGACTGGCCCTGGAATGCCGGGATTACCTGTGCCGCGCTCTTTGGCTTGCACGACGAAATGGAATCTTTCCTGGCCCGTCTGCCCGACGGCGCCTACGCGGGCGACGATCCCTACGGCCTGCAGCGCAAGCAGCAAACCCACTGGCTCGTCTTCGGCCTGGCCAGCCCGGAACGCGTGCGCTCCGAGTTCGAGCGTCTTCATCTCCGCCTGCTGGAGCCTGAGCAGGCGCGAGCCTGGTTGGCCCTCACCGGTGTGAGCGGGCTCGATGAAATCGCCCGCGGAGCCTGCCTGTATCCGCAGGGCCACAAGGACCCCGCCATTGCCCTCGCCAAGGTCCTGCTGCGCGTCCAGGCGCCCGAAGCCGCCGTCCCGGCTCTGCGGCTGACCCGTGAATCCCAAGCCGCCGCGATCGGCATGGAATGGCTGCAGAAGTATCCGCTGGAAGCCGTGCTGGGCCTGCTGACCGAGGCGATGAACGGTGGCCCGCTCGCCGGGCCAGCCCGCGATTACCTCCGTCAGCTCAAGGGCTGGGGACAGTGGCCCGCCGGCGTGGAATCGCTGCTCAACCCGGAGCAACGCGCCTGGCTCGAGGCCGAGTGCGAGCCGAACGAGGAAGAACGCCTGCCCGTCCTGAGCTTGGAGGAGCTGCCCGAATCCGTCCGCCTGGCGCTCGCCGCGGTGCGGCAGCCCAAGCCCACGCTCATTCCGGTGGCCACGCTGCCGCCGATCCGTCTCGGCGCCGGTCGCCTGGGACCCACCGAAGTCAGCGCCGTGCTGCACGTGCTGAAGGAGGCCGAACTCTCGGCACGCCCGCCGCTCTGCGCGGCGTTGCTGGAGGTGGCTCAGCGGCCTTCGCTGGACCGCTTTGCCTGGCAGATCTTTGCCGTCTGGCAATCGCTGGGCTCCCCGACCAAGGACAAGTGGACGCTGGGCGCGATCGGGCAGCTGGGGGGCGACTCTTGCGTTCTGCAGCTCACCCCGCTGATCCGCGCCTGGCCGGGCGAGAGCCAGCATCAGCGCGCGGTCCTCGGGCTGCAGTGCCTGCGCGCCATCGGCACGGACACTGCGCTGATGGCGCTGAACGGGATCGCGCAGAAGCTGAAATTCAAGGCGCTGAAGGAGAAGGCCCAGGCGCTGATGGAGGAGATCGCGCAGACGCGCGGGCTGACCCGCGAACAGCTGGCCGACCGCATCGTGCCCGACTGCGATCTCGACGCCCGGGGTTCGCGCGTTTTCGACTTCGGCCCGCGGCAGTTCAAATTCGTGCTCGGCCCCGAGTTGAAGCCCCTGGTGCGCGATGCCACCGGCAAGTTGCGGCCCGATCTCCCCGCCCCGACCAAGGCCGACGAGGCCGAGAAAGCCGAGGCGGCCGTGGCGGAGTGGAAGCTGCTCAAGAAGACACTGCGCGAGGTGCTCAAGCTGCAGGCCGAACGCCTCGAAGATGCCATGATCTCGGGTCGGCGTTGGACCGTCGAAGAATTCCGCACCTTGCTGGTCGGGCATCCGCTGATGATCAACCTTGTGCGCCAGCTCGTCTTCGCCGCCTACGACGAAGCCAATCGCCCGGTGCAAACCTTCCGCGTCACCGAGGATCAGACGCTGGCCGACGAGCACGACGAGACCGTGTCGGCGCCGGCGACCGACTCCGTGGGGCTCGTGCATCCCGCCCATCTCGATCCTGCCACGCTCGGTGCCTGGGGACAAATCCTGAGCGACTACGAGATCATCCCGCCCTTCCAGCAGCTCTCCCGCACGATCTGCCCCCCGGAGGCAGAGGACCTGCAGCGCACGTCGCTGGTCCGCTTCAAGGGCCCGCGCATTCCGGGCATCGTGGTTTATGGAATGCTCGAACGCAGCCACTGGTCGCGCGATGTCCCGGCCGATGGCGGCGGCTTCACGCAGCATTCAAAGTTCTTCCCGGCCGCCAACTGCACGGCCTTCATCGCCTACACCGGCCTGGCGATCGGCTGGTACGAGGAACCGCAGCAGATCGAGCAGGTCTACTTCGTGCCGGGCTACGTCGCGCCCGAAATGTGGGGCCAGCACAAGAACCGCCTGCGCATCGCCGAAGTCGACCGCGTCGTGGTCAGCGAGGTGCTGCGCCTGGTAAATGCGATCGTGGCCAAAGCCACCTGAACTCCGACCGTGGCGCGGTGCCCGCCCTCCCGTTCAGCGAAGTGCAGCGCCGCTTGCAGCGCCTGGCAGCCAAAGGCAACGAACTCTGACCATGCCCCCGAAACCCAAATCCGCCTCACCCGCACCCGCTCTCCAACGCCCGGCCGTCGAAGAGCTGCACGCGGAGGAGCTGCAGCGTCTGGCCGCGGCCGACGCCGCCTTGCCCAAGCCGCCCGGCTGGCGCCTGACGCCGCAAAGCGTGCTGAGTTTCGTGCTGGGCGATGCCGCCGCCGGGACGCCAGCGAAGTTCGTCGGCAAGCGTGCCCTGGTCGAACGCTGCGTGGTCGCGCTCGCCACCAACCGGGGCCTGATGCTCATCGGCGAGCCGGGCACGGCCAAGAGCTGGCTGAGCGAGTTGCTGGCCGCCGCCATCTCCGGCGACAGCACGCTCACCATCCAAGGCAGCGCCGGCACCACGGAGGATGCGATCAAGTATTCCTGGAACTACGCCCTGCTGCTGGCCGAGGGGCCGACCGAGCGGGCGCTCGTCCCCGCTCCGCTGCACCGCGGCATGAGCCGCGGGCAGATTGTGCGATTCGAGGAGATCACGCGCTGCCCGCTGGAAATTCAGGACACGCTCCTCTCGGTCCTGAGCGACCGTGTATTGCATGTGCCCGAGATGAAGGACGCGGGTCGCGCCGTCTATGCGGCGCAGGGATTCAACGTCATCGCCACCGCCAACACGCGGGATCGCGGCGTGAACGAGATGAGCGCCGCGCTCAAGCGCCGCTTCAACTTCGAGACCATTCCGGCCATCGGGGATTTGGCCGAAGAGATCGCGCTGGTCGAGCGCGAGACCGCCCGGCTCCTCGCCCACGCCGGCGTCGGGACCCGGCTGCCGCGCGAAGTCGCCGAACTTCTCGTCGTGACCTTCCGCGAGTTGCGTGCCGCGCAGACCAGCGAGGGGCGCGCGCTGGAGCCGCTGACCACCCCCATGAGCACGGCCGAGGCGGTCAGCACCGGGTTCGCCGCCGGGCTGCATGCGAATTACTTCGGCTCGGGGCCGATCACGCCCGAGCACGTCGCGCTACATGTCGCCGCCACCGCACTGAAGGACGCGCCCGAGGACCTGAAGCGCGTGCGCCATTATTTCCAGCACGTGGTCAAGGACCGCCGCGGGCCCCATTGGGAGGCCTACTACCGGGCGCGGCACACGCTGGATTGAACGCCGGCTTCCGTTGCCGATGTTTCTGCCCGTTCGTCATCACAGTCCGGCCTGCGCCCGCATGGTGCGCGACCTGATTCTGCGCCGGCGACCGCGGGCGGTGCTCATCGAGGGGCCGGCGGATTTCAACGATCGGCTGGGCGAGCTTCGCCTCGGTCACAAACTGCCCATCGCGATCTACAGCTATGTGAGCTGGTCGGATGGCGGGCGACAAGGCGCCTACTATCCCTTCTGCCTTTACTCGCCGGAATGGCAGGCGCTGCAGGCCGCGTGGGCGGTGAGCGCCGAAGTGCGTTTCATCGACCTGCCCTATGCGCTGGTCGCGCGCGAGGACCGGCGGACCCACCGCTACGGCGACGGCCGGTTGCGCGCCCACGACTACGTGCACCGCCTTTGCAGGACGCTGGAGGTGGACGACTTCGACGCCGCCTGGGATCTCCTCTTCGAGCACGATGCGAGGATCGCGCCGGAGGCGGTCTGCGGGCGATCGGCCGAGTTTGGCGAGCATCTCCGGGCTTTCGACGAAGACCAGGTCGCAACCTACGACGTCGCCCGCGAGGACTTCATGGCCGCCCACATTCGCGCGGCGCGCGCGGAGTTCGGCCCGGATCAGGTGGCGGTCGTGACCGGGAGCTATCACACGCCGGCGCTCCGCGACCTCGTGGAGTCCGGTTCCTCGGAAGCGCCGGAGATCGTCTGGCCCGACGACCTCACGGAGCGCGGGCTGGCTCTCACGCCTTACAGTTACGAGCGGCTGGATCAGCTGGCGGGCTACGAAGCCGGGATGCCGAGCCCTGGATTTTACCACGCGGCCTGGCAGTCGGCCGAGGGCAAACCGGTGCATCGGCCGCTCCTCGCTGCCGTGGCTCGACGCGTGCGCGCCTTGCGCCAGCCCGCCAGCACGGCCGATCTCATCGCGGTCGAGGCCTGCGCGCAGTCGCTCGCCGCCCTGCGGGGCCACGCCCAGGTCTGGCGGCGCGATCTGATCGATGCGATCACCGGCGCGCTGGTGAAGGACGAGCTCCACGCGGCGCACCCGTTCCTCGCCGAGTTGCACCAAGTCCTGCGCGGGGACGCGCGGGGCAAGCTGGCGGCCGGCTCGCCGCTCCCGCCTTTGGTGCTCGACGTCCAGCGCCGATTGGAAGCCGCCGATCTCGTGCCGGCACGGGCCGCGCGCGAGGTCCGACTGCCGCTGACCGAGCCGGAAGCGATGGAGCGTTCGCGCCTGCTGCACGGACTGCGCGTGCTCGGAGTGCCGGGCTTCGAGCGGCTCGGGGGCACCGACTTCGGACTGCGGGAGGATCTGAGCGAGCTCTATGAGCTCTGGCGCCTGGCCTGGGCCGCCGAGCAGGATGCCGCGCTCATCGAGTCGTCGCGCTACGGCTCCGCGCTCGACGAAGCCGTGGCCGCGCGGCTGCACGAGCTGGCTCAGGCCATCCACGGGAGCGCGGCGCGCGGCGCCCGGCTGCTGCTCGACGCCGTCCTGGCCGACGTTTTGACCCTGGCCGGCCCAATGCGGGAGCGGCTCACGGAATTGATCCACGCCGACAGCAGTCTGGCGAGCGTGTCCTCGGCCCTGCACGATTTGCTGTATCTCTATGGGCGTGACGACGCGCTCGGCACCCGCGGCCAGGCGCCGATCGGCGAGGCGCTCGCGCTCGCCTTCGAGCGTGGCCGCTGGCTGCTCGAGGTGGCCGGAGCCTCCGGCGCGCGGGCCGACGGTGCCGACGTCCAGGCTGTTCGCAGTCTGCGCGACGCCTTCGAAATCGGCGAGCAGCCGCTGACCCTCGACCGCGGGGAATTCGCGACCGTTCTCGCCCGCGTGCAGGCGGATCGCCAGCGGCCGCCGGGCCTGCGGGGCGCGTGCGCCGGCGCGCTCTGGACGTTGCGCCGGGCCGACCCCGAACACATTCGCCGCGACCTCCAGCTCTTCGCCGAACCCGAGCAGTTGGGCGATTTTTTGCACGGTCTGTTCACCCTCGCGCGCGAGGAATCTTCGCGTGACCCGCAGCTGCTGCGGGCCATCGACAGCGTGGTGAGTGCCTGGGACGAGCCTTCGTATCTCGCGGCGCTGCCCTCGTTGCGGCTGGCTTTCATGGCCTTCACGCCGCGCGAGAAATCCTACCTCGCCGGTCGGCTGTTCGGGCCGCCCGAAGCCGCCGCCGAGCCTGCGCCGCTCTCGGTCTCCGTCGCCGAGGCCGAGGCCGCCCTGCGCTTCGAAGCCGGCCTGCTGAGTCTGGCCGCAGAGTATGGCATCGACCTCACCCTCTCCCAGCCATGAGCCTCACGCCTCGTGAACAGAAACTGCGCTGGCGCCTCATTCTCGGCAGCGAGGCCGAGGGTGCCTGCGGCGGTGTCGGCGGCGCCGACCAGCGGCGCGATGCCGCGCTGGAGTATCTCTACGGGCGCGAGGGTGCCGGGCGGAATCGGCGCTCGACCTCGTCCTCCGGGGGGAAGCCGGGCTCGCTCGACCCCTCGCAGCTGACGGTACCGGACTGGATCAATGCGGTGCACGAGCTCTTTCCGCGACGCACCATCGAACGCATCGAGAAGGACGCGCTCGAGCGCTACGGCGTGGACGAACTCGTGACCAATGTGGGCCTGTTGCAGCGGGCGGAGCCGAGCCTGACTCTGCTCAAGGCCATCCTGCACACCAAGCACCTGATGAACGCGGAAGTGCTGGCGGTGGCGCGTCAGCTCGTCCGCCGCGTGGTGGCGGCATTGCTGGAAAAACTGGCGCGGCCGCTCCGCTCGCCGTTCTTCGGCGCCCGCCAGCGCCGACGCTCCTCGCTGCGGGTGGCGAAGAACTTCGACGCGCGCGGCACGATTCGGCGCAATCTGCAGCATTACGATCCGCAGACCCGGCGACTCTACATCCGCACGCCCGAGTTCTTTTCGCGCGTCCGCCGGCAGACCGACCGCTGGCAGTTCATCGTGCTGGTCGACGAATCAGGCAGCATGGTGGACAGCGTGATCCACAGCGCCGTCACGGCGGCCATCTTCTGCGGCCTGCAGGCGGTGCGCACGCACTTGGTACTGTTCGACACCAGCATCGTCGACGTGAGCGCCGATTGCGCGGATCCGGTCGAGACCATCATGAAGGTCCAGCTCGGCGGCGGGACGGACATCGGACAGGCGGTGCGCTATGCGGAATCGCTCATCGAGCAGCCGCGCAAGTCCATCGTCGTGCTGATCAGCGACTTCTACGAGGGCGCACCACCCGACCTGCTGCTGGCGGCCTGCCAGCGGCTCGTCCAGCAAGGCACCCAGCTGCTTTGTCTGGCCGCCTTGGACGGGCAGGCGAATCCGTCCTACGACGTCGAAATGGCGCGTCGACTCGCCGCGCTCGGTGCCAGCGTCGGCGCGATGACACCCGGCGAGCTGGCCCTGTGGGTCGCCGAAAAGGTCCGTTGAGCCAGCCCCGCGTCATGACTCGTGCCGACCTGCTCGCCCTGACCGACGACGATCTGGCCGCGTTGGCGAATCGCGGTCTGGTCAAGCGCGCCCGGCGCGAGCTCGAGAACGCCGAACTGCAGGCCGACTGGCGGGAGGCGGACGATGGCACGATCGAAGCCCGCTGGAGCGATGGCCCGACGGTGGTGTTGCCCGGCCAGGCGACCGTGCGCGAAGCGCGCTGCGATTGCGGCGCCTTCGAGCTGTGCCGCCATGTTCTGCGGACCGTTCTCGCCTGGCAGACGCGGGCGACCGACTTCGATGAGGCGGACCTGCCCGCGGCGTGGGACCCGGGCACGATGCTTGACGACACCCTCCGCGCGCATTGCGCCAAGGGCGTCTGGGAACGCGCGGCCGCACTTCTCGAACAGGGCGTGCTGGCCGAGTTGCTGCGCACCGCCAAGCCGAGCGCACGCTTCCATGCGCCCGGCCACACGGTGCGTTACACGGTGCCTGGCGATGCGCGCTATGCCGTCTGCAGCTGCGCCGATCCCGCGCCCTGCGTGCACGCGGTGCTCGGGGTGCACGTTTTTCGAAAACTCGCGCCGGATCTCAACGCCGGCTTGATCAGCCTCGGACCGCTCGATGCCGACATCCCGCCGACCGTGCTCGCAGCCGCCGACGCCTGCCTTGACGATCTCCTGACCGATGGCCTGGCCGCCGGCAGCGGGAGCTGGCGCGATCGGCTCCGGCGCGTGGCGGCCGAATGCGCCGGCAGCGGCCTGCGCTGGCCCGCGCAGTTGCTGGAGGAGCTGGCGCTCGACTTCGATCGCTACCAGGCGGGCGATGCGAGCTTCGATCCGGCCGATTTCGTGCGCCGGACCGGCGAGTTACTGCTCCGCGTTGAAGCCATCCGCGCAGGTCGCGCCCCCGTGCCGCAGGCCTTCATCCGGGGCTTGCGCACCGACCGCGATTCCGACCTCGGCAGCAGCCGGCTGGTCGGGCTCGGCGCCGGCGTGCGGCAGGAGCGCAAGTCCACCACGCTCTCGGTCGTGCTGCAGGACCTCGGCTCGGGCAACCTGCTCACCCTCGAACGCACTTTCGCCGAGGAAGAGCCGGCGGCACGCAAGCCTTTCCATGTGCTGTCCCAGGCCAGCGCCGCGCGGGATGCGAGCCTGCAGCAGGTGGCGCGGGGCCAGATCGTGCTGCAGGGCGGCAAACGCACTGCGGCCGGCCGATTGTCGATCGGACGCGCCCGCTCGGCCGTGAATCTGCAGAGCTTCGAGTGGAACCGTCTGACCGCACCCGTGCTGGCCGAGGATTTCGGGGAAGTTGGAGCCCGTCTGCAGCTGCTCCCGCCCGCGCCGTTCCGGCCGCGGCGGGCTGCGGTGGATTTCCACGTCTGCCCGCTGGCCGCGGTGCGGGAGGCGCATTTCGACCCCGCGCGCAATCTCGTGGTGGCCGAGCTGGCGGACCTCGGCGGCGCCACGGCCTGGCTGGAGCATCCGTGGAGCGAACGCGGTCGCGGCGGCGCCGAGGCTCTCCTGCGCAGTCTGCGTGACGACCCGCCTCGATTCATCTCCGGCTGGTTCAGCCGACGCCATGGCGACCTGCTCGTGCAGCCTGCGGCCTTCGTAGCCGAGCGGGACGGTGCGCGACAGCCCGTCCTGCCTTGGATCGAGCCCCCGGGCGCCGTTTCGGACCGCGAGGTCGAGGCCAGCATCACGCCGCTCCAGACGCGTCGGGCTTGGTACGCGGCTGCCGCGCATTTGCTGGAGCATCTGCTCCTGAGCGGATCGCGCCGGCTTGATTCCACCGGCTGGCCCGGCTGGCGGCAGGTCGCACTGGAGTTGGAGAGCAGCGGCCTGCACCGCGGCGCCGCGCTGGTGCGGACCACGTGCAGTTCGCCCACGCGCGCCGAGGCCGCCCGCCAGTTGCTCAAGTTGGTCGTGTTGGCCGAGTCATTCGAGTGAGGACTGCTCGGACGTGCCGAGGGCCGGTCTTCATCGGCGGGCGGCGCCTCGTGGTGGCCGAGACGCCCGGAGAGGACTTTGCGCGCGGCCTGGCTGAGCGCGCGAGATCCGGCACGCCACCGGGTGAGGCCTCATCCTCGCCGAGCCGCAGCTCACCCGTCCGGGGACCAAGGTTGCGACGAAATCGGCGGGGAACGTTGCCGTGACTGATCCGTTCCCACCTCCCATGGGCGCCATCCTCATCGTCGACGACTCTCCGGACGAGCTTGCCTCGCTCCGGGCCATCCTGGGGCACGACGGACACGAGGTCCACTCGATCACCGAAGGCGAGCTGGCCCAGGAGGCGGCGGAGCGGAATCGGCCGGACCTGATCCTGCTCGACATCGTGCTGCAGGGCATCGACGGCTTCGAGATCTGCCGTCGCCTGAAGCACAATCCGCAGACCGCTGGCATTCCGGTCTTGTTCCTGAGCGGCTTGGACGATCCCTCGCACAAGGTGCGGGCCTTCGAGGCCGGCGGGGTCGACTACATCACCAAGCCATTCTACCTCGCGGAGATCCGGGCGCGCGTCCGGACCCAGCTCGCGCTGCAGGAAGCGCTGGCGCGGCTGGAGGCGCAGAATGCGGAACTGCGCGAGGCCGGGAAACTGCAGACCGACGTGGAACTCATGCTGCGCCACGACCTGCGCGTTTCGCTTGCAGCCGTGATCGGATTCTCCGAGCTCATCGCGGAAGAGCTGCATCCCGCCCACGCCAGCGCGACCCACGCCCGCATCATCGCCCGGGCCGGCTACTCGATGCTGAGCATGGTGCACGGCTCCTTCGATTTGCTGAAGATGGAGCGCGGGGCCTACGTGCTGCAGCCGGAGGTCTTCGACGTGGCGGCGGTCGCCCGGCAAGTCGTGGCCGAACACTCGTTGAGCGCGCGGGAGAAGGAGGTGCGCGTCAAACTGGATTTCGGGGAGGAATGCGCGGACGACGCGCTGGTGAGCGGCGAGGCGCTGCTCACGCACAGCCTGTTGCAGAATCTGTTTCGCAACGCGCTGGAGGCAGCTCCGCAAGGCAGCGAGATCCGCTTCCATTTCTGCATGACGGACGGGCAGACCGAGGTGCGGCTGCGCAATGCCGGCGAGGTGCCGCAGGCGGTGCGCGGGCGCTTCTTCGAGCGGTACGCCACGGCCGGGAAAGCCGGCGGCCGCGGGGTCGGCACGTACTCGGCGCGGCTGATGGCGGAGACGCAGCACGGCTCGCTGCAGCTCGACACGTCGGAGCCGGGGCACACCACGCTCGCGGTCGTGCTGCCGGCACCCACGCCCGACGAACAGGAGGCCTTCCGAACCCGGCGCGACGGCGAGCCGCGCTCCGCGGCGGGCCGGAGCGACGGCCCGGGCCAACCGGCGCCGAAGGTCCTCGTGTTGGAGGACGATCCCGCCAATCGCGCGTACTTCCGCCGCATTCTCCGGGGTCTGTCGCTGGAGCTGCGGGTGGCGCGCGACGGAGCCGAGGCGCTGGAGTTGCTGCGGCAGGAGACGTTCGCCGCCGCGCTGGTGGATCTCGAAACGGCCGGACTGCAGGGTCTGGCAGTGGCCGGGGCGTTCCGCCAATGGCAGCGCGAGCAGGCGGAAGCGGAGCCGGGCACGGTCTTTCTGGGCCTGGTCGCCACGGCGGACGCCGGAGTGCGCGAGCGCTGCGTGGAAGCCGGTTTCGAACGGGTGCTGGTCAAGCCCATCTCGCGCCGCCGCCTGCAGGAGGAATTGCTCAACGCTCTGCAGCCGGGCCGGCAGGTCGTGCAGCTGGACGTGGCCATCCGCGACCTGATCCCGGATTTTCTTCTCGGTCAGCAGACCATCCTGGACGAGTGCGAGGCGCTGCTGGCCGCGGGCGAAGGCGGGCTGGCGCGAGCCCTGACGCAACGATTGCAGTGCCGGTTCGCCATGCACGGTTTCGTGACGGCCGCCCAGCTGTCCGCCCAGGCGCATGCTGCCACCCGGGCGCAGCGACTGACCGAGGCGGCCGAAAAGCTCCGCGAGCTGCGGGTACATCTGCTGGAGCTGGAGATCCGCTACGCCTAGGCCGGGAGCGGTGCCCGCCGACGCAGCCCGTCCGGACCTCGTGGCTTCAGTCGTACTCCCCGATCACCCACCACTGGTCCTGCCAGGCGGCCAGGCGCAGGAGTGTGCCGTTGGCCAGCTCGATGTCCCACTCCTCCCAACCCCACGTGCGGCCGTGCTCCCACCAGTCGCCGCTCAGGCGCCAAGGACCGCAGGACTGCCGAATCCAGCCACTGTGCTCGGGCCGGCTGCGCACCTCGCGCAGCACCTGCGCCTCGATGCTCACCTCGGCCGCGACCGGAGGGCGCAGTCGACGCAGCGCCAGGCCGCAGGAGAACCGGGTCTCCGCGGGCAGCAGCGGCCGGCGACCGTCGCGATCCTCCTCGAAGAAGCGCGGCGGTTCGAGAACGAAGCGGTTGGGGCGATGCGTCTCGGGCCGCTGCGGCACGCCCACGCAGTCGTCGCCGGCCAGCGCCGCCAGGCGGGAGAGCGTTTCGTGGAAGGAATGCGGATCGCGCAGAGCCGGCTCGAAGAGCCCGGGCTGCAGATCCTGCGGCGCGGCCGGCTCAGCCTCGATTTCGCAGGCGCGCAGCGGGGCCTCCGTCCGCACGGTGTCGAGCCAGCCGTGCGCGACGCGAAACAGCAGGTCGACCTCCGCCGACGGCGCCGCCAGCGTCAGGGTGCGCTCCGGGCCGACGCCGCGTTCCAGCCGCAGGCGCAGGTGCAGACTGCGGATGAGCCGCCAGGAGGCGCGGACGCGGGCCGACAGCTGCTCGAGCTGACGGCGGAGCACGAAGAGCAGCGGCTCGAGCGTTTCGATGCCATGCTCCCATTCGGAGATTTCACGGTACACCTCCGGTGCGGGCACGTAGCGCAGCGCCCTCGGCTGTCTTCCGGCCAGGGCGTCCCAGACCGCCAGCCCGGCGGGACCGAGCCGCAGGCCGATCTCCTGCCGGTCGAGAGCGAGGAATTCCTCCGCCGTGCCGATGCCCCAGCCGGCCAGGATCTCGGGCAATGCGGGCACCTGCGCCGCTTCCGGTACGCTCCAGAGATCCGCCCGCTGCTCGGCCGCGCGGCGGGCGAGGTCGGGATGTGCGGCCTGCCCGAGCCGCGCCTGCAGGCCGAGCGCGGCCAGCTGCGCCACGAGCGCGGAGGCCCAGTCCGCGGCCCCAGCTGCGGCGGGCCGATGCGTCAGATCCAGCGTGACCACGCCGGGCGTGGTCGCTTCGAAGAACGGCGTGACGGTCGCCGCCGCCTGCAGCAGAGCCTCGGACACGACTGCTTCCTGCGGGCCCGAGCGATGCAGGAAGCTCAGCTCGGCACAGCGCGCCAGGGCCTGCGGCGTGCGCATGCCGGCCTCCACGCCGCGGCGGGCCGCGGCCGCGGTGAGTGCGAGCACCTGATCGTCCTCGTCGTCCGAGAGCGCGTACAGCGCAGTGTCCGGATCGACGCGCTCGGGCAGAGCCCGCAGGGCGCATTGCAAAGCGAAGTCCGGCAGGGCGAGCACCGCATACGCCGCTCCGTTGGCCGGCCGACGTGCGACAACCTCAGCCTCAGCCGGCGAATCCAGAGACATGGCAGCATCGCGAAACCACGTTGCGCGTCAGGCCGCGGCGAAGGCCACCACCTTGCCGGACTCCGGCGACAGCGCCTCGCGGCGGCGCAGCCAATGCCAGCAGAGGGCGGCCGTGAGCTGCCCGCGCCGCTCCGCCAGGGCCGGCAGGGCGAAGCGATGCACCAGCTCGAGCCGGGCCACCGCGCTGGCCACCAGCGGCTGAGGGGTGAGCGCCAGACAGGCCAGTCCGCGCGCCTCGGCCGCCCGGGCCAGGCGATGCCAGGTACTGATCGGAATGCGGCGCAGCTCGGCCGGGGGATTGAGCGTCAGATCGAGCACGGCCAGCGGCAGGTTGCCGTCGCGCAGCAGCCAGTCCGCCGCCTTCACCGCCATGTCCGCCGACCGACAGCGCACCCACAGCAACGCGCGCAGAGTGGCATTGTCGAAATCGTCCGGATCGAAGGCATCGCGCCCGTCCACCAGCGCCAGCCGCGACCGCCGGAGCGCGGCCTGCTCGACCAGGGCGTGCAGCAGCAGGCCTGCGCCCGCGCCGGCGGCCGGGCGCACGATCTCCGTCAGCGCACCGAGCGGCAGGCCGCCGCCGAGCGTTTCATCGAGCCCGGCCAGCCCGGTCGCGCAGGTCTGGCGGGCCGGCCGGGCCGCCGTCGGAAAACGCTCGGCCAGCAGCTGGCGGAGGTCGACGATCTTGGCCGCAGCGGATTCCATAACGGCGAAAATGCGTTCATTCGAACACGTCGCAAGACGGAAATTGCCCTACCTTTTCGGCAGCTTGTGAATAACTCCGCATTTTCCTGAGAAAACGGCTTGCACCGCCTGGCCCCAAATCGCATAACCCGAGGCAGGACTTCGTCGTTCCCCAACCCCTTTCCTATGCGCATCCTTGCCACTCTCGCCGCCAGCCTGCTGGTGACCTCCGCCTACGCTCAGCAGACTGGCATCTTCCAGTCCTACATCGTGACCGCCCAGAACGGCACGATCAACGCGGGCACGTCCTACGGCACTTCGGGCAATTCCAACATTGGCGCCAACGTTTCGAACGGCGCGGCCGGGGCCCTCAGCACGACCGAGTCCGGAGCGCCCGATCTCGGCAGCTATAACATCTTCTTCAACACTCTGACGCTCAATGGTCAGGTCCTGACCTTCAAGAACGGCGGCGGCGACGTCACTGCGGCGTTCCTGAACTACCGCATTTACCCGACCGGCGCTCCGACCGGCAGCTTTACGGCCATCAACCTCGGCTTCACCAGCAACTCCACCTTCAGCGATGTCGGCGGCAACAGCTTCACCAACGCCGGCGATCAGCTCTGGGCCAACGGTGTCCCGCTCAATCTTCTGACGGCCTCCGGGTTCAGCGGCATCGGCAGCCAGCAGTACACGCTGGAAGTCTTCTTCTCGATCAATTCGAACCTTGGCGACCGCTTCAACAGCGCCAATGGCAGCAACTATTTCGCCACCTTCACGGTCGTGCCCGAGCCCTCGACCTACGCGGCCGGGGCGCTGCTGGTCGGCTTGGTCGGCTGGCAGGTGCGCCGCCGCAAGTCGGCCACCGTCACGGCCTGACCTCTTCTCCGATTTTCGGTCTTCCAGGCCGCGCGCGAGCGCGGCCTTTTTCTTGCCCGCGGGCTTTCGTTCCGCATCCCAAAAGCCGTCAGCCACGCGACCCTTTCCCGCCGCTTTCGATCCGCGCAAAAACTCGCCGGCGATCGGCGAAAATTGCTTGCAGCCCGCCTGATTCCCGGCATAAGCGCAGCAGCACGATCAACCCTCCCATGAGACTCCTGGCTTCCCTTGTCATCGGCCTCCTCGCGACCACTGCCGCCCACGCCCAGCAGGTCGGCATCTTCCAGTCCTACATCGTGACGGCCCAGAACGGCAGCTTTGGCGCCAGCACCTCGTACGGGACGACCGGCAACACGCAGTTCGGCAGCGCCTCGAACGGGTCCTCCACGGCGCTGGGTACTTCCGAAGGCACCGCGGTCAATCTAGGCACCTACAATATCTATTTCAACACCCTGACGCTGAACGGCCAGGTGCTGACCTTCAAGAACGGCGGCGGCGACGTGACGGCCGCGTTCCTGAACTACCGCATCTACCCCACGGGCGCCCCCACCGGCAGCTTCCAGCAAATTGGTCTCGGCTTCTCCAACGATCGCCCCTTCTTCGACATCGGTGGCGTCGGCTACACCGGCACGGCCAACGGCGACCAGCTTTGGGCCAACAATCCCTCGCCGCTCAATCTGCTGACCGCCTCGGGCTTCAGCGGGATCGGCAGCCAGCAGTACACGCTGGAGGTCTTTTTCTCGGCCAACACCAACCAGGGCACTATCTTCAACAACCGGGGCGGCGGCAACTTCTTCGCCACCTTCACGGTCGTGCCCGAACCCTCCACCTACGCCGCCGGTGCACTGCTGGTCGGCCTCGTCGGCTGGCAGATCCGGCGTCGGAAGACCGCCACCGCCACCGCCTAAATCCGAGGCACCCATCATCAACCTTCCAGGCCGCGCGCAAGCGCGGCCTTTTTTGTGCCTGCGTGCGTCCATCCCCTCACCCCCTCACCCCCTCACCCCTTCGCGGCTTCGCGTCTTCGCGCGAGCCTCCTCCGCTCCTCCGCTCCTCCGCTCCTCCGCTCCTCCGCTCCTCCGCACAGATTCCCTCTTGCACACTGGGCGCGGTGCGGCGACCTCTCGCCCCCCGATGCCCGATCCGGACGTTCCCAGTGACCAGCTTCCTGTCCCGCCCG
>JAFEGM010000039.1:0-44747 GCA_018240025.1 Verrucomicrobiota bacterium
GCGCGAAGCCGCGAAGACGCGAAGAAAAGGGGGAGGAAGGAGGTAGTCCGCAATCTCCGAGTGCGGCTCGTCGTGCGGGCTGGAGAGGTCCGCCATGGCGGGGCGTGCGGCGGAGGGACGACCCGAGAATGACTCCGAGGACGCAGCATAGGTCGCGTGCCGATTGCGGGACCGCACGCGTTAGACTTTACGGGGCAGACGCGCAGGAGGCTCGCGCGAAGCCGCGATGACGCGAAGAAAAGGGTGAGGAAGGAGGTAGTCCGCAATCTCCGAGTGCGGCTCGTGGCGCGGGCTGGAGATGTCCGCAGTGGCAGTCAGGGCGTGCGGCGGAGGGACGGCCACAGAAGTCGCCGAGGACGCAGAAATGGATCCACGTGCGGACGTGCGAACGGCGCGCCGTGGAATGCGCGCAGCTTGCTGCCGCTTTGGCCCAGGCAGCTTGCTGCCGCGCTGGGAGGGCCAAGCGCGATGCTCGCCGGAAGTCGGTGGGGCGGGGGTTCCGCGAGGCCGGGGATCCGACGCCGACTTTGCGTTGGCTGGCGGACTTTGGGCGCGCGGCGCCGGCGCTCGGGCCTGGCCTAGTCCGTGAAATTCGCCCAGGGGTTCGTGCTCGCGATCGTGCCGGAGGCGCTCACCACGGGTCCGACCTGGCAAGGGGTGTCGTTGACGATCTTGGTGGTCGTGCCCCGGATCTGGTTGCGCACGATGAGCGCGCTGGCGGTGTTGCTCCCGTTGCGCACGGAGATGCCGGTCGTGCAGGGCCCGATGGAGTTGCCGTCGATGATGTTCCGGGTGCTGGTGGCCGAGATGCCGGTGGTGGCCTGGAGGATGGAGCAGCCGATGACGGTATGGCTGCTGTCGACCGCAATACCGGTCGTGATCGCGGATCCCTGCACCATGACGTTTTCCGTCCGGCCGTTGGCGAAGGTGAGGGCGCCATAGGCCGGACCGCTGGCGGCCACGATTTGCGTCGAGCTGGAATTCCGGCAGACGCTGTAGCTGCGCAGACCCGCGCTGTTGCCGGTGGAGTTGGCAAAGATGTCGCTCACGTTCACGTCGGCGATGATGTCGCCCTGGATCCCGGTGGCGTTGCCGCTGCCGCCGGTCGCGCTGACAGCCTGCACCCGGCAGTGCATGGCTTCGGTGGCGCCGAGCCCGAGGGCGTTGCCGGTGCTGCCGCCTCGGACGCCGTTCACGAAGACGTGCGCGGCGAGGTTGGTGGTCACGCCGGTGGCGCCGACCGTCGACGTGACGACGCCGATGGTCTGGACCGTGCAATGCTGCACGTTCTTGGCGGTGATCCCGACGGCCGTGCCGAGGCTGGCCGCATTGCCGACGGAGGTCACGCTGCAGCCGGAGACGGTGGTCGCCGAGATGCCGACCGGCGTGCCCGCGGAGCCGGCGGCGCTGCCGATGGACGTCACCCGGCAGCCGCTCGTGTTGGTGGAATTGATCCCAGTGCAGCTGCTGGTGCCGCCGGCGACGCTGACCGTCGCGACCGCGCATTCGGACGTCGTAGAGGCGGCGATGCCGACCGCCGCCGCCGCACTGGCCGAAACTGACTGCACATCGCACCCGGTCACCACCGAGCCCGTGATCCCGCTGGCGGAGCCGCTGCCCGAATTCGTCACCGCGCTGACCGTGCAGCGGCTGGCCTCGGTGCAGGCGATGCCTTGCACGGCGGAGCCGCCGGTGGCTGTGAGGCTGGTCACCGTGCAGTGATTCACCACTCCGGCCACGATCCCGCTAACCGCCGCGGCGCCGGTCAGACCGCTGACGGCGCAGCGTTCCACCAGCCCGCTGGCAGGCGTGAGCACGATGCCGTCGGCGGTTCCGCCCGTGACGGTGCAATCGGAGATCGTCACGCCGTCGGCCGGGGCTCCGGTGAACGCGATCCCGGGCGAGCAGGACCGCACGACGAGCCCGGCGAGGTGTCCCTGCGTGACCGCGGCGCCATTCGCGGCGACTCCGCCCTGATCGAAGTTGCGGATCACGCCCTGGCGAATGGCGAAGCCCGTGCGGGGGCCGCGAAACTCGATCCCGCGCAGCGCCCCCGTCGTGCCGGTGACCAGGTGGCCGCCGAGATCGAGCGTCACTCCGTCCGCCTGGATGACGATGGCCGATTTCCCGGACACTCCCGCGATGTCCCCGGTGAGGTAGTACGCCCCGGGAGCAGTGATGAGGTATTGGGCCGTGGCATCGCCCCCGAGCGATTGGACCGGGGTGCGCGTCTCGATCTCGTGCAACGCGCGCATGGTGGGGCCGGGAGGGCCGGACGGCGTGAGCGCGCCTTGGGCTAGCGCCGCCGCGGGCATCCCAGCGAGGGAGAGGATCGAGAGTGCGCAGGCGACGAGCGGGCAGAGGCGGGAGCGGTGCATGCGCTGACCTTGGCGGTCTGCTGCGTCCGCGACAGCGGAAGGCGCCGATTGGGTCGAAATGCCCAAGGGAGGGTAGCGCGGATGGCCCGCTCGAGCGGAGGAGCGGAGGAGGGGGAGCAGGCGGCCAGCCGCGCAGAATCGGCTGGCCAAGCGGCTGCGCTTCGATCCATTGGGCGGTGGCCGCAGGTAAGAAAATCCTCATTTTCGTGGTTGCCTGCAACGGGGAACGGACGCCCGGGCTTTGGCGCGAGCTGCCGGACTTGCGGCGGACGTCGACGGAGATCCGGGTGATGAACCGAGTCTCCGCGGGGCCGGGCAAGGCGGGCGGCTGGCTCCGGGGTTACTGCAGCGGCCGGATGATCGGGCGCGACCGGCTGCGCCCGCCCGTCACTTGTGGGGCGAGCGCAACCCACGAGCGGAGCGCCGGCCGGCCGCGGTCCGTAGCAGAGGCCCGCGTGGCCGCTTGAATCATGCAAACGTCTCCCGTCGAGCGCTGGCGTTCCTGGTGGCATCTGTTGCCCGTCCTGACGCTCATCATCCTGTCCGGGGTTTGGTTTGTGACCTGGGGCGAGTGGGATCTCTTCGAGCGCGAGAGTTTTTGTCGGTACTACGACGCGCTGGGCCGCTCCATGTTCGAGGGCCGGTTCGATGTGCCGCCCTGGGCGATCGGCTTCGAATCGTTTCTCTTCGATGGGAAATACTATGGCTATTTCGGGATCGGACCGGCCCTCCTCCGCGCCCCGCTGCTGCTGCTCTCCGACGGTATGGACGGCCTCTGGAGTCGCTGGATGGTGTTCTGCGCCAGTCTCTTCAATCTCGCGGCGGCGCTGGGCATCCTGCGGCATTTCCGCGGCGGGCCGGCGCGCGAGGCCCGGGAGCGCTGGCTGGAGGTCATCTTTCTGTTCTGCGTCGGGCTGGGGTCGAGCAATCTGTTCATCCTGAGCCGTTCCTTCCTCTTTCATGAGGCGACGGCCTGGGGCAGTACGGCCGCGCTGCTTTCCGCCTGGGCCGTCTTGGTCTACGCCCGCACCGGCGCGAGTCGGTGGCTGGTGGCGGCGGTGGCGGCGGCTTTTCTCGCCCTCCATTCGCGGGCCACGACGGGTGCGGGGGCAGTCCTGGGGCTGAGCCTCCTGCTGCTTTCGCTCGTTTGGCGGAGCCGACCCGGCGCAACGGTGGCGACGGAGCCAGGAAGTCCGGCGAGGTGGCGTTGGCAGGCTGCCGGCCTGGGCCTGGGGATCGTGCTCGTCGCGGGCACTTATCTGGGCGTGAACTATGCCAAGTTCCGCACCTTCAACGGCATCCCGTTGCAGTACTACGAGATGTATCTGCGGGAGCCGAACCGGATGGCGCTGACGCAGGGTCGAGCGCTCCATCTGGCCAATCTGCCCACCGGGCTGGCCAATTACCTTGGGCCGCGCGGCGTGGAAGTGCGCTCCGAGTTCCCCTGGCTCTACGCCTCCACCCAGCCCATCCGTCTGGGGGAGCCGGCGATCGACATGGCCGAGCCGTTTGCCTCGCTGCCCGTGGCCATGCCGGCGCTGACGGCGCTGGCGCTGCTGGGCCTGGTGGCGGTGGTCCGGAGTCAGACCCCGGCCCTGCGGCAGGGACGCTGGCTCGCGCTGGCCCTGCTGGCGGGGGGCAGCATCGTTTTCTTATCGGTGGGGATCACTCAGCGCTACCTGCACGACTTCTTTCCTGCGCTGGTCGTGCTGGGCGCGGCCGCCATCGCGGGGGATCCGACCGGCTGGCTGCGGCGGACGGGAGGCATGGTGGCGCTGGCGCTGCTGGGGATTTGGAGCGCCGCCTTCATGGCCGCGACCGCTCTGACCTTCCAGCGCACGGCCGCTTGGGGCGTGCCGCCGGAGAAACGGGCGGAGTTCCTGCAGTGGCGCCAAGCGTGGAAGTAGCGGAGGAGCGGAGGAGCGGAGGAGCGGAGGAGGGGAGGGGCTAAAAACCCCGAGTCATGCGGACAGCCGCGGAGCGGCGTCGATTCGAATCGCGGGCATGAACACCAACCCATCCACCGACGCGGAACAGCGTCTCCACTTCCATCGTCTCCTGAAAGGTTTTGGCACCGCCATGCTCGCCACCCGCGCGACCGACGGGGGGATCCACGTGCGTCCGATGGCGATCGCACATTTCGAGGACTGCGGGCGTTTCTGGTTCTTCACCGGTGCCGACACGTTGAAGACTTACGAAATCGAGGCCGACTCGCGGGTGCAGCTCATCTTTCAGGACGATGGCAGCGCCTATGTGACGGCACGCGGCCGGGCCGAGCTCTCGACCGATCGCGCGCTCATCGCGCAGTATTGGAAGGAACCGTTTCGTGCCTGGTTCCCCGGCGGTCAGGACGATCCCAATCTGCAGCTCATCTCCGTGCTGCCCGAGGAAGGCGAGTATTGGGACAATCAGGGCCTGCAGGGCGTGAAATACCTCTTCGAAGCCGCTCGCGCCTACGTGACCGGCAGTACTCCGCGAGTCGATGCGGGCATTCACGCGGCGGTAAAACTGTGAGCGGAGGAGCGGCGCGAGCGTAGTCCGCAATCTCCGAGTGCGGCTCGTGGCGGGGGCTGGAGAGGTCCGCAGTGGCATCAGGGCATGCGGCGGAGGGACGACCCGAGGATGACTCCGAGGACGCAGCATGGCGGGTGCCGATTGGGGGACCGCACGCGTTAGACTCTACGGGGCAGACGCGTAGGAGGCTCGCGCGAAGCCGCAAAGACGCGAAGAAAAGGGTGAGGATGAGCGTAGTCCGCAATCTCCGAGTGCGGCTCGTGGCGCGGGCTGCGGAAGGTCGCCACGCGAGCGGCTGCAAGCGGCGGAGGGAGAACTGCAAAACACGCAACGACTCAAAGGTGGAGCACGTGTGGTGTGCGAGCCGTACGCCGTGGACTGCGCGCAGCTTGCTGCCGCCGGCTCTCAGGCAGCTTGCTGCCGTCGCCTCCGAGCTGCGTGCCTCCATTCCGTCGGCGAACTTCCGAGCAGCAAGTCGGCAGCACGCATGTTCCATTGCCCCGAATCATGCAAAGACGAGCGATCAACGAAGCGGTGGCGGCGCGCGTGGCGGCGCTGGATCGCTACGGGGGCGAGCCTCAGCGGATCGAGATCGTCGCGATCGAGGGCGCCCGCTTCGTGGCGAGTTGCCTGGTCGAGCACCGTCCGCAAACGGGGTCGCATTGGACGGAGCACTACCTGTTCGCCGGGACGGAGGCGCCGCTGTCGATCGACTCGGAGTGTCGTCGCACGATCACGGAGCAGGCCTGGGAATTCTACGATCCGCAGGTCGCGCTCGGCGAGGTGGTGGCGCACGTCCGGGCGGGCGGAGACGGGCCGTGTCCCAGCGCCGAGGAGGACCAGGCGGAGCGGCTCGCGCAGGAGCGGGCCGCGGCCCTCTGCGCGTCCGCGCCGGCGGTGGAGTCGCGGCTCATCGCGGCCTGCCCGAAGTGCGGCTCGACCCGCGCCGGCTTGCACGAGCGCATTTTCGAAATCTCCGATCTGCGCTGCGAAGCGTGCGGTCACCGCGAATTGGTGGATCTGGCCGCGGAAGGCGACGAGTGGCATCGCACCATTGTGCTCGGCGCGGGCGCGGAGATCCCGGCGTTCATCGCCCCGCGGGTGCCTGCGGTGGAGTCACCGCAGCCGCCGGCGCAGGAGTCGCCTCCGGTGACGTCGCCGGCCGAGACGACCACCGCCGGTTCGCCGCTGCCCGAACTGCCGTTCGATCCGGGTCCGGCGGTGGACTCGCTGGCGCCCGGGATCCGCTGCCCGCGCTGTGGGTCGCCGGACGTGGCGGACGATCCGGGCAGCGCGATGCTGCATTACTCCTTTCTCCGCTGCCGGAGCTGCGACTTCGGCGAGGAGATCAGTTCGATGTCGGCGGTGTCGCGTTGGAATCGCGCGTGAGGCCAAGCGGAGGAGCGGAGGAGCGGAGGAGGGGGGAGCGGAGGAGGGGGGAGCGGAGGAGGGGGGAGCGGAGGAGCTTTCTCGATCGACGGCCGGCGCCGGCACTGGATCAGGAATGGCGGTCGTCCGCGGCCGCCGATGATGCGGACGGGCGCGAGGGCCAGAGCCGGCCGTGCCGGGCGACTCGGAGAAAGCAGATCAGGCAGGCGAGAGACAGCACCAACTCGGGAAGGAGGTGGGACAGCGGCGTCTCGGGAGAGTACGGGCGCGTGAACTGGTAGAACCAGAGCACGCTCGCTGTCGCCCAAAGCAGGGAGAGGAGCGCGCCGGCCCAGCCCAGCAATTTCAGGGGGCGGAGCCTGGATCGTTGCATCGATTGGGCCGGAGAAGGCCGCTCAGAAGCTCAGATTCGCGAAAGGATCGGTCGTGCCGGTGCCGGCGCCACCGCTCGAGCCGCTGACGGTCGAGGCGCTGGCCGCGGGGGCGACGATCGCGCCGAAGCGATTGCCGATCACGATGTTGTAGTTCGGGGTGTTGCCGCTGGCCAGGCAGCGCAGGATGAGGTTGCCGGTGGTCGAGACGTTGAGGCCGATGCCAGCGTTGTTCACCAGTTCGCATTGTTCGATCAGATTCTGACCGACCCCGGTGAAGGAGGAGTTTCCGAACGAGATGCCGAAACCCAGGCTATCGGTCACCCGCAGGCGCCGGAAGACGCTCCGGGTGGTGCCGCCGACGTTCGTGGAGTTGGCGAGGAGACCGCTGGAATTCCCATGCAGATGCAGGTCTTCGAGCAGCAACTCGGAAGTGTTGACGGCGACCGAGACGCCCACGGCGAAGTTGACCACGCGCCCACCGCGGACGCGGATGCGGGTGTGGCCCGTCAGGACCTCGATGCCGATATCCCCCGAACCGCCGTCGCCCGTCAGGGTGAATCCGCCGAGATCGATGGTCACATCGTCCGCATTGATTTTGATGCCGTCGGTCGTGGAAGTGAGACTGCGGGTCAGGTAGTAATGTCCGCTCGAGAGAATGGTGAAAGGCAGGGTCGAAATGGGGATGCGCGGCTCGATCTGATCGAGCGTCTTCATGGTCGCCGCGGGCGCACCCGGCGGGGTGAGCGTGCCCTGGCCGGAGACCGGCGCGACGAGGAGCAGGAGCAGCAGGCCGCCGGAGAAGAGCGAAGCGGGGAGGTTCATGATGAGGAGGAGGAACGGCCCGGGAGCAAGATGACGAGCTAGCCGTTGGTATCAGGCCGCCGGCGCGAGGCCAATACGACAGTTGGGGGATCGGGACTTGGGGGCGGTCGAGGGCGGTCGGTGTCCGGGACGCGCTGATTTTTGCCGCAAAGACGCAGAGATCGCAAAGAAGGGCGGAGCGGCGGACGCGGAGATCCCGGGGCCCGTTTTGCCGCAGAATGAATCGGTGTTGAATCCTCACAATCTGCGGATTGGAAGGCGCTGCAGGGGCGGAGGCCATGCCGCGGCCGGAGCCATCTGCGCCTGCCGTGAGCAGATCGACGCATGGTGCATCCCGGATCAACGCGGGCTGGCCGGGAGCGCCCGCGCGCGGATTCTTCGGCAAATGCGTCCGATGAAGGGAGATAACCAGCAGCCATGACCGAATTGAGCGAAACCCAGCGCCAGGAGTTCCTCCGCCTCTTCACGGAGCATGAGCCGGCGCTGCGCTCGTTCGTCTGCTCGCTCGCGCTCCCGGCGGCGGATGCGTCCGACGTCCTGCAGCAGGTCTCGGTCGTGCTGTGGCGGAAGTTCGGCGAGTTCGATCCCGCCCGCGATTTCCGCAAATGGGCTTTCGGCGTGGCGCGCTACGAGACGTTGACGTTTCGCCGCGACCGGGCGCGCGACCGGCACGTCTTCGATCCGGAGCTGGTCGATCGCCTGGCCGACGAAGCCGCCGCGGCCGCGCCCCGGCACGATGCGCAGCGCGAGGCTCTCGAGACCTGCCTGCAGAAACTGCCGGAGGCCCAGCGCGCGCTCGTCCTCGCCTCCTATGCCCCGGGCGTCCGCATCGACGAACTGGCGGCCCGACGCGGGCAGACGCCGATGTCTCTCTACAAGCAGCTCCAGCGGCTGCGGCAGACGCTGTTGGAATGCATGCGGCAGCACGCCGCCCACCCCTGAATTCCATGCAAAACTGGCACGAACAGATTCAGCGCTACCTCGACGGGCAGTCGACCGCCGAGGAAGCCCACGCCCTGGCCGCGGCGCTGCAGACCGATGCGGAATTGCGCGCGCTTTATCTCGATTACCTCAATCTCGACGCCGCTTTGCGCGGGCTGGCGGCGCGGGCCGAGGAGCAGGCGCCCGCGGTGCTCGCGGCCCATCCCGCCGCCGTCCGCCGGCCCTGGCGCTGGCTCGCGGCTTCGGCGGCGGCCGCGGCGGTCCTCGCGCTGGCTTGGGCGTTTCTGCGCCCAGCGCCGGCGCCGAAGATTCCGCCCGAATGGCTGGCCACGCTGGAGGAAACGCAGCGCTCGATCGCGCGTCTCCCGGCGTCGGCGTTGGAGTCGCCTCCGTCGCTGGCCGCTTCGCCGACCGCCTCGCTCCTCGCCCCGCCGGTGCGCCCTCTTTGAGCCCGTATTGTCTTGTCAGATTCCACTCCAACCTATCGATCCATGAAACCTCGTGCCTTCCTCGTTTTGCTCGCCACCGCCGTCTCCCTCCGAGCCAGCGAACCGCCCGCCACCCAGGCCGATCCGCTGGCGGGCGCCTTCTTCCCGCCGGAGGTCGTCCTGCTCGTCGCCGATCAGATCGGCCTGAGCGCCGATCAGCGCAGCGCGCTCCGCGTCCGCGTCGAACAAACCCAGGCCAGCGCGAGCGAGTTGACCCAGCGTCTGCTCCGCGAAACCGCCGCCCTGACCGCGCTCGCCCGGCGGGAGCGCATCGATGAAACCGCGCTCTTCGCCCAGCTCGATCGCCTCCTGGAGGCGGAGCGAGCGATGAAGCGACTCCAGCTCGGCCTCCTCGGCGCCATCAAGAATGCGCTCTCGCCCGAACAGCAGGCGAAGATCCGCGACCTGACCAAGGACGGCGCCGCCGCGTTCATCGAGGCCAAGCGCGCGCGCCTGACCGAGAAGGTCGAGCAGGTGAAGGCCGGCGTGCAACGCTGGGTCGCGAGCGGGCGCGATCCTTCCGCCTTCCTCAAGACCATGCAGGAAAAGGTCAAACCCCTGCTCGATGCCGGCAAGGTCGCCGAGGGCGAGGCCGAGCTCGATCAGGTGCTGGCGCAGCTGAAGTGAAGGAAGAAGGAAGGCGAGCCGGGTGGGGGCGGTTGCGAGCTTTTGCCGCAGAGACTCAGAGAATCGCAAAGAGGTACTCGTCAGGCGCATTGTGGGATCGTCCAGCCACGGCGCGGTAGATGCGGCCGACGCGCGCGGAAGTGCAGTCAACGAGACATTGCCCACACCGGGGCAATCCGATACAACGGCACTCCATGAGCGATGAGATCCTGCAGAATCTGACCGGCGCGGACGAGCAGGCGGATTTCCGGACGGTGATGGCGTATCTCGCCGAACAGCCGGTGTTTGTGCCGCAGCGGCCGCGGCGCTTCCTCGAGATCGGCGAATTCACCAAGGAGCAACTGCTGGAGCAGATCCGGCTCGATTCCGAGCAGCTGGCCCAGGAGCCGTTCGAGCCCTGGATCCTGGAGTCGGACGGCAAGCTGCGCCTCCCGGTGTTCAGCAGTCAGGAGCGCATGCAGGTGTTCGCGAGCAAGATCTCCCAGGACCTGAACATGGTCTTCGGTCTCGGCTGCATCTCCATCCTGCTGCAGGAAGTCACGCGGCGAGAAACGCTCGACTTCGTCGACTTGAATCCGCTCAACGAGAAGAGCTGGGAGATCGGCCTGCGGCGGAGGACTTGAGGAGCGGAGGAGCGGAGAGTGGCCCGCGCACTCGGAGCGCCGCGCGGGAAAAGGCGCAGAATCGAGCGGGAGGGACCACGGCGGGGAGCGCCCCCGGTCGGTCCGACGACCATCTTCGCGACCGTCGCCGCGCCCATCTTTCCGCCAGGACCCGTCAGCGTGGTCATGCCTTGTTGCGGCACTCGTCCATGTGGGCTGGAATGCCCGCACCACGCTGAACGAAAAGACTCGCCGAACTTTCGCTCGGCGAGTCCCTGAATTCTGGCTCCTGCCGTAAGCGGGAGCGTGGTTGGCGTCGGCCTACTTCTTCTTGATGGTTCCCTTGACGACCGCGGGCTTATTCTGGGTCTGACCCGCCTTGGCCGCCATATTCGGCCACCATTCCACCTGCATCGTATCCAGCGTGTCCCACTGGAAACGCACTTCCGAATTGTCGCCGCCCTTGGCGTTCATCGCGATCGGGGCGCCGGCTTTCCCGCCGGAGGGACCCATCTCGCCAGTATAGGTGACTTCCCCGGTCGACCACTTCACGAGGACGACTCCCTTGCCCTTGACGGTCGCGGTGCAGGCCCAGTCGACCGAACCGTCCTTCTTCAAGGTGCCGCTGTAGGTGGCCTTCGCGGCCACGATCTCATCGACGCTGGGGGCCGCGGAGACGCTGGTGGCGGCCAGCAGGGTCAGGCCGAGCATGAATGCAAATATTCTTTTCATAGTGCTGCCACGAGGGCAATGGGAGGTTGGTTTCTGCTTTCTGAGGTTGGATTCGGGGGGCGCCGGAACCTCTCCCCGGAGTGGAGGCGGAACTCCCGAACCGCCCTGCCCGGAACGGTTGATCCGGGTAGAACGTCTCGAAAGCCGGCGAAGCTTTCCCATCGTTCACGGATTGCCTTCGCGAAGGTCAGACGAAATTTCCAAAAAAATCACGCCAGCGCCCGCTCGCCGATCACTGCTCACTGCAGGCGCTGCACCCGCAACGGCTTGGGCGGCGCAGGCGGCTGGGACGCGGGCGCGTCCTTCGCGCCGTACCAGATTTCCAGCGGGCAGAAGGGCTCGGCGTGCAGTAGCGAGCGGTCGGCGCCGTCGGGACCGCGGCCGAAATGCAGCCAGGCGGCGGGGAAGTAGGTCGAAAAGCTGAGCATTTCGGTCCGACCGGCGGGAGGAGTCAGTTCGGTCAGCCAGAGCTTGAGGGTGGTGTCGCCGGCCGTGGCGATGAGCCGGGCATCGTGGGCGATCTCGAGCGCCGTGACCGCGCCGCTGTGCGCCCGCCAGCTCTCCTCCGGCAACTCGATCCACGTGTCCGTCCGGAAGACACGCACCATTCCGTCCTCGTTGCCGATGTAGAGTCGACTCCCATCGGGATGGAAGACGACCGTGGTGTCGTAGTTGCGGTAATTGCCGAGGGTCGGGGCGGGTCCGTCGAGGTCCGCGAGGTCGTAACGCCGCGCCTGGTGGCCGAGCCCGGTGGCGATAAGCCGGCGACCGTCCGGCGAGAGAGCGATGCCCCAGGCGCGCGAGGGGCCGGCCTGCCAGCCTTGATCCTCCCGGGTGGCCGTGACCGTCTGGCTGCGCAGATCGACCACGAAAATCCGGCCGCGCGAGATTCCGACGATCCGCTGGCCGTCGGGCGTGACCAGCCCGCGCAGGATGCCTTCCGCGTCCCCCACGTAGCCGGGGCCGGGCAGGCGGGCGATTTCGCGGATCGTGCCGCCCTCCTCCTGCCAGAGGCTGATCTCAGTCGTCTGCCGATCCATGCTGGCGAGGCGGCCGGCCGGCAGGACGGCGAGGGCCATGTGCCCCTCGGCCAATTCGGTGGCGCCGTGCCCCTCGCGCCAGTAGTGGGCCCGCCCTTGGAAATCGGCAAAGAGCAGCCGGGAGCCATCGGGCGAGGCGGACGGCAGCCCGCCCAGCTGCACGAGATGCGCCCGGGCCACCCGCTGGGTCGAGGGCGGCAATCCCGGGTGCCACGCGCGGACGGTGCCGTCGGCCGCGGCCGTGAACAGGCGCCCGCCGTCGGGACCGAAGAAGACGCCATTCCCACGCCCTTCGTGGCCGAGGAGGTAGATGGCCCGGCCGCCCTCGGCCGAGCGGGTGAGCAGACGGCGCGGCGGACTGTGCGCACCGTTGCCGTTGAGGGGCTCGCGGATAACGCGAAAGCTGTCGTCGTCGTAGGTCGCCAGACCGGGCGGGGAGGGCAGGAGAAATTGGAACATGCGCACCGTGCCGTCGGTGCTGGTCACGGCCACGCGCGGTTCGGTCGGATGAAAGGCCACGTCGACCAGCGCCTCGCGGAAGCCCAGGCTCAGCCAGCTTTGCAGGGGATCGGTCTCCCAAACTTCGAGCGTGTGGCACGGGTCTTCGTGCGGGCCGCAGAGCGCGGCCAGATAGCGGCCATCGGTCGAGAGCGCCAGCGCGCCGGCGGCCCCGCTGGTTTCCGGCTGCCAGCGCGCGAGGGGCACGGCCGCAGGGCGCAACTCCGCGCCGGGCAGGTCGGACGCGCGAAACAGGCAGACTTCGAACCGCCCCGGCTCGGCCAGGCCGGTCTGGTCGGTCAACGCCAGCATCTTCCCATCGCCCGAGACGGCCAGTGGCGCGGCCCACGTCGAGGCCAGGCGCGTGCTCCGGCGCTGCGCCACTTCGAAGACCCACGCGCCGGTTTCGGGGCTGCGGTTCGTCGTGCAATCGGCCCCGTAGAGCAGGCGGCGTTCGTCCAGCCAGGCGCTCTGCGGCTGGATGACGCCCGCCGCGTGCAGCACGACCTCGAGCGTCTCGGCGTCGAAGACGCGCAGCGTGTTGCGGAAGGCGCAGACGAAATGCCGGCCGTCGGGCGCGTAGCTCAGGCCGTGGTAGTTCTGGGAATTGAGCGTGCCTGGATCCTCAAGGCCGGGCGGCGGCAGCGGGCGCGGAGGGCGCAGGGGGTGGCCCTCGGGACCGCATAGATGCAACGTTCCGCGGTCGGACACGATGGCCAGCGAGCCCGGCAGCGGGCCCGGGGCGAGGGCTTCCGGGATTTCTCCGCCGGGCAGACGGAAGAGCGCGCGCTGATCGCCCGCGCAGAGATGCTGCAACAGCCGCCATTCCAGCCCCCGATGCTCCGGCGGAGCTGCGGCCAGCAGTTGTCGGGCGCGGAAGTAGTCGTGCCGCTCGCGCGCCGCCAGGGCCGCCGAGAGCGTCGAGACGTAGCCCGTGAGTCGCTCGCGCACGGCCAGCTGCTCGGAGCGGCGCGCGCTGGCTTCGGCAATGCGGCGATTCTCCTCCGCGCGGGTCCAGAGCCGCAGGCTGATGACCGAGCCGACCAGCAGCGACAGCGCCACGCCCGCGCCTGCGGCCACCGGCCACGGGTGCCGCCGCACCCAGCGCAGCGTGCGTTCGCGGGTCGTGATGCGGCGCGAGCGGATCGGCTCTCCCCGCAACCAGCAGCCGAGTTCGTCGGCCAGCAGCTTCGCGCTGGCCAGCCGCCGGGCCGGGTCCTTTTCGAGGCAGCGCAGGCAGAGGGTTTCCAGATCGTCGTCGGCCGTGCTGCTGCCGGACCGCAGGGCCGCAGGCTCCTCGTGGGTGACGCGGCTGAAGATCTCCGCCGGCGTGGCCCCGGGGAACGGGAGCCGACCCGTCAGCATTTGATAAAGCATGGCCCCGAGGCCCCAGACATCGCTCGCGGTCGTGATCTCCCGGGCTTTGCCGCGGGCCTGCTCCGGCGACATGTAGTGCGGCGTCCCGACCTGCGCGTTCGAGAGCGTCAGGCCCTGGTTGGAATCGACCAGCTTGGCGAGACCGAAGTCGGTCACGTAGGCTTCGCCGGCCTCGTCGAAGAGCACGTTCCCCGGTTTCAGGTCGCGGTGCAGGATGCCGCGCGCGTGGGCGTGCTGCACGGCCCGGGCGAGTTTTTCGAGGATGCGGGCCGCTTCTCGCGCGGGCAGGGCGCCCTCTTGCAGGCGATCGGCCAGACTGCCGCCGCCGAGCAGCTTCATGGTGAAATACGGCTGCCCGTCGAATTCCCCCACTTCGTAGATGGGCACGATGTTCGGGTGGTCGAGCTGGGCCGCCGCGCTGGCCTCGGTGCGGAAGCGCAGCTTTTCCAGCTCCGTGGAGAAGGCGAATCCGCGGATCATCTTGAGCGCCACCTGCCGGCGGACCGCAGTCTCCTCCGCCAGCCAGATGATGCCCATGCCGCCCGCGCCGATCCGCCGCCGGAGGACGTATTTGCCGAGCCGGCCCTCTTCCTGAGGCGCGAAGCGTCCGAAGCCGGGCGCCGGGTTCTCGCCGCGGTCGGCGGAAGCCCCGCCCGCCGCCAGCGCCGCGCCGAACGCACAGGCCAGGCAGGCGCCATCGGCCTCGAGCGCGACGCCGCAATCTGGACAAGGGAGGGGCGGCTCTGCTTCCATGCTCGGCGGTTCGTTCTAGCGGATTCCGGCAGCCCGTCAGTCGGAATCGGCTCGCTCCTCCGCTGCCCACCCGCGGTGGCGTGGGGCTGCTCCGCGGGGACGAGCCGCCCGCTGATGTACGCTCCTCCCCCTGCCGATTCGAATGACCGTCTCCCGGCGGGCGATGCTTCCGGCGGGGCATCCCCTTTTCCCGCCACCGCCTGGTCCATGGTCCTGCAAGCCCGGGGCGAGACCCCGGCCGAGGCGCGGGCCGGTTGGGAGCGCCTGGCGCGGGCCTATTGGAAGCCGCTCTACGCCTACCTGCGCCGTCGGGGGGCCGACCACCACTCGGCCGCCGACGACGTGCAGGGGTTCTTCGCCCACATGCTGAGCCAGGATTTCCTGCGGCGGATCGAACGTGGCGACGGGCTGTTCCGCGCCTTCCTGCTCGCTTCCTTCACGCATTGGCGGACCGACCAGTACCGCGCCGCGCAGGCCCGCAAGCGCGGCGGCGGTCAGGCGCCGCTGCAGCTGGAGGAAATCGAAGCCGTCGGCGCCGCGCCGCCCGCCCCGAGCGCCTCGCCGGAGGAGGCGTTCGACCGCCGCTGGGCGCGGGCGGTGTACGATCACGCCCTGGCGACCCTGGAAGAGCGGCTGAGGGCACGCGGACGCGAGGCGCTCTATCGCCAGCTCAACGGCCTCTTCACCGGTCGCGACGTCGCCAAGTATCGCGAGATCGCCGCCGCCCTGGACATGGGCGAGGGGGCGGTCAAGCAAGCCGTGCTGGAACTGCGCCGGGAGTTCGGCCTCGTCCTGAGAGAGGAAATCGCTCGCACCGTGGCCGACCCGGGCCAGGTCGATGGCGAGCTCCGGTATCTGCTCGGATTGCTGAGGTGAACGAGGAGGGGAAGTAGTCCGCACTCTCCGAGTGCGGCTTGTGGCAAAGACGCAGACGCTCGGATCCACGTGCGGTTGCGCTAGCCGGACGCCGTGGACTGCGCGCAGCTTGCTGCCGCCGCCGAGGGACACGCTCTGCGCGCGGACTGCCCCCGACGGGAAGGCTCGCGCGAAGCCGCGAAGACGCGAAGAAAGAACTGCGGAAGGAGCGGAGTAGTCCGCACTCTCCGAGTGCGGCTGGTGGCGCGGGGTGAGGATTGCCGCGTCACGCAGGGAAGGCAGGACCACAAAAGACGCAAAACGCAGAAGCTCGGCTCCACGCGCGGTTGCGCGAGCCGGGCGCCGTGGACTGCGCGCAGCTTGCTGCCGCCGTCACCCAGGCAGCTTGCTGCCGCCGCCGAGGGACACGCTCTGCGCGGACTGCCGACGGGAAGGCTCGCGCGAAGCCGCGAAGCCGCGAAGAAATTACTGCGGAACGAGCGGAGTAGTCCGCACTCTCCGAGTGCGGCTGGTGGCGCGGGGTGGGACGATGCCGCGTCGGCAGTTCGCGCAGAGAAGGCAGGACAAAAGACGCAAAACGCAGAAGCTCGGCTCCACGTACGGTTGCGCGAGCCGGACGCCGTGGACTGCGCGCAGCTTGCTGCCGCTGTGACCCAGGCAGCTTGCTGCCGCCGCCGAGGGACACGCACTGCGCGCGGATTGCCGGCGACGGGAAGGCTCGCGCGAAGCCGCGAAGAAACAACTGCGGAAGGAGCGGTAGTCCGCACTCTCCGAGTGCGGCTGGTGGCGCGGGGTGGGACGATGCCGCGTCGGCAGTTCGCGCAGAGCAGGCAGGGCCACAAAAGACGCAAAGAACGCAGAAGCTCGGCACCACGTGCAGTTGCACGAGCCGGACGCCTTGGACTGCGCGACGCCGTTTCCCGGCTCGATCGCTCGATCGCTTGATCGCTTGATCGCTTGATCGCTTGATCGCTCCGCAGCCTCCGTCTAGGGACGGCCTCATGCCTCCGCAGCCACCGCGCTCTCTCGCTCTCGGCCGTCGTCTCTCCCTCCTGCTCCTGCTGACGGCGGCGCCGCTGGCTGCATCTGGGCAGGGGCTTTCGAATTTCGGCTTCTTCGTCTCGCAGGGTGCCACGGCGACCGGCGGCACCATTCAGGCCAACGCAGCCATCGGCGGCACCGCGTTGCTCACCAATGTCACCGTGGGCAGCTCGGCTCCGGTCGGGAACACGAATCTCGTCGTCGGCGGAGATCTGACCGCCAACGGAGGCTCGGTGAACGGAGTGACGGTGGTGGGTGGCACGGTTTCCGCCTCCGGAGGCTGGTCCAGCACGACCCTGCAGCCGCCAGGCACGCCAGTGCCGGTGAACTTCGCGTCGGAATCGCTGCGTCTCTCCAACCTCTCGGCCACGCTCGCCGCCCTGCCGACGAACGGCAGCATCTCCACCGCGAACAATACGCTGAGCCTGAGCGGCACCGGCAGCGGCGTTTTCGTCTTCAACCTCAGTCAGTCCGACATCCCCGGGACGCTCCGGATCAACCTCCCGGCGGGCTCCACGGCGATCGTCAACGTCAGCGGCAGCGCCGGCAGCCTGAGCTTCCTGGGCATGTCCCTCAGCGGCGGAATCACCGAGGCTACCGTGCTCTACAACTTCCACAACGCCAGCACGCTGCAGATCAACAGCGTGGGCGTCCTCGGATCCATCCTGGCGCCGGGCGCCGCCGTGCAGGCCACGACCGGTGTGGTGCTCGGGCAGGGCCTCTTCGGCAGCTACAACGCGCCGAGCGCGTTTTCGTTCAACCAGCTTCCGTTCACCGGTGCCCTGCCGGTGCCCGAACCGGGGACGTGGGCCCTGCTGGCCGCAGGCGGCCTGGGCTTGAGCGTCCTCGGCCGGCGTCGGCGTTAAGCGCGGGGCCAGAGCGGGGCTGCTCGGCTCCCTGGCTGCTCGGCTCCCCGGCTCCTCCGCACCTCCGCTCCTCCGCACCTCCGCTCCCCTGCTGACCTTCGCGGCTTCGCGTCTTCGCGGGAGCCTTCTCGTCGGGGGAAACCGCGCGCAGAGCGTGTCCCTCGGCGGCGGCAGCAAGCTGCCTGGATCACAGCGGCAGCAAGCTGCGCGCAGTCCACGGCGTCTGGCGCGCGCAACCGCACGTGGTCCTTTTTGCGAATTCTGCGCCTTCTGTGGTCCGCCCTTCCCCGCTGGCAGCAAGCTGCGCGCACGGCACATACGCCCAAAGTCCCCCCTCGGATGACCTCGGAGGTCATGGACGAGCGCCGGCGGCCGGGGAGGATCGCGCCACGCGCCACGGAGGCGCGGGAACACGCCTTGCTCCATCCTATGCGCCCTCGCTCCTGGTTCTTCGCGGCTCTCGCTCTCGTCCTGGCCTGCTCGGCGCTCCGGGCGGGGGACGTGGACATTCCCTACACGGTCAACTCCGATGGCTACGTCTCGCTCGCGGTCTACGATTCCGGCGGACGGATGGTGCGCACGTTGCTGTCGTCCGTGCCGCGGCGAGCGGGCAGCTACGTGGAGCGCTGGGACGGGCGAGATCGATACGGCGTCGCGGTGCCCGCTGGGTCCTACAGCTGGCGCGCGCTGCTCCATCAGGGCATTCGCTCGCAATACCTCGGCCGGGTGGGGACGAACACGCTGCCGAACTGGCGGGCGGCCATCGGCAATCACGCCGGGGTCTTCGGCTTCTCGGCGGACGAGCGCGGGCCGTTGCTGACGGCCGGCGGCGAGGGCGGGCTGCTGGCGGTGCAGACCGACTGGCAGGGCAGCTATCTGTGGACGGATCGCGACACCTACATGGACTTCCCGCACGAGGGCGCGTCGGCGGTCGGGTTGAGCAATGGCCGCTTCTTCTGTCTCGGCAGCAATCCCGACGGCACCGCGGCGAACGTGCAGGTGTTGGACCGCAGCTTCTCGCGCAATCCGCGCCTCGTGACGAGCTTCCGGGTCCATCTCACGGCCAGCGGGCCCGGCGGCGAACCCACCGATCTCGATGCGCACGCCGGCGTGCTGGCCGTCGCGTATGCCAACGACGCCCGCATTCGCTGGTATGATGAGAACGGCACCTTCCAGGCGGAGGCGACCGTCCCCGCACCGCAGGGGCTCGCGCTGCAGGCGGACGGCGCGCTGCTGGTCATCTCCGGCGGCAGCGTGTTGCGTTGGGCGACGCCGACGTCCGCCCCCACGACCCTGATCGCCTCCAGCCAGCTGAGCCACCCGTTCCGGCTGCACGTCGACAAGGCCACCGGCGACGTCCTCGTGGCGGAGAACAGCACGGCCTTCGGCGCGAGTCCGGCGCATCACCAGGTCAAGCGCTTCAGCGCCAACGGCACGCTGCTGCGGACCTACGGTACGCCGGCCGGGCGGGTGGACGGACCATACGTCGCGACCGACTTCCGCAACGTCCGCGACATCCTGGCCGATCCGGACGCGGTTGGAAATCCGGGCGGCTTCCTCGTGGCCGAGCCCGCCACGCTGCCGAACCGCGTGGCGCGCTTCGACGCGCAGGGCCGGCTGTTGCGCGAGTGGCTGGTCGGCACGGTCTACGGCAACGGCTCGGCACCGGAGCCGGGCGATCCCACCAAGGTCTGGTACTCGCAGGTCGCGCGCGGCTACGTGCGGGCGCAGTTCGACTATGCGACCGGCAACTTCACCATCCTCGAGACCTACGAACTCGACCTGCAGGCCGCGCTGACGCCGCTCGGCGCGTCCGTTGCCCCGAACCCGATCCTCAAGCAGCTCAACGGTCAGACCTACCTCTGCGGCCAGGAGGGTCTCTTCGTTCTGCGCTACGATCCGGTCGCGCGCACCCTGCGCCCCGCCAGCGTGCTGGGGCGGGCGCAGTGGGGGTTCGAATGGCAGCTCCCGCCCGCCTTCCGGCCGAATCCGCAGCCCTACCAGGGCGGTCACTATCTCTACGTCTGGAACGATGCGAATGCCGACGGCCTGCCGCAGCCGGGCGAGCTGACCTTCACCGACGTCAACGATCTGCAGGGCATCCCGTGGTACGACGAAACCGACGGGCTGACCGTCAACGCCGCCCAGGCCAACGACGGCGACGGCACGCTCGTGGTCGCGCGGCCCACGTTCCAGGACGGCCTGCCCGCCTATCGCTCCTTCGCGCTGCTGCCCGGACCGGAGTTGCGCTACGGCGGCGTGCGCCTGCGGCCGAACCAGACGCTCGTGACCAACGGCCGGCGCTATTCGACCTACAGCGGCCCCGCGCCGGGCGACGTGCCGCACGGGGCGTATTACCTGCCGGGCTTGTCCGGGCTGGACCGGCTGGTGCGCTTCGATGCGGCCGGGCAGATCCTGTGGCAGGTCGGCCGGCACGCGGCGGTCTTCGACGGCGAGCGCGGAGAGACGTACGCCATCCGCCGGATCATCGGCGAGGCGCAGAATTGCATCATCGCGGGCGAGGCCAACTGCGAGCCGGTGCGCACGGCCAGCCACGTCTACACCGACGACGGCCTGTACGTCGACCGCGTCATTCTCCGCCCGGCCGACGGCGCGCCGGTCAATGCGGGCACCGCCCACGGCTCGAACGGCTTCGAGTTCTCCGGCGGCGTGGTGCACACCACCCCGTCGGGCGAGGTCTATCTCTACTACTGTGGGAACACCTTTCCGCCGATCTATCGGCTGACCGGCTGGGATCAATTCGTGCGCCAATCCGGGACCGTCACGCTCGCGACCGTCTCGACCGCCGCCGCCGCCAACGGCACCGGTCTGCGGGCCGAGTTCCGCAACGGCAGCGGGTTCAGCGGCGCGCCCACGGCCAGCCTGGCGGGCGCGCGGGTGCTGCTGGGGTCGGACGCGCCGGCCGCCGGGGTGAATGCGACCAACTTCACCGCCCGCTGGGCCGGCCAGGTGGAGGCGCCGCTGACCGACGACTACGCCTTCACCCTCGAGACGAACGATTCCGGCACGCCGCTGCTGCTCGCGGCGCGGGTCTGGGTGGATGGACGCCTGCTCATCGACACGGCCGATCCGGAAACGTTCGCGGCCGATGGCTCCTACGGCGGCTACTACGGGCTCGGACGCCTCGGCCTGCGCGGCGGCGAGCGCTACGACGTGGTGGTCGAATACACGAATCTCGGCTCCACCAGCGGTCGCTTCGCGCTCTGCTGGGAGTCGACCGCGATGGAACGCGAAACCATCCCGGTGCGCTATCTCTACAACACCGCGCCGAGCGGAGCCACAGGCGGCACGCGCTACGGCGGCGGCCTGCAGGCGTGGTGGCGGTTCGACGACTCCGCCAGCCTCGGGGCGGATGCCTCGGGGCAGAATCGTCCGCTGACCGTCAGCAATGTCAGCTCCGAGCCCGACGGCCTGATCGAACGCGCGGTGCGCTTCGACGGCGGAACGAGCGCGGCCTCGGCCAGTGTGCCCGCCTCGGCCCAAAGCGCGACCGTCTCGCTCTGGTTCCGCACTTCGTCGGCCGGGCGCGGCCTGTTCTCCGCGACGCTCCCGGGCGGCCAGCGGGATCGGCAAATCTATCTCGATGCCGCCGGCCAGCTGGTGGCCACGCTGACGGGCAGCGCCGGGACCGAGACGCTCACGGCCGGCGGCACGAACTGGGCCGATGACGCGTGGCATCACGTGGTGCACGCCTTCGGCGGACCGTTCGGCGGGCAGCGGCTCTACGTCGACGGCGTGCTGCGCGCTTCCGGACAGACGGCGAGCGCGAGCAGCGCGGCGCAGTCCGTGCAGCTGGGCATCAGTCCGGCGGCGCCCACGCCGGCCTATCTCGGACTGCTGGATCAGGTGCGCATCTACGACCGCTCGCTCACGCCGCGGGAAGTGCGCGAGCTCTACCGCAGCGAAGTCGGGCTGCTGGGTTGGTACACGTTCGAGACCGACGGCGCCGCGGGCATCGCGCTGGCCAACTCCGCCAGCGGGCCGGAGGCGTTCGGCGCGGAGGGCTACCGGTATGACGCCACGCGCTACGTGGCCGGACGCTTCGGACGCGGGCTCGAGTTCCGCGAGAGCTATCAGCGGGCGAGTTCGGCGGTGGTGTTCGAGGAGCTCGAGCTGCCGCATCGCAACGTCAGCTACGGCTTCTGGTTCCGCACCCGCAGCGCGTATGTCGGCCTGCTCGTGCCGCAGCGGAACTTCGGCAACTACCTGGACAGCTGGGCGCGCGCGAGCATCGCGCTCGAGAACGGGCAGCTCGTCAGCCGGCTGGACGGCGGGCCGTTCCTGTATTCGTCGCGCACTTACCACGATGGCGACTGGCACCATGTCCTGCAGGTGGTCGGCCCCGACGTCGGCGGGCGCCGGCTCTATGTCGACGGACAGCTGGTCGGCAGCGACGGCCTGAGCGACCTGCAGGCTCGGCGCGGCTACAAGGCCGGGCTCTTCCTCGGCCCCAACGATCTCTTCCTGCAGGGCCCGGAGCGATCCGTGGTGATGGACGATGTGCGCGTGTACGGCCGCGCCCTCAGCGCGGCAGAAGTGGCCCGCGTCTTCGGCGCGACCGCCACCGCGTCCGCCGCCGCGCCGGTGCTGAGCCCCGCCGGCGGCACGTTCGGCAACTCGGTGCTGGTTACGGCCAGCTCGACCACCAGCGGCGCGCAGCTGGTCTATTCCACCGACGGCTCGGAGCCCGACCTCACCTCGCCCGCCTGGCCGGCGGCCGGCCTGACCGTCAATGCGACCACCTCGCTGCGCGTGCGTGCCCTGGCCAGCGGGTTCGATCCGAGCCCCGCCACCGTGGGCGCCTTCGTCATCACCGCACCGCCGCCGCCGGGGACCTCGTCGAGTCTGTTCGCGGCCCTCAATCCCTCGCCTTCGGGCGATGCCAACGGCGGGGCCGGCTACGAGCTCGGCGTCCGGCTGCGGGCCGAGGTCGCGGGCAAACTGACCGCCGTGCGCTACTACCGCGTCCCGGGCGAAAGCGGGTCGCACATGGCCCGCGTCTGGTCGACCGCCGGCACGCTGCGCGCCAGCGCCGACTTCGCCGGCGAGACCGTCTCCGGCTGGCAACAGGTGGCGTTGAATCCGCCGCTGATCGTCGCGGCCGGCGAGACCTTCGTGGTCAGCGTGAACTCCAACACGGACTACGGCTTTGCCGCCTACGCCCTCGCCAGCGCCGTGACCAACGGCGTGCTGACCACCCTCGGCACGCCGAACGGCGTCTTCTCCGGCACGCGCGGGCAGTTCCCGAATCAGTCGTTCCAGAACTCGAACTACTTCCGGGACGTCGTGCTCGTGACCGACACCGCTCTGGAGTCGTGGCGCCGGGCGAACTTCGGCAGCCCGCTCTCGACCGGCGCCGGGCTCGACACCGCCGACCCCGACGGCGACGGCCGCGCCAACCTGCTCGAATACGCGCTCGGCGGTCAGCCCCTGCTGGCCGACGCCGCCGTCGGAGCGCCGCTGGCCGGACGCGACCATGGCGGCCACGCCACGCTCACCTTCCCGCGCGTGCGGCCCGATGTCTCCTACGTGGTCGAAGCCTCCAGCGACCTCCTGAACTGGACCGTGCTGGCCACCAATCCTGGCACCGTGGGCCAAAGCGTGACCGTGACCGACCCGACCACCCCACCGCGCCGCTTCCTCCGCCTGCGCGTCACGGCGCCGTAGGTCTCCACGCCGGTTGGGAACGCCAGAAAACGGCAACAACAATGAACACCAAGGTGCGCCGTCATTGCCCAACCTCTCTGAGTTCTTTGAGTTCTCTGAGGCCGGCCTTTCCTCCCGCGCCTAAGCGGAACTGACGTCCCCCCGCGCCAGCGCTCCCGCCAGCGCCGTCGTCTCCGCATCGAGCGGCAGATACGTCTCGACCCGCAGCTCGTGGGCGATGGCGTCGAGCGGCGTGCCGAGCGTGCTCAACATGGTGAAGTACCGCAGACAGTCGCCGCCGCGCCGCAGGTGGATGGGCAGTACCACCGCGTCCGGCGGGTGCGCCGTCGGGGCGTGCGCCACGGGTCCGCGCAGGCGTTCCAATTCCCCCACGAGTCCGCGCAGCGAAGGATCGATGAAGGCCTCGTGCCGCAGGCGGGCCAGCGCGAAATCGGCCACCGCGTCGAAATTCTCCACCGCCGCGCGCAGGCCCCAGGCGGGATCGAACAGCACGTGCAGCACGCTGACGTTGGCGTGGGCCAGCTTCTCCATGGGCACGCCGCACCAGGCGAAGATCCGCCAGGCGGCGCGACTGGCGCGCACGAGGTTCCAGCCGCGATCGAGGATCAGCACCGGATGCGGGTCGTGCTGCTCGAACCAGCGCTCGATGGCCGCATTCACCGGCGCCCAGACCGGGTCGTCGAGCACCGGCGTGCGGATCGAGGCGGCGAAACCGCCGGCCGTGAGGAGATGATTGCGCACCCGCAGCGGCAGGTGGAGCGCGTCGGCGAGCCGCAGCAGCATCGTGCGGGAAGGCTGCGCGCGGCCATTCTCGACGAAGGACAGATGCCGCAGCGAGACCTCCGCCCGCAGGGCCAGCGTTTCCTGGGTCAGCCGGCGCTCCTGCCGCAACGCCCGCAGCAGGGGACCGGGAGAGGGCGAAGCGGACATGAGCGGGAAGGGGGACGGACGGCGAGAATGCTACCTCCGAGGTCATAGATCCGCCCGCGCGCTCGTCGCAACCTGGATCATGAAGTCGCGCCTTTGGATCCTCCCCGTCGTCACCTCCCTCGCCTTTTCGATCTTCACCGCCTTCGTCGTCTGGCGGGATGGCTTCGCGCCGCTCTGGCAGGTCCATCTCGTGACCGGCTGGGGCCAGCAGATCGGCCTCGATCTCGTGCTCGCGATCCTGGTCGGACTCAACCTCCTCGCCCCGCGGGCCCGTCGAGCGGGCGTGCCCTTCGTGCCGTGGTGCGTGGCGACCATCCTGCTCGGTTCGATCGGTCTCCTCGGACTCTGCGCCCACGTACTTCACGCCGAGGCCTCCGCGGGCGCAGGCAAGTCGGCGGACGGGCGTCGGAAGACGGAAGGTTGAGCCGGAGCGCGGCCCCATCGCAGCACTTGGGAGACCGGCATCGCATCATGGATGGGATACCCGCGACTCCGAGCCACCCTCCACCGGATGCCTCAGCCTTGCGCTGGCCCGCGCTCGCCCCCCGACCCGGGTTGCGGATCGCTTTGATCGAGTGGGAGACGCGCGAGGTGCGCGTGGAAAGACGACGAAGACCTCCGGCGGGTCGACGCGTCTGGATTCGGCGGCTGTGTCTATCCGGCGGCTGGGTCCAACCAAGCCAAGCCAGGGAAGCGGCTGAAGCCGTGATCGGAGCTAACCAGGGTAGCCCGGTGCTCGACAGCCAAAGCTGCCAGCCAAGCGTCGTTGAGGTCGTTGCCGACCAGCTGAAGGTCCATCACGAAACGGGTAAGCGTTTCTTTATGTCTCGCGCCCGGAACGAGCCGCCGCGTTCCAGCATAGGTCCAAAGATCCTCCCCCCAGAAACCCAGCACTTCGGAGATCGGAACCAATTGAAGTTTGGGCAGGGTGGGTATCCGCAGAAGTGCGACCTCGACGAGTTCACACAGGCCCAGGTCATCCCCATTCCCCATCGCATCCACCAGCCACCGGCGGCAAAAAGGATGGGCTGCCGTCCCCTTGCGGAGTGCGTGGATCAGAACGTTCGCGTCCGGCAGGAAAAGCGCCATCAGAGCGAGGGATAACCCAGTTTGGCGAGATCCTGTTCTTCCTGAGCTTCAGCCGCGATCCGGCGGATCTCCACCTCGGAAATGGCCGCCGAGGGTGCCTCGGGATCGTAAATCCGGATCGAATGCGGGACGGTCAGCTTCCTTTTCTGGAGGCGCAGCCGGATTCCCTCCTCGAGGAAGCGCGTCAAAGTCGTGCCCTCGCGAGCCGCCTCCGCCTTGGCTTCGCGGTAGAGTTGGTCGTCGATGCGGAGCGTGGTCTGCATGCAGGAATCTGGGAGTCGACAGATTTATGTCAACGGACGCTGCGCCTCCGCTGAGCCTCGGCGGTGAGTCCCTGCATTCCGCGGCCGGCCGATCCTGCGGCCCGTTCCTGCCGCCGGCCGACCCCGGCGTTCGTCACCAGAATCCCGGCGTCCGTCACTTCCGCATCGTAGAAGGGTCGAGGATTTGTTGAACTCGCCGACGTCCCCACCAGGCCATGCCCAGCACGCTCCCCAGATCGACGTCTCCCCGCGCCTTGGCTCATTTCCTGGGGCTTGCGGGTCTCGCCAGTCTGACGGCGCTCTCTGCCGGGGCGGGCGATTTCACCGTCAACCTGGCCGGCGACGCCGGGGCCGGCTCGGGGCTGGCGGGGGACATCCGCTATTGCCTCAATGCGGCCAATGCCAATCCGGGGTCGACGATCACCTTCATCCCGACCTACAGCTCGGTCACGTTGACCAGCCCGCTGCCGCCGATCACGGCGCCGACCTACATCGCCGGAAACTTCCCGACCATCAGCGGCGGCGGCGCGTTCCGCATCTTCTTCGTCGACGCCCCTCCCGGCACGCAGGTCACCTTCGTCAATCTCCTGCTGCAGAACGGTCGGGCCAAGGGAGGCGACGGCGGCGCGGGCGGAGGCGGGGGCGGACTCGGCGCGGGTGGCGCGATCTTCGTCAACTCGGGCGACGTCGTGGTCGAAGGCTGCGGCTTCAGCAACTTTTCGGCCGTCGGCGGCAATGGCGGCGCCGGCTCGGGCTTCACCTTCGTGGCGGGCGGCGGCGGCGGCGGGCTGGGCGGCAACGGCGGGAACGGGGTCGATCTCGGCAGCAAGTCCGGCGGCGGCGGCGGAGGCGGCTGGTTCGGCAACGGCGGCTCCCTCATGGGCGGCGGCGGCGGCCGCTTCGGCAACGGCGGCAACGGCTATTACAACGGCTTCTATGCCGGAGGTGGGGGCGGCGGAGCCAATGCCAGCGGAGGCAACGCGTTCCCCAGCGGGGGCAATGTGGCGGGCGGCGCCGGCGCGGACAGCGCCACCGGCGGCCCCGGGCTCAGCAGCACGGCCGCCCTGACCGCCGGATTCGGACAGCTCGGGGGCGGCGGGGGCGGGGGTTCGATCACCTCCAACGACTCGCCTTCGGCGCTGGGCACGGGCGGCGACGGCGGAAAATACGGCGGCGGGGGTGCGGGCGGCGTGGCGGTCGGCGCGACGGACGGAGTGGCCGGAGCCGGGGGCGATTTCGGCGGCGGCGGCGGGGCCGTGGGGCGGGGCGCGGGCCAGGGCGGCTCGGGCGGATTCGGCGGCGGGGGCGGCGGCGGTCCGGTGGCGGTGAATCCCGTCACGGGTGGATTCCTGCCCTCCTCCGGGCGCGGCGGCTTCGGCGCGGGCGCCGGGGGCGCGTCCCGCACTTCCGCGCTGGGTCCGGCCGGGCCCTTCGGCGGCGCGGGCGGTCTGGGCAACACCAGCAACGTCGGAGTCGGCGGCGGGGGCGGCGGCGGGGCACTCGGCGCGGTCATTTTCGTGCGCGACAACAACGGCGCCACCCTCGAGGTCCGCAATTCCACCCTGCCCGCCGGCACCCTCACGGCCGGGGCGGGCGGCGCCTCGGGAGGAAGCAGCGGCTCCCCGGGCCAGCCGGGCTCGGTGCTCGGCACGGGCCTCTTCATTCCGCGGACCGGCCTGAGCATCGTGACGGGCGACGCCGCGGTCTTCTTCGGCGGCTCCATCGTCGATGCCGGCGGCGCCGCCGCGGGCGCGGTCAGCCTGAGTGCCGTCGCGTCCACCGGGGTCTTCGTCTTCGCCGGCGCCAACACCTACGGCGGCGGCACCACCGTGAATTCGGGCACGCTGCGGATGAGCGGGGCGGGCACACCCGGCAGCAGCACCGCGCCGCTCTCGGTCATGAACGGCGGCAGCTTCGACCTCAACGGCACCAGCCAGAGCGTTGGCGTCTGCAATGTCTTCCCCACCGGCACCCTCACGAACAGCAGCGCCACTCCCGCCACGCTCTCGGTCGGCAACGGCGGCACCTCCGGCACGCTCAGCGGGTTCTTCAGCGGCAATGTCTCGCTGGTCAAAGCCGGCAACGCTCTGACCAATGTCGTCGCGCCCTGCCAATACACCGGCTCCACCACGGTGCTGGGCGGCCAGCTGCGCTTCGGGCAGCTCGGCTCGGTCTACAACGGCGGGACGCTCCCCGGCTCTTCCATCGTCCTGCAGAATGTCTGCACGCTCGAGTTCAATCGCTCCGACACCTTCGGCAACGCCGTCGCCAGTCCGGTCACGGCGCTCGTCGCCCAGGCCTCGCTCATCCACAACATCGCCCCGGTCTTCAACAAACTGGCCGACGTCGTCCTGACCGGCGTCGGCGCGATGGGCGCGGAGCTGCGCAGCAACGGGGGCTTCTCCAGCGTCTTCCCGGGCTTCCACCTCGCCGGCACGGTCACCGCCGATGGGACGGCCACGTCGATCATCACCGCCACCACGGCGCAGAATGGGTTCAATGCCATTCAGCTCGGCAACAATGCGCCGGGCGGGGCGACCACGTTCGTGGTGCAGGACGTCACCGGCAGCCCCGCCGTGGACCTCCGCATTTCGGCGCCCCTCGCCGACAGCCGCAGCGCGGCCAACCCCGCCAATCCGGTCCCCAGCGGGTTGGTGAAAGCCGGCCCCGGCACGCTCCTCCTCAACGGCGACAACACCTATACGGGCGGCACGGCGTTCAATGCCGGCACGGTCGCGCTCGGCCATGCCAACGGCCTCGGCCCGCTGGGCGCCCTTAGCTTCGGCGGCGGGACGCTGCGCTACGAAAGCGGCCTCAGCCTCGATCTCTCCGCCCGCTTCGCCCCGGTGGCGGGCGGTCAGTTCTTCCGGATCGACACCAACGGCCAGAACGTCCAGTTCGCCACTCCCACCAGCGGCGCCGGCGGACTCGTCAAAACGGGGGCCGGCACGCTCACGCTGACCGGAGCTCACACGTACACGGGGCTCACCACCGTCAGCGCGGGCACGCTCCAACTCGGCGACGGCGTCACGAGCAGCGGCTCCATCGCCGGCGACGTCACGGACAATGCCGCGCTGGTCTTCGGCAATGTCGGCCCGCTCAGCTACGGCGGGGCGATCGGCGGCACCGGCACGGTCACGAAGAGCGGGCCCGGCACGCTGACCTGGAACACGCGCCACGACTATGCCGGCGTCACGACGGTCAGCGCCGGCACCCTCACGCTGGACCCCGGCGCCGAGCTCGCCTTCAGCCCGACGGTCACCGTCGCGTCGGGCGCGACCCTCCTCCATCGCGGGATCATCCGCGGCGCCGTGCAGCTGAACGGCACCTTGATCGGCAACGGCTCGATTCAGAACGGTCTGACCGTCGGCGCCGGGGCGCTGGCCACGACCGATACCGGCCCCTGGTCGATCCTCGGCAACATCGTCAATCAGGGCACCATTCGCGTCACCAACGGCGCCGTCCTCCAGGCCGCCGGCGCGACCTCGTTCGTCAATCAGGGCGTGCTCGACCTGCTGGCCGCCAGCCCCGCCAGCACGCTCCCGGCCAACTTCGTCAACAGCCCGGGCGGGCTCGTCCTGCTCCCCGGCCTCGTCCGCGTGAAGACCGCCACCCGCACGCTCAACCCGGACAACACGACCTACACGGTCACCGTCACCATCGACGGCTATGCAGGCCACACCTACACCCTCCAGCGCTCGACCAGCCTCGCCGCCGACACCTTCGTCGACCTCCCCGGCAGCCAGACCGGCAGCGGCACCGCTCCCCCCGCCACGCTGACCTTCCTCGACCCCGCCGCCCCCGCGTTCGCCGGCTTCTACCGCGTGCGCTTGAATCCGTGAGGGGAAAGCGGGGCGGACCCGGGTGTAAGGGCCCCCCCTCGAAGCGCGGAACACGCCCTTCACCTAACCCGGCCCCGCGGAGTAAGCCCGTCGGAGTGCGGCAGGAAGCGGGGAGCTTCGAGCGACCCGCGCCCTGCCGCTTTCGGAAGCGACGTCGCCCGGCCCAAGGCCAGATCCGCGCGTCGGACCAGCGCCTGCGCACAGGATTCGAAGCGCGAGTGTGGCAGGCAGCGGGACCAGCGCCGTCATCCGCAAGATCATCGCTGGCGTCGTCTGCAGCCTGCAGCATCGCGGCAACATCGTCGCCGGCGGGCACCTTCACCAGCTCGGCATCCGGTTCAGGCGCGCAAGCCAAAGCGGCAGGGCGCGTCCCGATGGGTCGCGCGCTTCCTGCCGCACTCCGAAGTGTCCAACGCCATGACGGCGCCGCGTTTGGCGGGTCGCAACGGCCACGCCACATCCCCGCTACGGAAGAATCACCCACACCTCCGCTCCGCCGCCGGGCCCGCTGGCCGACGCGGCGGCGCCGAAGCTGGCCGTCGTCACGGTCACGCCGCCCGCGGAGACGAGGAACTTCTCCACGATGGCCGCGCGGCGGGCAGCCAGCGCGGGCGTGCCACCGCCATGCGCCGCTTCGGCATCGGGATACCCCAGCACGATCACGATGGCGCCATGCGCGAGCACCGCCTTGACCCGCGCGTCCTCCACCGCGTTGAGGAGCGCCTGGCCGCCGGCCACCGGGAGGTTTTCCGAGCCGGGCTTGAAGGGAATCGTGCTGAGCTTCCCCGCCGCCTTGGAGGTGCGCACCAGCGAGGCGGTCAGCTCGAACCGCGGGCCTTTGCTCTGCACCCGGTCGAGCCGTTCCAGCAACTCGCGCCGGGGCGTCGCCGCGCTTTCGGCCGCCGGCGCCTGGGGAGCCTGGGGCATCGGTCCCCATTGCGCCGACAGCGTGGTGGACAGGAAGCCCGGGACAGCGACACAGACAGCGAGGGCGGCGGAGAGAAGACGAAGGTTCATGTAGGAGAACGCCCGTTTCCGACGCGGAACGGCTCAGCCAATTTCCGAAAGTGCCGCGAGCTGGCCTGGAGGGTGGTCCGCACTGTCCCAGTGCGGCAGGCCCGCCGAGGAGCGGAGCAGGTCTCACACGAAGACTCAAAGACACCAAGGAGCAGAGAAGCCGTAGTCCGCACTCTCCGAGTGCGGCCCTTTCGGAGCGGAGGAGCAGAGGAGCAGAGGAGCGACCGGCGATCTCCGCCATTCCCCCTTATTTGCTGCCTTTTCCCTCGCGGCTTCGCGTCTTCGCGCGAGCCCCCTGACGCCGTGGGCCCGAGATTCTCCTTCGCGACCGTGAAGGAGCCGCCGCCCTGCGGATAGGCCGCGATGGTTTGTCGGTAGGAGAAATACGCCGCCGCCAGCACCCGCAGCACGCACCCCGTCAACAGGCCGATGTGCCCCGCCGCCATGCCTCCCAGCGGCAACAGCACCGTCAGCGCCGCCTCCGGCCCATACGAAGCCGACTCCAGCGCATCCAGCCCCAGCACCGGGATGCCCGTGCCCGGCCCCACCTTCTCCTCCTGCTCGTCCTCCGAGCGCAGCGGACGGCCGAAGAGAAATTCGCGCAGCGTTCCGGGCACGGGCGAAATTCGAGGCCCCGTCGCGGAACGATCGTCGCGCCGCGGAAGGCCGCGAGCGGGGAGGGGCCTGATTGGGGGGTTCAGGCGGGCATGCGGGGCCCGGGCGGGCAGCCGCGTAAGCGGAGGGGCCGAAGTGCTCACTGACTCGGCCATGCTCGACCAAGCGAGTACCGATGTCACAAGGGTGAAAAGCTCGTCACTGGGAGCATTCCACCGAGGGTCCGTCATCGTTCTCCGCGCGTGAACGCGTAATTCAACCGTTGGAAGGTGTCTTCGGAGTGGCGCGGGTGGAAGTTCTTGGCACCATCCCTTTGCCGAAATGAAAAGGAGTCCGCTCGCTCGCCAAAAGCCTCTCTATCGGCAGAAGCTTCGGACTCGGACAGCGCCGAAGAAGCAGCGTCCGTCACCTGCCACGGACGAGTCGCTGGATCTCGAGGTTCTGAGAGAGGAGCCCGTCGGAGCCGAGTTCACCAGCATCGACTTTTTCGCGGGAAGCGGACTCGTCACCGAGGCGCTGAGAGGCGAGTTTCGGAGCCTTTGGGCCAACGACAATTCCCGCAAGAAAGCCGAGGTCTTTCGGATTAATCATCATTGGGTGCGTTTTGACTCGCGCTCGATCGTGAACGTGCAGGGCGGGGACGTGCCCTCCGCCGACCTTTCTTGGGCCAGCTTCCCCTGCCAGGATCTTTCCTTGGCCGGGAACATGGATGGGATCAACGGGGCGCGCAGCAGCATGGTGTGGCAATGGCTCCGAGTGATGAACGAAATGGGCGACCGGCGCCCCCGCGTGGTCGCGATTGAGAATGTGACAGGGTTGGTTTCGGCAAAGGGAGGGCAGCACTTTAGAGAATTGCACAAGGCGCTGACCGCTCTTGGCTATAAGGCCGGCGCGATGATTCTCGACGCGGTTCATTGGGTCCCGCAGTCGCGTCCGAGGGTGTTCGTCGTGGGTGTGCCCAAGGACCTCGAAGCGGGAGCTCTTGAGGGGACGGCAGGGAACTGGCTACACACTGAGTCGGTCAAAAACGCCAGCCGTGGCCTGAAAGACTGGGTGTGGTGGAACCTCCCGCGCCCGCCACGGCGTTCGCTTCAGTTGGAAGAGCTGATCGAGTGGGATGCCGCGCATCACGACGAAGACGAAACGCGGCGCAACCTGGAAATGGTTCCCGAGAATCACCAGCGCAAGCTATTGCTCGAAATGGCCAACGGGTTCCGCGTGGCGCCAGGTTACAAGAGGACGCGGGGTAGGCAGGTTCTCGAGTTGCGGTTCGATGGGGTAGCGGGGTGTCTGCGCACACCGGAAGGAGGCAGTAGCCGGCAGTATCTGGTTTTGAAGTCGAAGGATCGCTTGGTGACAAGATTGATCACCATCCGAGAGGCCGCTCGATTGATGGGCGCCCCAGAGGACTATCGTCTGCCACGTAGCTATAATGAGGCATACGCCGCGTTGGGTGATGCGGTGGCCGTCCCTCCAGCGAGGTATCTCAGTCAGCATCTACTCGCGCCGCTGGCGAGGCTGGCGCAAAGGCTATGAATACCACCAGGAATGCCTTAGAGCTCCTCTGCCAGAGAGAGCCGCAACTGTTGAGGAGAGGCGGGCTCTGCGTAGCTCTCGTGGTGACTCAGCGAGCTAAGGTTTCGGGGCTGCCGCTCAAAAAAGAGGACCTTCGTACAAAGCGGCAAGGACAAGTCGCCGGTCTGGGGAAGGGACCCGTTCAGAAGATTTTGGCTGGATTCGAGATCAACAAGGTCTTGGCGGAAGAGGGCGGGCGGACGAGCCGTGGAAGCATGGGGCTGATGGAGGCCTACGTGGATGAGTTGAACAAACTTTATGAGACTGGTGATCTGGATCTCGACGCAGCCTTCGCTTGGTGGATCGAGCGGGTAAAGGCCCATTTCGCCGCTGAAGGGCCAAAGTTCCGCTTCGATCGGGGCAAGTCTCTCGGCGTGAACATCGGCGAGTTGCTGAATCAGGCTCAGGTCCTTCAATCCGAGGGTGGGGGGACGAACTACGTTGGAGCGATGCTGCAGCATCTGGTTGGGGCCAAACTCGCTCAAGTCCTGGGGCCGAACGCGATCTCGCACCATGGATTTTCCGTGGCGGATCACTCCACCGGGCGACGGGGCGATTTCGAAGTGCAGTCGGTCGCGGTGCATGTCACCACCCACCCTAGCGAGGCTCTGGTGCGCAAATGCTGCGAGAACCTGAGCGACGGTTTGAAGCCGGTCATCGTCACGCTCCCCGAAGGCGTGCCGGTTGCCCTCGGTCTGCTCAAAAACCAGGGTGTTTCCGACCGTGTGGACGTGCTGGATGCCGTCCAATTTCTGACGGCGAATGTGCTGGAGAGAAGCCTTCTGGCCGCTGTCGAACGCCAAGATTCCCTACGGGCCATTATCGAGCGCTACAATGCCATCGTAGAGTCCTGCGAGGCGGATCCGAGCCTGCTGATCCGAATCCCCGACTGAGACATGGCTGACTCGCTGTCTCGCCCCCAACGCTCCGCAGCCATGGCGGCGGTTAGGAGTCACGGGAACAAATCGACCGAATTGGCCCTGATCCGCCTCATGAAGGTCTTTGGGATCACCGGATGGAGACGCGGAAGCCAGCTGTTCGGGAAACCAGATTTCGTGTTCCCCAAGGCCAAACTAACCGTGTTCGTAGACGGGTGCTTCTGGCACGGTTGTCCGCGCTGCGGAACGAGCCCGCGGTCCAACGCCGCCTACTGGCGCGAGAAGATTCTGAGGAATCTCAAGCGCGACCGGCTCGTGACTCGGCAATTAAGAGAGGCGGGGTGGCGGGTGCTTCGCATTTGGGAGTGTAGGCTCAGGCCAGCTTGGCATGCGCGAACGGCTTCTCGACTCACAAAGTGGCTCCCGCCATCGGATACTTCGGCGTCGTAGTGCTTGTTGGCGGGATACGTCCTGTACGACGGGCCCCTCAATGAGGTCGCTGGACTAGACAGACGTAATGGTGGCCCTTAGCGGGATACTTGATCGAGGAGATCGACTCACCCGCGTTTGTTGCGGCGGCGGATTTTCTGGGCTGGCGGGGCATAGAAGGGGATCAATCGATGGTTTCCGCGGTATAGATTGCGGTAGGGGTGCGAGCTTGGGCGCGCACCACGGGCCAGTAGAACGGCGTGTCGCGCCAACCTTTCTCCGCTGCGCCATCCTGCCGAAGCAAGAAAAGGATCGGATGGTCGATGGCGTACGTTTTTGCGAGTTGGCCTTCGGTTTTTTCCGAATCCGGGGTCTCGATATAGGTCGCATGTGAACTGGCGCTGGCCATGCGAGCGGAATCGCGTTCCTTCGCGGCCCAAAGCAGCACCTGTCCGCGCTTTGCCGGGTCGGGGTGCTGTTGGCTTAGATGGGTCAGCGCCGCTCGGGCGGCAATCCAATCGAAAGGGGGAGCGTCGTCCTCGGGAAAATGCAGGGTGGGCTCGATGTCACTAAGCAGGGAAAGCGCGGTCGCGAGGGGAACGAGTTTGGGCGCATCCGCATTGAATCCGCAGATTGTGGAAACCCTCGCATCCAGCGCTTCGACCATCTTCCCGATCCCCTGCGCACCGGTCTTGTAGCCCGATTGAAAGCCGATGGGGAGGATCCGCTTGTGCGGTCGCAAGGTCTGCGTCGTGGCGACGAGAATCTTGTTTGGACTGCAGGGAACGATGCTGCCGTCGCTTGCGGTCCGGATGAACTGAACCGCTTTGTCTCCTCCGGCCTCAATGGCGGAACGCAGCGACTGATCGAACTCCTCCATCTGCGCCATCGCGAACCGAATGGCGGGCGAGGTGTAGAACCGGGTCACAGCCAGATCGGGACGGCGGTAGCCGTACATACGGGAGTGCTGCAGCACCGTGTCCTGTTGGAACCGGTTGGGTCGGCGACCGTAGTAGAACCCAATGAGATTCGCGAGCGTGACGCCCCGGTCGAGGACCTGTCCACCTATGAAGATATTAAGCGGCGTGCGGAGCTTGAGTTGTCCCGAGTTGTCGAGCAGCGCCGCGACATCGTCATCCGAATTGACCTTCGCAATGGTAATATACTCTCGCGTGACCGCCTCCTTCACGGCGGCCAACACCACTAGCTTTGGCGGCACCGGCAGTGACGCCAGGGCGAGTGATTTGGCCAAATCAGCGAAAGCGGCGGTTACCAACTCCTGGAACACGGGCTCGTCTGCAGCCGCTGCCGAGGCCAGCTTCTGGACCATCGCCTCGGTGAGCATGCCCTGCCACGAGTGCGCATCCTTGCCAGCTTCGGAGTGGAGTAAGAAGGAGTAGCGGAGTTTCTTGTCCTTGGCGCCCGCTGCGACACCATTGATGCGCTGGATGCAGCCGCCCACGATGAAATTGACGATGGCGCGTCGGAATCCATCGATCGTTGGCGTGGTGAGGACATCCTCCAGTTTGAACGACCTTCGGTCGTATCGCTTGAGCCTCTCGAACTCGCGGTGATCCACCGTGTGGTGAATCAGACTTTCCAAGGTATCCTCATGGCTCCGCGACGAGGGGCCGAAGTAGGTTTCGCCACCCACGTACTCAGGAGGCACAGGGACCAACTTCGTGAACGCGGGACGGGTCGGCTTGAACTCCAATGCATTCGTCACAGAGACGTCGTAAGGCTGGAGATAGAGTGAGTAAGGCGTCGCCGTGACCTGGAGAAAAGAAGACTGCGTGATCGCGTTGCGAAGCTCGCTGACCTGCTTAGCAATCGTGCGGGCTTCCAACAGCCCCTGTTTAATACTGTATCCGATGGAGGCATTGTCGGCCTCGTCATCAATGATGATGGTTCTCTTCCTGGCCATCGCCGGATGCCTTGTGAAGAGGTCGATCAGGCGCCGGAGATTGTCGCTCTGCTTCTTCCCTACGAAGATCAGTTTCGAGTCTAGCTCGAACTCACCGAACGACTCGGGGGCGTGCATGATGTCATAGATCTCCAGTTCGCCATCCTCGATAAACATGGAGAACTCGCGATTGAGCCGTTTTGCCGTCTGCTCGATGAGGGCCCGCGAGTTCTTACTGAGCACGATTGCGATGTCGAAACCATTGTCGAAAGCCGCAGCCAAAACAGTGATAAAGGTTCGCGTTTTCCCGCTTTGAACTTTGCCTAACAGCATTCCCGGATGATCGGAGGTCGTGGCTGTCTCCAACAGTGCGGCCACGGTTTCCTCCGCGCAGGTGAACGTTTCAATGGAGAAGCTTTGATTGGCTCCCCTATATGCTGAGTAGAACAAGCCACGAGTGTTGATCGGGTTTGACATAGCACATCTGTAAGAACGCTCAGAGCGAGCTGCAAATCTATCGAAACGAAAATGGGACGCTGCCAAGGGCTTCCCAGAACTTCCGGCTCGGCCGCAGCATTGAATAGGGATTTGAGAAAGCGAAGGCAACCAAAATTCTCGCGCCTCAAAATCAATACACGACTGGGTAAGTTTTAGGAGACGAAATCGTGAGATTGATCAGAGAAGCTTGGCGCCACCCTCGGTGCAAACCTCATCAACAACCACGGCGACCTCATGCAGGAACGAATTTCTGTCTGGGGACGGAGTCACGTCTGGAACCGGGGCTGCCCGATCATAAATCCGTTCGCCAATGATTGAAGCGCGTGTGAAGCTAGAGCCACGACCGGACACGTTGTAGGCGGCCTGCCATTCAGTTATCCGTTCAGATCGAATTCGGCGGGCAGCTACGTCCAGGATCTTTGCAGACAACGCATTTGCAAGGCAGTCGAAAGCCTGCTGTTTGAGCGCGTCATTGCTTGGTTCGGCGGGCTCCCACTTCACTGGGTTCTGCAAGAGAACGTATAGTCTATCTTGAAGCTGCTTTCTGAGATCCGCAACCGGCTTTAGATTGTCGTACTCGTCAGCAAGCCCGGGAGTGCTAAGGCGTCTGCTCAATGCCCAGATCCGCTTCCAGTGTTCTTTGCCGAGTCCTGGCTTAAGGCCCAGTCGCGGCCACCAAGCCTCGCGGAAACTCTCTGCCGCGCTCTTTACGGCAAGAACCAAGTTCATTCGGTCGTAGACGGGCCTTGCCTGGACAGGAGCAGGCCGTTCCACGACTGCGTCAATAGCCGCCAAAAGTGCCTTCATCTGCAAAATGGTCCTCTTATGGGACTTCTTCTTCGGTTCCAACGTCTCGTCGATGCTGCCCAGGAAGAAGCAGCCCTCATGCAGACGACTTCGAAGCGCTCGTTCGGCATAGGGACCGAGCTCCTCGCCGACCGATGCCAAGACATTCTCAGCCGAGGCCAATACGTGCTGTTCCTTTGCTGCCGCGTTGGGGAGATTGTCGCCCTTAACCTCGTCGAAGTGGGTAAAGACAAGAAACAGCTTTCTCGAATTTCCAGAGGTGATCAGCTCCCTCATCGCAGCTACCGGGGCCGCTTGCATAGGCTGCACGGCGTTATCGACCAGAACAATTGCGTCGGCCGTCTCAATGCGCCGGGTCAATGACGTTGAGATTGAAGCGACAGACTTAGGGGTGTGCCCGAGGCCTTCGCCATCCAGTAAGACCAATTCAGGTCGTTGGCCATCATTCCAGTTAGGCAGGAACGGACCCGCCACGCGCACCCCGTTTACAAGGGGGGTCAAAAGTCGTCCAAACCGCGGGGCATAGTTGCTGGATAATCGCCCAAGCGCCTTAATGAAGCTTGCTCGATCTTCGGTCTCCCATGACCAAGACTGCGGCCATCCTTGCTTGTTTCGGCGCAGAGACCCCTGAACTAACAAAGAGAACCGAAGTTCGATTTCGTCCATTAGCGCATCGCTAATTCTATGAAAATCGTCATCCTCGCGAAGCCGGCGATCGAGTTGCTCCTCGAACAATTCGTCCACTACTCGCTGGTCCTTCTCGTCAATTACACCAAGTTCGCTTTTGATCATGTCGCCATGACGGGCAGCAATTTGACGAATAGCAGCAAGCGACTGGGTAAGGATTGCATTTGTCGCGTGCAAGTCGACGGAACCGTCTTCGGCTGAGAACTCAGCTGCATCCAGACCCCCGTTTTCGCTCTCTTCATCGTCCTCATCCTGCTGTGCTAGAGCCTCGGGTCCATTGCCGAGAACATAGTTAAAACGAAAGCGCTGGTTGACGTGCATTAGGAGTTTCCGAATGACCTCGCTGTCGCTGTCGCCTCGGTAGCTGGATAGGATCGCCTCGCAGATGCACTCGTTGAGGTGCTCGCGGACTTCTTCTATCGGAAAGAACGTGACAACGGCCCGATACTTGCCAGCAGCAATCACGACCTCCGTCTCGTGCACTGTTGTTTTCGCAGTCGAAGTAGATGGGAAGCGTTCTAACAACGGATCTACCCCAATCAGTTGGCGCAGCAGAGTAGTCTTTCCGGCCCCTGTGGTACCAAGAAGAAGGGCGCTTCGGTAAGCAGACTCTCCGGAGTTTGGAATTCGGATGATCGACTCGCGGATGGTGCCGAAGTCGCATTCCTCGGGCTCCATCCCGTGGAAATAGATTTCAACGGCACGACGATGGAACCGAGCTTCCGCTTGAGGCCTCGAGGCCGAACTTCTAAATGCCTCCTCGGCCAGCAGTTGGTCGAGGTGTTCACGGATGAGGTTTCCCTCGGTCTCGTCAACGGTTCCTAGGCCTTGGCGAACTCTCAGTCCTGGCTTTCCGGTGTTCGGGTCAAGGCGAACGGGATGGCGGAAAATCACCGACCATCCGCTCCGGCCCTGCGATCGGCTGAGGCTTGCAGTGTAGTTCTTTTTCATTTTCTCGTTGTTCCTACGTTGTTCCTACGTTGTTCCTACGTTGTTCCGCATTGCTACCATTTCGCGCCTTCGGGTCAACCGGAAAATGGGAACAACGGTGGAACAACGCGATTTTTCGTGCCCAACGAGGCGATCTTTCCGCAGAAGCCTTTAATGCGTTAGGATGTTGCGGGCTGCCGATGGCGGTCCAGGCTCAAGCTGTTGAGGGTTATCCGGTAGCAGGGACGGAGTGGCAGAGGCGGCGGCATGCGTTCTCGCACGGATTCGTCGCTGGCCGCGAAATCCAGAGAGAATCGCGCCAAGGAGGGACATGCTGGGGTCGGCGGGAGATCGGCCGGAGCCGGTGGGACATCGGCGCGGAGCGTGGGGACAGCCGCGCGGAGGGGGGGAGATCGGCGCGAAGCGGGCGGAGATCCGCGCGCAGCGGGCGGAAACGCGGGCGGACGGGGCGGACATTCGCGCGGAGCGAAGGGAGATCCGCGCGGAGGCGGGGGAAATTCGCGCGGAAGGGTCGGAAGTCCGTGCGGACGGGGCGGAGATCGGCGCGGACGGGGCGGACGTTCGCTCGGAGCGAAGGGGAATCGGCGCGGAAGGCCGGGCCGCACGCGCGAAGAGCCCGGAAGCGCGCGCGGATAGGCCGGTCCTCGGCCGGGGGAGGGCGGGCCCCCGGGGCGGGACTTTCGTGGAAGTTGGACGTTGGCTCCAGAGTAAACGGCACTGCACAATTCATGGGCCAAGCCTCCGGGTCGTGACTTCAGGAGAGGTGAGAGGTTCGAGCCCTGTGTGGCGGCCGCGAGGGGCGTTTCCTGGCGCTGTGGGCCGTTTTCGGGGCGCTGTGGGGCCGGTTCGGAGCTCGGTGGTCGCGTCTCCGGGTGTCGTGGACGCGTCTCCGGGCGCTGTGGGTCCGGCTCCGGGCGCGGTGGGCGCATTTCAGCGCGCTGCGGAGACCTCTTGGCGGGCGGTGGATCCCATTAGCGGGGCTGTGAGGCGGCTCGGAGGCGTGGTGGATGGCCGCGGAGGGGCGGTGGAACGCTTGCGGGTCTCGGCGGAATGGTAGCCCGGCTCGGTGGAACGCTGCGGGGCGGTGGTGACTCGCCTTCAGGCGTCGGTGCGCCGCTCAAGGGGAAGGAGAAAGGGCCGCGAAAGGTCGGTGGAACGCTTTGGCGCGTTGGCAGATCGCCTTCGCCGGGCTGCGGAGCCGCGCAGTCCGGTGGCGTCCGGAGGGCGGGGGGCCGGCGAAGGCGCGCGGAGAGGTGGGGCGGGGAGTTGGTTGGCGCACCTGACGGAAGGATCTTCGCGTCGGGGCGGAAGATGATCGGCCGCAATGCCGGCCGAAGGTCGGACCGAAGGCAGCCCAGGGCGGAGCCCTGGGAGGGGAGCCCGCCTGGATGCCACCCTGGATGCCACCAGCCCCAACGGGGCACCAAGGGTGGCGATTCTCGGACCCATTCGTGCCGGCGGCGGGTCTCGTCGCCCCGTTGGGGCTGGAAGATGAAAAACAAACCGGTCACCCAGGGCTGCGCCCTGGGCTGTTTTAGGTCCGACCTTCGGCCGGCGGAAGGGTCGCGCGCGAGTCGGGCGGGACGCAGGTCGATTCGACGAAGAGGACGAGGGGAGGTTTGGCCTGTGGCTTTGGGACGATGCGAGGACGAGGACGAGGACGACGACGAGGACGAGGGAAGTTTGGCCTGCGGCTTGGTCGAGCGAGGACGAGGACGACGACGAGGACGAGGACGACGACGAGGACGAGGACGAGAGGAGATTTGGCCTGCGGCTTTGGTCGAGGCGAGGACGAGGACGAGGACGAGGGAAGTTTGGCCTGCGGCTTTGGTCGAGCGAGGACGAGGACGAGGACGACGACGAGGACGAGAGGAGATTTGGCCTGCGGCTTTGGTCGAGGCGAGGACGAGGACGAGGACGACGACGAGGACGAGAGGAGATTTGGCCTGCGGCTTCCCCAAGCCTTCATTCCACCCGTACCCGATAGAAACACTCTTCGGGCCTGGTCTCGGGGTCGACGAAACGGAGTGGCACGGGGGCGGTGAGGCCTTGCCCGGATTGGGCCGGGCCGACGTCGACGAAGGGTCCGGTCAGGCGGGCGGCGCGCTGCAGGCGGTAGGAATGGCCGGCCCAGCCGTCGATCTGCACGGTGACCTCGCCGGCGGTTTTCGAGAGCGACTGCACGCGCAGGCTCTCCGGGGTGAGCACGACGCCCGTGGGGCCGCTGCGGAAGTTCTTCGGCAGGGTGGTGCCGGCGCCGGCATTGAGGAGATCAAGCACACCGTGATTGACCAAAGAGGAGGCGCCGCCCGCGTCGAGGGTGGCGCCGGCCGCGAAGCGCAACACGCCTTCGTTCACGACTTCCCCGGCGAGCGTCAGCCGTCCACCCGGCGCCGGGGCGACCACGCCGCCGGCTTGCACGGTCAGTCCGCGGGCCAGGGTGCCGGAGGCGGTGAACGTGCCGCCGACGGTGAGCGGGGCTTCCGCCCACGGTCCGCTTCCGGCCGACAGAGCGTTGCCGCCCGGGGCGCTTTCGTAGATGAGCGACGCGCCGGGCGAGACGGTGACCGGGCCGGTGCCGAGCGTGGCGCCGACGGCCACCCGCAGGGTGCCGGCCGCGACCTGGGTCGGACCCGTGTAGTTGTTGGCGGCGCGCACGATCATGGTGCCGGGTCCGTCCTTGCGCAGGCCGCCGCCGCTGGAGGAGGTCAGCGCCGCCGGGACGGAAAGCTGGGCGCCGGTTGCGACCGTGAACGTGGTCACCGTGTTGCCGTTGTCGGCCCGCAGATCGGCCCGGCCGCGGATTTCCGAGAGGCCGGTCCCGACGACGTTGACCGTGGTCGGCGTCCCGGCCGGACCGCCGAAGGCGAACTTCGACTCCGCCGTCTGGCTGGCCACTCCGTTGTTCGAATGCAGGACCGCGGTGTCCAGCGTGTAGGCCACGCCCCAGCCTTGGTTGCCCGCGCTGGCGGACGCTTCGAAGAGCGCACCCGGACCGAGGTTCAGCGCGGTCACACGGGTGCCTTCGCTGTAGCCGAGCGCATCGGTCACGACCGCCCGCAGCGAGGCCCCGGCGGCCACCGACACCGCGCCGCGCACCACGCCGACGCCGCCGGGCAGGCTGGCATTGAGCGTCAACGTCCCGGCCGCGACCGCGGTGGCGCCGGTGTAGGTGTTGGCGGCGCCCAATTCCATCGTGCCGGGGCCCAGCTTGCGCAGCCCGACACTGCCGTTGGTGTTCGTGAGGCAGGCCGGGACGAGCAGCGTGGCGCCGCTTTGGACCGTGAAATCGACCGACGAGCGGCCGTAGTCGCCGCGCAGGTCGACCCGGCCGCGGACGGTCGAGGTGCCGGCGGTGGCGACGAGCGAGGGCGCATCGCCGCTCACGCCGCCGAAGGCGAACTTCGAGGCGGCGGTCGCGCTGTTGACGCCGCCGTTCGAGTTCATGCTGGCGCCGTCGAGCGTGTAGGCCACGCCCCAGCCGAGGTCCGCGCCGGCGGTGTGATTGAGCGTCGCGCCGGCGCCGAGCTGCACTGCGGTGACCCGCCGGCCGGGCGTGTAGCCGAAGGCGTTGGGGACGGTCGTATTGAGCGTCGTGCCCGCGGCGGCCACGATCGTGCCGGTCAGCGTGCCGAGGTTGCCGGAGTTGCCGCCCGCGAGCGTGAGCGTGCCGGCGGCGAGGGTGGTGGGCAGGCTGAGCACGCTGCGTCCGCCGAGGACGAGTTCGCCCGCGCCGAGCTTGGTCAGCGCGATGGCGCCGGCCGCATCCTGGAACGAGACGCCCTGCCATTCCGTGGCTCCGGCCGCGGTGGTGATCGAGACCTGCGAGGTCACGCCCGCGCGCAGGTTGGTGATGGTGCCGGTGCTCCCGCCGAGTCGGCCGTTGGTGAAGGCGGCGGGGTAGCCGTAGAGGTCGAGCGTGCCGTAGTCGTAGAGGTTGAAGACCGCATGCGGCATGAAGCTGCTCGGGCCGGTGAGCCGGAGGGTCCCGTATTGGACGATGACGAGGCCCTGGAAGCTGGCGTTGTTGCCCCACGCCTCCGAAGTGGCGCCGGCGGGTCCGCTCATGAAAAGCGTGCCGTCGCCGGCCAGGCCGCTCAGCGTGTAGTAGCCGGGGGAGAGCAGATCGAGCGTGAGGGTGGCGCCGCTCATGACGTAGGCCGCGTCGCCCTTGGCGTCGCCGGTGGGGCCGGGCGGCTCGAGGGTGCCGTTCTGCCGCATGCCGCCGGGGCTGACTCCGCCCGCCACCGTCCCGGGGCCCACCGAGCCGCTGCGCAGGGTCAGATTCGCGCCGGAGCGCAGGAAAATGGAGCCGCCGAAGCCGGAGCCGCCGCCGCCGGTGCCGTTCGGCCACCGACCCGCGCCGCCGCGGCCGCCGCCGAAGCCGCCCAGGCCATCGGTCGTCCGGACGTAGTTGTAGTCCGGCCCGATCGCGCCGCCGCCGCCGCCGAAGCCGCCGTTGCCGGGCCGGCCCGAATAGCTGCTGCCGCCGCCGCCGTAGTCGCCGCCCGCGCCGCCGGTCGCGGCGGACCAGCCATCGCCCGCGCCGCCGCCGCCGCCGTATTTTTGGCCCCGCCCGCCCTGTCCGCCGCTGTAGTAGGGATAGCCCGAGCCGCCGCCGCCGCCGCCGCCGCCCACCGCCACGGCATCGAGCCCGTCGCGATAGTTCACGCCGTCGGGTGTGTGGTTGACGCTGTCGCCGCCGGTGCCGCCCGCCGCGCCGGGGAAGCGTTGGCCGCCGACTGCGGCCGGCGTCCAGCCGCCGCCGCCGCCCCCGACGGCTCCCGCCGAGGGGCCGGGGAACGACCCGGTATCGGCGCCGTCGGTCGCCAGTCCGCCACCCCCGCCGCCGCCAAAGGCCTGATTCCCGCTGCCGCCGTTGCCGAAGTAGCCGCCGCCGCCGCCGGCCGCCCGCGGGCTGGAGAGGCCGCCGTGGCCCTGCAGTCCGCCGCCGCCGCCCGCGGTTCCGTCGACGTAGAGGCTGTCGCCGCCGACGGCCGCATGGCCGCTGAAGGTCACATTCACCGTGCTGACACTGCCCGCTTCCACGAAGATGGCGCCGCCCAGTCCGGCCCCGCCGCCGCCGCGGTGCCGACCGTCGCCGCCCCGGGCCCGGCCATTGATCAGGGCCAGGTCCTGCACCGTGACCGACGACCCCGGGGCCGCGATGAAGAGAATGCGGGCCAAGTTGCCCCCGCTGATCGTGCGCTGGTTGGCGGGTGCATCGGCCCGCGGGGTCAGGCTTTGCGGGGCGTTGGGCGTCCACGGCGGCAGGGGCCGCGTCAGCGTCACGTTCGTCTGGACGACGATGACCGTGGAGGGCGCGGGACCGTAGTTGTATTTTTGCGACTCGATCAGGCAGTAGCGCAGGTCGCCGAAGAACCCGCCCACGGAAGTGCCCTCGCCCGCGAGGAGCGGGCCGTTGTCGGTGCCGCGGTCGACGTAATAATACTGCTGCGCGAAGGCCGGAGCGGCGCAGAGGAGCGAGCCCAACGCGAGGCAGGTCCGAAGGAGGGCGGTCGGTTTCATGGAAGCGCGGGGGAGGGATCGAAGGTGGGGGCGGGAGGGCGTGCCGGGTATAGGCGAGCGTTCCATCCGTTCCACCCCGGGGTGACCAGCGCCGGGGAACTTGTGACGAGCGCCGAGCGGCGGAGGCAGGGTGGGAGGCTGACCCGCGGCTGAGAGGCCAGACCACCACGCAAAACGCCGCGCCCGGCGAGGGGCGCGGCGGGGAGGGATCGGCGAACGTTACTTTTGCTTGCTCCAGAACGCGTCGGCCTTGGCGAAGTTGGCGGCGCTGTCCTTGGCGAACTGCTTTTTGATGTCCTGGCTGTATTGGAGGATCAGGCGGCCGTCGACGATCTCCCAGGTGGCGACGTCGACCGGCAGGAGCAGGCCGAGCGCGGCGCCGAAGGCGCAGTAGCCGCCGTAGGCAGGGAGGTATTTGGCGGGGGCGGCGAGGAAGGTCTTCTTGTGGTCCTCGGACTGGAAGAAGTAGGTGGCGCCTTCGAACTTGGCCGAGATCTGCGGATTGCCCTTGGCGGCCTGGCGATCGGTGAAGAACGCGACCGGATCGTAGCCCTCGAGAGCGACGCCGGAGTTGCCGTCCTTGGAGACGGGGGCGGCCCAGGCGGAGAGGGCGAGGGTGCAGCTGGCGAGGAGGGTGAGGACGAATTGGGACAGTTTCATACGATGGATGTGGGTTGAGTTGGGTTGGGATTGGTGGGTTGGGTTGGGTTGGGATTGGTGGGTTGGG
>JAFEGM010000039.1:44783-45054 GCA_018240025.1 Verrucomicrobiota bacterium
CTTCGGCCAGCAGCGCGCGCAGGCTCAGGCCGTTGGGCGCCTCGGCCTGCTGCAGGACGGGCAGGCCGCAGGCTTCGACCTCGGCGCGGGCACCGAAGACCTCCGCGCAGCCGCAGGCGGCGCCGCGGACGGAGTCGCGCACTTCCTGGTAGAGCGCGTGGGCCGGGTGACCGAGGGTCGAGAGCACCTTCGGCCAGCGCGTGCCGGTGCCGATGAAGGCGAGCGCGACCTCGTCGCCGCGGTCGCGGGCGTCCTTGGCAAAGGAGAGCGC
>JAFEGM010000039.1:45214-45374 GCA_018240025.1 Verrucomicrobiota bacterium
CCCTCTCCCAGGCAGCCTGCTGCCGCAGTGCGCGATGGAAGACGGGGGAGCGCGAAGGCGCGAAGGGAGGCCGAGGAGACCGGTCCGAGGTCACCCTTCTGCCGCCCCTGCGGGGCTCGTCTCATCCGGGGGTTGCCACCCACCGCTGAAGCGGTGGGCT
>JAFEGM010000003.1:0-106856 GCA_018240025.1 Verrucomicrobiota bacterium
CGCCTGGGCCTTGGCGAGGCACTCGAGCACCGCGCGTCCTGCCTCTGCCCGCGCAGACGAGCCGCTGCCGCTGGCTGCATAGATCGTAGAAGTCATAGGCTACGGCCTACGACATGTATGATCAGACCGGTCAAGGTGCTTCGCCGAGGGGGTTGGCGCACCGGTTACGCAGCAGCGGCGCAACGGCTACTACCTCTTGTGCCGCGTCAGTGGGAATGACCTGCCCGCGCCGTCGAGCCGCTGCCATTGGCTGCATAGATCGTAGAGGTCATAGGCTACGGCCTACGACATGTATGATCAGCCCTGTCAAGGTGCTTCGCCGAGGGGGTTGGCGCACCGGTCACATTCGAACAGGTTGTTTTCGACTTGGTTGACTGGTTGACTCTGGGCGTCCGGCAACGCTCTCTAAAGCACTCCGCGGTCGCCAACTGGGGCGCGGCGTCGAAGCGTCCGGCCAAGTCTATCCCGCGCGCGACCGAGGGCCGTTTTGGATCAATCTTCTTTAAACACGGTGCGCATCAAGAGAGCGAGGCAAAGGGCGAATGAAGCAAGAAGTAGAACAAGAAACCCTGGCTCTAGAGCCGGATAGTATTGAAGCCTTCCCATCCAGACGTACTGAGAGCCGAAGGCACCGGCGTTAAAAATCCAATGGGATATCGCTCCTTTTTGTTCAGTTTTGTCATATGATAGCGGACTAGACAAAACCCCAATCAGACATTGCACGGAAATCAAAAAAGGTAATACCGTTGCTGCCGCCAAAGCCCCAGCATTGACTACCGTAGTAACGGTTTCTTGCCGATTCATGTCTAGATTGAACAGGGGCGGAATTCGGTACTTCCAATGTCCCGCATGAGACCCTTGTGCCCAGAGTCTGGCGATCCAGCAAATCGCCATTCCAATAGCGGGTAGAGTAAATGATCCTAGGAGCGCCCATTGGGATATGACCCATGGCTCGATGTGCGGATCCCCCGTTAGTGGCCTGCCTCGAATGGCAAAAGCTATCGGTAGTCCAACGGAAAAAAGGAAGCCAACCAACGCGGTATAGATTATGGCAAGACTAGTTTGATGCATATTTGTGTGTCACCAACGTATTCTGGGCAGAGGGACGGGGATAATTCTCCGGGCGGCTTCTTCAAGTTCGCGCCTCTTCTTGTCCGCTTCGGCCGCTAATCGTTCAGCCTCTGCGCGCACCCTCTCGGCCTCACGTCGAATATTCGCTTCCACCTCCTCAGCCTGCCTCCGCAGCTGTTCCTTTGCGGCATCCGCTTCTCGTCGGATGTTTTCGGATACCCGTTCAGCCTCCCGCCGCAGGTTTTCGGGGGCATCGGCGAGCGCCTTGGCGGGATTGGCTAGAATCTTCTTTGCCTCTTCCGTCATCGCGCCAACAATTCGTCCAATGCTGACTATCAGTCGAACCACATCATTCTTTGGGCCTATCCTAAATGGCCCGATTAGAGCCTCGGCAACGGCTTCGCCATTACACGGTCGACTGTGAGCGTCCTCGTCCAATATCCTCAACAGCTCTGTTGCGAGATTCGAATTGAACGCGTCTATGTCTGATACTGTTGCCGTTATCATTTCTTTCGCAATTGGCGTCAATTCAACATCGGCGGCAAGCACCATGGAGCGTGCGTCGGCGCTAAACAGTTTTGGTTTGGTTTGGGCCACCGCGGCAGCGTAGGGCAGAAGAATTCTCCAGCTGTCATCTACGCCAGACGTGGTATTGGGCAACGACACAAAAGTTTTCCGAGTATCCACTAGGACCACGCCGCGAGGCGGATGGCGAAATATCGGTTGCGTCACTCGTATTCCCACATGTGGAACGGACGCCCAGCCGACGCCAATTGAGGCACGCCCATCCGTGACAATATCCAATGAGGTGGATTCACAAGAAACCCCGAATGTAATGGCCGCTACGGCGGAGTTTCCGGTTCCAAGAAGTGCGGGCCGTGCTGTGAGTGCAACCCGTCCGGCGGCCGAACCCTCTACTCGCACTGTGGTTCCGACACCCCCTCCGATTAATGGATCAAAGTGAATATGAAGCGGCAATCCCGCGGAAAATGTATAAGTGACATCGACCAAAAATACGCCGTCTCTCCATTCAAATGTCCCAATGCCCAGATTCAGTTTTGCGCTCCCTCCGTCGTCATTTGCAGGTTCAAGGTAATATCCCCCTTTGCCTAGCAAATCGTCACTCCATTCATTTTCGAATATTTTGCCCCTCCTACCGGTTGTTCGAATAGAGACACTTCTACTTGCGGAGGTTTGTGCCGCGAAAGATCTCGCCATCTCGTCTAAGAACTTCTTGCCCAAGTATGTCGTTACATCGTTCTCAGGCGGACTTGCATATAGACTACTTGTCGCGGCCGCTGTGCGCAGCGTGCTAACGACTTCGGTCAACCTAGCGAGTGGCATGTGGATGAGAGGCGTGAGGGCCCGAGAGGATGTCAATTGAGAAAGCCCGCCTAAGAGCCAGAAACCCTTGGAACTCGGTACCATCTGAAGCGCGGGAAAGGAATATGAAACTCTGCTTGTAGGTAGGGCGGCGATATAGCTAAGCGACCCATTTCCGTGGTTGTATGGGATGGATCCTTGCGACTCTCCGCCAATATTGAAGCCGAAGGTCGTTTCAAAAGGAATCGCAAATGAGAACAGGTTACTACCTGCACACACCGTTTGAAACTCCCGTATTGCAAAAAAGCTAATGAGTCTACGCTTAAACTCGAACGGCCCCGGTTGGGGTACGATTCTTAGAGCAGTGGGATTGATTTGAAAGGTTGCCAACGAGGTTCCTTTCTCATTTCGTTGGAGTTCCTCGAATCGGATGCTCCCCTCGCATTCAACCGTTACCTGGTATCCCCGGGCCGATATTAACACTACTATATTTGCTAACAGGGACGCAGGTGTCGACCTTGCATGTATTTGGTGAACCTCGGCTGACAGACCATCGAGAAAGAGGGTGCGCCCTGTATGTTCAATTCGCGTTCCCACTATTGTTTGGGCCGCTTTGGCGACCAACTTGTTAGAGATATGGGCTGCTATGGCTGAGTCTGATGGACTGGTCGAAGCTTTGACAAGAATTTCAAATGCACTAAGGGATTCGACCTCAGAGAGCAATCGATCCTTTTCTCCTATCAAGGTAACTTCCAGCGGGGTGCTCTTGATGAACAGGATTATTGATATTCCCGCCAAGAGTACTAGTCCGGCTAAGATTCGTTTAATCTTTTTCATGGATAATAAGGTAGATGTCTATGCTGATCTTCTGAGAGTGAAGTAGACGCAGGGCGTTTGTCGCATTCTCTGCGACCGACCATGGACGCCGCTCCTGCTGAAACTGGCGGTACCATTATCGAAACTCACCGATCCTGTAAACAAAGTTCCTCGGGATTTGTGACCAAGATGTGGGCGCTGAGGTAGATTGCGACAGCGGTTGATTCGAATTCTACGACTGACTGAACAGACGATTCTTTTGCTTGCCCCTCGCCCACCGTTTTGGGGCCAAGCGATCTATCGGCCCTTCAGGACGATTTGATTTTTTCCACAAGTTTCTCCAGCCCGAGGGCTGAAACATAGTCGAAGGTTTTGTTGAGAACATACTGTTGAATATGACCCGGAGTATATGTCTTTTGAGGCTTTGACGTGCGCCATGTAAATTCGAGGCAAATTGGATCGGAGTCCTTCAACTCGATAAATATGTCTGGATTGAGTCCGATCTCCTCAACTCGCTGCCCCGCGCTCAATCGTTGATAGTCTAAGTTGCCTTTGAGCAGCGCCTCGATCCCGTCCCGAAACGCCTCGTGCAGTTCACCGTCCCTCTTCTTTGTGGCAAGAGTTTGGAGTCTATTGTACTCCTCTGCGGCAGGAGTTTCAGTCTTCTTAGGAGCGCTACGAGTTATAGGGGCACTTTTTGTTAGCAATTCTCCAACAATTGACTCTCGTAACAATTGGATAGCCTCCTCCCTATCTCCGGTGGGGGAATTTAGAAGAGAGACTACTGATTCTTGCCCAAATGCGCGCGCTATTGCTAATGAGAGCCGAGGCGGAACCTCGATAATCCGCACGTCTAGGTAGCTGAGAATGTATGGCATGGCGTCTCCAAGAGTTTGCCATTGCTTTCGATAATGTGTATCTTCATGGTCCTTTGCGAGGGCGAGCGTGAACGCCGGAATATCCAGTGCGCGTTGATTTCGGTAAGTTAGTGAACGCACGTATCCCCATAGTTCCTTCGCGTCGTCCCCGGCGACAAGAATCCAAACGCGGGGGCGTGGACGTCTCTTGAGTATTTCATGCGCGTGCTTGTTGATTTCTTCTGACTTAAGTCCAAGAGCGGAAAAATAAGAGGCTACCGTGTCGTGTTCGGCTAAAAGCGTCTGACCAAGCGCTTCAGCGATCCCAAATTCGCTCAGAGCTCTACCTGAGTTGAATAGTTTGCTTGTTTCATTTGCGATTGAATAGTAGTGTGCCTTTGGAGGGCCTGAAAAGGTGAAGTATTTCGCACCGTTGACTAGAAGACTATCCGAACCGGTTTGCTCCGCGATTCGAATCAAATCTTGCGCGTAGTCTTCGCGCGAGATCGGCCACACTACCAAGCCGGAAGGTCCCAGTTTACGAAACTCTCTACGAAGATCATCGAAGAATCGGACGATTTCTTCTGTGTTGTCCCGCTGATTCTCGCGATCGTGCAAATAGAAAAGATGTTTCACCGTTAAAGCGCGTTGCACTTCCGACTTCAGAAACGGCACAATGTCCTTTAATTTAACTGTGTGATTGATTCGATGCACATTCAGCCCTTCTAGGAACCGATGGCTGCTAGCGAGGAAGGTTGTCTTGCCTACTCCTGAGGGTCCGAAGAAGATTTCTAGGCCCGAGACATCCCCTCTATGCATCGCCGCGAAGGTCTCTTGGAGGTGTCTAAGTGCATGGTCTACTCGTACAATAATTCTCGATACATCCTGCTGACTGGCCATTGCCGTGCTTTCTAAACGTTCGTATCGTCGAGGAAGAACTAGATGTCGAATGGTTTCCATTTGTTGGATGTCGCCTAGAGTTTCTTTTGCATTACGGAATATCCGCGGCAGAAATACTACAGGGAAAAATGCCAGCTTTGCAGCTATGACTCAAGAAGATTTCAAGGTTATTTACTGTTCCGCTGATAGACGCAGTAGGCTCGCCGAGGACCATAGCCGTTGACACAACCGTCGATGCTACAACCGCCTCACGCCGCGTCCAGAAGATCGTTGTTGGTTGGCGGTGATTCGCGTGCCAATCGGTGCCACCTTTGTCTAGAATTCGCCGGGGTCGAGTTGTGAGGGCTATTCGGTTGTTTTTGTAGTTGGACGAACCGGGCTGTCCGGGTCTTTACGCTGGGGCGGTGGCGGGGGTGCGCAGGTCGAGACGGCCGAGATGGAATAGGATGCGGTCGCGGAAGTGGGCGAAGCAGCGGAAGCCGCGAGCGTTCTTCTTGATGGTCTCGATGACGGAGTTGAAGCCCTCGCAGACCGCCGTGGTGATGCGGTGCGTGAAGTAGGCAAAGATACCCTCCTTGTGGGCGCGGAGGGTTTGACCACCTTGCGTAACGGGGCCAGGCGGCTGAGCAGCGCCGAGCGGCACCAGCGCTCGAAAAAGCGCTCGGTCTGCGCGCGCGTCGGCAGGCTGAAGAGCTGGCCGAAGAGTTGTTTGCGCTGCAAGGCTCGAGCCACCACGGAGAACTGGCGGGACAGCAGTCGGAAGGGCCAAGCCAGCGGGTCGGGATGTAAGATGTAAGGAAAGCGGCTTGGGGAGCCTCGATCGAGCTTGAAGGGGCCTGCATCGAGACCGGCCATCAGAAGCAAAACGCCGGTCCCAGGCGGGACCGGCGTTGGGAGGCGTTGTGGCGGCGAGCCGAGATCCGGCCTCCGACGTGCGCCGGGTGCCGGAGACTTTCCATCGGTCCTACGCGGTCGGCGCAGCGGCGGGTGCCGCCGGCGCGGCGGGGGGCTCGGGCATTTCCGCTTTCTTGCCCGTCTTCGCCGGGCGCTCGAGGCGGACGGCGGACTTCCAGGCGGCGAGTTTCTCGGGGTTGTCGCGGTAGAGGTTGCAGAGGGCGGCGTCGAGGCTGCGGCAGAGGATGTCGGATTCGCGGCAGGCCTGGTCCAGGGCGACGGTGCTGGCCACGCCGGTCTGGTTGTCGACAGTCTTGTGGAGGTTCTTGCCGTCGATGGCGTCGCGGTCGCGGCGGAGGGTGGCCACGAAGGTGGCGGGCAGCAGGCGGTGGATGAAATTCTGCCGGAGGGCGGCCTTGGCGGTCAGGGTTTCGGCCGGGTCGGGTTCGGGCCGCTCGTCACGTCTTCGAGGAGGGCGAGCAGGGCGTCGGCGTAGCGCTTGGTGACGTGCTCGGAGCGGTCGGGCGGGAGGGCGAAGGGCCCGGCGGGGGCGCCGGGGATCTTCCGAGTGGCGTCTCCATTGGTGGGGTGAGGGCGAAGATGGTCAATTTTCGCCAAACTTCTCAGCCCGTCGGGGCCAGTTGGTAGCGGGCGGGGTGGAGTTCTTTCCATCCGTGGGCGAGTTGGTGGGAATTGGGGGGGAAGTTGGTTAAAATCGGGGTCCAGTTAGTGAGATTCGGGGGCCAGTTGGTGTCGCCGGGCCGGGAAGTGTTTCGAATTGACCAGCACTTCTTGGAAATCGCCCTCCAGTTGGAGCATCGCGGGGAAAAAGCGGTGAGTTTTTCCGACGAGTTGATTGAACGCGAGGGCCAGTTGGTTGAACGCGGGGGCCAGTTGGTTGAACGCGGGGGCCAGTTGGTTGAACGCGGGGTCAGTTGGTTGAGCGCGGGGTCAGTTGGTTGAACGCGGGGCGGAGCGGGCAGGAACCTACGAGCGTACAGAGAGGGGCAGACCTTCGTGGGTCGTGGTCGCGAAGGCGGCCGGGTCGGGAGGGCGGGCTGGGGCCGTGGGGTCGGAAATGGGGCGGCCGGGCAGCGGCCGGGGATGCTCCAGCGGGGGAGGCCCGGGAACTCGCCGGAGCCTTTCCGGAAGCGACCGGAGGCAGGCTGAAACCTCCCGGAGGTGGATTTACTCTGGAGCTATGGTCTCCGGAAGGACCCGGAGGCGGTTTTGAACTAGGCGGAGGCGAGCCGGAGGGACCTTGGACCGGTTTTGAACTTCCCGGAGGCCCGCTTCAACCCGCCGGAGGTCGTCCTAAACCGTCCGGAGGGCCTGCCGAAAGTCGCCGGAGGCCGTCTGAAACTCGCCGGAGGCGCATTTGGAACCGCCCGGAGGCGGATTTGCGGCCGGCGGAGGCCGGGCGGAACTCGCCGGAGTCGAATTTGTACGAGCCTGAGGCAGTTTTGAAATGGCTAGGACTATGTTTGAAGTCGGCGGTACGAGGGGGCGCCCCGTTGGGGCTTGGGATTCGTCCTGGTCGATTCCCAGGCCTGCGGCCTGGGCTGGCGTAGGTCCGACCTTCGGCCGGCGGGGTGCGACGCGTTGGAAGCCGGCGGTACGAAGGGGGCGCCCCGTTGGGGCTTGGGATTCGTCCTGGTCGAATCCCAGGCCTGCGGCCTGGGCTGGCTTAGGTCCGACCTTCGGCCGGCGGGATGGCGTTCTTGGCCGAGACGGTCTCCCACGCCGCCGAGGCCGAGGCCGTCGGCCGATAAGACAGTGAGCGGGATTCTTGGTCGGGGGGAGGTCGAGATTCGTCGGTGGGGTGGAGTTCCACCTCCACCGACGGCCAATCGAAGTGGAAGCCACTGTGCGAGCTCGACCGGCTCTTCGGCCATGCCTGGACCTGACCTGGTCCTGAACGAGTCACCTTTCCCTGTCCGCCGTCGGAGGTGGAACTCCACCCCACCGACGGGGCTGCGTCCATCGCCCGGCGGTTCTCGGGCCCAGCTGTCGGAGGCAGAGCGTCGAGCGAAAGGTGGAACTCCACCACCGACGGGGCTGCGTCCATCGAGCGGACGTTCCCGGGCTTAGCTGTCGGAGGCAATGCGTCGAGGGAAGAGCGGGGGAAGGGGCAGGTCTTCGATCGTCCTTCGTCTGCACCCACGCCGGCGGCCGCGGGGTGCCGCGTCCCCGACAACTTCGAGTTTCGTCGGGGCGATTCTGCCTTATCAGCGGGGCGTGAAATCCGCCGCCAAGCCGCTCTCAGCCCGCCCGGAGGCGCCGCGATTGCTCGTCGCGGTGGACGAATCGAACCTCCTGGCCGGCGCCTGGCTGCTGCAGCGGAATCTCGACTGGCAGCGCCTGCGCGAGCACCTGGCTGGCGACCGGCATCTGCTCGAGATGGTAGTCTTTGCCGGTCTCCCGCCGGCCATGCCGGAGTGGCAGACGGAGCGCGAGAAGAAGCAGAAGTTCCTCCACTGGCTGCGCCAACATGGATTCCTCGTCGTCACCGCCGAGGGCGCGCCCATGGCCGCGGAGGACAATCGCTACAAGGCGAACGTCGACGTCCTCCTCGCGCTCGAAGTCATGGAACTGGCCGAAGCCATGCGCCCCGACGTGGTCGTGCTCGTGACGGGGGATGCCGATTTCGCCCACCTCGCGCTCCGCCTGCGCCGCCGCGGCATCCGCGTGGAGGCCGCCGCGATCGGGGAGTCGATGAGCAACGCCCTGCGGGGCGCGTCCAATACCACCGTCGATCTGGGCGCGTTGCTGAAGAGCTTCGAGGCGATCGGGGGCAAGTGAGGTCGGCCCGTCTCTCAGCGCGAACTGCCGCGTTGCCCCTGGTCGGCAGTGCATCGACGCTCCGCGATGCCCGACCGCGTCCCGCCAGCGACGAGAAGCCGTATCATGGCGAGCGTCGGGCAGCGAGACACCGGGCCCGAAATGGCGCTGAGGCGGGAACTTCACCGCTTAGGTTACCGCTTTCGAACGGGAAGAGGCTCCGCACTACCCGGACGTCCCGACCTGATCTTTCCAGGACGAAAGAAGGTCATTTTCGTCCACGGGTGCTTTTGGCACGCGCACTCTTGCCGCTGGGGGAGGAAGCCAGGTAGCCGACTCGAATACTGGGGGCCGAAGCTGGCAGCCAATCGCGCGCGCGACGCAAAGGTCGTTCGGCGACTCCGTCGTAGCGGATGGGGTGTGCTTACGGTTTGGCAGTGCCAACTGCGAGATTTACAAAAAACTATTGCACGAGCCGCCAGATTCCTCGATCAGACTTGACGCCGAGCAGAAGAAGCGCGCTCGTGCCCAACCGAAATTTCCCCATGCCGCGTCCCATCGGAGTCGATCTTTTTTCAGGTGTGGGAGGCTTGAGCCTCGGCTTCGAGCAGGCCGGATTCGACGTGGTCGCCGCGGTCGAATACGACCCGGTGCACGCCGCCTGCCACGCCTACAATTTTCCGCATTGCGCGACCCTCGCACGTTCGGTCGCGGGCCTTTCCGGAGATGCCATCCGCGCGGCCTCAGATTTGGGCAACCGAACGGTGGATGTGGTCTTCGGGGGCGCGCCATGCCAGGGGTTCTCTTTGATCGGACAGCGATTGCTCGATGACCCCCGCAATGCCTTGGTGAGGGAGTTCGTTCGCATCGTCGGCGAACTGGACGCTCGCTATTTCGTCTTCGAAAACGTGAAGGGCCTGACGCTGGGACCGCAGCGCAAGTTTCTCGACGAACTGATCGAATCCTTCGGCGAGATCGGATACGAAATTCGGTTGCCGTGGAAAGTCCTCAACGCGGTCTCGTTCGGCGTGCCGCAGCATCGCGAGCGTTTGTTCCTCCTGGGTGCGCGCGCCGGCCTACCGCTCCCGTCCTATCCAGGTCCGACGGCCCTCCGCCCGGATGGAGAGGAACTTCTGTCCGGAATCGAAATCGGGCCGAGCTGCAGGGATGCCCTGGAAGACCTGCCTGACGCGGAGTCCTTCGAGGCCTTACTGACGCGCGATTGGGTGCGAACGAAATGGCCATCCGTCCGCTCGTCCTATGCCAAGGAGATGCGGGGCGACAGCGACGCTTCCTGGCATCGGGGATATCGACGAAACTGGGACAAAGGGCTTCTCACCTCGAGCGGTCGCTCGTTCCACACGGAGATTTCTCGACAGAGGTTCAGAGAGACTTCTCCGGGCGAGGTGGAGCCTATTTCAAGGCTCTACAAGCTGAATCCCAGCGGGGTCTCCAATACTCTCCGGGCCGGATCGGACGCGGGGCGGGGAGCGTTCACGAGCCCGAGGCCGATCCACTATCGGCATGACCGGTGCGTCACGGTGCGGGAAATGGCCAGGCTGCATGGGTTTCCGGATTGGTTCCGCTTTCATACCACGAAGTGGCATGGGGCCCGACAAATCGGCAATTCGGTGCCTCCTCCCCTCGCGAGGGCGGTCGCCGGAGCCGTCATCGAAGCGGGGGGACACCGTCCGCGAATCCCGGATCGCGTGCTGGATCTGGGCGATCCGTCGCTTCTTTCGATGGGATTGGCCGAGGCGGCTCGATACTGGGGGATCGAAAATCCGATCGGCCGGCGCGACAGAAAAAGCGGCGCGCGGAAAAGAAAGCAGTCGGAGATAGAGGCACAACGGCTACTCTGCGCGGGATATGGCAAGTGAGCCCAAGAAGCCGAAGGGCGAGAAAAAGGAGAGTCGCTATGCAGCGATTCAGGCGCGGGTGTTTCACCAGCGCTACGTTGAAGGTCAAGCCGAGGTTCCGTTCCACCGCACCGACTTGGAGGAAGCGGCGGCCCACTTGAACGTCAGGTTGCCGAAGAATGTCGGCGATGTCGTCTATTCTGCGAGATATCGCGCCGGTCTTCCCGCGAGCATCGTGGCGACACAGCCGCCTGGTTTCGAGTGGATCATCGAGGGGAAGGGGCAGTCGAAGTACGCGTTCCGCCTGACCAAGGTTTGTCGCATCTCGCCGAACGAGCACTTGGTGAAGATCAAGATCCCTGACTCGACCCCGGAAATCATCACCGCCTACGCGTTGTCCGACGAGCAAGCGTTGCTGGCGAAAGTGCGTTACAATCGGTTGCTGGATGTCTTTTTGGGCTTTGCCACGTTCTCTCTGCAAAGCCACCTGCGCACCTATGTGGAGGACCTCGGTCAGATCGAGATCGACGAGGTTTATGTCGGAGTCGACCGAGGCGGGCGCCAATATGTGATCCCAGTGCAGGCGAAGGGCGGAAACGACAATCTGTCCTGGGTGCAGGCTCGCCAGGACATGCGTTGTTGTGCGGACAAGTTCCCTGCGCTCGTCTGCCGAGCCATCTCCGCCCAGTTCATGAAGGACGGTACCATCGCTCTCTTCGAGCTCACCGAGCAGGACGGCAGCATCAAGATCGCCGACGAAGCGCATTATCGGCTCGTTCCGGCATCGGACATTTCGGCCGACGATCTCAGGTCGTACGGAATTCGAGGTTGAACTCGCCGGTCAGTTACGTCTCGCGGTCGCATGCCACCCGCGCCCGAAAGACCCACGGGTCCAACTCGCACGTCTGCCGCAGGGAGCCGGGCAGGCGAAACAAGCGGGGGGTGCGGCCGAAGTGGTGGACGCGGTAGAGCTGGTAGAGCTCCGACAGGCGGACGGAGACCTCGACTTCGTTCCGGGTGGCGTAGAACTGGGTGTAGGCGTTGAACTGGGTGGTCTTGACCTCGATGAGGCGATCGCGCCCGGTGGTCTCGAAGGAATGGATGTCGAAGCCCAGGCCGTCGCCCTTGGTTTGGGAAACGTGCTCGATGCGCTCGGCGAGGTGACGGGCGCCGGCGCGCCAGAGGCGTTGATGCTCGAACTCCAGCACGAGGCGTTCGCCGGCGAGGCCCAGTTGGCGATTGCGCGCCTCGAGCTCCACGTAGTTGCGGACGGAGAGCGGGCGGGCTTCGCCGGGCAGGGGGCGTTCGTAGACGGATTTGGACTCGCGGCTCCGGGGCGGATCGACCTCGGTCAGGTGGAAATCGGCGGGCGGAGGCGGTTCGATGGCGACCAGGCGATCGAGCGCGGCACGAAGGACGGTGTCGGCCTCGACCTGGGCCCGTACTTCGGCGAGGAGGATGCCCTGATAGTTGGTGGCCGGCTTGTAGCCGTCGATGAAGGGGAACCCGAGGTCCTGCAGGGCGGCGCTGATGTTCTGGTGTTTGAACTCCACCGAGGCCTTCGAGCGGCCGGAGAGCCGCGCGCGCAGCGCGAGATTGTGTGCAGCCTTGTTGAAGGGCAGGCCGGCCAGTTCGAGCCGCAGCATGGCGAGGTAGTCGGCCACGGTCGCGGCGACTTCAGCTGGGGACCAATCCTCTCCGCGCGGCACGGCGGCCAGGAGACGTGGGAATCGGCGGCTTGGCGAGCGCAATTCGAGACGGGCAACCGGCCGGTCCCATCGCCTCGGTCGCGGACGAGGTTCGTGGCCGGTGCGGCGTGGCGCCTCGTCGACCTCGGGCGCGTGGCTAGAACTCCACCGTGCGACAGCGCTCCTCCAGGGCCGCGGCGAGTCGGCGGCGGAGGGGCGCGCCGTTCTCCCAACCGGGCTTGGGGCGGAAATCGAAGGTGCTTTTCAGTTCCTTCGTGGTCACAACCCGGACGCTGCTCTTGGCCCGGCGCTCTACGAACCATCCCGGCAGGACCAGCACGGGGACGACGGGCACGTCTTCCGCCAGCTGTTTGGTCAGAAATTCGGAGAGCCAGGCGGCGTTGCGCTGGGCCTGAGGAATGAACTCCCTTTCGTTCCAATCCGGGAAGCGCAGAACGTCTCCGTCCAAGGTGACTTGGTGGTCGAGGCTGTCCGCGGGACCTGGGCGCTTGCGGCGGGTCTTGGTTTCGACGGCGTAAACGGCGGCCGGAGTGATGACCACATGGTCGATGTTCCAATCGTTGGCCGCCGGGAAATCGTGAAAGACGTCGCATCCTTGACGCAGCAGCAATTGGTCGAGCGCCTGTCCGACCGCGCGCTCGCCGGCGAACCCCAGGCGATGGTTCTGCAATTCCCTGACGAGGCAAATCAGGCGGTAGCCGAAAAACCCGGCGCAGCCGAGACTAGCCAGCAGCGCGCCCGCAAAGAGCCAGGGGCCCTCTCCCGGAGCATAGACGGCATAGAGCGCGGCGATCGCGACCGACACCCCCACCAGCAAGGTCAGCTGGTCGTCGAAGGCTTCCAGCAGGGAATCGATCCGAAGGCGGAGCGATTCGCCGGGGGGACGCAGGAGCTTTTCGCTGACCGGCTTGCGCCCCTGTTTCCGCGCCTGCAGGAAACGCCAGCCATGTCCGATAGCACCCGCTGTGAACAGGGGCACGAGCAGCAGAACGGTCACTTTCACGAGAGGCTGTATGGCGGAGACATAGATGGGGTTGGCAGACTTCGTTAGCCTGCCGTTGCCGCCCGAAGCCAGCGCGGACTGCGTGCGGATCTGACCCGACGTAGTAAGGAGGAGCAGGTTTCGGCGGTGCGAGGGCGCCCCTTTGGGGCTTGGGGATCCATCTTGATCCATTCCCAGGCCTGCGGCCTGGGCTGACTTAGGTCCGACCTTCGGCCGGCGAGATGGCGACGGCTTGGAGCCGGATTCGCCGAGAAGCCGGAGTCGCCGAGAAGCCGAGAGCGGAGAAGTCAGAGACTCACCCCGCCCGCCGCACCTGCACCGCCAAGCCGGACAAGGCCGCATTTCCGGAAGGGACGTCGAGGGCCGCGGGGTCGGACAGGTCGTTGTAGCTGGCGCCGGGGATCTGGGTGGCGGTTTGCAGGCGCACGCCGGGGCGGGCGTGGCCGAAGCCGTGCGGGAGAGAGACGACGCCGGGCATCATGTCGTCGCTCGCCTGCACGGTGGTGACGAGGCGGCGGCCGGCGCAGGTGACTTCGACCTCCTCCTCGCTGGCCAGGCCGCGCGCGGCCAGATCGGCGGGATGCATGAGGAGGTGATGGCGCGGCGCGCCTTTCACCAGCCGCGGAGCGTTGTGCATCCAGGAATTGTTGCTGCGCACGTGGCGGCGGCCGATCAGCCGCAGCTCGCCGTCGGGCGGCGGCTCCTGCGCCAGGCGCTGGAGGTCGGCCAGGAGGAGCGGTGGAGCGCATTCGATGCCACCGCTGGCGGTCTGGAGTCGACCGAGCAGCGAAGGTCGCAGCGGGCCGAGATCGAGTCCGTGCTCGGCGGCGGCGAGGGTCTCGGCGTCGAGGCCCGAGCCGCCGGCCGCCACGAGCGCGGGGATGAGCGACTCGGGCGGCGGCAGCGGTTGCCAGGGCTTGCCCGCCGCCGTGGCGAGCGCCTGGCCCAGGCGCTGCAGGATCTCCCAATCGCCGCGCTGGTCGGGCGGGAGCGGCAGAATGGGCCGATTCCACCGGGCCAGTCGACGCACGGCGAAGGCGCTGAAGACGAGGTCGTAGTGATGCTGCGTCAGCGCGGAGGCGGGCGGCAGGATGAGGTCGGCGTGGCGGGTGGTTTCGTTCAGGTAGATGTCGACCGAGACCATGAACTCCAGCGAGCCGAGCGCGCGTTCGAGGGCGCTGCCGTCCGGGGTGGAGAGGACCGGATTGCCGGCCACCGTGAGCAGGCCCCGGATCTGCCCCGGGCCCGGCGTGACGATCTCCTCCGCCAACGCCGCCACCGGCAGCTCGCCCGCGAACTCGGGCAAGCCGCGCACGCGGCTGCGCCATTTGTCGTGATGTCCGGCGGGGGTACCGGGGCCGGTGACCGGAATGACCGGCTCGTTGGGCAGCACGCCGCCTTCGGCATCGAGCTGGCCGGCCACGAGATTGATCAGCTGCATCAGCCACTGGCAGAGGCTGCCGAACTTCTGCGTCGAAACGCCGATGCGCCCATAGATGCAGGCGCGCGGCGCGGCCCAGAACTGCGCGGCGAGCCGGCGGATGACCTCGGCGGGGACGCCCGTGCGCGCGGCGATCGCCTCCAGCTCGAACGGCGCGATGGCCGCCAGCGCTTCGTCCAGGCCGCGCAGACGATCGCCGTAGCGGGCCAGACGCGGCGGGCCGAGGCGCCGCAATTCATTGAGGAAGCCGAGCAGAAACCAGGCGTCGGTGCCGGGGCGAATGAAGACGTGTTCGTCCGCGACTTTGGCCGTCTCCGTCCGGCGCGGGTCGAGCAGCACCAGGCGGCCGCCGCGGGCGCGCAGGGCTTCGAGCCGGCGGGCGATGCCGCCGGTCGTGAACAGGCTGCCATTGGAGGCGACCGGATTGGCCCCGAGCACGAGGAAGAAATCGGTCCGGTCCACATCGGGAATCGGCAGCAGCAGCTGGTGGCCGTACATGAGCCAGCAGACGAACTGATGCGGCCATTGGTCGACCGAGGAGGCGGAGAAGAGATTGCGCGTGCGCAGCGTGCGGAGGAGCGGCGGGAGGTAGGCCGCGCTGCCGAAGTGGTGCACGTTCGGATTGCCGAGATAGACGCCGAGCGCGTCGGCCCCGTGCCGGGACTGGAGGTCGCCGAGCCGCTCGCCCGCGAGCGCAAAGGCCTCGTCCCAGCCGATCTCCTCCCACGCCGAGCCGCGCCGCCGGAGCGGTCGCTTCAGGCGGTCGGGATCGTCCTCCAGATCGAGGATGGCATTCCCTTTCGGGCAGAGGTGGCCCCGGCTGAAGGGATCCTGCGCATCGCCGCGAATGCGGGCCAGGCGTCCCGCCTCATCGAACTGGAATTCCAGCCCGCACATCGCTTCACAAAGGTCACAAACACGAAAGCGGGAAGAAGTCGCCATGAGCCGCGGAATCTCGCCGGTCGAAGCGCGCAGCGGAAGTCATTTCCGGTCACGGTGCGATCGAGGGCGCCGGGGCATTTTCCTCACGCCGCTGTCAGGGCGCGGCCACGTCGTGGGGTGGTTACAAGAAGGCTAGAAAGCCAGAACACCAGAATATTTTTTGGTACTCTGGCCTTCTGGCCTTCTGGTAATGCCGGCTCAGCCGGTCTCGCGCGACTACGGCGGTGCTGGCTCACAGGTTGCCGTCGGGCCTAGCGGTCTCCGCGCAGGCGGCTGGCCTCGGACTCACGCGGGGCCACGGGCTCCCGCTTCGGCGGCGGAGGGTTTTTGACGTCGAAACGCGCCGCCTCGGGGGTATCCAGGAGATCCACCACCTTGGCCAGCTGCCGCAGGGTCGAGGCTGACTCGGTCACCAGCAGCGTGCGACTGCCGGGATCGGCCACGAACGAGGTGTAGAGGTTCGCCGTCACGTATCGCTGGAAGAGCTGCTGAATCACCAAGGGGTTGCGATGCCGGAACTTGAAGACCAGGCTGACGACCCGCTCGCTGGCGGGGAGATCCTCCGGTCGAAAGAAGATCGGAATGCCGGCACCGCGCGCATTCTTCGCGAACCCGAGCACGAGGGTGCGTTCGTCCGGGCGATCGACCAGCGTATAGCCGTTGAGCAGGAGGGAAGTTTCGATCAACGCGACGGCCATCGCCTTGGTCACCTTTCCCGGGGTGACGAGGTTGATCTGCCCCTGGATGGTGGAATCGAGCACGAGCCGGCGACCGCTGAGGCGCTCGTAGAAGGCGAGGACGTCGCGCACATCGAAATTCGCGAGGTTGAGCTGCACCAACTCACCCTCGCCCACGGACAGAGCGGCGAGGTCGGGCCGCGGCTTCGCCGTCGGTTTGGGGGCCGGCGCGGGCGGTTCCCGGCCGGTGGCCGAAGAAATCCAGCCGAGACAAAGGAGCACCAGGAGAGGTCGCAGCGAGCGCATTGGGGAGCGAAGGCCGGCGACGGGTGGAGGCAAGAGTTTTCGGTGACAGCCGGTCCGTGGCGGGGGCGGAGGCGATCGGCACCTTCGCGAACACATCTGTTCGTTTCGGCCGCGACTTTGGGGCCGAAATGCCGAGCCGTGGGTGCCGACCTTTCGAGGCCAAGCCGCCTTGATCGTGTGCGCGGGTGCTACTCGTGCCGCACGGCCCGCCAGACGCCGAGGGCCAGGACGGGGACGAGCAGGGCGGCGACGAGGGAGGAGTCGAAGTGGAGACCGCCGGATTTGGCGCCTTCGAGGGCGAGTTTCAGCAGGCCGGCGAGGTAGTAGGTCAGCACGACCACGGACAGGCCTTCGACCTTGTATTGCAGCTTCAGCTGGGTGGCGGCGCGTTGATCAACGCTGGCGAGCAACTGGTGGTTCTGGCTCTGCAGATTCACATCCACGCGGGTGCGGAGCAGGCCGGTGGTCGACTGCAGGCGCGTGGCCAGGGCCGCCAGGCCGGCTTCGGCCCGGGCGCAGGTGTGCCAGGCCTGGACCAGGCGCCGATCCAGGAATTCGCTCATGGTCTGAAAGCCGGGCAGGGGCTCTTCGCGCAGTTCGTTCACCCGGGCGGTGTGAATGCGGGCATAGGCGCCGGTCAGGCTGAAGCGTGTGCCGCAGCGGGCCTGGAGGCGCTCGGTCGCGAGGGACAGATTGGTCAGGTCGACGAGCAGGGCGCGTTCGTCGCCGTCGTCCATCAGACCGATCCGCTCGACGAGCGCCACGTGCTGGGCCTCGAGCGCTTCGAGCTGCGGCAACAACTCGCGGGCCAGCGGCAGGCTGAGCAGCGCGGCGAGGCGGTAGTTTTCGATCTCCAACAGGCGCTGGAGCAGCCGCCCGTAGCGTCCCGAGGTCTGCCGGTGAATCTGCACCAGGAAGCGGGTCGCCCCGCGGTCGTCGAGCCGGAAGTGGCTCCAGACCGACGCCACCCGCTCGCTCACCCAGCTGCCCACGACGCGCTCCTGGCGGAAGCACTCGATGACCCGCGCCATCGTGGCCTCCGAGCCGGCCTGCTCGGGGGGCACCAGTTCGCTGGCGATCTCGACCGCAGCCAGCATCCGCCCCGGCAGTCGGTCGAGCCAGGCGGGCGGCAGCTGGTCGATGGCCGAGCGCTCGAACGGCGCGCCCGCCTGCGGCGCCAGGACGGTGAAGGTGGTGAATTCCGTATGCAGCTCGATCCGGATCTCGGCCTCGCCGAGTCGCAGCCGCTGGAAGCCCTTTTCCTCCTGCAGCGTCGTCACCCCCGCACCGTCCGCCAGGGCGTGGACCGCCGCGCGATGCTCCGCCGCCTCCCCGGGCGTGAACAGGATGGCCCGGTGCGCCACCATGACCTCGCCCGTGATGACCGGAAACGGCCGCGCCAGGAGCTCCGTCTGCAGCTCACGGTATTGCGGGTGGAAATGCCCTGGAACCACGCCCTGCGCCATTCCTCCCCATGCCGGAGATGGGCGCGTCGGGAAAGCGAATTTTCGCTGAATTTGAAATTTCCGCCGCGGTCTGATCCTAGGCTTGCGGCCGCTCGTATCCACTCTCCCGTGCCCTCCGCCGCAGACGAGCCGCACTCGGAGATTGCGGACTACGCTCCCGTCTTCTGCGCCGCCAGACGGCCGCACTCGGAGATTGCGGGCTACGCTCCACCGGCGTTCGTCACGAATTTCCCGGCGCTCGTCACCGTAGTGTGGCGGGCGCGGGTCGCCGGAGTGAGACGTCTTTGGGTTCCTCTTCTTATGACTCCTCCGGGCCGCCTATCCTTCGACCGCTCCCGCATCGTCTCCGGCCTCGCGCTGCTGCTCTGGCTTTGCCTCGCCACGGCTCCGCTGGGGGCCGGGAACTACACAGTCGATCGCGCCACGGACAACGGCGAGTTCCTGGTCGGGGAGGGAGGCGGCACGGCGGGCGATCTGCGCTGGTGCATCGTGCAGGCCAATGCCAATCCCGGTTCCACCATCACGCTGGGGGCGCTGCCGGTGCTGGCGCAGGATCTGCCGCCCCTCACGGCTAGCGTGACCATCGCGGCGAGTGCCTCCGGGCTCTTTGCGACCATCTCGGGGAACAACCTCGTACGGATCTTTTTCGTGGATGCGCCGGGCGCCACGGTGGCGCTCCAGGGGCTCGTGCTGGCCAATGGGCGGGCCAAGGGCGGCAACAGTGCCGATGGCGGGCCGGGCGGGGGCGGTGGAGCCGGCCTGGGGGGCGCGCTCTTCGTCAATGACGGAACGGTGGTGTTGACCAACACGTCCTTCCTGAACAACTCCGCCGCGGGCGGCAACGGCGGCCTTTCCGGCCTGGGCGCCGGCACCTATGCCCCCGGTGGCGGCGGAGGCCTGGGCGGCAACGCCGGAGGCTATCAGGGCGGAGGCGGCGGCTTCCGGGGCGCGGGCGGGTCGGGGAATGCCCTCGAGAGCAGCAGTGTCGGCGGCGGCGGGGGCGGAGGACTGGTCGGCGCGGGCGGGGTCGGCGCGTTCGTCGGCGGTGGCGGCGGGGCCCTCGGGCCCGGAGCCCATGGGAGCTCGGGCGTCTCTTTGGGCGGCGTGGGCGGCGGAGGAAACAGTGGGGGCAGCGGGGGCGCCGATGGCGGCGACGGACTCACCAACGGGGGCGGCGGCGGCAGCGGCGCCTTCGGGGGGCGGGGCGGAAACGGGGGGAAATTCGGGGGCGGCGGCGGCGGCGTGGTCGCGGGTGGAAACGGGGGCGACTTCGGCGGCGGCGGCGGCAGCGCGACCACCGGCGGAAACGGCGGGTTCGGCGGCGGCGGGGGCGGGGGACGGGTCCGCGGCGGCAACGGCGGGTTCGGCGGGGGCGCGGCGAGTTTCAGCTCCACGGGCTATTCCAGCGGCGTCTTTGGGGTGGGCACGGCGGGTCCCTACGGCGGTTTCGCCCAGCCTCCCAGCCTCGTCAGCGGCACCTCCGAGGGCGGACGCGGCGGCGGGGGCGCGGCGCTCGGCGGCGCGGTCTTCGTGCGGGCGGGCACGGTGCATTTCATCGACCAGGCCGACCCCTCCGGCGGCTCGCTCCAGCCGGGGCTCGGGGCCCGGGTCTCCAATCGCCCGCCGGCCGGCGACGGCACCGCGGCGGGGATCAGCTACTTTCTCCACGGCGGGCTGACCCGGTTCGCGACCAACACCGGCGACCGCTCGATCCAAACCTCCGTCGACGGCTGGGCGGGCGAGGTGGAAAAGACCGGGCCTTTCACGCTCACGCTGCTGGATTCGGCCACGTATGGCGGACCGACCACCATCAGCGCCGGCAAGCTCAGCCTGGCCGGCAATGGCTCGCTCTACGCCGGCGGCACCACGGCGGGCAGCACCGTCCGGGTGGCGGGCGGGGCGGTGCTTTCGTTCGAGCGCAGCCACGCCTTCGGCCCGCACGCCGCGGTTCCCGCCACCCTCGTCACCGTGGAAGCGGGTGGAAGGATCGAGAACGGCGGCGCCTGTTTCACCACGCTGAATGGCCTCCAGCTCCGCGGCGAACTCCGCGCGAATGGCGGGGAAAGCGCGCAATTCCCCGCCTTCCAGCTCAAGGGCACGGTCACCGTGGGCGGGTCGGCCGCGGCCAGCATCAGCGCCCAGGCGCTCTACAACGGCTTCACCAACATCCAGCTCGGGAACAACGCGGCGCAGGGGCTCACGACCTTCGACGTGCCTGACGTCACCGGCAGCCCGGCGCCCGATCTCGTCATCTCCGCGGCGCTGGAGGACGGCTACGAGCCGGGCGCGACGGCCCGCGTGCCGAGCGGATTGACCAAGACCGGCGCCGGCACGCTGCAGCTGACCGCGCCGAATGTCTTCACCGGTCCGCTGAACGTGGAAGGCGGCAGGCTCAGCCTCGCGGGCGCCGGCTCGGTCTTCGGCCAGGGCACCGCCGCCGGGAGCACGATCCAGGTAGCGGGCGGCGCGGTGCTTTCGCTCGATCGGCAGGATGTCTTCGGCGGCCACACCGCGGCCCCGGCGACCGCGATCATTGTGGCGAGCGGCGGGCGGGTGGAAAACGGCGGCCCGAATTTCAACACCCTGCCTCAGCTCACCCTGAACGGCGCCGAACTACGCGCCAACGGCGGGGGCAGCGCGCAGTTTCCCGCCTTCCAGCTCAAGGGCACGGTGACCGCAGGCGGGGCCGCGCCCTCGTTCATCACGGCGACCACTGCCTTCAACGCGCTCAATGGGATCCAGCTGGGCGACAACACCGCCGGGGGCGTGACCACGTTCGCCGTGGCCGATGCGACCGCCAGTCCGGCGGCCGACCTCGTCATCTCGGCGGTCCTGCAGGACGGGCGCGATCCGTCCGGGAATGCGACGCCCAGCGGGCTGACGAAGACCGGGCCGGGCACGTTGCACCTCGCCGCCGCGAATGTCTTCACGGGTCCGCTCACGGTCAGCGGCGGCACGCTGAGCATTTTCGGGGCGGGCTCGGTTTTCAACGGCGGCAGCCTGGCGGGCAGCGTCATCCAGGTGGGCAGCGGCGGCGTTTTGTCCTTCGAGCGTCAGGATGCCTTCGGCGGCCACACCGCGGTCCCGGCCACCGCCTTGGTCGTGGCTGCCGGCGGGCGGGTCGAGAACGGCAGCGCGAACTTCAACACGCTGGCCAACCTCACGCTCAACGGCGGCGAACTGCGCGCCAACGGCGGCTTCACGGCGCAATTCCCGGCCTTCCAGCTGAAGGGCACGGTCACCGCGGGCGGCTCCGCGGCTTCGCTCATCAGCGCCACCGCCAGCCTGAATGCATTCCACACGATCCAGCTCGGCAACAACGCGAACGGCGGGGCGACGACCTTCGCGGTGGCGGATGCCACCGCCAGCGCCGCGGCCGATCTCACCATCTCTGCGGTGCTCGAGGACGGCCGACTCCCGGGCGGCGGGGCGGCGGCCAGCGGGCTGACCAAAGTCGGCCCCGGCACGCTGGCCCTGACCGCGGCGAACACCTACAGCGGCGCCACGCTCGTCGGCGCCGGCACGCTGGTCGTCGGGGCCGCCGGCACGCTCGGCACCACCGGCGGGATCACCGTCAACAGCGGGGCCGTGCTGGATCTGACGGCCTTCGGCAGTGGCGGTTTCACCCTCGCCGCGGGTCGCACGCTGACCAACAACGGCAGCCTGCTCGGCCAGCTCAATGTCGGCGGCATCCTGCAGGGCCTTGGCACGCTCGGTGGCGGACTGACCGTCCAGGCCGGCGGCCTGGTCGTGCGCACGAGCGGCACCCTCACGCTCACCGGCCCGGTCACCAACTACGGCACCCTCCGCCTCACCGGCGGGGCGGTCCTGAATGCCGGCGGGGCGGCCAGTTTCGTCAATCATGGCGTCCTCGATCTCCTCACCGCCGCCCCCGGCTCGACGTTGCCCAACAATTTCACCAACGGCCCCGGCGGCGTGGTGCTGACGGCCAGCCTGGTGAGGATCAAGTCCACGGTGAAAGCCGGGAACAGCCTGAGCGTGACGATCGACGGCTACGCGGGCCACACCTACCAACTGCAGCGCTCCACCGGCCTGGGCAACGCCACCTTCACCAACGTCGGCGCGCCCCAGAGCGGCACCGGCACCACCACCGGCGTCGCGCTGACCCTGACCGACTCGGCGGCGAGCGCCGCCGCGAGCTTCTATCGCGTGACCGTGCAGTGACTTCCGCGGCCCGCGCCGGCCGGGCGGGCGAAGGGTGGGTCGGGCGTGAGACGAGCCGCACCGGCGGAGGCGTCGTCGTGCGCCGTTCTCCGACACTCGGAACTCGGCCTCACCGACGGAGGCGTCGTCGTGCGACGTGCGCCGACCCGGGGAACGCGGCCGCACCGAAGGAGGCGTCGTGCGCCGTTCTCCGACACTCGGAACGCGGGAACGCGGCCCAACCGACCGAGGTGCCGTCCGAGACCACGCCGAAGGCCTCGTGGCTTCGAGCCCAGGGTTGGCCGAGGAACGAGGCCTACCTGGAATTCGCCCGCCATGCGCCCTACCGGGAAGCGGGTCGTTCGCCGACACGGCGCGGCACGGGCGCGCGCGCCGGCAGCTGCGGGTCGCCCGTTGCCGCACGGGCCCTTTCCCGCGCCGGCCGCGCAAATCTCGCCGCCGCCGCCATTCGCTCCTTGCTTCCGGCCGGCCGTCTGATGTGATCGTCGATCGGTTTGCGTGGTTGAGTCTTCAGAGGCCTGGCTTGATGCAGGGCGCCGGATGGCTCCTCGAGCGAACCGAGCGACGAGCGAAGGCAAGTCGTGGGAACCCGGACTCCGCTGCGGATGGCGGCCTTCCGGGCGGACCCACCCGCACGTTGTGCTGGCCACGCCAGTTCGCCCGTATCTCCCTCAGACCTTTCGTTTCTCCATTCCCCCCCGAGTTCGCTGCATGAAGAAGATCTGCCTCCCCCTCGCTGGATTCCTGCTCCTGGCGGGTTCCGCCTTCGCCCAAGTCGACGTGGCCTCCACCGGCGGCACGCCCGCCGCGAGCTACACGACGCTCCAGGCGGCCTTTGCGGCGGTCAATGCGGGTACGCACACCGGCGCCATCACGATGGGAATCTCCGGGGACACGAATGAAGGAACGGCCACGGCCACCCTGAATGCCAGCGGGGCGGGGAGCGCTTCCTACACGAGCATCGCCATCTCGCCGACTGGCGGGGCGGCGCGCACCATCACCGGCGCGACCACGGCGGGCAGCCCGCTGATCGACTTCAACGGGGCCGACAATGTGACGATCGACGGTCTGAACACGGGCGGGAACAGCCTGACCATCGCGAACACCACGGCGTCGGCCACCAGCGGGACGTCCACCCTCCGCTTCATCGGCGGCGCCACGGGCAACACGATCACGCGCTGCAACCTGCAGGGCTCGTCCAGTTCTTCCGTCGCCACGAACGGGGGCACCGTGTTCTTCAGCATCGACTCGGTGACCGGCAACGGCAACGACAACAACACGATCTCCAACAACAACATCGGCCCGGCCGGAGCGAACCTCCCGACGAAGGCGATCCTGATCAACGGCTCCACCGGCACGACGGCCGTCGGCAACAGCGGACTGAGCATCGATAACAACAACATCTTCGACTACTTCGGGGCGGCCGTGACGAGCTCCGGCATCGCGGTCAACGGCGGCGGCAATACGTGCTCGATCACCAACAATCGCTTCTATCAGACGGCCACCCGCACCTGGACGACTGGAGCGACGCACCGGGCCATCGACCTCAACAGCGCCACGGCGACCAGCGGGGTGCAAGGCATGACCGTGACGGGCAATATCATCGGCTACGCTTCGAACTCCCAGACCGGCGTCTACACGCTCACCGGTTCGACCGGCAAGTTTCAGGGCATCGTGCTCAACGGCATTGCCGGCGGAACCGTTTCCAACATCAGCAACAACACCATCGCGTCGGTCAGCCTGACCGGCGTGACTTCGAGTGGGTCGACGACCGCCAGCCCCTTCTCGGCCATCCTCGTGGGCAGCGGCGTGGCCAACACCAACAACAACACCATCGGCAGCCAGACGGCCACGGGCTCCTTGACGTTCTCCACGAACATCACGGCGGCGTCGGATTTCCACGGGATCCTCAACTTCAGTGGCGACGATTGGACGGCGAACGGGAACAACGTCGGGGGGATCTCCATCACCAATCTGGGAGCCTCCGGCACCATGTCGCTGGTCGGCCTGCGGGCGAATACCGGCACCACGAAGGTTTTCAACGCCGCCAACAATCTGGTGGGCGGAACCGTGGCGAATTCGCTGCAGCTGACTTCGACCGGGACGGCTTCGCAGGTCACCGGCATCAGCAACATCAGCGCGATCGGCAACCTGGTTTCCAATACCGTCCGCAACCTCACGAACAACAACGGCACCGGCACGACGACCGGCGCCTCCGTCCTCGGGATCACCTGCAATTCGGCCACGCCGAACCACACGGTTTCCCAGAACACCATCTACGGCCTGACCAACACGAACGCCACGGTCGCGACCGTCGTCACCGGGATTCAGTTCAACGGGGCGACGGCCAATGTGGTGACGCGCAACCTGATCTACGGACTGACCACGGCGAGCACGAGCACCGCCGCAGAAATCAACGGCATTCGCGTGGCCGGCGGCACCACCACCTACCGCAACAACATGATCGCGATCGGGGCCGGGCAGACGAATGCGATCGGCACCGGCTCCACTACGGGAGGCGTCAACGGCATTCTCGAAGCGAGCGGCACCAACAACTTCTTCCACAACAGCGTTTACGTCGGCGGCAGCCCGACGGCGGGAGTCGGCCCGTCCTATGCGTTCAGCAGTTCGGTCACCACCGTCAACCGGAGTTTTCGCAACAACATCTTCTTCAATGCCCGGAGCAATGCCGGCGCCACGGGCAAGAACTACCTCGTGAGGGTGGGGGGCACGGTCGTCAACCCGCCCGGATTGACCATCAACAACAACCTCTATTTCGCCAACGGCACGGGCGCGGTCTTCGGCTTCTTCAACTCGCTGGATGTGGCCGATCTGTCGGCCTGGAGGACGGCCGTGGGGCAGGACGGGCTCAGCTTCAACGGCAATCCGCAGTTCCTCGATCCCACCAACGCCACGCCCGATCTGCACCTGAACCCGGCCGTGGCCACCATCGCCGAAGCCAACGGCGTGGACGTCGGCGTGACCGACGATTTCGACGGTCAGACCCGCAGCGGTCTGACGCCAGTCGATATCGGCGCCGACGCGGGCAACTACACGGGCCTCGATGTCAGCCCGCCGGTCATCACCTTCACGCCGCTGCTCGATACCACCAGCACCGCGAACCGGCTGCTGGGCGCGACCATCATCGACGCGTCCAATGGGGTGCCGACCAGTGGCGCGGGTCTGCCGGTCATCTACTACCGGAAGAGCCCCAGCCCCACGTATGCCTCGTCTCCGGCAGTCTCCAACGGCGCGGGGTCCTACACGTTCACGATCGACTATGCGCAGGTCACGGGGGGCAGCGCAGGGGTGGGCGATATCATCGAGTACTTCGTAGCCGCGCAGGACGGCGCGAGCACGCCGAACGTGATCACCAATCCGGCTCCCGGCGCCTCGGGCTTCACCGCGAATCCGCCCGGTGCCTCCACGCCTCCGACGCCGCCCAACAGCTATCAGATCAGAGACACGCTCGCCGGGACGTTCACGGTCGGCAGCGGGGGGAACTATCCGACGCTGACCGCAGCGGTCGCCGACCTGAACAACAAGATTCTGGTGGGCCCGGTCGTGTTCACGCTGCTCGACGCGTCCTATTCGGTCGGGGAAACCTTCCCGTTGGCCATCGCCGCGAATAGCGGGCTGAGCGCCACGAACACGCTCACGCTCAAGCCGGCGCCCGGCGTCACCACGGCCATCACGGGCAGCGCCGCCGCCGGGGCGCTCATCCGGGTCAACGGAGCTTCGTTCGTGACCATCGACGGCTCCAACAGCGGCGGCACGGACCGCAGCCTGACGATCGAAAACACGGCCACCTCCACTCCCACCGTGGTGCTGTTCGGCTCGGTCGGCACCACGCCGATCACCGACTGCGTGCTGAAAAACTGCGTGGTCCGCAACGGTGTCAACACCAGCTCCGCCGTGGTCATCTCGGACGCCACCACGCTGGGCAGCGCCGGGTTCTTCTCCAACATCACCATTCAGAACAACGACGTGCAGAAGGCCTTCGTCGGCGTCTTCGCGACCGGCGGCACGACCCCGCCGAACGGCTCGAATCTGACCTACTCGCAGAACACTCTGAACTCTACGGGGGCGAACGCGATCCGGAACGTGGGTTTGTATATGCAGGGAGTGAACGGCGCCACCGTCACGGGCAATACGGTCGGCAACCTCGATCGGACCAACGATGAAACCGATGTCGGGATCTGGCTGGCGACGGGCACGATCAACGCCACGGCCTCCGGCAACACCATCGCGGGGCTGGGCTACAGCGGGACGGGATCGTTTTCTCCGATCGGCCTCAACGTCACGAGCGCTGTGGCCAGCACGAACAACAGCATCTCCGGCAACAGCGTCTCCAACATCACCTCCAGCGGTTCCACCCAGGTGCGCGGCATCGTCTTGTCCGGGGCGACGAGCAACGTGACGATCCAGGGCAACAACGTGCAGGGCGTCATCTCCACGAACACCGGCACCTTCGGGGCCTACGGGATCGATGTCAGCGGCGGCAACAACAACGTCGTCAGAAACAATTTCATCAGCAATGTGAACAACGACATGACCGGCGGGGCGGCGTTCTCCACCACCTTCGGAGTCTTCGGCATCCGCGTGGGCGCGGGCACGGGCCATCAGATCTACCACAATTCGGTCAACCTCTATGGCCTGAAGACGGGCACGGCGACCAGCAGCCATCTCTCCGCCGCCTTTGCCATCATCGCCACCACGTTAACCGGGTGCGATGTCCGGGACAATATCTTCGCCAACAACATCACCGGCGGGACGACTTCGATCGCGGCGGTCGCGGTGTATCTCCCTTCGGGCGGCACGTCGGCCATGAACCTGACGCTGAACAACAACGCCTACTACTTCGGCACCGACGCCGCGCGGCAGGGCGTGGGGCAGGCCGGCACGGCCTCCGGCACGAACTTCTTCACCACGCTGACGGCGCTCCAGGCGTACTCCGGTACGCTGTCGCCCGGCGCGACGAACGACAACGCCTCGCTGGCGTTCTCCACCGCAGTGCCGTTCGTCAGCTCGACCGACCTGCACCTGGCCTCCCCCTCGGCGGCGGTCGCGAATGCGGGCGTGCCGATCCCGGGCGTGGCCGTGGACATCGATGGCGATGCCCGCGGTCTGGTCAGTGTGGAAATGGGCGCGGACGAATTCCCGCGCTCCGCCAATCTCTCCGACCTGACGATCAGCGACGGCACGCTCGTGCCGACCTTCGCCACCGGCACCTTTGCCTACACCGATGCGGTGGGTGGCGCGGTCTCCAGCGTCACCGTGACGCCGACGGCTGTCGATACCAACGGCACCATCCGCGTCCGGGTCAATGGCGGGGCCTATGCGGTCGTGGCCTCGGGGAATGCCAGCGATCCGCTCCCGCTGAATGTGGGGGATAACCTGATCGACGTGCAGGTGACCAGCGACGGCCAGCTGCCGGTACTCACGTACACCATCACCGTGACCCGGGCTGCGGCGCCGACGCCCACGCCGACCCCGACACCGACTGCGACGCCGACGCCCACCCCGACGCCAACCCCCACTCCCACGCCGACTCCGACGCCCACGCCGAACAACAACCAGCCGCCGGTGGCCGGCACCGATACGCTCGGCGCGCGTCAGGGCCGACCGGCGCAGGTGCTGGTGGCGAAGCTGCTCGCCAATGACCGCGATCCGGACGGCGATCCGCTCAGCATCACGTCGGTCAGCCCGACCAGCGCGCAAGGCGGCACCGTGGCGCTCGCCGGTGGCATCGTGACCTACACCCCGCCCGCGCTGCCGAACAATCTGTTCCCGCTGGCCGATACGTTCACCTACACGCTGGAGGACGGCCGCGGCGGCGTGGCGCCGGGCTTGGTCAATGTCACGGTCGCCCCCGCCAACACGGGCTCGCTGGACATCGTCTCCGTCACGCAGGAGGCCGGCGGCACGCGCATCAAGGCCCAGGGCATCCCGGGCTTCGGTTACAAGATCCAGTCGTCGGACGACCTGCAGAGCAGCTGGCAGGATATGTCTGGCCCGCTGACGGCCGATTCCGTCGGTCGCATCGAGTACCTCGACGCCACCCTGCCGCCGCCGAGCCAGCGCTTCTACCGCGTGGTGCAGAGTCCGTGAGAGTTGCCCATCCCGCGGGCGGCCCAGACGGCGGGGTGGGCGGGTTTGGACCACAGCATACGCAGAAGGCACAAGAGGCTCAGCCGGAAACCAGCGTTGGAGCGGGAGTCGCCGCCCAGCGCTGGAGCCGGCCGCCATCCCCGAGCTACAGGCCGGTGCAGGCTCAAACCGCCGGCAGCTTCACCGGCGGAACGAGCCGTCGGATCCATCAGCGGTGTCTGCCCGCCAAACGAGCAGAATTCACGAGTCCGGAAACTCTGGCTGGCGCGAAATTCGGCCGAAACCCGGGAAGTCGCTTGGGGGCAGACCGCCGGTCGTGCTAAGAAAACCGCGACTCCAGAAGCGGCTTCCTGCCGTCTGAGTGGGTCCGAGCCGAGTCTCGGGGATTCCAGGGAGTTTCAGATCAGCAGCCTTCGCCTTACCATGTCTTCGATGTTTCGCCTGCTCCTCACCGCCAGCGTCTGTGCCGGCGGACTCCTGGGTTTGACGGGGTGCCCGCGCAATCCGGTCACGCCGGAGAACCTCGCCCGCATTCAGCCGGGTATGGCGGCGAAGGACGTCACGGCGCTTTTGGGGGACAATCGGGCCACCGTCTCCGTGAACGGCGTGCACACCCACACGTATCATCGCGACAAGCTCTGGGCGCGGGTGCAGATCCGCCGCGGCAAGGTCTTCTCCGTGCACACACGCGAGCCGTCGCGTCAGCTGCCGACGCCGGTGCGCGTCGACCTTCCGACCCTCGACCTGACCGGCGACACCCTCCTGACGGCGATGCAGCCTGTCGTGCGTCAGGGCGGGGCGGCCGCGCTGGTCGATTGGCTGCAGAAGGAAGCGCCGGTGGGGCGGCCGGCGAAGCTGCCGAGCGGCCGCGAGGCGCTCATTGCCGACCGGGCGATCTATCGCCTCGATGCCGACGGCGTGCCCGATCTGGCGCAGCCGCTGCTGGCGCCGAAGACCGACGACTATCTGTGGAATGCGAAGTATGCGACCGCGGTCGAATCGGTCTGGAGCGAGCAGAATCCGCCGTTCGCGGTCATCCTGCAGGTCACGCAGTGAGGCGGGATGGCTGAGGTGAGGGGCGGGCTACGGGGTCTTTTCGGTCAGCCCCTCCAACTTGGAACGCGTGGCTGCGTACATCGCGGATCAACCCCGGCACCATGAAAAGGTAGGGTTCCAGGACGAATTCAGGTCCATGCTGCGCCGGCACGGGTTGGCGTGGGACGAACGCTTTGTCTGGGATTAATGGGTCCGGCCCACCTCGGGTAGCCTCGTGCCTCGGCAACCCGGGGCTCTGGGGCGGAACCGCTTCGCGGTAGGGGCGGTAACGCGTTGGGACCCCGGGTAGCCTCGTGCCTCGGCAACCCGGGGCTCTGGGGCGGAACCGAGCGGACAGAGATCCGGCGCGTCGATGTTCGCAGAACTCCTTGCGCAATCGAATGGTTGCGCTTAGATCTGCAACCGGTCGGTTTCCACTAACTATGCGGCGCGACATCTTCCAGGCAATCGCGGATCCCACCCGGCGCGCGATCCTCGTGCTGATCGCGGTGCAGGCGATGACGCCCAATGCCATCGCGGAGCATTTCGACGTCACGCGGCAGGCCATTTCCAAGCACCTGCGCATCCTGTCCGAATGCGACCTGCTGCTGCCCCGGCCGCAGGGGCGGGAGATTTACTACGCGCTGAAGATCGACCGGATGCAGGAAGTCGATCGATGGCTGGCCCAGTTCCGCACGCAGATGGAGCAGCGGTTCCAGCAGCTCGACGAAGTTCTCCACACCCTCCAGCAAACATCGAAATGAACCTACTGTTTGAATTCACCGTGGACCGGGAAACGGCCACGATCCACATGACGCGGGAGTTTGCCGCCGGCCTCGATCTCGTTTGGGACGCGTTCACCAAGGCGGAACTCCTGGACCGCTGGATGGGCCCCAAGCCTTGGCGCGCGGAAACCAGGGAAATGGACTTCCGGGAAGGCGGGCGCTGGATCTACGCCATGCTCCCGCCGGAGCAGACGGTGCCGACCCGCTTCAGCCTGGTTGAGTTTCTGGAGATCCGCCCGAAGACCTTTTTCTCCTCGCGGAACTCCTTCTGCGACGAGCATGGGGAGCCGGTCCAGACCGGGTTCGTGTCGTCGCTCACCACGAACACGTTCGAGGTCGCGGCGGGGAGAACGACCGTGCGCATCGCCAAAAAAATGGGCAGTCTGGCGGAGCTCGAGAAGTTTGTGGCCATGGGCTTCAAGGAGGGCTTCACCCTGGTGCTGCGCAATCTCGACGAACTGCTGGAGTCGCTGGCGGACGGTTCCCGGACGTAGCCACCTCCGGCCGCCGGTCTGGCGGCGATGGTTTGCTCGGGGTCGCCCGCGCCTGCGCGTGGGCTCAGCGGCGCATTTCCGTGGCGATGGCGTCCTCCTCGCTGCCCAGCAGGGCGAGGAGGCGGCGCACCTGGAGCATGCGCAGAACCCGAGCCCGGGCGGGCGCATTGCCGACGCGCAGGGCGGCGAGGTCGTCCTCGACGTAGAGCCGGCGTTCGGGCGGGGGCTGGCTGAAGGACACGGCGAGGTCCTGCTCGATCAACGAGGACTGGATTCGAACCGCGGCCTCGCCGGCGGCCCGGGCGATGTCGGCGTAGTAGCCGAGGGCATCAGCCAGCAGGCCGCCCGCCACGGGCACGGTCTTGGCGGTGCCTTTGGTCAGATCGATGATACCGGCGATGCCCTGCAGCACGGTGCGGTCGTCGCCGAGTTGGTCATAGATCTCCTGCAGTTTGAGGCCGGACTCGACCAATTCGGACGTCTTGCCGAAGGTCTTTTGGATGGTGCCGACGTAACCGCGCGTGCGGGTGATCCAGCCGCGGGCCTTGGCTTTGACGCCCATCTTCTCCAGGAATTTCCCGGCTTGCTCGAGCTGTCCGTCGTAGCTCTCGAAGAACTTCTTCGTTTCTTCCGCTGCTTCCTTCAAGCGGCCCAGCTCGGCGAGGACTGGATCGGTGGCTTTCGCCCCCAGTTCGCTCAGCGTCTTTTCCGCCAGAACCGCGCCGCTCGCGCGCAGGCTGGCCACGCTGGCGGCCAGCAGCCGCACATCGTGATCGGCCTGACGCAACTCCCCAAGCGTGACCCCGAGGCCGAGTTCGCGCTCGGTGCGTTGGGCGGCCAGCCGGGTGGCCAGTTCGGTCAGGCTGGCGGCAAGCCTGCGGACGGCTTCCCCCTCCGGCTCTGGCGGGAAGGGCGCCAGCGTCAGACCGGCCGCGCGGGCCTGTCCGGCGAGTCGCTCGTAGCGCGCTGCGAGCGCGGACCACTCGGTGCGCCAGCGTTCGGCCGGACCGGGGTCAGGTACCGCGGTCAGATCGGCCCGGGCCTGGTCGCGCTGCTTCCGTGCCTCGGCCAGCTGCCGAGCCTGCGCGCTCACTGCGGTGTCGATGGCCTGCTGCACGGCACCCACCCGCTCGCGCAAGCGGGGCAGGGTTTGCGCCTGCATGGCTTTGAACTGTTCGCTTTGCGGATCGAGCGTGCGGGCCAGTTCGTCTGCGGCCCGGAGCTGGCGATTCGCTTCGGCCAGCAGCCGGCTGGCGACGTCGCCCGTCTGGTCGCCGACCGCGGTCGGGCGCAGCGTGCGCGGGTGCAGCCGGACTGCCTCGCGGGCCGCGCGCTCGTCGCGTTCGGCGTTGGCGACGGCCGCTTCGGCCCGCTCGACCCCCTGGCGCGCCTGTTGGAAGCGAGCGGCGGCGGCGGTGTAGTCGCGGCGGGCCTCGACCAGTCGCAGCAGTTCGGTGCGCACGGCAGCCAGATCAGCCAGTTCGGCGGGCGGCGTAGGCGTGCGGCCGGCATTCTCGAGCGCGGCGAACTGCTCGGCCAGACGACGCCGGGCCTGATTCAACGCGAGGATGCGCTGGGCGAGGAAGCGCACGTTCTGTTCCATCTGCGAGCCGGTGGACGTGAGCGGCGCGAGGCCATCGAACTGCCGCAGGCTCTCGACCGGCTCGGCCCGGAAGGCGGCGTCCATTTTCCAGGGGCTGTCCGTGACCTTGGCGAAGTAGGCGATGACGATGAGGCGATCGGGACTGCCGGGGAAAATGAGGAAGAAGTCGACGCTGGAATCGGGCGCGCGGGGCGAGTCGAAGACCTGCCGGCAGAACTCGGCGCCGCGGTCCGACGGGCGGAGTTCGAACACGGAATAGACCTGGCGGAGCGCCTCGCGGGCCAGCGCAGGACGGCCGCGCTTGGTCTGGAAATCGGCCAATTTCCACTGCTCGCCGCAGAGCCGGCGGCGTTCGGCCAGCAGACGCGTCTGGACCGCCTGGTAATCACGGCGCAGCGCTTCGACGTCCGCCTGCTCCCGCTGCACCGAGGCCTGGCGCAGTTCGGCGGAAGCGGCCGCGCGCGCCTTGGCTTCGCCGCCGCGGGCATCGATGCCGGCCTGCTTTTCGGCGTGCTCACGCGTTCCCTCCAGCGCGCGGAGTCGCTGACGTTCGGCCAGGGCGTCGACGTGCGCGCCGGCCAGGTCGAGCGAAAGCTGGAAGGCCGCGCCCAGCGCGCCGGCGCCGATTCGGGCGCAGGCCTGGGCGGCCGGACCGAGGCCGAGCTTGCGGCTGTCGTAGCCGGTGCGCGCCTCGGCCAGCAGCCCGCGCAGGCGCTGCGCTTCCTGGCGAGCCTTGGCGAGGAAGCGAGGCTCCTTGCCGGTCGGTCCAGCGCCACCACGGAGCGGAAGCACGACCGCTTGGCAGTGCCGCTCACTTTCGCTGAGGTGCTGCTCGAGTTGCTGCACGAGCGATTCGGCCCGGCGGTAGTCGTCGAGGAGGGGGTCGGGGCCGTCTGCGGCGACCGGCGAAGTGGCGAGCGCCACGGCCAGGAACAGAGAGAGGCGGGCGACGCGCGGGAAGAGGAGCGCGGTCATGGGAATGACCCAATATCCGCGGCGAACGGCCGGTGGGATGTGGAAATCTGCGGAAAGGGCGCCGGCCCGGATTCAAGGCGTGCTCGCTCTCGCGCGCAGGAAGGCCCGAGGTCCGCCCGGCACCGGGACCGGGACAAGCTCAACGAGGCCGGGGCGAGGCTGCGGGTCGAGAGCGGAATCGAAAAGTACCGTCCAAGGCCCGTCGGGTCGGGAGGCGTGTTCGACGAGATAGCGCACGGCCTTGCGGCGATCGACGGGAACGAAGAACTGGCCACCCGCCACGTAGAGACCCGCGGGTCGATCGCTGCGGGCGGGGTCGAGGTTCCAGGCGAACTCGGCCAGCGTGGAGAAGCCGTCGCCGTCGGTGTCGTCGGTGTCCGCAGCCTGCGGGATGCCATAGTGCTGCTTCCAGGCGGCGTATTCGGTCGGTGCCGGCGGCGGCAGGGGTTGGAAGAGCGAGAGCGTGACTCCCTCCGCATCGTAGCCGACGAGGAAGGTGCCTTCGCCGCCGGCGGTGGCGAGGCGGCTGCCGGCGGGCGCATTGGCGAACTGACCCAGGGGCAGGCCGCCGCTGCGGACCAGTCGGAAAGTGCGACTGCCGAAGGCGGGCGTGGCGCCCGCGCCCTCCCAAAGGCTGACCTGGAGCAGGCCGCCAAGGGTGACCGCGCCGGCGATCTTGATCTCATCGTGCACCAGATCGCCGTCGCCGGTGGCGAAGATCTCGAGATCGAGCAACGCCCCGGCGCCAAAGATGAGCGCGCCGCTGGTTTCGATCAGCCCGACCCCGCGGCAGCCGGGGGCGACCAGGCCGCGCAGCGTGGTCTGGCTTGGCGCGGCATCGGTTCGGGCCAGTGGAGCGCGAACCGAGCCCGGTGGGAACAGGCTTACGTTGCCCAGCAGGGCGCCGCCGATGTCGAGGCTGCGCGTCGAGGCGTCCAGCGTGAGCCCGCCCGCGCTGAAGAGCGCGCTGGGCTGCAGGCCGGCGCCGTTGCTGAGGAATCCGCCGCCGGCGCCTGCGGCCACGATGGAGGCCAGTTGCGGCAAGGTCAGGCCGCCGGCGCCCGCGGCCACGATGCTGGCGGTGGAAAGCTGCTGGGCCAGCGTGGCGGGGAGGAGCTTGCCCTCGACCGCCGCGAGTTTGCTGAAGACTTCAGGCGCGAGACCCGCCCCAGCCCCCGCTCCCACGATGCCTGCACCAGCGCCGACCGCCACGATGGCGGACGAAAGCTGCGGCGCGAGGCCGGCCCCCGCGCCTGGCGTGACAATGCCGCCGCCCGCCCCGCTGGCCACAATGCCGCCGCCGGCCCGCGCGATCGCCTCGGCCGAGGCAACCGTGAGCCCTCCGCCCGCGCCCGAGGCGACGATGGCTGCCCTGGTCAGAGGATGCAGTCCGCTCACGCCGTGGCTGGCGAGAATGGCGTCGAGCTGTGCCTCGTTCAGCCCCGCCCCGGCGCCAACGATCTCTGCGATGGCGCCGACGGGGAGTACTGGATTACCCGCGCCGGCGGCGACGATGGCGCTGACCGTCGCGGCATCGAACCCGGCTCCAGCCGCCACGATGGCGGCGCGGGCGGGCGGAGTCAGGCCGGCGCCGGCTGCCACGATGCCGCCCCCGGCACCCGAGGCCACAATGGCGGCAATGGTGTCGGAATGCAGGCCGTGACTGGTGGCAATCGCCATGGCCTGCTGGGTCGCGGGCAGGAGAGAAAAGGTTGCTCCGCCGGAGCGGATGGGGCCCGAGCCCAGGCTGAGCGCGGCGAGGAGCGCGTTGTTCGAGTTGTCGAACGCGGTGACGCCGGCCGGCAGCGTCAGCGCCTCGGCGGTGAGCCGCGCGGCGATGCGGGTCTGCAGGCCGAGCAGGCGTGCTTCGCCGAGCAGAGTGACGCCGTCCGCGAAGAAACAGTCGCGGTAGGCGGTGAAGTCGCCCGTGGTGCCGACCGAGCCGAAGATCGTCTGCTGATCCACGTCGACGAGCGTGAAGTCGAGCGCATAGTTGCCGAAGTCGGCGTGGGCATTCGCCGGATAAGCCGCGCCGAGCTCGGCCAGCCAGGCGAGCGACTCGTCTCCCGAAATGTAGAAGCGAAGCTCGGCGCCTTCGCCCGGGCCGGACTCCTCCGGCAGGACCCCGCGGATGACATTGACCCAGCCGAGACCGTTCGGGCCGGGCAGGCTGCGTTGGTAGAGATCGAGCGTGGTGGCGGCATCGGGCCGATAGCCCGGCACGAACGCGCTGACGCGGAAGTCGCGCGCGGAGACGGTCAGTTCGTATTTGCGGCCCGGTGTGAGGCGGACGAGCCGGTAGCCGTCGTTCGGATCGGGCGGCGGGTTGAGCGACTGGATGTCGACCTCGACGTGGCAGACGGAGCCGACGATGTCGATGGGTCGTGCCCCGCTCCAGGGGCCATCGGGGTCGGCCACGTTGGACACGTCGAGCAAAGGTTGCTCTGTGCCCGGACTCAGAGTGGCCACGAAGAGCGGGTCCTGGGTGATCAGCGTCTCGCGTGGCACGTGGGTCCAGAAATCGTTTTCGGAGTCGTAGCTGTAGACGTCGCGAGTCACCTCCCGCACGAGGCGGACGACGACCTTGCCGCCTGCTGCGCCGACCGGCTCGTTCTGCGCATTGTAGAAGAACTGCGCCTGCCGGAGGCGAAGAAACTGGAAGCTGTCGGAAATGCTGGCGAGCCGCACGAAGCCGTCCGAAAGCGGCCCGCTGAGATCGCGACCGTAAGGGTCGGTCGCGGCGGGTCCATAGGGCAGGCTCTCCGTGCCGTTGCTGTGGACAAAGACGACGTAGACGTTCGGATAGCGACCGGCGAGCGAATCCCAGCGGCTGGGGGCGAGGCGGGTGGCGAAGGCGGCATCGATCACCTCCTCCGGGTGGAAGGGGAAATCGTTGGCCACACGGTCGGCTGCAGACAGCAGCCGGGTGGCGAGCAGGGCGGAAAGCAGGAGCGAAACGGCTGGTTTCATACCCTGAGCGTGCGGACCGGCTTACGCATCGACAATGGGGGGATACCCCCATACGCTCGGCGTCATGCGGTCGAGCCTGTCGGCAAGCGTCTGGACGCGGCTAAGCGATCAGCTGCCTCGCCTCTACGCCACCCGCACGCTGGATGAGTTCACCTCGGTGGCGCGGGACCTGGCCGCGCAGTTCGTGGCGGTGGAAACGACCTCGGTCAATGTGTTCGACCTGACGCGTCGCACCGTTCAGACGCTGCATCCGCTGCAGCCGGCCACGCAGCGGCTGCAGCCGGCGTTTCGGCGCCATATGCTGGCCAATCCGGTCCTGGCGCACTACCGGGAGCACGGACCGCAGGAGGTCCTACAGATGGCCGATTTCCTGCGCGGGGAGCGGCTCGAGCGGAACGAGTTCTACCAGCACTACTACCGGCCGCTGCACCCGCATTTCCAAGGGATGGCCGCGCCCTGGCCGATCTCCGGAGATATCTGCGCCACGCTGGCCGTGCATCGCCTGCGGCGTCCGTTCAGCGAGACGGACCGGGCGGTTCTGATCGCGCTGCGTCCGCATCTGGCCCAGGCTTGGCGGAATCTCGCTTCGTCCTCGACCGCGCGGACCTCCTGGCCGGCGACGCTCTCGCCGCGCGAACGCGAGACGTTGCAATGGCTGGCCGAGGGGAAGTCCAATCCGGAAATCGGCGCCATCCTCGGCATCAGCCCGAGAACGGTGGAGAAGCACACGCAGCGCGTCTTCGAAAAACTCGGGGTGGAGAACCGCGCCGCCGCCCTCCGGGCGGTGCTGGGGCAGCGGGCGGAGGCACGAAATTGAGCGAACCCGGAGGCGCGGGGCGATCGCCGAGAGTGCGCAGCCCGAAGATCGAGACCCCAGGAAGCCCAAACCTGGGAACTCCGAGGCCTCCGAACTGCGCACCAACCGGCCACGGCTGTTGGTGTCTCCGGGCTCGCCAGGATGACGCGGGTTCGGACAGACTGAGCTCGTGGCCGAGAAGAAGACGAACAAAACCAAATTCACCGGGGCGAGCGTGGAGGAATATCTCCACTCGCGCGCGACGGGACCGGAGCAATTGGCGGATTGCCGCACCATCGAGGCGCTGTGCCGTCGGGTGACGAACCAGCCGCCCCGCATGTTCGGGCCGAGCATCGTGGGCTACGGTCGCTACTCCTACCGGTACGAGACTGGCCACTCGGGGGAGGCACCGGTGGCAGGCTTCGCCATCCGCGGGCGCGAACTGGTCGTCTACGTCGCGCCCGAGGCGCCGGGGCAGGCGGAGTTGCTGGCCCGGCTCGGACCCCACAAGATGGGGAAATCGTGTCTCTATCTTAGACGGCTATCTGAGGTCGATCTCAAAGTGCTGGAAGAGATCCTGGCCACCTCGGTGGCCGAGACCCGCCGCCGCTACGGAGCAACGACGTAGTCCGCACTCTCCGAGTGCGGTCGGCTGGCGCAGCGGAGGAGCGGAGGAGCAGAGGGTGGGGAATGGCCCTCACTCCGAGAGGAGGAGATACAGCGCGCTCAGCGGCGGGACCGACGCCAGATTGAGCCCGGCGGTGGCGGCTTCGCCGCGGGCCACGGTGCCGCCCAGCGCGCCGCTGGCGGCGAGCTTGTCGGTGAAGGCGAAGCGGCGCTGAGACTCGGCTTCGGTGCCGGCGGGCAGGCCCAGCCAGGCGAGCGCATCCTTGGGAATCACCACCTGCACGTCCTTGAAGGTGGCGCTCCGGTGCAGATTGGCCACGACGAGGAAGCGCTGACGCGACTCGCGATCGTAGCGCAGGTAGGCGTACATCCAGTGACCGCTGGCAGGCTCGCCCTCGAGCCGGCCGAAGTTGCGGCTCTGGTTGTTGGCGCCGTTGAGCAGCCAGAGTCCGCCATCGCGAAAGGCGGGCTCGCCGACGAGATGCACGAGACGGCGGTAGAAGTCGCGCAACGACTTCTGCTGGTCGCTCAGGCGACCGCCGTCGAAGGCGCCGCCATTGACCCATTTGGTGAACTCGGGCATCGACCAGTAGTCGAAAATGGTGGTGCGCGAGTCGTCGCCACCGAAGCCTTCAACGCCCGCGGCGGGTTCGCCCACCTCCTGGCCGCTGTAGAGCATGACCGGACCGCGGGTCAGGCCGTAGAGGATCGCGCTGACGGGACGGCCGACATCCATGCCGACGCCGCCCCATTCGCGCGGCGCGGCCAGGCGGACCTCGTCGTGATTTTCGGCGTAGCGGAGCGAGTTCTGGCTGATGAAGTCGTCCGGGAGCGAGCGGTCGAGATCGTTGGCCCACGCGCCCTGCTCATAGATTCGCTTGAGCACTTTGTAGGAAGGGTCGTCGTAGACCGCATTGAACCCGGCGTTGAGCAGATTGAACATGACGTTGCCATTGCCGCCCGCGAGCTGCTCGAGGAGCGGGTCGCCGCCGGGAACTTTGGCAGGATCGTCGTTGTAGGCCTCGGCCGCGAAGTAGACGTCAGGCTGGCGCTGGCGGGCGCGGGCGATGGCATAGTGCCAAAACTCCGGCGGGATCATGTGCGCCATGTCGCAGCGGAATCCGTCCACCCCCAGGCTCTGCCAATAGGCCAGGACGGCGTCCATCTTCTTCCAGGTGTCGGGCACCGGCGCGTCCGGGGCATCGCCCTGCGGATACTCCCGACGCTGGCGCGAGGGGTCGGTGAAATCGAAGCCGTAGTTCAGCTTGATGGTCTCGTACCAACTGTCGAGGCTGGGCGTCCAGCTGACCACGTTGTTGCCGGTGACCTTGCCGTGGTCCAACTCGCCGGGGAAGACGCCGTCGGCCTCGATGCCGGGGACCTTGCAGGTGGGCGAGAGCGGCACCTTGCGGACGGGGTCCCAAGTCGGCAGGCGCAGCGGCGCGCCGGGTCCGGGATCGGTCGAGCGGAGATAGTAGAAGTTGTTGTCGCGCAGGAAGAACTGCGAGCGGTCGTCGCCTTTGCCGCCACGGCCCTTGGTGCCGAAGTCGAACTCGGGCTTCACGTCGCTGGCGTAGCTGCGGGCGACGTGGTTGGGCACAAAGTCGATGATGACGCGCAGGCCCTTGGCGCGAGCTCGGCGGACGACGGCCTGGAATTCCTCCAGGCGCTTGGCGGGGTCGTCGGCGTAGTCGGGGCAGACATCGAAGTAGTCCTTGATGGCATAGGGCGAACCGGCCAGGCCCTTGAGGAGATCGGCATCGTCGGCCGGCAGTCCGGGATGGCTGGTGGCCGTGGCCTGCTGCAGCACGCCGGTCAGCCAGAGGTGGGTGAAGCCCAGGGCGGCGATCTCGCCGAGCGACTTGTCGTTGAAGTCGGAGAACTTGCCGACGCCGTTCTCGGCCAGGGTGCCGTTCTCCTTGCGCGTCTCGTTGCGATTGCCGAAGAGCCGCGGGAGGCACTGGTAGATGCGGACCTTGCGCTCGGCCGCGTTGTAGCGGGAGAGCAGCTGCAACTGGCTGAGCGGGGCGTTCAGGTCGAGCTGGACGTAGTGCGGAACGTAGCGGTCGCCTTCGCCGGGGGTGATCGCCGGGGAGGTGGCGGCGACCAGACGGCCCCAGCCCTGGTTGGCCTGCAGGTCCTTGGCCCAGGCGACGAGATTGACCTTGGCATCGCCGCCGAGCGCGCGGGTCGAGAGCAGGAGCCTGGTGCGGTCATCCTCGCGCACGGCCTTGAGTTCGTCGCCGGCCGGGCTGCGTTCGCTCCACTTCGTGCCGCGCCAGGTGCGCAGCCAGCGCTGGCTGCCCTTGGCCCCGTAGAGCCGCTGCGCCTTCAAGGCGTAGAACGTGGTGGAACCTTCGAAGCCGGCCGCGAACGGACTGACGGAGCTGCCGGTGAAGTCGCCGGCGTGGTCGAGCGCGACGTAAATCGCGTGGTCGGCCGGACCGAGATATTCCACCACGATCTGTTCCCGATTCCAGGTGATGCGGAATGCGTTGGGGAGGGAAGCGGCATTCATGAGGGGGAGAAAGAAGCTGAGCAGGAGCGCAGCGGCCGGGAGGAACTTCAGCATGGCGACAGGCGGCGGAAGAGGCGGAGTGTGGGGAATGCCACGGCCGGTGGGAAGGCGAAAGCGGCGGTGAAAGTCCACCCGGGGGTGGGCACGAAAAAGGCCGCAGCCTCGCGGCTGCGGCCTCGGAAGAGAGACTGACCGGTCAGCTCAGAACGGCACCGGGAGGAGGTCCGGGCCGACGACCTTGTCGCCGGTCAGGATGTTGCGGCCGGGGATGCCCAGGCCGGTCGGGGTGCACATGAACGAGGCGGTGGTCGGCGAGTGGCGGACCGTGCCGTGGTACCAGATGACGAGGTCCTGATTGTTCACGCTTTCCGGAGCGGAGGCGAAGAACGGGTCGAGGTTGATCGCCGTGCCCGAGCCGCTGACCTGATTGTAGCCGTCGTCGATTTCCTGCTGCACGACCGTCGTGCCGGTCTTGTAGCGGAGCACCCACATGTCGGCCTTGCCGTAGCTGTCGGCGATGCCGTCCGTCGGGTGGGTGACGAGCAGGTAGTGCCGGCGCGGCCCGGTCAGCAGGTAGTAGGGCTGCTGGGTGAGCGAGCGGTTGAAGCTGCGCTCTTGAGTGATGAGGGTACGAGGCGTCGACCCGGGAACGTAGTTGGCGGGGTCGCCCTGGATTTCGTAGAGCGAATTGGCCGAACCGTTCAGGTCGACGTCGAGACGGAAGTAGACGTGATGATCGTGCTGCAGGCAGGTGCAGGAGTTGGTGGTCGCGCCGAAGCCGAAGCGCGGACGGATGGAGCCGTCCATGCCGAAGCGCCACTCATGGATGTAGCGGTACCAGCCCGCCTCCATTTCGGTGATCAGGACGACCTCGTCGTTTTCCCGGCCAGCGAAGCGATAGATGGCCACGCCGTTGAAGTTGCCGACGTCCGTGCCGTTCTCGAGCGCGGTGGTCGCCGTGAAGCTGCCGATGTCGCGGATGGCGCCGTTGCCGCCCGTCAGGTTGGTGAACGACCCGGTGCCGGTGTCGAACTGACCTTCCTGATACTGCCAATCGCGATACGGGCCGCACTGACCCGCCGTGTAGAGGACGTTGAGGACCGGCACGTGGCCCCGCTTGAGGACCGACTTGCCGCGGTACTTCACGTCACGGACTTCGATGCCCGACGCGCGGGTACCCGAGGAAGCCGAAGGACGGACCACGGTCATTTCCCAGATCGTTTCGCCGCCCACCGAAACGGTGAGGGCGGAAGTGCCGGCCGAGCCGCGGCCGGACGAGCTCTGGCCGGCGCCGGCCACGCCGCAATTCGGGCTGGCGTTGGCCGCGGCCGTGACGGGTGCGTTCTTCGAGAAGCGCTGGACCTTCTGCTGGCTGAGGTCCACGCCTACGATCTGGTGGGGCACCTGATCGTAGCCGACCTTCGGCATGACGCCGACGTTGACGATGCGGCGCTCCATCTTCTCCTTGGTGTCCGGGTCGAACTCCAGGACGGGAGGCATGGGGCCGTAGGTGTACATGCGGCCGTCGACCAGCGCCTGGCTGAGCTGCGGGTCGCTGAGCAGCACCGAGACAGCTTCGGCGAATTCCTCGGCGGAAGGATTCGGCTGGTAGCCTTTCAGCGCCTTCACCTCCACCTGCGACCGGTTGGCGAACGTGCCCATCACGATGACCGCGCGCTGGTTGGTGTAATCGTAGAACGTGGCCTCGAAGCGATCCGCCGGCGCCGGGCGATCATCCTTCGAGTCCTGCGTGATGACGTTCGTCTCGATGTGCCGGAAGCGGGTGTCCTTCAGGAACTTGGCGACCTCGGGCAGGGTGGGCAGCGTGGTCTTGAGACCGTCGAGATCGGCCTGGCTGGGCCCGACCGGGACAGCGCTGATGACGATGTCCGAAAGGCTGTTGTAGCCCTTCGGGTTAGCGGCCGTGGCGGCCTTGGTGTCGGCGGCCGCAGCGGCCTTGGGATTGGCGCCGACGTGCGAGACGCCAGCGAGCGCCAAAAGCGCGAGCCCCGCGAGGGAGGAGCGGACTGGGAGGGTGCGGATGAGCATGTGAAGAGAAGAATCCCGGAGGCAAAGAGGGGACCTCCGGGCGGAACCGGGTTTGCCCCATCAAATCATGCGTAATCCAGAAGGAAAGTGAAAATCTCCGAGTGATGGAAAATCTAGAACTTGCACCTTTCTGGACAGAAAGTCCGCGCGACGGAACCGTTGGACACCGCCGACGCCCCGCCGAAATTCCGCCGGGCAGTGGGCAAGCTTCAGCGCGCCGTCGGCCCGATCCCCGTCCCGGTATTCATGCGTCTGCTCGACCGCTACATTCTGCGCGAACTGCTCGTGGCCGTGCTCTGGGCCGCCGCGGTGCTGACCTTCGTGCTCGTGCTGGGCAACATCTTCAAGCAGGTCTCGGCGTTGCTGGTGAACCACAACCTGCCGATCTCCTACATCCTCGCCTTCATCGGCTACCTGCTGCCCTTCCTCCTCACCTTTACGATCCCCTGGGGGCTGCTGACGGGCATTCTGCTGGTCTTCGGCCGCTGGTCGGCCTCGAACGAACTGACCGCGGTGCGGGCCAATGGGGTGCCTCTCACCCGGGTGGCCGCGCCGGTGCTGGTGGTGGCCGGATTGCTCAGCCTGCTTTGTCTCTGGATCAATCTGCAGGTCGCGCCGCGCGCGCAGGAGAACATTCGCACGTCCTTCTACCAGATCGCCACCACCGATCCGATCGCGCTCTTCAACAGCGAGCAGATCATCACCGATTTTCCGAATCGGAAGATCTACGTGGGCAAGAAGTTCGGCGACCGGCTGGAGAACATCCACGTCTACGAGCTCAATCGTGACGGGGAGGTCCTGCGGGTCGTTTACGCCCGCACCGGCAGCCTCTCGGTCGATCTCGAGCGCAAACAGCTCCTGCTCAAGCTGACCGGCACGCGCTTCGAGCAGCGGGACGAGGGTTCGCCTTCGGACCTGACCCGCATCCGCGACGGCATCACCATGCAGGAGTTCGTCTTCCCGATTTCCCTGGAGGAACTCTACAACAAGAAGATGGCCCGCCGCGGCCTGAACATTCAGACCGCGCCCGAGCTGTTCACGAACCTCAAGTCAGGCACGGCGGAAAGCCGTTCGGCGGTGCTCACCGAAGTCAACCAGCGTTTCTCGTTCTCGCTCGCCTGCCTGACCCTCGGACTGGTGGCCATCCCGCTGGGGGTGGTGGCGCAGCGGAGAGAGACTTCCGTCGGCTTCGCCATCAGCCTCGCGGTGGCGGTGGTTTACTTCTTCCTCATTCAGCTGGTCAAGATTCTGAAAGTGAAGCCGCAGTTCCACCCCGAGCTGCTGGTCTGGGTGCCGAATCTGATTTTCCTCGGCCTTGGGCTATGGCTGTTCCGTCGGATGGCAAGCCGCTGAAGGGGAGCGTCAGCAGGAAGTCGGCAGCCGCTGGGCGAGCTTGACGCCGTGGGCGATGGCACCCTCGACGAAGCCGAGGCAATCGACCGCGCCCTGTGGCTTCCCCGGCAGGGCGATGACGAGCGCGTTCTCGACCACCGCGGCCAGGGCGCGGGAGAGAATGGCGTTCTTGGTCAGCTTCATCGACTCCGCCCGCATGACCTCGCCGAAGCCGGGCAGTTCCACCCGCATGAGTCCCCGAATTGCTTCGGGGGTCACATCGCGCGGAGCGATGCCCGTGCCTCCCGTGGTCAGGACGAGCGAACAGCCTTGGGCGATGAAGCTGCGCAGGGCCTCTTGCAGGCGGGTGATGTCATCCGGTACGACGGCTTCGGCCAGGACGGGCCAGCCCCGCTTTGCGCACTCGGCCCGCAGCGCCGGACCGCCGAGGTCGTCGTATTCGCCAGCGGCGGCGCGGTCGGAGGCGGTGATGATGCCGACGCGGATGGCGCCTGAATCGTGACTGCTCACTGGGCCAGAATCTGGGCGAAGGCGGCGGCGTCGGCGGCGCTGAGGCGCGGATTGCCGCTGTTCATGGGCGGGTCGTAGGCAAACTCGAGTTCGTTCGCGCCGCGGGATACGAGCTTCAGCTCGCCGCCGTACTTGATGTCGCCGATCTTACAGAGCTCAGTACCCGCGGGCGCGGCGGGGAACTTGGCCAAGGCGGCCGCAAGCATCGACTGGACCTGGGCCAGCGACTTCGACTTGCCGGTGCCGAGCATGAAGTAATTCCAATCGGTCCCGCGGCCGGTCGTGCGCGAGATGACGAACTTGAGCTGCTGCCCCTTCTCGGCCGACTTCGACGGCGCGGTGGCGGAGACGCTGTAGCTGACGGTTCCGTCCGAGGATTTTGCGTTGCCTAGCGTGTAGGCGAACGGCGCCCGAGCTTCCTGGGCGCCGGCGGTGAGGGCGAGCACAGCGACAGCGCAGAGGGTGGTGAGGAATTGCTTCATGGCCGGAATCTAGGCGAAAATCGGAGGACTGAAATCGGAAATCGTGGTCCCCGGCCTTGCTCCCAGGGCGATCTCTGCGACGTTCCCCCTGCCAGAGACGATGGATGACAGGCGGGAAAACCCCGCCAGGACCGGAAGGTAGCAACGGTATTTCGACCTGTCTTGCCGTCGTTCTCTGGTCTTTTTTTCTACCCGGACCCCAGGGCGATGCCGGCCAGGGTTGAGGCGATTGAAAATTGTCACAGGACGACCGGCCCGCGCTCGCTATGGGCATTCCTCCATGGGCAAGGAAATCGAACGCAAATTTCTCGTCACTTCCGAGGTCTGGCGCGAGGGCGCGGTCGGAGTGGAGTTCCGGCAGGGTTATCTGTCGCGGGATCCCGGCCACACCGTGCGGGTACGGCTGGCCGGCGAGCAGGGTTTTCTGACGATCAAGGGGCGGCGCCGTGGCCTGACCAAGGCGGAGTTCGAGTATCCGATCCCGGCGGCGGATGCGGTCGAGCTGCTGCGCCTGTGCGGGCAGCCCTTGATCGAGAAGACGCGCTACCGCGTACCGCACGGCGGCTTGGTCTGGGAGATCGACGAGTTCGCGGGCGCGAACGCCGGGCTGATCGTGGCCGAAGTCGAACTCCAAGCCGAAAATCAGCTCTTCGAATTGCCACCATGGGTGGGCGCCGAGGTCAGCTTCGACAAGCGCTATTACAACTCCCAACTCGGCGTGCGACCCTTCCGCACATGGACAGCCACGGAGCTGGGCTGAGGCAACGCCACGGCGCAAAAAAGGGCGGCACCCGGCCGCCCTCGTGGAACAGTTCGCGCTGAACCCCGCCTACATCCTACATCTCCCACCAGCGGCGGAAGACGAAGATGCACCATTTCTGGTACCAGGTGGTGAGTTGAATGCCGTCGGGCAGCCGGTTCGGAATGTTGAGCGCGCCCCGCCAATCGCTTTCCAGCCAGCGGTCGAAGGGAAACGAGAAGCCTCGCTTTGCTCCCCGCGCCACCCATTCAGGGATCTCCGGCAGCGCTTCCAGCAGCATCGCTTTGCCCGGTCGCAAGCGCCGGCCCGGCGGCACTCGCGCGAGTTGCTCGTAGAGCACGCTGTCGACCAGGGGCACCCGCAGCTCCAGCCCCCAGGCCATGCTGGCCACGTCGCTGTCGCGCAGCAGCTGGTTGCGCATGTACTGGGTGATCTCGAGGGCGCTGACGGTGTCGCGAATGGTCGCCTCCTCCCCGGGCAGGCGGATGGGCACGGTGGAAGGGCTGGGGGCCGGGCTGCCTTCGAGGAAATACTCGGTCAGCCGACGGGCCTCGCGGTCGGTGAAGATGCCCCGATAGGCGTTCATGGCGCTGGTCACGCTCGGGCCCTCGCGCAGAAACGTGCCCAACCGGCGGACGCGCGGGTGGCCGGGCCAGTGCTCCATCAGCCGGCCTGCGATGGAAGCCAACGGCCCCAGCTTCTGCGCCGTCTCCAGCATTTTCGGGATGCGCTCGAAGCTCGGGTAGCTGCCGAAGACCTCGTCGCCGCCGAGGCCGGAGAGGACGACCTTCTTGCCGGCATCGCGCGCGATTTTGGAAATCGCATAGGTATTGAATCCGTCGATGCTCGGCTGATCGATGTGCTTGAGAAACCGGTCGAAGAGCGCGCGCGCCTCGGCGGCGGTGAGGCGGTGGTCGACGTGCCGGGTGCCGAAATGACGAGCCGTGCGCGCGGCGGCGTAGCCCTCGTTGTACTCTTCCTCGTCAAAGGAGATGGAATAGGTGTCGAGATTCTCCCGCTGCTGGATCTTGGCCAGAGCGACCAGGGCAGTGGAATCGATCCCGCCGGAGAGAAACAGGCCGACCGGCACGTCGCTGACGAAATGGTGCTCGACCGTATCGAGCAGCTGCGCGCGCACGAAAGCCGCATCCTCGGTGACGGAAACGAGCGGCTGGGTCGGCTCCCCGACGTGGCCGAAAGGGAGCCGCCAGTGGGTCTGCCGCTGCTCGATGCGACCGTCGCGCCAGAGCATCCAAGTGCCCGCCTCCAGGCACTTCGCACCTTGAATGAGCGTGTGCGGCTCGGGCACCGAACCGCGTCGGAAGTATCCGAGCAGACCTTCGGGATCCAGCCGCCGCGGCACCACCCCCGTGGAAAGCAGCGCCCGCATCTCGGAGGCGAACCCGAGCGTCCCATCGGGGCGCAGGGCGTAGTAGAGCGGTTTGATGCCCAGCGGGTCCCGCGCCAGGAGGCAGGTGCGCTCGCGCTGATCCCAAAGTGCGAGCGCATACATCCCGCGCAGTCGCTGCAGAAAGGCCGGCCCGTGCAGATGGTGCAGGAGGAGGATGATCTCCGTGTCGGAGGTCGAATTCGGCTCCAGGCCGGCCGCACGGACCTCGGCGGTCAACTCCCGGAAATTGAAGATCTCGCCGTTGTAGACCATCACGTAACGGTCGTCGCAGGCGAACATCGGCTGATGACCCGCCTCGCTGAGATCGAGGATGGAGAGACGACAGTGCGTCAGGCCGATGCACCCGTCGGCCGAGTAGTAGGTCCCTTCGTCATCCGGTCCCCGATGACGGATGGCTCCCAGCACATGCGGCAGGACCGCGCGCAGACTCTCGGCCTGCGGCGCCGGATGCAGGATGCCAGCGATGCCACACATGTGCTCTTGAATCTAATCCGCGAGAGGAGCGCGAGAGGGTCAGCAAAGATTACAAACTTGCAACGTAAATCAGCGACCCTCTGTGGTGGTGTTTTCGGAAATTCCGAAGAAGTCGACGAAGTGCTGGTGCAGACAGCGGCGGAATTGGGCGAGTCCGAAGTGGTCGATGGTGCGCTGGCGCAGGGCCTCGGGTTCGTTCAGCACCGCCAGGCTGTGGGTACCGAGCAGGACGGAAACGACCGCGTCGCGGATCTCGGCGGCATTGTCCGGGTCGACCAGCAGGCCCAGCTCGCCATGCAGGAGCGGATCCACCGAACCATCGACCTTGCCGGCGATGACGGGCTTGCCGCTGGCCAGAGCTTCCAGGAAGACGATGCCGAAGCCTTCCCGTTTGCTGGGCATGACGAAAACGTCGCAGGCATTGTAGCAATCCGGCAGCTCATCGTCCTCCACGTCGGTGGCAACGGTCACCCGATCGCCCAGTCCCCGTTGGGCGATCATTTCGTGCACCCGGGCAAGATCATTTCCGCGGCCGACGAGCAGATAGTGGGCTTCGGGCACGACAGTGAGCACCTGGGGCAGGATGCGCAGGATCTGATCGTAGCCCTTGTAGCGCTCGCGTTCCTCGATCCGCGCCACCGTCAGCAGCAGACGCCGCCTCGGGTCGATGCCCAGCCGCTGCAGCAGGGCCAGGGGCTTCGGCCGTGGGCGGAATCGCTCTGCGTCGAGGGTGTTCGGCATCAGGTGCACCCGTTCGGGCCGCAGCCCGTGACGGTCGATCAGCACCTGGCGGGTGTAACTGCTGACCGCCAGCACCCGGTCGCAAGCCCGCAGAGCCCGCAGCACGCTGGGTCGGTGCGCGTCCCAAGCCTCGAATCCATGGGCGACCGTCCAAAAGGGCACGCCGCGCAGGCGCTGCAGGAGGTGGGCGGCCGGAGAGAAATTGAGGTGCGAGGTGAGGACGAGGTCCGGCTTCTGCCACGCTCCGTGACCGACCAGTTCGGCGGCGAAAAAGGGCGTGCGCAGGGCGCGCCCGGCGCTGCCGGCAAAGGTGAACCGGGTCTGCGGCGGGGCCGAGAAATCGGCGGGCAATCCATGGTCGTTCTTCAGCAGCACCCGCTCGACGCGGACCAGCGGATCCTCGACCAAGCCTTCCAGCAGATGGCGCGAGTACCGCTGGATGCCGCCGAGCTGGAAGAGCTCGGGACACCAGAAGTGGACGGACGTGGGCGCGGACGGCAACACAGGAGGAGCGTCTAGACGAACTTGGGCAGCTGGCTGCACGCAGCCTTCAACCCCTTGATGCTCTCATCGTAGTGGTAATGGCGCACGATTTTCCCCGATTCCTGCCCCCAGCGGCGGAGGCGCTCGCGATCGCGGAAGCACTCGCGCAGCGCAATGGTCAGGCATTCGACCTGTCCCGCCGGAAAGACCATGCCATTGCGTCCGTGCTGGACCAGGTCCGCGGCGCAGCCGACGTGGCTGCTCACCACAATGGCTCGTTCCAGGCACATGGCCTCGTTCACCGCCAGTCCCCACGTTTCGCTGCGCCCGAAGCTGGGCAGCACGAAGACGTCGCAGGCCGCGTAGGTCCGGGGCATTTGCGACTGATTTTGGAAGGGGGCGAAGCGAACGCGCGGGTGGGCGCCGGCCTTGGCGCGCAGCTCGGGCTCCAGCTCTCCGTCGCCTACGAAGACGAGAAAAGCGGACGGATCGTCGATCCGCAGAAACGCCTCCAGGAGATCGAGCGGCCGCTTTTTCTCCTGCAGTTTGCCGGCGAAGAGCACCATGGTGGCATCCGTCGGAATGCCGAGGGTCGCGCGCCAGGCCTGGGCCTCTTCCCGCGCGGCACCGGCGGCGATGAAACGGTCGTTGTCGACGGCATGCGGTGCGAAGAAGAGCTGCTCCGGCCGCACGCCGTGGTACGTGAAGTAGTCACGATTGGCCTGGCCGACGTAGAGAAAGGCCGAGAAGCGCGCATAGACGGCCGAGATCAGCCGGCGCCGCAGGTTTGCCCGGGCGCCGGATTCCCCCAGCAGGTGGTGCGAATCGCCTCGGAACATCAAGGGCGCCTGGCTGCGGTGCCACCGCCAGATCAGATTCTGCAGGGTCAGGTAGTTGTAGCCGAAGACGAGCAGCGCCTCAGGGCGGAAGTGCTCGAGTCGCGCGAACAGTCCCGGATTGCTGATGCCCCGGAAATGATGGGTCCCCGGGGACGAGGCGTTGTTCGGCACGAACTCGCTGGCGTAGCCCTCGAGCAGGGGGACGTCCCAGGTGAAGGCGCGCTGGAAGCCAGGATCGACCTTTTGGGTGACACCAAAGTCCCAGAGGTAAAACACCCGCAGGTCGAAGGCCGCATCTGCGGCGATGCGCTGAAACCACGGCGCATAATACTGCACCGGGTGGGTGGTGACGATGCCGAGACGCATTGGGCAGAGTCGATCCTGACGAAGTTGGGTCGGTTCCGACAAGCCCGATCAGGCCGTGGGCGCAGCGGCGATTCGCTCGAAGTCTTCCAAGTAGAGCTGAGCGACGCCTGGGAGCCGCAGGGCGTGGGCTGTGGCCCAGCCGCGCCGGGCGATCTCCCTGCGTAGTGTCGGGCGATCGGCCCAGGTTCCGAGCTTGGCCGCCAGTTCCTCGGCCGCGCGCGGGGAGGTGTGATCGAACTGCTCCCCGTTCAACCCGGGCTGGAGGTAGTCGGAGAAGCAGCGCAACTGCGAGACCAGTACGGCGCAACCGCAGGCCATGGCTTCCTTCGGCGCGACGGGCGAGGCTTCGCCGCCTGCGTCGACGCTCGGGTATACGAAGATATCGGCCGCGCGATAATGCTCCTGCAGCGCCTCCGGATCCACCTCGAAGCCGGCCCACTCCACCGCGTCTCCCAGGGGGTCGGTCAACCGGCGCAAGCCGGCGGCATACTCCTCGCCCCCGCCGCCGGCTGCGGCCTCGGTGGGCCCGACCAGCCGGAGTTTCCAGCCGTGACCCGCGGTGGTCTGGCGGAAGCGGGCGAAGGCGGCAATGAGCAGGTCGACTCCCTTCTGCGGATGGATCCGCCCCACGAAGACGATCCGGCGGCGTTCCCCAGCCAGATGGCGCTCGAGGCCGACTTCGTCGGTCCAGCCGAAGGCCTCCGGCACGGGATTGGGAATGATCCGCACCTGGCCGGCCACGGACGGGAACAGCGCGACGATGCGGTCGGCCACCGCCGTGCTGACCGCCTGCAGCCGGGGCGCGTGCCGGTACCACCGATACTGGGCCTGCGGGAAGCGCTGGCAGTGTACGTAGAGCGCGCCGTGCTTCCCTCGCGCGGGCAGGAGCATCGGCAGAAAGAAGGTGTTCGAGACGAGGACATCGGCTTCCGGCAGGAGCGGCCGGATCCGCCGGCAGTAGGCCCAGTCCAGAAGCAGCCGACGCGGCCAGAGGAGATCGATGCCGGCCAGCGGACGCCAAGCCGCGGGGGCGTCGGCCCCGCCGGCGCGGCGATGTTCCACCCCGAGCTTTTGCTCCTGTGCCGGCAGCCCGGGAAAGGCCCTCGACACGTGCACGACCCGATGCCCGGCTCGCGCGAAGGCGGGCCCGAGTTCGAACCAGATTTTCTCCACCGCGCCCGCGCGCAGCGGCGGGATGGGCAGGAACGGCCCCTGAACGACGGTGATCCGCATGGAAACCGTCACGCCGGGATCGCCCGTCCTGCCGGAGCCGGCAGCGGCGGCTGCTTGCGCTTCGGTTCCTCCTCGGGCATCTGCGCTGCGGTCGCGCGCAGGTAATCCATCAGAACCATGAAGGCGTGACGTACGCGGAAGGTCTGCATGAAGAGCAAGGCAATGCCACCCAGCGCGATGGTGGCCTGAAAGATGGACGAAACGAAGACGCCGGCCGTGTATTCCACCTGGAAAGCACCGCCGAGCACGATGACGGCAAAGAGAAACCGGAACGACATGATCGGCACGCTGGCACTGATCCTCGTCACCCATCCCAGCAATCCGCCGAGCAGCAGCCCGACCCCGAAGGTGCCGACAATCCCGAAGTTCGCATAGCCCTCGTTCAGGAACCCAAACCCGACGGAAGTCTGCGTTTCCTCACTGTTCTCCACGATGCCGTAGTGCACCGCCAGGACGTTGTTGCCGAAGTGCGCCTTGACCTTGCTGGGCAAAAAGACGCGCGGGATGAGCAACTCGGGAATGTGCGAATAGGTCAGTCCGTTCAAATGCGGCACCATCGCCGGCGTGGCGTACTGGATATAAAGAAAGAGATGCATCAGGCTGGAGCGTTCCCACAGCCGTTTGCTGCTCATGGTCTCCTCCTTCTTCTCTTCGGTGGATTTGTTGAATTCGTCGGCCAGCGCCTGTACGGAGTGGCCCACCCAATCGACGAAAAACAGGGGATACTCCTGCAAGGCCACGGGGCGCCACATCTGCTCAGACCAATACTGTTCGCGCTGAGCGGACTTGCCGAGGTTGGCGAAGTAGGTCAGGACCATGGTCACTACCAGGGTCAGCCAGGGAATCCGCGCCCGGCCCAAACCGTAGCCGAGGAAGGCCGTCAGGAACATCGACATGCCGTTCACCAGCAGCATGCCTGTGAAGGTCACAAAGGCTGAAGCAATGAGAACGCCCAGATAGGCTGCGCGTTCGACGCCATTCAGGACGCCGGCGCCGTGCTGGTAGCCGAAGTAGAAGATGGACAGCGTCGAAATGCCGAGCACGACGCCTCGCACCACGGCGAAGCCCTCGACGTCGACCGCGAGGTAGCCGGGATAAACGGCGAGATTGAACAGAAGCGCGCCGACATGGAAGCCCCAGAAGATCCAGCGGCCGCTGTTCATTGGCAGCATGCGGGCGGCCACGGGAGGCAACTGACGGTGTCGCACCTGGGGCCACCAAGCCAGGGTGCCGAAACCGAGCGCCAGAGCCACCGTCAACGCGCCGACGAATTGGTACGAAGGAGGAAAGAGCACGACGATCGGGTGCTCGAACACCAGTGGGAAGGCGTAGGCCCAGATGGCCGTCATGGTGAAGAGAGGCCAGATCGGCAGGCCCTTGGCTTTGCCCGTGCACCAAAGGTACCAGGGAAACAACGCGGCCACCAGAACCAAGAGGGCCCCGGCCAGGCTCTCCAGAGGCAGATTGAAGCCAAGCACGAGCATCATCCCGAGCATCCCGGATGACACCATCCAGAAGTACCGCGTGAAGCTGTCGATCCGGGCGGCAGCCACGTCCTGGAAAGTGGTCAAATACCTCGCGATCGCGACTGGATCTGCTTGCGCCATGGGGGTAATGGGAGGCCGCCGGCGGTCACGTCAAGTGATTGGAAGCCGGAAGGTGCGGGTGCGGTTCAGGAGTGACCGTAACTGGCGGCGAGGCTCGGGCCGACGAAGAAGTTGGTAAACGAGGCCACGACCTCCGCGCGAGTCAGGACCCTGCGGAGGGTGACGTCGGTCGCCACGTAGCGATGTCTGGCCAGCAGGTCGTAGATGGGGCCACCCTGGTCGCCGGTCTCGATGTACAAGCAATCGATCGCCGAGGCCGTCAGCAGGTCGGTGGCTCCCTGCAGCGCCGGCAGCTCATGCCCCTCTGTATCGAGCTTCCAGAACCGAATGCGCTGGATCCCGGAATGGTTGGCGAACTGATCGAGGGGGACGATTTCGATGTCGATCGCCCGCTCGCCGACGGCCTCAGCCGCGACGCAGTTCTTCGCGCCCTCCTTAAAATCGAAGGCAAAGGTGAGCAGGCGGGAACGACCCGGCTGAGCGCCGAGGGCCACCGGCGCCACCGTCACCCGTGACTCGCCGTTCGCCACGAGGCATTCCTCCAGCCAGCCCCGTGCCGCCGGCGTGGGTTCGAAAGCATGAATCCGGGCAGCCTCTCCGTAGAGGAGGTACATGAGGATCATCTGCCCGATGTTGGCCCCCGAATCGACCACCACGGAGCCCGGCTCCAGGAGCTGGCGGAGCAGGGCGCGCAGCCCCGGTTCCTCGTATTCCCCATACGCCAGCCAACGATGGGTGGCATTGGCAAGGTTCAGCTTCCAGCGGTAGCGGCCGAAGTCCACCCAGCACAGGCCGCGTCGGGCGAGCTGACGGGCAAAGACCCGCTCGCACAGCCCCAGCTTGTGGCGGGCGCTCAGCGAGCGCGCCAGACGCAGAGACCAGGACGCCGGCAGCGTCGGCAGTTCAGGCACAGCGGAATTCATGCAATTGGGTCGAGCTCGAGGATCCGCGGCCGGGGCGGCACGATGCGGTGGAACCGCCGACGGGATGATTGGCACGGGTGGAACGCTTCGCGCAACGCCGATGTGGCGCGGAGTATGCACCTATGACTGGGCGGTCGCGGTCGCGGCCCGGGGTGGGCGCAGGAAGGGGCGCTCGAAGGCCCGGTAAAACAGCCAGCCCGCCGCCACCGAGACGCTGAGCTGGAGCGCCTGGAGCCCGATCTCCGCCCACGGACTCTTGGGCATCCCGGTGAGCCACCGCAGCGCAAAGCAGGCCACGGGAACGTGCAGGAGATAGATACTGTAGGAGCATTCCCCCACGAGCCGCAGGCCGGCCGGCACCGGCTGGGGCCAGGTGCGGAAGAAGATGAGCAGGCCCAGGGTGAGAAGCGCCACCGCCCAGTGGAGCGGATCTTCCCCGCGCGCGGCCGCCAGCGTAAAAAACCCGACGCAGCTGCCGAAGATCGTCAGAGCGGCCCCAGGGCGTGCGGGCAGGAACAGCGCCACCAAACCCAGGGCAAACAACGGCCAGAGCGGCAGGAAAAAGAGCGGCCCGCTGCCGGCTGGGAACCAAAGCGCGAGGACGGTCGCGAGCAGAGAGATCCCCACCAGCGCCGGAATCCGCCAGGAAGCTCGGAAACAAAGGGCCAGCGCGACCAGGACGTAGAACGCGAGTTCGAAGCTCAGCGACCAGTAGACCCAATTGATCGGCTGGACCTTCGTCACCGGAGCCGTGACGAGGGCCAGCGTGGCCAGCCACTCCGCGAGAGAGCGCGGCAGGGCGGTCACGTCGTTGACTCCGGCGACCGCCCGGCGGACCAGGATCAGGGCGACAATCAAGGCCACGCTGGCCCAGTAAGCGGGGAAAATGCGCCGGGCCCTTCGGGTCAGGAAATCCCCCGGCGCAGGAGCGCGGAGCGCCGCGATCCCGATGCAGTAGCCGCTCAGAACGAAGAAGACCGGAACCCCCGCGTGCCCGAACTTCCAAAAGGCCTTCCAGACTCCGAGCCAGTCGGGGAGGGGCCCGACGTAGGGGAGCTCATTGAAGTGAAACATCGCGACCGCACAGGCGGCCAGCCCGCGGAGAGCATCGATCCAGCCGAGTCTAGTCATGGCCAGCGAGTGGCTTCAAGCGAGCGTCTCGGGAACGCCGGCACGGCGCAACACCGTGCGCCAGTTCCGACGGAAGTAGGCGCGCTTCGAACCGGCTACGTAGTGGTGCATGACGGCGGCGCATTCCCCATCTTCCGGCGGAACGGGGAGCGTGATGTAGTCGGCGGCCGGGGCGACGGCGCACGACGCTCGGGCGGCCAGCATCGCGACTATGCCCTGTTCGAGGTAGTAGCTCGAACGACCGCGCTCGGTGAGGGCCGCACACCAGCGCTCGATCTCGTCCCAATCGAACGCCTCGCTCTGCCATCCGGTCAGTCCGACGTTGCACAGCGCGGGCAGTTGCGCCCCGCAAAGCGCCTCCAAACGGGCGCGGGGATAGCCGTACGACTCCTCGCAGTCGACCGCATGGAGCGGTCGGTCGGGGGCGCGCAGCCAGTCGAGCAGGAACTGCGGCCGCCGGAAGAACAGGAGATCGGAATCGAGCACCAGCTTCCAGCCCGTGGAGCCGACGTGCGGATCCGTCAGCTTACGGATGTGCGGATACACGTCCCACCTGCTGCGCAGGACCGGGTAGCGCTCGCGCGGGAGGCAGGCTTCCAACTTGGCCAGCGTTTCTTCGCGCTGGACGACCCGCAGGTCCACCGTCACCCGTCGCAAGGCTTCGACGCCCACCTCGTCCAGCGTGCCGTCGTCGTACACCACCGCTCGAACCGGCGTGGCCGCGGCGGTGGCAAACGACCAGAGGCAGAAGGCGGCCTGATCCCAATAGTTGCGTCCGGTCAGGAGGGAAAGCTCGACCGCCGCCGCGCCGGTGTCGGTTCGAGGTGCAGGGAGACAGGCCGCCCGCTGACGCATCTGCCGCCGGCCCCTTGCGTCTCGAGCCTGCTGCAGCGGCCCGCCCTCGAGCCAGGATCTTTTCAAGGCCGAAAGCGGCCGATGCCAGACCAGGTAGAGAATTCTGCCGGGGGTCAGAGCCATGCTGGTGCAGCTGGTGAGCGTCCGCCCTGCATCAGGCCGAGCACTGCTCGAGAAGGTGGACGAACTTGGCCGTCATCTCGGCGGCCCCGAAGCTCGCGCCTTTGGGGCAGGGGGAAAGGGAGCCGCGGACGAGTTGGAGCAGAAAGTCGGCGACCATCTCCTCGGAAGCGCTTCCGGTCAGATCTGCCACCCATGCGCCGGCCGCCTCCAGCCGGGCACGGGGCGGAGTATTGGGATGAAACAGCGACAGAACCGGTCGGCCCGCCGCTACGCTGGGCTCGAGCTTCGAGGGCACGTAGCTCGCATCGGCCGATCCGAAAACGAGCAGAGCGGCGGCATCGTGCCAGCATTTCAAGGCGCTGAAGTACGGAACGCGCGAGCGCTGTTCCGTCACGGTTTTCGTCAATCCGTGGGCCCGCGCTTCCTGCGTGACCAAACCTTCCCCGCTGGGGTTCGGGGCGTAGGTCGTCCCGACGAAATGCACTGCCAGGCGGGCTGCGGCCTGGTCGCGCGCCAGCGCCAGCTGAAGCCCCTTGAAGAACGTGCGCAAGGGCGGCAGAAACGGAGCCTCGACGATGCCGGTACAAACGAGATGGAGGCGGCCGTCGGCCGGATCGAAGACCTCCTGGCGGCCGAATTCCCGGCCGACGCGCAGGTCTTCCTCGCTGGCTCCGAACGGCAGCACGGAGAAGCGTTGGGCCTCCACCTCGGGATAGCGTGCGCGCAGCATTCTCGGATAGGCCTCGGAGACGCAAACACAGTGTGCGGCGCCGCGCACGGCTCGCGGTTCGAGCATCGCCGCCTGCCATTGCGCCAGGCGATACTTCCAGCCGCCTGGCCGCGCCGAGTTTCCACGGCTCGCCGGCTCCGCCAGCCAGGGATCGTGAAAGTCCAGGAGGTAAGGCAAGCCGTGCGTCTTGCGCCAGCGCGGTCCGAGCGCCATCACGGTGAACTGCGCGGTGGAGAAGAAGGCGGCGTCGAACTTCCGCTGCCGGAGCAACTCGCTTCCCCTGCGGGCCATCGCCGGCAACACGCGCAGGCCGAGCGTGCCCAGCCCGAGACGACGAGTCCAGGCGTGCGGGAGCGCGTCCACCCGGATGATCTCGAGGTCGCGGGGGTAGGTTTCTTCGAGGGTGGCGTCGAGCGTCGCCCCCTGGACCGAGACCGGCGAGGCCGCGAGCACCACAGGCTCCCAGCCACGGGCGCGCAGGTAGGGCAACATGGTCCGCACCCGCTGGTGGTCCGGCGCATTGACCGGAGGAAAGTGGGGACTGACCAGCAGCAGGCGTTTCATGCGTCGTGGCGGGGCCTGAGAGGGCGGCGGAAGAAAGCGGCGGCTGGACCCGGCGGAAGCAAACTCAGCCCTGCGCTCGAAGGCGCCGCCGCGAGACGGAGGGGCCGGCGACAGCCGCTTTTCAGCGTCGCCTTGCGTGGATGTGGCTGACGCCTGCCTCCGCTGCGGCCGATGCTCCGGAGCCCGCCAGGAGCTGAATTCCGTAGCCGCATTCTTCCAGAAAGTGACTGCAATCCCGCAACAGGGCGGGGGAGTGGATCTCGGCAAAAATCTCCGGGTGCAGGGTCGAAAGGAGCTGGCGTGCGCCCTGGAGCGCCTGGAGTTCTGCTCCCTCGACGTCGAGCTTGATCAGTTGTGGCGGCGGGATGGCGCCCGTCTGCAGGAGCTGGTCGAGGGAGCGGACCTGAACCTGAAGGCGGGCGCTTCCGCGTTGCCCGGCGGCGTCGCCCGACTCCAGCTTCCCCATGCTGGCGTCTTCCATGACGTCGAAACTCGCTTCCCCGTCGGCGGCGCCCACGGCTTCGCAGCGCAGCTCGATCGGCAAGGTCGGGTTCAGGGCGATCAAACCACGGATCACCTCCACGTTTCCAGGGAGCGGCTCGAAGCATACCACCCGCCCGGCTCCCTGCAGGGCCAGCACGCCCGAAACGAAGCCCCGAAACCCACCGATGTCGTAGCAGACACCGCCTCGGGGCACGGCCGCGGCGATCGCGCCCACAAAATGGTTCTCGTAGGTGCCCGTCCAAAGGCCCTTCTCGCGCGGCAGTGAAATTCGGACTCTCAAACCGGCCCCGGGGCCCGCATTGATGGTGTGCTCGAACTCACCCGCGCCGATGAGGCGGCGGACGAGCCAGCGCTGAAAATGGGCCAGGCCGGGGATGTCCTTGATGCGGGAACGCAGGCCCCAGGGGACCAGGTTGACGCTGCGTTGAAGGAGTTGGCGAAGCATCGGATCAGGCGGGGACAAACTCTGCGAAGGGCCGGCCGGCCAGCGAGGCCACGCAGCGCTCGGCCGCGTGCCCATCGCCATAGGGAAATGCCGGCGCGAGGTGGGGGGACGTACCTTCCAGGATTTCGTCGAGACCCCGGCGGATCGCCTCCGGGTCGCAGCCGACGAGACGGACATGCCCGGTGCCGATCCCTTCCGGCCGCTCCGTGCACTCCCGGGTGACGAGCACGCGTTTGCCCAAGGAAGGCGCTTCCTCCTGAACGCCGCCGCTGTCCGTCAGGATGCCATCGGCGAGTTCCAGCAGGCGGAGGAAGGCGGGATACTCTTTCGGCACGGTCAGCCGCACGCGCGGATGCCCTCCCAGAACCTGACGCACGGTCTCGGCGACCTCCGGATTCGGGTGCACCGGGAGGACGAACAGGCTGTGCGGATGGGCGTCGGCGGCTCCCCGAATCGACTCGCAGAGCCGCCGCAATGGCGCGCCCACATTCTCCCGGCGGTGGGTGGTGACGAGGACGCATCTGGCCGTGGGATCCGTGGCGCGGTGAGCCACCACGGCGTGGACGTCGGCGTCCTCGATGGGACGGCGGCGCAGCAATTCGACCCCGAGGCGGACGGCGTCGATCCCGGTATTGCCCGTCACGGCCAGGCGGGCCGGGGGCACTGGCAGGCGCTCCGCACGCAGCGCCTCGGCGGCGGACGGCGTCGGCGCCCAATGCAGAGCGGCCAGCTGCCCGATGCACCGCCGATTGATCTCCTCCGGGAAGGGCGCGTAGATCGCATGCGTGCGCAGGCCCGCCTCGAGATGCGCCACCGGTGTCTTCTGGTAGAAGGCGGCCAGTGCGGCGGTCATGGCCGTGGTGGTATCTCCCTGCACCACCACCCAGTCCGGCCGGAGAGCTCGGAAGGCGCCGTCCAGCGCGGTCATGGCACGGGCGGTCAGGGACGCGAGGGATTGCCCGGGCGACATGATGTCGAGCGCGGAGTCCACGCCGACGCCGAAGAAATCGAGGATCGGCCGCACCAGGTCGGGGTGCTGTCCGCTGAACAGGACCTGCGTTTCGAAGGTCGGATCGGCACGCAGCGCGAGTACGAGCGGGGCGAGCTTGATCGCCTCGGGCCGGGTGCCGAAAACGACGCTGACTTTTTGCCGGGCGGACATCGGCGGGGGCGGATCAGGAGCCGAGCTCGGGGTGTTCGAGCGGAAAGACGAGCATGACGTGGGGCAGTTCCGGCCACTCCGCGAGGGCCCGGCCGCTGCGCAGGGCCTTGGCGCGGAGGGTGGCCAGCCACTGCGCCGGGCTGGCTTGGGACAACTTGTCGAGCAGGTGCACCGGCACGGCCGCGTAGCGATGCCGGTCGAGAAAGCGGCAGGCCGCTTCCCGGGCTGCTTCTCCATGCAGTTCGAGCATGAGCACGGGGCGATGCTGCTCGAAGACCCGCGCGCCGTTGTGCAAGGCGGAGCACTCGGCACCTTCGAGATCGAACTTGATGAATCCCGGGGGCGGAGCGCCGGCTTCGTCGACGAGTTCATCGACGCCCAGGCATTGAACCTTCTCCGTCGTCACATCGGCGGCCGTGGCGAAGCGCGGCGAAAGTCCGACCGGGCCGGAGGCTCCTCCCATCCCGCCGACGAACTCGATGTGCGAGTGATCCGGGCCGACGGCGGCGTGGCGAACATCGACGTTGGTCCAGCGGTTGAGCTCCGGCAGGCGGGCGACCTGACGAAAGTTCGCCTGCGAAGCCTCGATCACGAGCACCCGGCCGGTGTCGCCGACGCACTTGCGAAAAATGGCGGCGTAGAAGCCGACGAACGCCCCGCAATCCCAAGCCACGTCGCCCGCCCGGAGATAGCGCTCGAACGGGACGCGGGTAATGACGTACTCGTCGTAGTTGCCCAGCCAGTACGAGGCTTGAGAGCGGACGTCGAGATTCAGGATCGCGCCTTTGGCCGGGCCGCCCAGGACGCGGAGCGGCACCGTCTCGCCTCCCTTGAGAATGCGCAGCGCGTGCCAGAGCAGGTTCTTGGCGAGGGTCTTCATGATCGGAGAGCGGAGGGGTTCGCATCTGCCAGCGCTTTGTCCACTGCCGCGAGCAGGCGAGGCGCCTCGGCGGCCCAGTGGAAGTCGCTCCCGCCCAAATCCCAGGCCCGCGCGCGCATCGCCTGGAGGCGGGTGGGATCGCCCAGCAGGCGCTGCAGGACGCGACCCAGCTCGGAGGGGTTACGCTCCGGATACAGCTCGCAGGCCCCTTCCAGTTGGGTCTGCAGGCGGCGATGCGCGATCGTGTCGGTCAGCAGCAGGGCACAGCCTGCCATCAGGCCGGTGAACACCTTGTTGCCGATGGCGAGTTGGTGGAACAGCTGCTCGCTCGGCTGGCTGCCGAGGGCGATCTCGTGTTCGGCCGAGAGCGCCACCATGCGGTCGGGGTGCGCGCGTTCGAGAATTTCCAGGCGCCCCCCGAATCCGAGCTCGGCGGCCAGCGAGCGCAGGTGCGCGACGTAGTCGGGCTGCGCCGTGCCACGGAGCGCCAGCCCCACCGGCAGGCCGGCGGCCGCGATTCCCCGCAGCAGGGTCTCGGCGCAACTGTGCGGACCGAGGGTTTGCCCAAACCAATAGATCATGGGCAGTGCGCGGGCGGGCCGCTGCGCGGGCGGCAGGATCCCGTCCCGCTCGGCCAGACGCGGACAATTGTGCAGAACGAAGGCCGGAGCCGTGCTGCCGCTCAGCTCGCGCGTGCGCTCCACGGCGACCTCGGACATCGAATAGAAAAAGGCCGCCCGCGCGAACAGGCGCCGCTCGATCCGCCGCATCGCTTCGCGCGGTTCGGAATCGGAGTCGGACAGGAGGTCTTCGACATCGATCGCGAACGGCCGACCGAGCTGGCGGGCGGCTCGGGCGGCCGCGGGCACGGTGTGATGCTGCTGCGCGATCAGGAGATCGGCCCGGCTGGCGACCGCGAGGCGGGCCAACTGGGGCGTGAAATACGATGCCGCCCAGTCGTCGAACCCCGACCAGAGCCCGAGCGGCGCCAGTTGGCGGCCGACTTTGTGCCGCAGTCGCAGATACTGCCAGCGCAGGCGGGCAAAGGAGGAGCCGTAGGTCTCCACCGGGCGATTCTCCCAGCCGCCCGCGCGGGCCAACTCGCGGTCGAGCGCCTCGAATTCCGGCTGATAGCGGGGATGCGCCACGGTCACCCGATGCCCGGCGGCGACGAGGGCGCCGGCACTGCGCACGAGCCGCGGGTTCCGCGACGGGTGCATCGGGGTCAGAAAGCAGATGTGCATTTCCGAGGAAAAAGGGAACGCTGCGTGGCTTCGCGCTCAGCGCTTCAGCAGGTGTTTGATCCGCAGGGTCAGCTTCCAGCCGAGAACTCGGGAGAGCGCGCGAGTCCACCCGCCCATTTCCGGCAGCAGCGTCGAGCCCCCCAGAGCCTGCGCCCGCTCAGCGGCGGCGGCGGCGACCGCCGGCGCCTGTGCGTACGTGAGATACACGATGCGCTGGAAATGGTTGGCCAAGCCGGCGCGAGTCCGCGGCGAGTCCTCGTGGGCGAGAAGCCGCCGGCTGATCAGCTCCATCGAATGGAGAATGCCCCGACAGGCACTCTCCCGCCGCAGACTGCTCAGGGTCCCGGTTTGCTGCGAGCGGTAGTAGCTGCAGCCCGTGGCCGAGAAAGCCAGACCTGTGCTCTCCAGCATGACCCGGCAGAAGTACTCGCCGTCATCGTTGGGGGAGGGCTGGAGGTCCCAGGGCCCGGCCTTCTCCGCGAGCGACCGCGGCACCAGCCAGGCAGCGGTGTGCATCATCCGGTTCTCGTTCGCGGCGAGCAGCAGGAATTCCACCGGGTCGAGGTCGCGACAGAGATCGTCGTCGCCGAAACGGACATCCGCCTCCGAGTCGACGAATCGACCCCAACGGCAGGTCGCGACGTGCCGGTCGCCGAGACCCTGGAGCAGGCGCACCTGACCGGCGATCTTGTCGGGCGAGAGGAGGTCGTCGGCGTCCAGGTACTGCAGATAATCTCCCTGCGCCGCCGCCAGCGCGGTGTTCCGGGCCACCCCGGCGCCTTGATTGGACTGGCTGAGGACGCGTACGCCGCGCGCCTCGTAGGAGCGAGCCAGCGCGAGCGATCCGTCGCGCGATCCGTCATCGACCACGATCAGCTCGCAGCGGGCACCGGTTTGAGCCAGGGCCGATTCGATCGAACGGGCCAGCGTCCGCTCGTTGTTGAAGCATGGCATCAGGATGGAGACGAGCGGCGAACTCATGAGCCGGTCAGCTCCTTCCGCAGACGCGCCGCCAGGCGGTAGGTCAGCGCAAGCAGGGTGAATGTGGGATTCGAGGAACCTCCCGTGGGAAAGACCGAACTGCTCGCGATCGAGAGATTCGGTAAACCGTGCACCCGGCAGTGCGCGTCCACCACGCCGTGCCGCGGATCCTCATGCATGCGGGTGGTGCCGATGTGATGATTGAGATCCCCCGTGATGGCCAGCCAACCCTCCGCGTCGTCGTCGCGGGCCGGCAGGGTCGACTCGAAGCGGGCCAGACCGGCCCGCTCCAACTGAGCGCCCGCCAGCGTCGAGAAGCAGCGGGCCGTGCGCCAGCTGGCCTCGGTCGGCTTCCAGGTGAGTCGCGTGCGCGGCAGCCCGAGGGCGTCGCATTCTTCCGCCAGCTGGATCCTGCTCTCGGGGTTCGGCTCCTGCTCGACATGAGCCTCGAGTCGGATGGGACCGCCACGCGGAACGAAGGCTCGACGCCGAACGGCGAAGCGCCAGCCGGCGGCCGCGATGGTGCCGAGCTGGCGGGGATCCAGGCGGACGCCTTTGCGCGGGACGGGGTTCCACTTTCGCAGGACCAGCGCGCGGGCCACGTCCTTCAGGAACTGCGCCAGCGACTCGGGCTCGATCTCCGGAATGACGTTGACGAGCGCGTTGAGGATCCCCTCCCGCTGCTGGAACTCGGGATGGGCCAGCAGCTTCGGGAAGAACTTCGCGCCATCGTGGTAGGAGAGATCGAAGGCGTCGTGCAGCCCGGCGCGATTCAGCGGCGTCAGCCGGCCGCACGCGACGGAGGCGTGGTCCTGAAAATAGCGGCCGACCAGATCGTGCGCGTTCCCCAGGCCGGCCGGCCAGCGCGAGCGGGATACCAGCAGCAGGCGGGCCGATTCGATGCCGCCGGCGCAGAGCACGAACTCACGCGCGGTCACGCGGGCCTTGCGCCCGTTCAGCGAGCGCACCTCGACCGCTTCGATGCGGGTGCCGCCGGTATCGGGCAGGATCTCGGAGACATTGGCGTGCTGCCAGATGAACACATTGGGAGCCGCGGCGAGCTCTCCTCGATACGCCCGGGCAAAGTCGGGCTGTGGACTCCACTGCGAGGCCGCGTATTCCACGGTGCCCGGCGCGAAACTGGGCAGGCGGCGCCCGGCGAAATGGGCGATGCGGGCGTCGAAGTGCGGTTCGCGCAGGCCCATGATGGCGCGCGCAGCCGCATAGTGCGGGACCAGATCGGCTTCGCCGATGGGCCAGCCGGAATGCGGTACCCAAGGGCGATGGGCAAAGTCGATCGCCTGCAACGGCAGCGCCTGCCCGCCCCAGATCGTGGTCGTGCCCCCGAAGCGCCGGGTGCGCCCGCTGTGGATACCAGCGTGGGGGCGGCCCGACACGAGCGAGCGCTGGAGATCCTCCGTGGCTTCCTCACGCCGCCCCCCGCCGCTCTCGAGGATGGCGACGCGCAAACCGCTCGGAGCCAGCGCGCGCGCCAGCGCGATGCCGGCGGCGCCGGCACCGATCAGACAAACGTCGAATCCCTCTGTCGGGATTGGATCCGACTCGAAGTCGAGCATCATGGGGCGGTTTGCGACTGGAGCAGGGCCCCGATTTTGGCCGCGGTCGCGAACAGAGCCGGGTCCTGCGCGGCGGCGACGTGCGCGCGAATTCGAGCCGGGTTGCGAGTGGCAAAGAGGACGAGGCCGTGCGGATTGTTCACCAGCGCGAGCACGAGCAGCAGAGTCGCCAATCGCTCGCGGTCGCGGGGGTCCACGTCCAAGTCTTTGGCCAGGGGCTGCGCTCCGGGTTCCGCCAGGCGTTGGATCAGGACAGGCAGTGCCTGTCCGACTCCCCCGAAGGTGGAGATCAGCCGCCCCGGGGCCGTGCAGCGTGCGACTCTTGCTCCCGCCGGATCGCTCTCGAACTGCAGGAAGTCCGCAAATGCCGGCTCCTGTTGAGCGATGGTCTCGGCGCGCTCGCCGGTCGCGCCCACCCCAAAGGCGCCTACGCGGCCATCGGCTTTCGCGGTGCGCAGGAAATCGAGCAAGCCCGGCCGGCGCGTGTCGTCCAAGTGCGGTTCGTGCAGCAGGAAAAAGTCGACCCGCTCGCGACGAAGTTGGCGCAGGCTGGCCAGCAGGCTGCGTTCGGCCGACACGGGATCGAAGGCACCGTGCGCCACCATTTTCGAGGCGCCACGCGAGAGCAGACGCTTGAGCCCAGGGCTCAGCGCGGCGAGCCGGCGGGCGAACCCCATGATGAAGGAGCCGCGTGCCAGCGCTGGCGGGGGTTGAATCCCGAACTTCGTCGTGACGGTGAAATTGCCCCCGTGCGCGGCCAGAAACTCGCCCAGCAGCGGCTCGACCACTCCGTATCCGTAATACGGCGAGGTATCGAAGTGAGTGATCCCGGCAGAGGCGGCCGCCTCGAGCAAAGCCAGCCGCTCGGCGCGCGTCTCGCAGCCCATCAGCGCGGGGGTGCCGAACCCGAGTCGGGCGAAGGGGAGGTCAGGCATGGGAAGAAGCTGGCGTCTCCACGGGGCTCCGGCCGCGGTGCTTCCGGGCTAGCGCGGGTCGCTCCAGCAGGTGCCAACTCAAAGCGGCGAAGAGGAGGGTCGTGCCCAGACTGAGGGCGAAGAATCCCAAGCAGCCGGTGGAGGAGTGCAGTCCGAAATGGAGGAGCACCTGTTGGACAGGCCAACCGTAGATGTAGAGCCCGTAGCTGTAGTCGCCCTTCAGCCATCCTTCCCAGCCCGCCAGCCAGGGCCGTGCGCCGACCCCGAACACCACCAGCGGCAGCAGAACGACCGAGAGCGCATAATGAAATTCGGTCGGCCACAGACAAACCAGCGCGCCAGCAGCCGCGAGCGCTGCCCAAACGGGCACCTGGGGAATTCCGCGGGGTCCGAACCAGATCGACCACACGACCCCGGCCAGAAAATGGAAGCACATTTCGCGGTTGAGGCCGTAGACGACCTTGGCCAGCAACTCGGGCAGCGTGTCGTAGGGAATCAGCCGCACCGCGAGGGCGAGGGCGAGTGAGGTGCCCAGCATGGCGAGGCCGAAGGTACGACGACGGGTGAGCCAGCCCGCCCAGCCCGCGAGGCCGAGAAGCAGGTAGCAGCCGACCTCGTACGGCAGGGTCCAGAGGGGACCGTTCCAGTCGGGCGAAAAAGGGTTCTTGGTGAGCAAATCCCCGATCACGATTTGCCCGCGCGGATAGACGAGATTGGCGAGGAGGTAGCGGAGCGGTCCCGGCTGCAGTCCGAAGAAACTCACCTCGGAGCGTCCCGGGAAGAAGTGCACCAGGGCAGCGAAGCCGAAGGCGGTCAGGGCGAGACACCCCCAAAGTCCGGGGAAGATCCGCAGAGCGCGATGCCAGAGGAAGGTCGGCAAAGACTGCAGTCGCTGCCAGCTCTGGCCGATCAGAAACCCGCTCAGCGTGAAGAAGGCGTGCACCGCCAGCCCGCCGAACGAGAGGGAACCCGCGCTCCACTTTTGCAGCGGGTCCTCTCCAAAGCCCGCCAGCTGGAACGAGTGCGAATAGATCACGGTGGCCGCGAGGACGAAGCGGAGAAAAGACAGCGAGTTCCCCCCGCCGTCTGGACTGAGCCCGTTGGGGGAGGGGGAGTCCGACATTGGTGGTTCGGGCGAAAGGCCGCGGAGAGGAGCCGTCTTGGGCCTCGACGACCGGTGACTGCAGAGCCACCAGCCGGCCCGCGGAGCGGGCGATGCTCGCCGATCAACCGGCGGTTTCCCGTCCGGAGTTTCCCGCGATCGCCGCCTGGCCTTCCAGCTGACCGGCCACCCGCGCCCAGGCAATGCGCGCACTCGGTCCGCTCCAGGGCCGCGTTCGGAGCCAGCCGCGGGCGAGGCGGAACGGCAGCGTCCAAGGCGGAATGGCCGCCCAGGGGCATAGCCCGTGGATGTGCAGCATCTGCACGAACGTCTTCATCATGGCCCGCTGCAGGCGCGACAGGTAGTCCACGGTCGTTCGGGCCGGCGGCATGAGGTGTACGAAGCTCAGGGACGGAAAGTGGCCGATGCTGTAGCCGTGCTTCAGCGCGGTCAGGATCATGTCGTTGTCCCCGCTCGAGGCGAGCGATTTGCCGGCGCGGTCGAGCGAACTGCGCAGCGCGCTCTGCTCGACCTCAGCCGCATACTTCAAGGCCGTCTCCCGACGCAGCACCATGCCTGCCCCCAGGGGCGCGCAGCTCGGATAGGCCTGGACGGGCGGGTCGACGATGACCGGCTCTCCCGGTACGTTTTTGAGCGCCAGCAGGTTGTGGAATTCCGCCACCCAAGGCGCAGGTTCCACGTCGAAGCGCGGGAAGGCATTTCCGCCGATGATGCCCAGGCGCGGATGGCTGGCGAGCAGACGGACGACCTCTTCGAAATAGTTCGGCGCCAGCACATTGTCGTCGGCCACCGTGACAATGATGTCGGCCTGGGCCGCATGGAACCCGCACAGCAGCGCGCGGGTCAGCCCCAGCTGAGGCTCGACCACGACCCGGGCGTGCGGATGCCAGGAGAGGTCGAAGCGGCCCTCGACCGGCGGCTCGGAGCGGTTGTCGACGATGATGAGCTCCCAGCGCGCCAGCGGCAGGGTTTGCGCCTGCAGCGCGGCCAGCGTTTCCGTCAGGTACGACGTCCGCGGATTGTGCGTCGGCAGGACGACCGAAATCTCGAATTCCATGTCGACTCGGCTCAGAACGCGGCACAGACGGCGGCCACGCGCCGCACTTCCTCCTCGGTGATCTCCGGGAACATCGGCAGCGAGAGGAGACGCGGCGCCATGGCCTCGGTGACGGGGAAGCTCCCCTCACGGTGACCGAGATCGCGGTAAGCCTCCTGCAGGTGCACCGGTACGGGATAGTGAATGCCGTGCTGGATGCCCTCGGCGTCGAGCGCCGCCTGCAGGCCCGCGCGGTCGTCGGTCTGCACCACGTACAAATGCCAAACCGGCTCCGCCCACGGCGCGACCTTCGGCAGAACCAGGCGGGTGCCGGCGAGCAGCTCCGTGTAGAGCGCGGCGGCGGCCCGACGCTGCTCGTTCCAACGCGCCAAGTGCGGCAGCTTCACCCGCAGGATGGCGGCCTGGACGGTGTCGAGGCGCGAATTGAAACCACGCACGAGGTGCACGTATTTCACCTTCTGCCCGTAGTTGCGGAGCAGGGAGAGACGTTCGGCCAGGGCAGGGGAATTGGTCACCACCGCGCCGCCGTCGCCGTAGGCGCCGAGGTTTTTGCCCGGATAGAAGCTGAAGCAGCCGACGTCGCCGAAGGTGCCGACCGTGCGGCCCTTGTACTTGGCGCCATGGGCCTGCGCCACATCCTCGATGACCGCCAGCTTCCGGTCGCGCGCGATGGCCAGGAGCGGATCGAGATCGGCCGGCTGCCCGTACAGATGCACCGGCAGCAGCGCCTTGGTGCGGGGAGTGAGCGCGCGTTCGACCGCGGCGAGATCGAGGTTGTAGGTCTCCGGATCGCAATCCACCAGGACGGGGGTGGCGCCCGCCAACGAGATGGCCAGCACGCTGGCGATGTAGGTGTTGGCCTGGACGATCACCTCGTCGCCCGCGCCGACGCCGGCGGCGAGCAGGGCGAGATGCAGGGCATCGGTGCCATCGCCCACTCCGAGGCAATGCGCGGCGCCGATGAACTGCGCGTACTCCTTTTCGAACTCGCGGGTGTCCTCGCCCAGGATGTAGTCGCCGCGGCCCAGCGCGCGCAGGACGGCGGCGTCCATCTCGGGCTGGAGATTGCGGTACTGGCGCTTGAGGTCGACGAATTGGATCGGGGGCATGAGACGGGGCGAGGAAGGCAGAGCGGACATGAAATCAGGGGGCGAGCGGGTGCAGCCGGTCGTCGCGCAATTCGTAGCGGTTGCCGGTTTCCGGGCAGGTCGTCTGCTGGCGCTCGTCGAAGACGAGCCGGGTGCCGGCGGCCGAAACCCAGCCGACGACCCGCGCCGGGACGCCGGCCACTAGGGCATGCGCCGGGACGTCGCGGGTGACGACCGCGCCGGCCGCCACCAGCGCCGCGCGGCCGATGGTCACGCCGCAGACGATGGTGGCGTTCGCGCCGATGCTGGCGCCCTGCTCGACGCGGGTGCGGACGAGCCAGTTGCCCTGGGCGTAGCGCGCCACGGCCGCCGGATTGCGCGGCGAGCGCGGGGCGAGGTCGTTGGTGAAGACCGCGGCGGGGCCGACGAAGACATCGTCCTCGATGGTCACGCCATCCCAGATCAGAACCTGGTTTTTGATCGTGACGCGGTCGCCCACGACGGCACCGCTTTCGAGGAAGGCGTGATCGCCCACGTTGCAGTCGCGCCCCAGCCGGGCGCCTTTCATGACGTGGGCGAAGGCCCAGATGCGCGTGCCGGCGCCGATTTGTTCGGATTCAGCCAGCGCGGCCGGGTGGACGAAATAGGGAGTCTCGGACATGCGGGGAAATCAGGCGCGGCCTGGCTGCAGGCACTGCTCGATGCGCTGCAGGGCGTGCACGACGCCGACCGCAAAGCGGCCGTCCGAGCGCGGCGCGCGCTGCTCGCGAATGGCCCGGAGGAATTCCGCGTCCTGCGCCTTGAGCGGCTCGCCGGTCGGTACCTTGGGCAGGCGCACGTCGCCATCGAGCATGGAGAGCCGCAGGAATTCGCCGTAGTCGGAAACCTCCAGCTTGGTCTCGACGCTCTTCTCGAACACCGCGACCGGATTGGAGAGCGCGAGATCGTCCCAGGTGATCATGCGCCGGCTGCCGACCAGCGTGACCTGCCGCACCTTCTTCGGATCGAGCCAGCTGCATTGGATCGAAGCCAATACCCCGCCCGGGTATTTGAGGCTGATGTTGACCACGTCCTCCACGCCCGGCTGGATGAAGGCTGCGCCCATGGCCTGGACCTCGAGCGGCTCGGCGTCGAGCAGCCAGTTGAAGATGGCGATGTCGTGCGAGGCGAGGTCCCAGGCCGCGTTCACGTCGCTGCGCACCGGTCCGAGATTCGTGCGCACCGCGGTCAGCGAGCGGATCGCTCCGACCTCTCCAGCCTCGACCAGTTCCTTCACCTTCAGCAGGCCGGCATTGAAGAGAAAGATGTGACCGACCATCAGCGTCAGGCCGCGTGCCCGGGCCAGCTCGACCAGTTCGCGCCCTTCCTCGGCGGCAGTGCAGAGAGGTTTTTCGCAGAGGACGTGTTTGCCGGCCTCCAGCGCTTCGCGGACGATCGCGTAGTGCGATTTCGTCGGCGTGACGATGACGACCGCGGTCAAGGCCGGATCGGCCAAGAGCTCCCGGTGATCGCGGTAGCGGCGGACCTGCGGGAACATCTCGCCGACTTCGGCCAGGCGGCGTTCGCTCAGGTCGCTGATGGCCGCGACCTCGCAGTCGCGCAGCTGGGAGAAGACCCGGATGTGGTTGGGGCCCCAGTGCCCGCAGCCGATGACTCCAAGCGTAAGCGCGCTCATGGCCGGCGATCCGCGGTGCGGACGATGCGGAGGTTCTTCAGCGTCTTCTCCGCCTCCGTGAAGTACTCCTGCGGACGCGGCATCGACAGGATCCACTCCGCGTACCGCCGCACGCCCTCCTCGACCGGCACGGTCGGGGCCCAGCCCAGTGCGCGCAGACGGGAGTTGTCGAGCACGAGGTGGCGGATGTCGATGGGGCGGTATTCGCCCGGCGTCTCCGGCTCGAGCTCACTGCCGTAGGCCCTTGCAAGGTACCGGGCGAACTCGATCACCGGTGTGCCGAGGCTGGTGCCGACGTTGAAGACTTCGTAGTCGGCGGCTGGATTCTCCAGCACCGCGAGGTTGGCCCGGGCCACATCGCCGACGAAGGTGAAGTCGCGCGTCTGGCGGCCGTCCTCGTAGATGATCGGCCGCTTCCCGTTGAGCAGGCGGGTGGAGAAGATCGAGCAGATGCCCGAGTACGGATTGAAGATCGACTGGCGGGGTCCGTAGGTCAGGCCGTAGCGGAGAGCCACGGCGGGAATGCCCCACTCACGGCCGAGCCCGAGGGTGAGTCGCTCCTCGAAGTGCTTGGAGAGAGCGTAGATGTTGCCGACCTTGACCGGCACCTCTTCGGAGATGGGGCGGCTCTGTCCGGGCCGGCCGCACTGCGGGCATTTCACCTCCCAGTCGCCCGCCTGCATCTGCGCCACCGCGCGCGAGCTGCCGAGGAAGAACCCGTGTTCGGCGCATTCGTAGCGGCCCTCGGAATAGACCGCCTGCGAGCTGGCCGTGACGACCTTGCGAATGTTCAGGCCGCGCGTGCGGATGATCTCGAAGATGCGCGCCGTGCCGGTCATATTGACGTCGGCCATCTTGACCAACTCGGGCGCGAAGCCGCCGTAGACCGCCTGGTGGAAGATGATCTCGACGCCTGCGAGCGCCTTTTCCATGTCGTCCTGCGAGCGGACGTCGCCGTGGTGGAAATCGACGTCGGCGGTCGTCCAGACCGGGCGGCCTTCGAGGTGAATGCAGGGCTCGAGATTGTCGAGCACCCGCACCTCGTAGCCGCGTTGCAGGAGTTCGTCGACGATGTGGGATCCGATGAGGCCGGCGCCGCCGGTGACGAGTACTTTGGCTGACATGAGGAGAGCTAGGACTTGGGGGAGGTCGCTTCCGGCCGCTGGCCGCGCACGCGGGCCGGGACGCCGTAGGCGATGGAGTAGGGCGGGAGGTCGGCGGTGACGACCGCGCCCGCGCCGACGATGCAGCCATCGCCGATGTTCACGCCGCCGAGCACGGTCACATTCGTCCCCAGCCAGACGTCCTGGCCGATGACCACGGGCTGCGGAATATCGGGCTGCGAGCGGATGGGGACCCCGCGTGGCGAAACCGTATGGCTGGCCGAGATGATCCGTACGCCCGGCGCGAGCAGAGTTTGGGAGCCGATGGTGATCCCGCCGAGGCCATAGAGCACGCTGCCCGGGCCCAGATGCACGTCGGCCGCGACGCGGATCGCGCCACCCCGCGGATGGAGCAAGGTACCTGCACAGACCTCGGTGCGGTTCCCCAATTCGATCACGCCGCGTCGCGCGACCGTGCCTGTGAGAGCCACCTCTGCGCCGCGTTCGATGAGCACGCCCTGCCCGAGGCGAGCTCCGGTCAGGCGGGCGAACCAAGCCCGGACCGCGGCCAGCCAGCCGGAGGTCAGGCGCAGCCCGCGCTGCACGTCCTGCGCGAAGCTCGTTTCCAGTCCTAAAGGCGATGGCTCCGTGACGTCTCGGCTCATAGCTGCTCGATCGAGAGATCCCACGTCCCGGTCGCGCGCATCGGGCCGGCGACCTCGGTGCTGACGCCGCCGGGGAGGGTGTGGGGAGAGATGAAATCGAAGCTGACCGCTTCGCGTGCGTGGTCGAGATTTTCCCGCCCCTCGCTCAACCAGACACTAGCCTGGTACGTGCCGGAATAGAGGGCCAAAGCAGGGATGCGCAGCCGCACGACGCCAGCGTGGGCGGCCGCCGGCTGGAACTCCGGGCTCATGGTGGTGTCGAAGCCGAAGATGGGATTGCCCGACTGCGAGGAGACCACCACGCCCACGGCCACGGGGTGGAGGGGACGCGGCGAAGCAAAGCCCACCAGGATCTCGAAATCGCCCCGGGTCAGGCCTTCGGGATCGACGTCGATGCTCGTCAGGCGCGGCTTGGCTGGGTCGCGGGTCAGGGTGGCGCGACCGAGCTTGGCCGAACTTTGGTAGGCGCCGATGATCCGGTCGATGGGGCCGGTGAGCTGGAGTTGCCCGTTCTGCAGGAAGATCCCGGTGTTACAGAGCCGGGAGACTGCGCTCATGTTGTGGCTGACGAAGAGCACGGTCCGGCCGCTGTTGCTGGAGACTTCCTGCATCTTGCCGAGGCACTTCCGCTGAAACTCCGCGTCGCCCACCGCCAGGACTTCATCGACGACGAGAATCTCAGGATCGAGATGCGCCGCCACCGCGAAGGCGAGGCGGACGTACATCCCGCTCGAGTAGTGCTTCACGGCGGTGTCGACGAATCGCTCCACCTCGGCGAAGGCCACGATCTCGTCGAACCGGCGCGCCACTTCGGCGCGGGTCATTCCGAGGATGACGCCGTTGAGGAAGATGTTCTCGCGTCCCGAAAGTTCGGGGTGAAAGCCGGTGCCGACCTCCAGGAGACTCGCGACCCGACCGCGGATCGAAACGCGGCCGGCGGTGGGCTCCACGATGCGGCTGAGAATCTTGAGCAGCGTGCTTTTGCCGGCGCCGTTGCGCCCCACGATGCCGACGACCTGCCCGGGCTCGATGGAGAAACTGACGTCGCGCAGGGCGTAGAACTCCTGCGCGGAGGTGGGCTGGGCGGAAGCGCGAAAGACCCCGCGCAGGCGGCGGGTGAGCGCGTCGCGGAGCGTGTCGTAGCGGGCGCTGGTGGCCTGGCGCCCGAGCTCGTAACGCTTGGCGAGACCTTCGACGCGAATGACGGGGTGCGACGGCATGCGGAACGTCAGCCCGGCTCAGGCCGGGAGCGGCTTGCGTGCGATGACCAGAAACTGCCGGCCGAAAATCTTCCAAAGGAACGGCAGGCGAAGATACCAGTGCACGAGGAAAATCGGCTTCTCCGCCTGACCGACCATCGTGTAGGGCAGAAAGCGGTCGCATTCCTTCTCGACGTCGTAGCCCTGCATCCGCAGCAACTCGCCCATGGAGCGCTCGGTGAGCGGAAGATAGTGATCCCAGAAATCCCAGTAGGCACCGGCGAGATGACGGACGTTGGGTCCGAGGCAGATGAGCCGTCCGCCCGGTTTGAGGCAGCGGCGGGCTTCACCCACCGTGTCGCGGAGCGCGTCCTTCGAGCGCAGATGCTCGAAGAAATTGCTGGTGAAGACGACGTCGAGCGAGGCCTCCTCGATTTCCCAGCGCTGGGAGCAGTCCTGCTGGCAGAAGCGGATGCCGGGCGCGAGGCGCTCGCGGGAGTCGGGGTTCAGGTCCATGGCCAGCTTCTGGCCGGCCTCGATCTGATTGATGAATTCACCCCAGCCGCAGCCCAGGTCGAGCACGGTACCTTCGCGCGGCACCCAGCGCTGAAAGAACTCGCGCGTCAGGACACTCCAGACCCGGCGCCGATACTCGGCGGCTGCGGTGAAGCGCAGGGCGTACTCGCGCTGCAGCTCGGCGGAGAGCGCGTGGTTCGGATCGAGGTCGGCGGGGGTGCTCAAGAGACGAAAGGTGGCCGGCCGATCAGGCGGCTGTGCCGTTGGATTTGCGGTAGTCACCGCGCGAGAAGTACTTCTCCAGCCAAAGGTAGAGGCAGATGAACAGGTAGCGGCTGCCCATCTCCTTCATCTTGAGCTTGGCCACGCCGGTACGCCGGTTTTTCCAGGTGATCGGCATGGTGGTCCAGGTGTAGCCGCGGACGATGGCCTTCAACGGGAGCTCGACGGTCAGGTTGAAATGGGGGGAGATGAGCGGACGGCAGCCGTCGATGACCGACTTCCGGTAGGCCTTGAAGGCGTTGGTCGTGTCGTTCAGCTTGATCCGGAACAGCATGCGAATGAACCAGTTCGCCAGACGGTTCACGCGCAGCTTGAGCCAGGGGTAGTCGATGACGCCGCCGCCCTTCATGAAGCGGCTGCCGAAGGCGCAGTCCCAACCGTCATTGAGCAGCTTCCAATAGCGCACGACGTCGCGGCAGTCGTCGCTCTCGTCGGCCATCATGATCACGACGGCGTCCCCCTTCATGTGCTCGAGCCCGTAGACGATGGCGCGACCGAAACCGTGCGGACCCGGATTCTGCACTGGCGCGAGGGTGGGGATGCGCTCCCGCAGGCTTTGCAGAATCGCCCAGGTCTCGTCGGTGCTGCCGTCGTCGACCGGTACGATTTCATGAGGCACGCCCTGCAGGCGCAATTCCACCTCCAGGTGCTCGATCATGGAGGCGATGCAGCCCGCTTCATCCCGGGCGGGGATGACGATCGAGAGCAGCTGCAGCGGGGGAGCGTCGGGCATCGCGGAGCTGGTGGCGCTAGGCTTCGAGGAAAGTGAACCAGGCCGGAGGGCGAAAAGGAGCCGGCGCTGGAGCGGCGCTGGGCGTCGCCCGCGGGCGGCGATCCTCAAACTCGAGCTGTGCCTGAAATCGGGGATCGACCCCGAGGCCGGCCCGCCAGCGGCGGCGTTGGAACTGCAGGCCGAACTCCTCGGCCTCTTCGATCCAGCGGATCTTGTCGGCCAGGGAGAGTCGTTCGCCCTCCCTCAGCGCGGTCAGAGCGGCATCTGCGAAGGTAGCTCCTTGCCAGGACGGTTCCGCATTCATGGCTTGTCCGCGGATTGAATCAGCTCGAGCTGCGCCAAATCTGCCAGATCCTGAGGCCGCCCGGCCGCGAGCTTCAGTTTTCGCAGCGTACCGTAAGAGACGATGGTCGCGCGCAAACCCGGCGCGATCTCTTCGCGCAGGGCCTCGACCAGCTCGACCCCGACGGGGAACGGCTCACGTACAAAGATGTCGATCGGCGTCTCGGGCCGCGCGTCACTCCACAGCTGTAGCACCACCATGTGCTTCTCCGTCGCCCAGCGCTCGCGAATCGTCGGATCGGCGAACGCGACCAGCGGCTCGGGCACGCGCGGCCGGTATCCCAGTCCCGCCAGCGCTTGCATGGCAGCCAGGCAGTTGGCGGGTTCCAAGCCGATCACGAGGTCCAGATCCTTGGTGTGACGGAGGTAGCCGTGGGCATTCACCGCGACCCCACCGACAATCAGATACTGAACCGCAGCCAAGTTCAGCCGCTGCACGATTTCGAGCAGATGCGCCTGCTTCATCGCGAAAGCATCAGACGAGGTCCGCAAAGCTCCGCTCGGTCCGGCGGAAATAGCGGATCCCGCCGAAGAGCAGGAGAACGGTGACGGTCAGGCCGAGCGTGAGCATGACCGGGTCGAGGGAGGAACTGCCTGCCAGCAGGCACCAGCGGAAGCCTTCGATGACCGAGACCATCGGATTCAGGCTGTAGAGGAGGAAGGCAGTACGGCCAAACTTCTCGAGAATCAGATCGGAACGGAAGAAGACCGGCGAGAGGTAGAGCCCGAACTGGACGAGGAACGGCACCACGAAACGGAAGTCCCGATATTTGACGGTCAGGGCGGTGAGCCACAGTCCGCTGCCGAGCGAAGCGGCGAAGGCCAGCAGCACAAAGGTGGGCACGGCCAGGAGGCGCCAGTCGGGCAGGAATTGATACCAAAGGTAGAGGATCACGAGCACCCCGGAGGCGATCAGGAAGTCCACCAGGGCGGTGATGACCGCGGCGGCGGGGACGATCACCCGGGGAAAGTACACCTTGGTGATGAGGTTGGCATTGCTCACCAGACTCTGCCCCGAAGTGCTGAGCGCACTGGCGAAGAACTGCCACGGCAGCATGCCCGCGAAGATCAGGATGGGGTAGGGCACGTCGCCCGACGGCATTTTGGCCAGGCGGGAGAAGACGAGCGTCCCGATGATGGTGGTGGCCAGCGGCTGCAGGATGGCCCAGGCCACGCCGAGCGCGGTCTGCTTGTAGCGGACGAGGATGTCGCGCCAAGCCAGGAAATAGAAGAGCTCCCGGTAGCGCCAGAGGTCGCGCCAGTAGTTGGCTTCTGCGCGGCCGGCCTCGATGACCAGGTCGAACTCCGGCGCCGCCTCGTCGCCCGGCGCAGGAGCTGGGGGCAGGGCAACCGAACTGGACTGGCTGGACCCGGAGGCGGGCATGCAGGGAACGAGGGATCGAGGCCGAGGTGTTGCAGGTACGCTGCCGCACTTGATGGCGTGGAGACGACATCAGGCCGGGCGCGAAGGCGCGCTGTTCCCATAGCTGGCGCGACGGGCTATCGCAATAGCCACGGCACGCAATCGCAGACCGGCCGGTGGGAACCCAGCCGCGCAGCGGCTCCAGGGTTGTGCTCAGGCGGCCGATTCCTCGCTGGGAGTCGGCTCGGCCTTGGCCTTTCGGGCGCGCGGTTTGGCCGGTTTGGCGGGCGCAGGGGGCACCTCCGCCCCGGGTACGGACTCCGCCGGCTGCGCCGCGGCCTCGCCGTACTTCACGAATCCTCGGGTGACGCCCTCAGCCAGAAACTGGGCCGCCAGGGCCTCGGCCCGCTCGGGGGTACGGGCGAAGCCGGTGGCCACCTTGAGGGGTTCGGCGCGCTTGCTGGAGTAGTCGGTCCAAGTGACGACGAACGGAAATCCGGCCTCGCCGGCGCCGGTTTCCGCCACCACCAGTTTGCGCAGCATCTCGGTGCCCTTCACGTACACCTCGCGCCGCAGCACGCGCGCTTCCGCCGCCGGGGCGAGCTGCGCGCCGCGGTCGGGCGTGACGGGTTGGGACAGGACCTGCTCGACGCGGGCACCGTGCGCGAGCGACTTGTCGTCGCGCAGCGCGGTGAACCGCGCAAAGGTCAGGCGCGGAAAGGTGCCGAGACCGCCAAAACGGTAGCCGCCCTCTTCCCAGGCCAGGATCTGAGTCTTGTTTTCGGCGCGGCCGACGATCGTCACGAGGTCCTCGCCCGCCAGCTCGACCAGCAGTTCGGGCCGCACGAAATGGACCGGGCGGCCTTCGGGGTCGGTCATGGAGAGCGGCGCATCGACCTTCAACGGCCCCAGCGTTCCCAGCAGCGCGGTGCGCTGGTCGTCGGTCAAGCCGGCGCCGACCCGCGCGAAGGCCTGCAGCCAGAGCGGGCCGCTGGCGGCGGCCTCGCGGGGATAGTTCAGCGCGGTCAGGAGCGAGGTGACGCCGTACTTGCCCTCGAACTCGCCCTCGACGTAGCCGATCACCACCGCGTCGACCGAGCGCTGCGGCTTGGTCTTGATCACCTCGGCCCGCTGCAGGCGCCGTACCACGATGCCCTCGCCGCCCGCGCCGATCGCCTTCTGAAACTCCTCCGGCAGCTCGGCCTCGCGGCAGAGCCGGCCGGGCACGCGGTGGCAGAGATCCTTCTCGTCCGTGCCGAAGAGCCGGCCGAGCAGCTCCCAGGTGGCGCCGAAATCGGCCTGCTGCGGGCGCAGGTCGCGGCCGTCGAGCATGACCGCATCGAGCAGGGCCAGGCGGAAGGAGGCGATCTCTTCGGCGCTGCCGTTCGCACTGACGCGCACGACCTCCGACACGCCCGAGCGGCGGCCGTCGGGCATGGGGGGTAGGTGCAATTCCACCCGAAAGAGTCCTTTGCGCACGTTGGCCTTTTTCAGCTTGGCGATGGCTTCATCCAAGGCCGGGAAACCCAACCGGGCGCGCCCGGAAGGCGGGCTGAAGAGGAAGGCGGGGCCGCCGTCCTCGTAGTAGAAGAGCACGCCTTCGCCATCGACCTTCGTCAGGCAGAGCACCTCTTCGCTGCCGCTGAAGCGTCGCGGCAGATCGCCCGGCGTGAGCGAGACGAACTTCCGACTGACGGTGTTCTCGAACTCCTCCGCGATGTGCATGAGGGTGGGATCGGCCACACCGCCGGTGGAAGCGAAGCGATAGCGGCCGCGGGTCTGGAAACGGTCTTCGTGCAGCATGGCGTCAGCGGAGGCGGGGCGTCATTCGGCCTTGGGCGCGCGGCCCTCGGGGCGTTTCAGCTCCATGTCGCTGAGGAGCAGCAGGAGCTTGTAGCGGTCGGGCTCGGGCGCGAGTTCGCCGTAGAGAAAGGCGCGGAACGGGCTGCCCTTGTCGCGCACCACCAGCGGTAGATTGCCCTTCGCGCCGGCGCCGGCCACGGCCATCTCCTGCCTGCTGTGCAGTTCCTTCGCCAGGCCGTGCAGGAACTCGTAGCTGAGGCTGTCGGTGTGGACGATCTGATACGTCTGGCGGAAGACGAATTGCGTCAGTGCCTCGGCCAGCGGCAGGCGCTTGCCGGCCTTGACCGGGAGCAACTCATTCAGGTTGGAACGGCGCGTGACGCGCGGCCGGCGCTCCTTCTCGGCGCCGGTCGGATCGTGCAGCACGTCGATCTCCCGGAAATCGCCCACCGGCCGCGGGACTTCGGCATTCGGATCGAACCACGCGGTGGTCAGGTCGTCCCGTTCGTAAATGCGCCCGGCCCCGCCGAGTTGCAGCTCGGGATCGCCCGCGAGCAACATTTGGAAATCGGGCGTCGACTGCCCCGGTCGGCGGACCACCACGCCGCTGGCCACGCGGAACGACTGCACGGGGCCGCTGGCGGTGCGATGCACGACTTCCAGCGCGGGCTGGCCATCGGGCAGCGGAAGAAATTGCAGCCGGGCGCTTTTGCCGCCGGCCTCGAGATGAATGAGTTGCATGAGGACGAAGTGCGAAGGCTGCCGTCGGCGTTACATCATGGCGAAGTCGAGATCCTCCGAGTCCTCCTCGGCCTCCGGCGCGGCGTCGAAGAAATCGTAGACCACCGCCTGGCCGACGAACGTGCTCGCCTTGGTCGCCCCGGCGAGCAGGAAGACGCCATCGCGCCGCGCCAGCACCAGCGCCTCCGCCGGGCGGAGCGACTTGCGGTACGCGAAGGTGGTCTCGTAAAGTCCCTCGGGCAGGATGACGTCTTCGAGCGGATAGACGTCGCGGACATTGAACCCGACCAGCCGGGTCAGCGGCACCGGGCGCAGCTCGCTCTCCTGCTCGAATGAGCTGGGCTTCAGCTCGGCCGGCTGGCCGTCGATCTCGGTCACGGGCGTCTCGACCAGCGAGCCGTCGGGATCGACCCGCGCCAGCGCCAGCTCGCCCGGCCGCAGCAGCGCGCCGGTCGGACTCAGCTGGCCGCGGCTGAGCGGCACGCCGTCCTTTTCCACCACGCGCTTGGCGAAGCCATAGAGCGATTTCTTGTCGATCTTGGTACCGAGCGTGGCCGAGAGCGGCTTGCCGTCGAGCAGGAAGGGGAGGGGCTTGGCCATTTGCGGGGAGTCTAGCTGGGAGAAGTTTCCGAATCCAGATGCGAGGCAACAAGGAAGTTCGTCGGGCGGGATGGTCCGAAGCAGCTGCGCGGGGTCGCGGTCGGGCTGCCGACGACCGATCCGTCATAACCAGGAATCGCATTGCCTCGCGCCCGGGCTGGCCGCATTCTGCGCGGCTCAAAAACGCCAACGAGGAGGGAATGCACAGGAGATGACATTGACCGAGAAGCTGCTCGCCCGCGCGAGCGGCAAGGCCCGGGTGGAACCGGGGGAAAACGTGTGGGTGAAGACCGACGTGCTGCTGACGCACGATGTCTGCGGGCCGGGGACGATCGGGGTGTTCAAGCGCGAGTTCGGCGCCGACGCCAAGGTTTGGGATCCGCGCAAGATCGTCATCATCCCGGACCACTACATCTTCACGGCCGACAGCCTATCGAATCGGAACGTCGACATCCTGCGGGAATTCGTGCGTGAGCAGGGGATTCCGTATTTCTACGATGTGATCGACGATCCGCAGGGTAGCTGGCGTTTCGACGCCTCGCAGGGCCAGCTGCGGCGGCAGTACGGCTCGCGCTACGCCGGCGTCTGCCACACCGCCCTGCCGGAGAAGGGCCACGCGCGCCCCGGCGAGATTCTCTTCGGCACCGACTCGCATACCTGCATGGCGGGCGCTTTCGGGCTGTTCGCCACCGGCATCGGCAACACGGACGCCGGCTTCATCCTCGGCACCGGCAAGCTGCTGATCAAGGTGCCTGAAACCATGCGCTTCTGGCTCGAGGGCACGCTGGCGCCGGGGGTCATGGCCAAGGATGTCATCCTGCATCTGATCGGCGAGATCGGCTTCGACGGCGCCACCTACCGCGCGATGCAGTACGAAGGCCCGGGGGCTGTCGCACTGGGCATGGACGATCGCATGACGATCACGAACATGGCCATCGAGGCGGGTGGGAAGAACGGCGTCTTTCCGGCCGATGCGACCACCTTCGCCTACGTCGACCAGCGCACCCGCGCCAACGGCACGAAGCAGGACTACGAGCCGGTCGAGCTCGATGCGGAGCAGAAGTTCGTCTTCGATCGAGTCTTCGACCTGTCGAAACTCGAGCCGACGGTGGCCTGCCATCCCGATCCGGGCAATCGCAAGCTGGCCAAGGAACTCGGCCACATTGGCCTCGACCGCGCCTACATCGGTTCGTGCACAGGCGGGAAGACGAGCGATTTCGTGGCCTTCGCCCGGGTTGTGCAAGGCCGGAAGGTCAAGATCGACACGTTTGGCGTGCCGGCCACACCGCAGGTGGTGGCCGAGCTGCGCGCCCAGCAAATCGGGGGCGAAAGCGTCTGGAACATCATCGAGCAGGCGGGCGTTCAACTGACCGAGAACGCTTCCTGCGCCGCCTGTCTGGGCGGCCCGCAGGACACCTTCGGGCGGCTCAACACGCCCATGAAGTGCATCAGCGCCACCAATCGCAACTTCCCCGGGCGCATGGGCAGCAAGCAGTCGGAAGTTTTCCTGGCGAGTCCGTACACGGTTGCAGCTTCCGCGCTCACCGGCAGAATCACGGATCCCCGCGAATTCCTTCCGTCATGATTTCCCGCCTACTCCCTGCCAGCGTCGCCGTGGCCGTCCTGCTGTCCGCCTGCACCGCCCCGCCGCCGCCCGCTCCGGAGCCGAAGCCGGCCGCCAAGAAGAAGGAGAAGGCCAAGCCCGTCCCGGCGCCGACCGCACCTGCGCCGGTCGCGCCTGCGCCGACGACCGGGCCGGTCACGCCTTCGGACCAGTTCAAGGTCACGGTCGATCGCACGCCGTTTTACAACTACGGCCCGCAGCAGCCCGGCGGCCCAAGCCTCAGCCTGGAAAAGGGGACGATCCTCACGCTGCTCAAGCGCGGCTTCGGCTACAGCCAGGTGCGGTTGAAGGATCAGCAGGTCGGATTCGTGGGCAATGAGGACATGGTGGCGCTGACGCCGCAGGAACTCCTGGCCGCCCAGAATGCCGGCCGGCCGGTCGATCTGGGTGTGCTGCCGCCGCGTCCCGGCGGCATCAAGCGGGCGACCATTCCGCCGCTCACCTTCGACGAATTGCCCAAGCCCGAGGTCGGCTCGAAGCCCGAGAAGAAGGACAAGGAGCCCAAGGCCGACGCGGCGCCCAGCCCGACGCCGGCGTTCCGCTATTGAGAAGAGGGAAGGATGAAGGATGAAGGTGGGTGCGACGCTGGCTGGCGCGCACCGATGCCTTCGAGAGGGGATTAAACACTATGAAAGCGAATGCCTACGTCGTGCGCGACAACATCGACACGGATCAGATCATCCCGGCGGAGTATCTGACGCTGGTGCCGACCATTCCGGACGAGTACGAGAAGCTCGGCAGCTACGCCATGGCCGGGCTGCCGCCGGCGAATTACCCGCAGCCGTTCGTCGAATCCGGCGCGCTGAAGACGCGTTTCCCGGTGATCATCGCAGGGCGGAATTTCGGCTGCGGCAGCTCGCGCGAACATGCACCCATCGCCCTCGGCGCCGCCGGGGTGCAGGCGGTGGTGGCAGAGAGCTACGCGCGCATCTTCTTCCGCAACTGCGTGGCCACGGGTGAATTGCTGCCCTTTGAGACGCCCGAGCGGCTGCTCGATCTGGTGCAGACCGGCGACGAGGTGGAACTCGACCTCGAGGCGGAGACGCTCCGCATCGGCGCGCGCACCATTCAGCTCAAGCCGCTCGGCGAGGCGCGGCCGGTGATCGAGGCCGGCGGCATCTTCAATTTCGCGCGGCAGAGCGGGATGATCGGGCAGGCGGGCGGCGCTTGAGGCGGCAGGTCCGTTTGCCGACCGCTGGCGTTCAATACTCGCTCCAGGGGCGGATCCGGGGCTGCTCGGCCAGATCGAAGCTCTCGGTCGCGAGGGAGAGATTCGGATTGTAGGCAGGGTCGGCGGCCAACACCTCGGCCCAGCGTTCTTGGAAGGTGGCGCGCTCGCGCTCGAAGCGAGCCTGCTTTTCCGGGGTGCTCTCGAAGCCGCGGCTGCTCGACTCGTGGTGGATGAACTCGGCGGTCGGCGTCCACGCATTCCAATAGCCGCGGACCCGCAGGCGCAGGCAGAAGTCGACGTCGTTGAAGGCCACGCCAAAATGCTCGGCGTCCATCCCGCCGACCTCGTCCCAAAGCGCGCGGCGCACGACGAGACAGGCGCCGGTCACCGCGGAGTAGTTCTGCAGAATGCGCAGGCGGCCCATCTGGCCATCGGTCCCGCGCCGCGCACGACGGAAGGCGTGGCCGGCGCTGCCGTCGATGCCGAGCACGACGCCAGCGTGCTGCACGGTGTCGTCGGGGTAAAGCAGCAGCGCTCCGACCGCGCCCGTCTGGGCCCGGAGCGCGAGGGCGGTCATGTCGCGCAGCCAGCCGGGGGTGCTGCATTCGAGGTCGCTGAGATCGTTGTTCAGCAGGCAGAGCACCTGCCCGCGTGTCTGCGGCACCGCCCAGTTGTGCATGGCGGCGTAGTTGAACGGCTGCTCGTAGCGCAGCCGGCGCACACGCGGATCGCGCTCGATCTCCTCGAACCAGGCGAGGGTGGCGGGCTCGCTCGACTCGTTGTCGATCAGCACCAGTTCGAAGTCCGGGTAGTCGGTTTTGGCCAGCACGCTCTCGACGCAGCGGCGCACGAGATCGACCCGATCCCGCGTGGGAATGAGGATGGAAACCTTGGGCGCTGGGTCGGGCAGCGGGAAGCGCACCTCCCACTGCCAGCCTGGGACGGGCCGCAGCTCCACGTTCGGCGTGCCGATGCGTTCGAAATGCTCGGCCAGGGCGCGGCGGCCGGCCGAGAAGATGTAGGATTTATCGGTTGCAATGCTCGCCGTGGAGCCCGGCACCGTCCGCCAATGGTACAGCACCCGCGGGATGTGCCGGATCTGGTCGTGGCGGAGGCGATCGGTGGCGCGCAGGGCGAGATCCCAATCCTGGCAGCCTTCCACGCCGCGGCGGAAGCCGCCGATCTCGCGCACGAGGTCGGTTCGGTAGCAGCCGAGGTGCGAGATGCAATTCTGCCCGAGCAGCAGGTCGGGATTCCAATCGGGTTTGAAATACGGGCCGAAGCGCCGGCCGGCCAGGTCGATCTTGTCCTCGTCTGTGTAGATGAGCGCGGCCTGCGGGTGGCGCTGGATCTCGAGCGCCACGGCTGCCAGCGCCGCGGGATGCAGCTCGTCGTCGTGATCGAGGAGCGCCAGCCAGGGCCCGCGAGCGAGGGCGATGGCCGCGTTGCTCGACTCCGAGATGTGGCCGCGGGCCTCGCGCAGGTCGAGCTTGATGCGGGCGTCGGATTTCGCGGCATCGAGCAGCGCCAAACGCGCCGCGGCACTGGCCGAAGCATCGTCGGCGATGCAAAGCTCCCAGTGCGGATAGAGCTGCCGCCGGACGGAGTCGATCGCCAGCTGCAGGTAGCGTACGGGCGATTCCCAAGTCGGCATCACGACCGAGATGAGCGGCGGTTCGGCGATCTCCAGCACCCGGCGGGAAAGATGCGCGCGGGCTGCGTCGTTGAACTGGTCGTGCCGCCGCAGATAGTGCGCGTAGGCGTCGGTCCCGGAGGCCACGGCGCGTCCGTCCAGCTGGCGCCGCCGGGCCACCCGGGTGTAGCGGCTCGGGATGGCGCGCAGCCAGCGGCGGGCGAATTCGTGCCACGTGCCTTCGCCCGGGAAGCGGTATTCGAAGACCCACTCCGAGTGCCCGGGCGGGACCACGATTTCGAGATCGAATCCGCAGCGCTCGGCGGGGTCGGGCAGCTGCCAAAGCGCAGCCACGTCGTGGCGCGGGTGCAGGAATTTCCCCACGAAGGCGCGCCGGCCGCAGGAGGCCCGGACTTCGGTCATGGGCGGCCGGCCGTGTCCGAAGCACCAGCCGCGCACCAGCAGGCGGCCGGGCACGAGGTGGTGCCAGCGTTGGGGCAGATCGAAATGATGGCGCACGAGGCCGTGGGCCGGCGGGCCATCGGCCTCGCTGACAGCGGGGGCTGGGGGCTCCGTCGCTTCTGATGCGAGGGGCGCGTCGGACGCTCCGGCCGACATCTCCAGGACTGCGGGTTCCGCCGCAGGCGGAACGGACCGCACTGGCTCCGCGCTCGGGCCAGGCCTCGGGTTGGCGAAGCGGCGGGCCGCCCAGCGCAAAGGGAGGGTCAGACGCCAGGAGGCCGACTCGCGCATCGATTGTACCCGGCCGCGTTCGGTCTCGAGCTGATCTTCGAGCTGCCGCCGGGCGTGCGCCGCCGCCTCCGCCTCCAATTGCCGCTGGTGTTCGGACTGACCGAGCGCCACGGCGCCGGCCGCTGTCTCCTGCCGGGCCTGGCGGAGGTCGTCCCGCAGTTGCGCGACTTGCTCCAGTAGCTGTCGGATGCGCGCCTCTGCCCGCAGCGCCCGGGCTTGGCTGGCGTGGAGTTGCCGGCCGAGCGTGCGCGACTCGGCTCGCAGGGCCTGCGCCTCGGCCTGCTCGGCCAGCAGCTCGGCTCGCGCCTCTTCCTCACGCTGCCGGTGGGCGTCGAGAGCGCGATAAAGCAGAGGGCGCTCCGCCGCGGCAGGCTCCGCCGCTGCTTCCGCCTCGCGCCGCGCGGAGCGGGCGCTCGGCATCCAGGCCCGCGCGAGGCGGCCGGCGTGCTCGTAGTGGCGCGCGAGGTCGATGGTCCGATTCTGCGCAGCCGCCAGTGCCTGCAGCCAGGCGGCCTCGAGCGGAGGCCCACCCGGCCGACGCCAGACTCCCAGGCCGGCGCCGTGATGGAAAAGGAACCACTCGGCGGCGGCGTCCCGCACGCGGTGGAAGAACTCCGCCACGTCCCGGCGGCCCTGGGCGTTGGGTGCGCAGCCGTGCAGCCAGATCCAGCCGCCCGGACGGACGCGTTCGATCCAGCGCGCCCAGGCCGATGCGCTCGGCTCGCCGACCACCTCGCCGTCGATTTCGAGCAGATCGATCTCGCTCAGTTTCGTCGCGGCGGTGGTGCCGGGTGCGTGCACCCGGATGCGGCCCGCGCCCAGTTCGTCGGCCTTTGGCCCGAGCAGCCGACCCGCGGCGCCCGCCTGATCGTCCACAAAGAGGTGTAGTTCGGCCTCGAGACCGAGTGCGCGGTCGATCTGCAGGAACGCCAGGGGCGCATCGATCTGCCCGCCGCCGACCTCGACCACGCGTTGCGGACGGGTGGCCTGGCAGAAATCCCAGGCGAAGGGGAAGTGATCGATCCACGCCGACGTGCCGCCGTATTGCGGAATGAGCCCGGTCCGCGAGGGCAGGTTGGCAAAGGGTTGGAAATCGTCGGGCGGGCCGGGCATGCGAAAATCGTCGCGGGCGGCAATAGAGCGTCGGACACGGCCGAATCCAAGCCGGCAGGCGGAATTCCTGAATCCGGCTGCCCACCGAAATCGGGTTTTGACCGCAGGATACCTTGAACGATTATCGGAATCCCCCGTCTCATTCGCCGCCCATGACCATTCCTCGCTCTCGCGCACTTCTCCGCTCCGCCGTCACCGTCTCCGCTCTGGCGCTCCTGGCCAGCCCTGCGTTCGCGCAGAAGAAGGGTGGCGCCTCGTCCGGTGGCGCCGCCGCCGAATTGAACGCTGCTGCCGCTCTGCAGAAGGCGGGCAAAGCGGCCGAGGCGCTGCAGAAATACGACGCCGTTATCAAGTCGTCGCCGAAGATGTTCGAGGCGTTTGCCAACCGGGGTTCGCTCTACCTGCAGCTGGTCAACAAGGTGCGGGAGATGTTGAACGAAAAGGGCGACCTGCGGAAGTCCTACATGGAGGTGAACAACATCGCCGAAGCGGCCAAGATCGATCCGGAGATCGCCGAGCTGAAAAAGAAGGAAGGCGAATACATGGCCGCCGCGCTGGCCGACTACGATCAGGCTATCAAGCTGAACCCCGGCCGGGCCGAGCTCTACTACGACCGCGGTACGGCGCTGGCGGAGGCCCGCGAGTTCGACAAGGCCCTGACGGATTTCGACGAGTTCATCAAGCGCAGCCCGAAGGAGATCAAGGGCTACAACGGTCGCGGACTGGTGTACTTCGACCGCGCGAAGGCAGTCCGGGACAAGCTCAAGGACGAGAAGCGGGTGGACGCTGGCATCCAGGCCAGCAAGGCTGACTTCGAGAAGGCCATCGCGGACTTCACGAAGTGCCTCGAACTCGATCCGAAAATGGCCGCGGCCTATCACAATCGCGCGGCCTGCAATGCCCTCGTGCTCGACTACGATCAGGCGATCGCCGACTACACCAAGGCCATCGAGCTGGAGCCGTCCAACCGTCGCGCCTTCAAGGGGCGGAGCGAAATCTACAAGGCGCTCGAGGCGAACTTCAAAGCCACGGGCGAGCGCCCGAAGGAGGCTGAGAATAAGGCTTTGAAGGAAAAGGATCTGGCGGAAGTGAAGCGCCTCGAGGAGGAGGCCAAGAAGAAGGAAGAGGAAAGGGTGAAGGCCGAGGAAGCCGCCGCCGCCGCCAAGGCCGCTGCGGCCAAGCCCGGCGCGGCCCCGGCTCCCGGTGCGCCCGCCCCGGCGGCCAGCCCGGCGCCCAAGAAGTAAGCGCGGCTCCGGGCCGCGCGGCGCATGACGCAATCGGAGATCCGTTCCGCCCTGGCTGAGCTCGGCCGCGAGCCGTCGCGCAGCCTGGGGCAGAACTTCCTGCACGACCAGAACCTCTGCCGGGCCATCGTCCGGCAGATCGCGCCCGGACCCGGTGAATGCGTGGTCGAGATCGGGCCCGGGCTCGGCGCCTTGACCGAACCCCTGGCCGAGACCGGCGCCGAGGTGCTCGCGCTGGAGAAGGATCGCGTCCTGGCTGAGCGGCTGCAGCGTGTCTTCACCGGCCGGATCGAGGTCGTGCCGGGCGATGCGCTCGAGTTCGATTTGCGCCCGCTCTGGCCGCGCCAGCCGGTCAAGATTCTAGGCAATCTGCCTTACTACGTTTCGAGTCAGCTCATCTTCCATTTCTGCTCCGAGCTGTCGCCGGCCCGCCGCGCGCTCTTCCTCGTGCAGCGGGAGATGGCCGAGCGGCTCTGCGCGGCGCCGGGCTCGGCGGAATACGGCCTGCCGACCGTTCTGCTCGGACGCCGCTGGCGCATGACGCGCGGCCGGCTGCTTCCGGCCGGCGTGTTCCATCCGGCCCCGAAGGTCGAGTCGGCTCTGATCGACTTCGAACTGCGCGGTCCGGGCGAGCTGCCGGTCTGCGATGCCTCCGTCTTCGAGCGCGCCGCCCGCGCCGGCTTCTCCCAGCGCCGCAAACAGCTGCGCAAGCTGCTGGCCGGGGAGTTCCCCGCACTTGACTGGACCGCCGTGCGCGCCGCGGCCGGGATATCCGACACCGCCCGGGCCGAGGAACTCGCGCTCGAGCAATGGATTGCGCTGGCGAACGCGCTGGCCCCGGTCGGCGCGGCTCAGGACGTGCACGGCGAGATGTTCGACGTGGTCGATGCGGACGACCGCGTGATCGACCGCCGCTCCCGCGGCGAGGTGCACGCGAACAACCTGTGGCATCGCGCCATCCACCTGCTGCTGACCAATCGGGCCGGCGAGATCTTCCTGCAGAAACGCTCCCTGGCCAAGGACCAGAACCCTGGCGCGTGGGGCTCGAGCGCGGCTGGGCACGTCGATGCCGGAGAGGACTACGAGGCCGCTGCCCGGCGCGAGATCCGCGAGGAACTGGGCTTGGACGCCGGCCTCGTCAGCTTGCGCGAAGCCGTCCGCCTGCCGCCCACCGCGGGCAATGGCTGGGAGTTCGTCCGCGTCTTCCGAGCGGAAGCCGAGGGGCCGTTTCGCTGCCCGCCCTCCGAGGTCGAGATCGGCGCCTTCTTCCCCCTGCCGGTCGTGCGCGAGTGGCTCCGGCGCCGGCCGCAGGACTTTACGCCCGCCTTTCAGGAATGCTGGCAGGCCGTGCTCGGCTGAGGCGCTTGCCTGCTGCGCGGATGGTGGGAGATTGCGCGATGGGTCTGGCCTACGGACGTATTCAATTGGAGAATCCGCGTCTGCCTGGGCTGGCGCCCTTGGAGGTCGACGCACTCGCGGACACGGGGGCGGTCTATCTCTGCATTCCGCCGCATGTCGCTCATCAATTGCAGCTGGAGGAGATGTATCGGAAGGAGGTCTTCACCGCCGACGGGGCTTCGCAGGTGGTACCTTACGTGGGGCCGATCCACGTGAGATTCGAGAATCGAGGCTGTTTCGTCGGTGCCGTCGTCCTCGGCGACGAAGTCCTTTTGGGAGCGGTGCCGATGGAAGACATGGACTTGGTCGTACTACCGCAGGCGCGCAAGGTGGCGGTCAATCCGCGGAACCCCAACTTCGCCGCCGGGCTGGCCAAGGGCGTGCGAACGGCCGCCGGTCCGCTCACTTGAACAGCCACTGCAGACCCTCGGTGCCGCCCCAGCCGATGAGCGCGAAGTAGGCGAGGGTCAGGATCGTAACGATGTAGCCGAGCACGATGGCGTAGCCGTCGCCCTCCATCCGGCCGAGGGTGATGAGCAGCATGCTGAGCGCGGGCAGGCCGTTGCTGAACGGAATGGGCAGCGGCAGCATGAAGAGGAAAGCATTGATCGCGATGGCCAGGCCGCTGGCGATCTCGAAGGCGCGCCAGGTGTGGAAGAAGACGAGGCGCGGTTTGGTCAGACGCTCCAAGCGGCGGGCCACGACGAGGGCAGCATTGACCAGCTTCGCCAGGGTGGCGTGGGGTACGCGGTAGTCGAGCAGCCGTCGCGGCAGGCGCGGTTCCTTGCCCAGCGCAATGCGCACCCCAAAGAGCAGCAGCACCAGTCCGAACGGGGTGGACAAGCCCGGCAGCGGCACCGGCTGGCAGAACGGAATGGTGATCAGGAGAATGAGCAGATTGAATCCGCGCCCCTGCAGGACCTCCACGATGTTGGCCAGGGTCACGTCGCGTCCGTCGGCATAGGTCAGGATGTCTTCCAGACTCTTCGAAAGGCTGCGGGGGAACCCAGCCGCTTCCGGCAGACTCACCGGCGGCGTCTCAGGCGGGGGCTCCGACAGCGAGGCAGACATCGCGGCCCCCATACCGGCGGAGACCGCCGTGCCAAGTGGCAATCGACACCGGACCGACAAAGCTCCGCCCCGCTGAAAGGCCAATTCGCACTTGGCACTTTCCGCGTTTGCGCACAGCATCGCCCGCGCTGAACCAGTTACGATGGCGACCCTGCGCTACCAACACTACGAGGTGGTCCTCCGGCCCGATGGCAAGCCCTTCGAGCTCGGGCGCGGCGCGATGGGCATCACCTACAAAGCCTTCGACACAAATCTGCGTTCGGAGGTTTGCCTGAAAGTCATCAACGGCCAGTTCCTGCACTCGAACATGGCCCGCGAGCGTTTCCTGCGCGAGGCCCGGGCTGCAGCCCGGCTGCGGCATCCCAACGTGGCCAGCGTCTACCATCTCGGCCAGGACGGGAGTGCCTTCTTCTACAGCATGGAGTTCGTCTCCGGCGAGACGCTGCAGGCGCGGGTGAAGCGCGACGGCGTCATGCCGGCGCGCGATGTCCTGGAAGTCGCGCTGCAGGTCTCGCGCGCCCTGGCCGCCGCCCAGCGCGAGAAGCTGGTGCATCGCGACCTGAAACCGGCCAACATCATGCTGGTCGACGAGTACGGCGAAATGCTGGTCAAGGTGATCGATTTCGGCCTGGCCAAGGCGACCGCGGAGGAGGGTGGGGAGGAGCAGAAAGTGCTGACCATGGGGTTCGTCGGCACGCCGGACTACGCCAGCCCGGAGCAGATCGAGGAGAAGCCGCTCGACACCCGCTCGGACATCTATTCGCTTGGCGCCACCCTTTGGTATGCCCTGACCGGCCGGGTCATGTTCACGGGGACGATCCCGCAGGTCATGGCCCAGCAGATGGACCGGCCGCCCCCCTGGGAATTGCTCAGCGGCCAACCGCCGGAGTTGGTGGCGCTGCTGCGCAAGATGCTGGAGAAGGACCGGGACCAGCGGCCGCGGGATCCGATCGAACTGCGGGGAATGATCGAGCAGGCCCTGCGCACCGTACCGCTGCTGGACACGGGCCGGACCGCTGGAGCGTCGGATGCCCCCGACCAGCAACCGACCCTGGCGGCCGACGTGACCGGAGCGGCGCTGGCGGTCGGCAATGCGACTTCGCCGACCGACGCCACCGTGGTTTCCGACGAGCCGCCGCCGCCGCGTCCGCGCTCGAACCTTCCGCCGCCGCCGGTGACGGCGCCGCCGCTCAGCCAGCCCAGCCTCGGCGGTTCGGGCTCGAGTGCCTCCTCGGTGGTGCGCACGCCGCTGATGCCGGCGCGTTCCTCGAGCCCGCCGCCGCCGAAGGCGCGAGACGAAATCGATCCCGACGTGACCATGGGACCCGGTCCGCGTCCGTCGGGGATGGACGGCCCGCATCCGGGGCCCGGCGTGCTGGTGGCGCGACGCTACAAGATCGGCTCGCTGCTCACTTCCGCGCCGCCGGACGACACCTACCTGGCCGAGGACATGGCCAGCGGGCGCGCGGTGGCCGTGCGGGTCATGATGGCCGCCCGACCGGGGGAAGCCGCCCAACGGCAGGAAATCCTGGCCCGGCTGACCCGGCTGAAGAACGAGCCCCATCCGCATCTGCAGAACGTGCTGGCCATCGAACCGTGGAACGGAGGCTCGCTGATCGTGCTGGAGTGGCCCGGTGGCGCCACCGTGGCGGATCGACTCCGCGCCCGCGGACAACTGCCGCGGCCGGAGCTGCTGCACCTCCTGGAGCCGATCGCCGCCGCCTGCGACCACGCCGCCGAGCGTCGCCTCAGCGGTCTGGAATTGACGCCGCTGGGCATTTCGCTGCCCGGGATCGATGCCAGTTCGCCCTTCAATCCTTCGCTCACGCCGGCCCTTAAGGTCAGCCTGTTCGGCATCCAGAACACCCCGCCGGTCTCGGCGGAGGAAGCTTTTGCGCAAACCATGGTTTCGCCGGCCGTGCGCACCTATACTGCGCCTCCGGACGACCTCGCCGGTCTCACGAAGTTCTATCAGCGCGAGGCTGTGGGGCTGATCTGCGAACTGCTCGGGCGTCCGCGGCCACGGCATGATCGCGGGCACCTGCCGCCGATCGCGGCGCTGGGGGAGGAGGGCAATGCGGCGCTGCGTCGGGCACGGGGCGAGGAGGGCGAACCCTTCGAAACGGTCTCGGATTTCCATCGCGCGCTGCGCTCCCAGACCTTCGTGGCGCGGAGCGTGAAGCCGGCCATCTCGCGTGTCTCGAGCCAGCGCATTCCGGAGGCCCTGCTGCAGGTCCATTCGAGTGGCTCCGTACTCACGTTGACGCCCGCGGGTGCCGCGGGCAGCGAGCCGGAGCCCCAGTTGCCGCTGCGTTTGGTGGCACGGGACGAGTTTCGGCTGGGGCGCTCGCCGGCCGAGGCGGATCTGGTCACCTGGTTCCTCCCGCGCAGCCCGGAAAACGACGAGCTGAGCCGCCGCCTGAGCAAGGTGCATTGCTTCCTACGGCGGCGGGGTGGTCGGCTGATGGCCTGTGACGCCGAGAACTCCAACGGCACCGAGCTCGATGGCCGTCCGCTGCCGAAGAATGCCGTCGGCGAGCCAATCCCGGAACGCGGGGTGATCTCCCTCGACACGCGCTACCGCGTCGACGTGCAAACGCTCCCCGGATCGCCCAACGGCACCCCGCAGATCGAGAATCTGCCGCTCTGGACCGGCGCCAGTTCGCCCACCTCCATTCAGGCGCCGCCCTCCGTGGTCGTCGACCCGACGGCCCTGGGCGGGGTGACGGTCGTGCCGCGCACCCCGCTGGCCGTGCGTCGGCCGGTCTGGCTGCTCAGCAGCCTCGCCTTCGGCGCGGATCCCGCGCTGCCGCTGGCCTTCCCGCCGGGCGGCAATCTCCAGCCGTTGCAGGGGTACTTCCATTACCACCTGGGGCACTTCTGGGTCGAATCGATCGACATCGGTGGCGGGGTCGAGGTCGACGGCATCGTGCTCTCGGGCGGTGAGATCGCGCCGCTGATCGGCGGCCAGCGCCTGCGCTTGGGCGATGTGCAGTATCAGATCGAACTCGCCTGAAACCGCCTGTCATGTCCACGCCCCGCCTGATCCTCGCCTCGTCCTCGCCGCGGCGGATCGAACTCCTGCGCGAGGCCGGCTACACGTTCGAGGTCGATCCGCCTCGTGAAGTGGAGGAGATCCAGAGCCCAGACCTGACCGGCCGCGAGATTGCGCGCTGGAACGCCATGCTCAAGGCCCGGGCGGTGGCTGCGCGGCGTGGCACGGGCGACGAGATCATCCTGGCGGCCGATACCGTGGTGACCCTCGGCGGGCGGGTCTACGGAAAGCCGGCCAACTTCGAGGAGGCAGTCGAAATGCTCTGCGAGCTGCAGGGCCACACGCACCTCGTTTTCACCGGTGTCTGCCTCGCCCGGGGCGCGGCACTCGACCTTTTTGACGTCTCGACCGCGGTCACGTTTCGCAGCCTTACGGAAACGGAGATTCGCAATTACCTCGGTCTCATCGATCCGCTCGACAAGGCCGGTGCGTACGCCGCGCAGGAGCACGGCGATCAGATCATCGCCCACCTCGAAGGCAGCGCGAGCAACGTCATGGGCCTGCCGATGGAGGCCGTCTGCGCGCATCTGCCGCTGCGTCGTCGGATCGGCAGCGGTTCGCCTTGGGAGGCCCGGGTCGGCTACTCGAGGGCGCTGCGCGTCGGCCAGTTCGTGTACGTGGCCGGCACGACGGCGACGGATACCGAGGGCAGGGTGGTGGCGCCGCGCGATGCCGCCGGACAGACGCGCTTCATTCTGCAGAAGATCGAAGCTGCCCTGCAGCGGGCCGGCGCGACCCGCGAAGATGTCGTCCGGACCCGCATGTTCGTGGCCGACATCTCGCACTGGGAAAGCATCGGGCAGGTGCACGGCGAGTTTTTCGGCTCCGTGCGCCCCGCCGCCACCATGGTGGAGGTCTCACGCCTGATCGACCCCGAGCATTTGCTGGAGATCGAAGTCGAAGCCGTGGTCGATGCTGCCGCAGTAGGAGAGACTCGCTGAGCGTCTGCGGCCGGCCCGAGTCCCTCGGCCGCTGGATCTCACGGCTGGCCCGCCGTTGTCCGGCCTCCGACCGAGGTCCCGGCCAGTTCCGACTTGCCACCTTCCGCGCGCACCGCAGACTCCGCCCTCTCCTCTTTCCCCATGGCCACCGCGCAGACTCTTGTACACTCCGTCGAACAGGGCAAAGGAGCCCGCATCATCCGCATCGCCATCGTCGTCGTGGCCTTGATCGGCGTCTGTTTCATGATGCTCACGCCGGCCCCGCTGGGCCGGTTCCGCGGGTTCAATCACCTCGAAGCCATGGATTCCGCCCAGGTGGCGCGACATCTGGCCAACGGCAAGGGCTTCACCACCGGTTTCATCCGCCCACTGGCGCTTTGGCAGATGGAACGGAATAACAACGTTCGGCCGAACCTGGGCAAATCGGAGCTGCCCGATACCGCCAATCTTCCGCTCTGGCCGCTGATCAGCGTGCTGCCGCTCAAAATTGCCTCTGAGGCCAACTACAAACCAGGCGTCTTTTTGCCGCCGGCCGAGCAGTGGATCGCCGCGGTGGGCATCCTGTTCTTCCTCGCCTCGGTCGCGGTCTTCTTCTTTTTCGCCCGCAAACTTTTCGATCAAGGGCTCGCTCTGCTCGGCTCCGGCCTGCTGCTCGTCACCGACCTCTTCTGGCAGTTTTCGACGAGTGGCCTGCCGCACATGCTGCTGATGTTCTTCTTCATGTGCGCCATGTACTGCCTGGTGCGTTCGGTGGAGGAGAATCTCGCCGGGCGGCTGGCCACCACGTGGTTCGCCGCGGTCGGCGCGCTCTTCGGACTCATGGCCCTGACCCACGGTCTGGCCGTCTGGCCGTTCCTGGGCCTGCTGGTCTTCGCCGGCTTTTACTTCCGACCGCGCGGCCTGTCGGTGGGCGTGATGTCGATCGTCTTTCTCGCCGTCATCAGTCCATGGCTGATCCGCAACTACACGGTCTGCGGCAACATCTTCGGCATCGCCTACTACAGCCACTACGAGGGCGTGAAGGGCACGCTCGCCGCGCTGCTCCGTTCGAATTCCCTCGACAGCGTGGCCGAGGTCACCCCGATGTGGTGGCGCCCGAAGATGCAGGTGTCGGTGCTGGCCCAGTTCGGTGGCCTCTACGGCCTGCTGGGCACCGGCCTCATCGCGCCGCTCTTTTTCGTGTCCCTGCTGCATCCCTTCAAGCGTCGGGAAACGGCCGATTTCCGCTGGGCCATCCTGGCCATGTGGATCTTCGCCGTGATCGGCATGGCTTTTTACGGACTCGCCCCGCAGTACGGCTCGGGCGCCATCGATCAGCTCTCGTCCAATCAGATCCACGTCATCTTCGTGCCGTTGATGATCGCCTTCGGACTGGCCTTCCTGCTCATCATGGTGCGCCGGCTCGAGTTCTCGACCCAGCCGCTGCTCTTCATCGCCTTCATGGTGATCGTGTATCTCGTCTCGGCCATCCCGCTGATCGGGACGCTGCTGCCCTCGACCCAGTCGCCCATCCGCATGCCGCCCTATTTCGCGCCGGTGACCAACATGCTGCAGAAGTGGACCGACGAGAAGGAGGTGCTCGTTTCCGACCAGCCCTGGGCGGTGGCGTGGTACGCCGATCGCCGCTGCGTCTGGCTGCCGACCAAGATCTCCGACATGATCCGGCAGATCGACTACAACGAGCTGGGCGCCCCGCTGGCGGGTGTCTTTCTGACCCCGGCGACCGGCCACCTGCGCATGATGCCGGAGGTCTTCCGCGGCGAGTATCGGGACTGGTATCTGCCCATCCTCCGCAACACGCCGCCGACCTTCCCCTTCAAGGAAGTGACCGGTCTCCCGCCGGACCAGGAGTTCGTCTTCTTCACCGACAAGAAGCGCTGGGAGTTGGCGCCGAAGGACAAGGACGTTCTGCCGGGCGACAGCAAGACGAAGTAGGCCGTCGCCCGACCCCGGCGTCCGCGACGTGACCGATTGAAATTTTGGGAATCGCGCCTTGGGTGCGCTCTCCCACCGCCTGACCATGGCCAAGCCCGCTGCCCCGCCACCCGATTTCGAAACCGCCATGGCGCGGCTGGACGAAATCGTGACCCGGATGGAGTCCAACCGTCTGCCCCTGAACGAACTGCTTGCGGGTTACGAAGAAGGCACGAAATTAGTCGACGTCTGCACTGCCCAACTGAACGCGGCCGAAAAGCGCATAGAGATGATTGCGCGGACCGTTCAGGGGGAGCCGGAAGTCGTTCCATTCGCGGCGCGCGCCGTGCCCTCCGATTCCTCGCCGGAGCGCCCTGCGCCGGCCGCCCGACCCTCGAAAGCCCGACCTGAAGCTGATCCTGATGAAGTCTCCCTCTTCTGAAACCGTCCTGGCCGCTGCGGCCAAGGACGCCTCCTCCGAACCCGTGGCCGCTGCGCCCGTGGAAGTGCCGGCGCCGGCCTGCACCGTGCTGAACAAGATCAACGGCCCGGCCGATGTGAAGGCCTTGACGGAGGCGGAGCTGCCGGTGCTGGCTCAGGACATGCGCGATGCGCTCATCTACGCGATGAGTGAAAGCAACCCGACCTCCCTCGGCGGGCACCTCGGGCCGAATCTCGGCGTGGTCGAGCTGACCATCGCCCTGCATCGGGTCTTCGATTCGCCCAAGGACAAGATGCTCTGGGACGTCTCGCATCAGTGCTACGGCCACAAGCTGCTGACCGGCCGGCGCGACCGCATGAACACGATGCGGCAGTATCAGGGACTCAATGGCTTCCTCCTGCGCACGGAAAGCGAGCACGATTGCTATGGCGCCGGCCACGCCGGCACGGCCCTCTCGGCCGGCCTCGGCATGGCGGTGGCGCGCGATCTGAAAGGTACCGACGAGCACGTCGTGGTGGTGGCCGGTGACGCCGCCTTCACCTGCGGCGTGAGCTACGAGGCGCTGAACAACATCGCCACCTCGACGCGCAAGTTCATCGCGATCCTGAACGACAACGAGTGGTCGATCGCCAAGAACGTGGGCTCCATCGCCCACTATCTGAACAAGATCGTCACGAACGATTCCTACAAGGGCCTGCACGAGCGTGCCGCCCAGTTCATCAAGTGGGTCGGCGGTGAAGGCGCCCTGAAGTTCGCCCACAAGGTCGAAGAAGGCATCAAGGGCTTCGTGCTGCCCAGCGTCATTTTCGAGGACCTCGGCCTGCGCTACTACGGACCGATCGACGGCCACGACACTCCGCTGCTCATCAAGACCTTGGAGTTCCTCAAGCGCCAGGACGAGCCGGTCATCCTGCACGTCGTCACGCAGAAGGGTCGCGGCTTCGAGCCGGCCCTGGCGCAGCCGGACAAGTATCACGGTCTCGGCAAGTACAACATCAAGACCGGCGCGACTGCCCCGGCCGATCTACCGACCTACTCCGAGTATTTCGGCAAGTCGCTGGCCAAGTTCGCCAACGACAACCAGCGCATCGTGGCCATCACGGGCGCCATGCCGACCGGCACGGGCCTCGTCCATTTCGGCAAGGTTCACCCGACCAAGCTGTTCGATGTCGGCATCGCCGAGGAACACGCCGCGCTCTTCGCCTGCGGCTTCGCGACCCAGGGGCTGAAGCCGTTCCTGGCCATCTACAGCACGTTCATGCAGCGGGCGTACGACATGATCGTGCACGACATCGCGCTGCAGAATCTGAACGTCTGCCTGTGCATGGATCGCGCTGGATTGAGCGGCGACGACGGTCCCACGCACCACGGTCTCTTCGACATCGGCTATCTCCGCCACGTGCCGAACCTGGTCTTCATGCAGGCCAAGGATGAGGACGAGTTCGTCGACATGCTCTGGACGATGACCCACTACAACAAGGGGCCGATCGCCATCCGCTATCCGCGCGGTGCCGGCACTGGCGCCAAGCCGAAGGACACGCCCAAGCTGCTCGAGGTCGGCAAGGCCGAGGTGGTCAAGCACGGCACGCAGGTGGCCATCTTCGGCCTCGGCAACATGTGCGAGATGGCCGAGAAGGCGGCCGCCATCCTGGAGAAGGACGGCATCTCCACCGCGGTGATCAATCCGCGCTGGATCAAGCCGCTCGACACGGCCACGATCGAGTTCTTCGCCCGCAGCGTGGAGGTGGTCGCGACCATCGAGGACCACGTCCTGCACAACGGCTTCGGCGCCGCGGTCATGGAGCACCTCTCCGAGGCCGGCATCCCGACGCCGGTGGTGCGCGTCGGCTGGCCGGACGAATTCATCGAGCACGGCGGAGTCGGCGTGCTGCGCAAGAAGCACGGATTGACTGCCGAGGCGCTGGTCGAGCGGGTGAAAGCCAAGCTCGCGGCCAAGCCCGCGCGCGCGGCGGCGACCTCGCCGGCCTACGCGGCCTGAGTTCGATCCACTGATCTTCCCCACGGGCGCCGGGTGACCGGCGCCCGTTTTTTGTCGGGCGGAACCTTGCAGTGGGTCCGGCGCGGTCGTGCTTGTCCCGCTCGCAGAATCTTGGCATCCTCCTACGGCAAGGAGGTCTGCCATGATCCCAACAACCTTGTCCGCGCCGTCCGGGCGATTCCCGGGCGGCATTCTTTTTTTCGCCCAACTGCTGCTCGCCGCCAGCCTCGGAGCGGGGCTGACGCTCTCGCCCACCACTTTCACGAACCGCTATGAAGGCGCGCTCGATCTGGCCATCACCGGCCTGGATGCGGCGGGCCAGAGTGTCGTGGTTGAGGAGTTCTTCGATGCCGATGCCAGCGGCACCGTCTCCGCGCCCGACGTCCTGCTGCGGCGCTTCGTGGTCACCGACGGCCAAGTCACTTCGGTCGGCGGACAGCGCAATCTGAACGTGGCCGGCGACGAAGACGGCGCCGCCAACGGCAGCCTGCTGACCCGGCTGAACTTCGCTGCGGGCGAGTTCGTCAGCCATCTCCCCGGCCAGCACGTCTTCCGCGTGTCGCCGGTGGGGTCGGGCTTCGCGCCCTTCAGCGCGGTGCTCACCGTGACCACCCAGAGCTTCGGTGGCGGGGGCGTCTCTGGCATCGTGACGAACAGCGGCGGGACGCCGCTGGTCGGCGCCATCGTGGTGATCTTTGGCGGCACCGATTTCGAAGTGGTCGCCCAGACGATCAGCGGTCTCGGTGGCGCCTATGCGCTGCCGCTGCCGCCGGGCAGCTACGCCGCGGCCGCGGCCAAGGCCGGCTTCACCTGCAATCTGAACACCGCCCCCATGTTCACGGTGGATAAGTCGGTGGTGAGCGGCCAGAACATCGCGCTGACCGCCGCCGGCCGCACCGTCTCGGGCACGGTCCGCAACGGCTCCACCCTCGCGCCGCTGCCGGCGGTCCCCGTCGTGGGAATGTCCGCCTCCGGCCATCTCGGGCTGACGCTTTCCGACGCCGTCGGAAACTACCTCCTGCCCGCGCCGGCCGAAGCCATCCAACTCCAGATCGAGGAATTCTCCGCCGCCCGTGCGGGGTGCCTGAGCGGTGAATTTCAGGAGAGCGGCACGACGTCGGTGACCGGGGTGAACCTCGACCACACGGCTGGCACCGCGCTCCTGTACGGCACCATCGCCACGCCCACTTCCGCGCCGGTGGCCTTCGCGCGGGTCGACGGCCAGACGAACGGCTCTCCCACCTATGCCTCGGTCGGCATTTCCACCGCCACCGGGGCCTACACGCTGGCCGCGCTGCCGGCCGCCTGGCGGATCAACGCAGACAAACCGAATTTCATCGTCGCCGAGGCCAGTACGGTGGTGAACACCGCTGGCTCCGCCGTCTTGCAGAATCTGACGGGTTACGCCGTCACCTCGCACCTGCGGGGACAGATCCGCGACGACGCCAATCAGCCGGTCGGCAACGTGGTCTTGCTGGCGGTCGAGTACCTGCCGGGCTCGGGCACGACGCTGAGTTCGCGCTCGCAGGTCGATGCCAACGGCAACTTCGATCTCGGCGTCTTCGGAGCGGGCGGCAGCTCCACCAAGCCTTGGACGCTGCAGCTCAATCAGAACGAGAATACAGCGCAATACGTGTCGAGCAGCCCGGTATTCAACGTGCAGGACGGCACCGACATCGAGGGCATCACGTACACGGTCTATCGCGTCATGGCGCATCTGCGCGGCCAGGTACTGGACGAATTCGATGTCCCGGTCGGCGGGGTGAACGTGTACGCCAGCGGCCTGAACGGCTCGCTCCTCACCGGCAACAACGCCGACGGCAGCGGCCAGTTCGACCTCGGACTCTTCGCCGGAGGCTGGAGTATCGGGCTCAGCAACATCGCCGGTCTGGGCATCATTCCGCAGGCCAATCCGACCGTCACGATCGTCAACGGGGTCGACCAGAACGGCTTCGTCTTCCGCGTCCGCCACACCAGCGGCACGATCAGCGGCACGCTGCGCAACGCGCAGGGCACCGGATTGGCCAACGTGACCGTCACTGGCACGGCCACGGTCAGCGGCAATACCTTCACCTCCACCGTCGTCACGGCCGCCAACGGCACCTACAGCTTCCCGGTCTTCAGCAGCAATTGGTCGGTCTCGGTCGATGCTGCCGCCCTCTACGCGCAGGGCTATCTCACCCCCTCGGCACAAAACGTCTTCGTCAACACCAGCGTCGGCGGGGTCGACTTCGTGGCGCCGGCGCGGCCGACCTACGCAAGTTACCAGAGCGTCTTCTTCACGCCGGCTGAGCAGGGCAATCCGGCCGTCAGCGGCACCACCGCCAACCCAAGCGGCGACGGGATCGTCAACCTGCTGAAATACGCCTTCTACCTCGATCCGAAGAAATCGGTCGGCAGCCCGCCCGCGCTGGCTGCGCCGAATGTCAGCGGCCTGCCGGTCGCCGGCACGCTCGGCGGAGCAGGCGGTCCGTTCGTGACGCTGACCTATCGACGCGTCGTGGGTGCCTTCGATCTGCAATACGTCGTCGAGCAATCGACCGCCCTCGGCGCGGGCTTCGCCACGGCCTCCGGTGCGACCGAAGACATTCTCGGCAATGACGGCACGGTCGAGACCGTGCGCGCCAAAGTGCCCATCGGGGCGAATCCCCGCCTCTTCCTGCGCCTGCGCGTGATCAAGCCCTGAGCCCGCGTGCGGCGCGACGCGCGCGAACCGCGCGCCGCGGTTCGCCGGGTGCCGCCGCGGCCAGGGATCGGTACAGCGCCTGAACACCCGCTTGCAGCAAGGCCTGGGGATCGCGGGCGGTCTTGAGGTTCTGGCCCAGCGCGAGTTCGGCCACGCCGTGCACGTAGGCCCAGAAAATGTGGGTGAGGAGGAGCGGATCCCCTGGCGGCAGGTGCCCCTCGGACTGCGCCGCAGCAATGGCCTGCACGAAGCCTCCGAAGGCGGCCTCGGCCGCCGGACTGGAGAAGGTCAGCGGGGCGCCACCGGCCGTCGCGGTCCCGACCAATTCCCGCGGTAGCACATTGGTGAACATCAGGCGGAACAGATCGGATTCCTCCAACGCGAAGCTCAGATACGCCCCGAGCCCGGCCTGGAGCCGCTCCCGGGGCGACGTCGCGGTGACGAGAGCGGCAGCGATGCTCTGACCAAGGCGGGCAAAGCCGAGCTCGCCGAGGCGCCGGAGCAGGTCGGCTTTGTCGGCAAAGTAGTGGTACGGCGCGCTGCGGGAAACACCGGCCACCCGGCCCAGTTCGCGCAGCGAGAGCGCAGTCAGGCCGCGTCGCGCCACGATCTGCGCTGCCTTCCGGAGGAGCAGTTCCTCCAGGTTCTCCTTGTGATAGCTGCTCGTGGCGCGCGTCGGCATGAGGAATCTTGACAGCGTCAAGAACGCCGGCAACATCTTGACGATGTCAAGATTCCCTCGCCTTCGGCTCGCGTTCGTTGCCTCCGTCTCCTGCCTCGGCGCCGCCTTGCTGGGATTGAGCGGATGCCAGACCTATCTCGGCCGCTACGTCACCCTCGGGCCGATCGACGTGGACGACTATCGCCACCTGCCTTCCCGGCGCTTGGCGGCGGCAGGTCGGCCGCGTCCGCTGCCGATGGCGCGAACGGACTCCTGGCTTGAGCGCTGCCGACTCGAAGACGGAACCCGCGCGCTGACGCGCGGGGAAGACCTCGACCGCTGGCTTGCGGCGCAGGGCACCACCGCCTGGTTGATCCTCGAGCGCGGTCGCGTGGTGGACGAACGCTATTACCACGGCCGGGATCGCGACTCGCTCCACAAGTGCTTCTCGATCACCAAATCCTTCCTCGCCGCGCTCGTCGGGATCGCGCAGGCGGAGGGACGATTTTCGGTCGCGGCGCGATTGGACGAATACGTCGCGATTCCGCCGGAGAACGCTGCGCTGGGGGGCGTGACCGTCCAGCAGCTGCTCGACAACGTGAGCGGCCTGCGCTACCGCCGCGGCGTCGCTCCGTGGCGGGACCAGCCGCGGATGTACTATTCGACCGACCTTCGCAGTCTGCTCGTGCGGTCGCCCCTCGTAACCACCCCGGGGCGCGTCTTCCTCCCGGAAGATCTGAGCCCGCTGCTGGTCGGATACGCCCTGGAACGGGCGCTGCAGCGGACCGAGCCGGGGCTGACGCTGTCCCGCTACGCCGAGTCGCGCTTGTGGCAGCCGTTGGGTGCTGGGGACGCGCTGTGGAACGTCGATCGGCCTGCCGCTGGGCTGGAGAAATCGGAGAGCGGCCTCGTCGCCCGGGCTCGAGATCTGGCGCGCCTGGGTCAGCTCTACCTGAATGGCGGGCGCGTGGGGGGACGTCAGGTCGTGCCGGCCAAGTGGGTCCAGGCAACGGTGCGGCCACCGCCGAGGGGCGCGCCGAACCTATTCACCGATGGATTCTACCAGAATCTCTGGTGGGGGGCGCGCCCGCGTCCGCGGCGGCAGCAGGAGTACTTTGCCAACGGACACTTTGGCCAGCGTATCTACGTCTGCCCGGACAAGCAGTTGGTGCTCGTACGCCTCGGCTTTGCGGCTGGGAACGTGGACTGGACCGAATTCCTCGGTCGCCTCGCCGACCGATGGTGAGTGGCCGCGCAGCTATCTCCCCGCCGCCCACGGCACCTTGCGCGGCTTGCCGGCCTGCCAGCGGGCCATGATGGCCTCGAGGTCGTTCATCTTCCAAGTCAGGAAAGGCGCGGTGTTGGAGGTGTGATTGCAGCCGAGCAGCACGAGTTGTCGGCCCAGCGGCAGAAAGATGGGCGCCCCGGAATCGCCGATGATGACGGGCGCTGCCAGCGGCGCGAGCGGCGGGGCCTGGGCCGGGCGATGCACCACATTCTCCGCGGCCTCGATCCACTCGTGCACCAATGCCTCGCGTTTCTGATTCAGCGCGATCAGCGGGACCAACCTGGCGTCCGCAGGCAACTGCGCCACATACGGCGGGAGATCGGCCAGGTAGGCGAGCGAGAGCAGCGGGTAGATCGCGACCGTGTCGGGCACTTCGCGATCGAGCAGGCCGAGGCAGATGTCGGTCTGTCCCACGCGGGCGGTGTCGACCAGCTTGCGCCAGACCAGCTGCTGATCGCGCCCTAGGAAGACCAGGCTGCTCCCCGGACCGGGGTGGAAGTGGTGGGCGAGGACGACCACGCGCTTGGCGATGAGCGTGCCGTAGCCGCGGTTGCCGCCGGTGCCGTCGAGGTTGGCGGTGTTCCACACGCTCAGGCCGGAGAAATCGAATTCCGTCGCCCAGGCGGTGCTGCTGCGCACGAACTCGCCCGGTGGGCTGTACTTGGAATACACCGCCAGCGCCTCGGCGCCGCGCTTGCCGGCTGCGCGCGTTTCGACCGCCTTGCGGGCCGTGTCGCGCGACGATTGACCGAGCACGAATCCGGGCAGGCCGAGCAGGGCAAACAGAGCGAGGATCGGCAGACGCATGGTCCCAACCTGCCACGAACCCGTCCGGAGGCGAGGGGTGGCCCAGCGTCATCGTCGCGCGGGGAGTGGAAATGGCCCGCTTCCTGTTGCATCGGAAAGGGTTCCCATGCCCCGACTCCTGCGCTTCCTCGCCTTCGTACCCTTCGTGGCCGCGGCTCTCGCCCTGACGGGTTCCGGATTGTTCGCCGCGCCGGGCGACGAGCCCTCCGACGACCGCCGCGCCTGGATGCTTCGACTGGCCGAGGAGCTGAAGCAGGATCTGCAGCAGCTCGATGCGGCCATCGACCAGTTCGCCATCCAGACGGTCGTCCGTCCCGGGCGGCCGGTGAATTTCGCAGACATCGAGCCCTTCCTGCCGGCCGGCTCGCGAGTTCGGGAGCAGGGGACCGATCCGCTCGGCACGCCGTATCCGCGGCGCTTTGTGGCCGGCACGCGCCCGCGGGTGCCGGCTGCCTCGGCCGCTGCGCTGGCACCCGTGGCAGGTCCCGAGTTCTGGGCGCCGTTTCAAATCGAAGCGGGCGGACGTGTGCGGCCCGCGGCCATTCCGCCGCTTCCGCGCAGCACGGCCCCGACCCCGGTGCCGACCCCGCGCCCGACCGCGCCGCCCGCGGCGGATCCTCCGCCCACGCCCCAGCCGACGCCGGTTCCGACCGCCGCGCCCACGCCTGCGCCGGAGCCGACGGCCGCTCCTTCGCCGGTCAACGCGCCGCTCGCGCTGCCCTCGGGCGGCGCGGTTGCGCGGCCGACGCCCACGCCGCTGCCGGTGGAATCGACCGAGCCGGCCGAGCCGCCGCCCACCCCGCTGCCGGCGGAGACGAGCGAGGAGCAGCAGCGGCTTCTCAATGTCGCGCGGAACATCAAGGACGACCTGCAGACGCTGCAGGCGGCCATCGATCGCTACGCCAGCGAGAAAGGCGTGCGCTCGGGCACGGTGACGTTCGAGCAGATCAAGACCTACCTCAAACCCGAGAGCCGGCTGGCGGTCATCGGCACCGACCAACTCGGCAACAGCTTCCCGGAGAAGTTCCGTCTCTCCGGCAAACCGGGCGTGCCGAGCCCCGACCTGCGGCCCGCTCCGGCCTCGAAGATGCTCGTCTCCGCGGTCACGCCGCCCGGATTCTGGAAGCCGTTCGAATGAGCGTCCGCGCGGCCGCCATTCTCCGCTTCTAGCCGGCCGGCGAATGCGGCAGGGTGCACCGACGCCCCATGTCCGCCTCGACCGATGCCGCCGCCGAGCCGCCCAAATCCTGGCGCGCCGAGTTGCGACGCGCTGTGCGCCATGCGCTTGGCGCCGTGCCCTGGGTCTGGCGCACCCATCGCGGCGCGGCCGCGGGCCTCTTCGGGATCACGCTCGTCCTCGGCCTGCTCCCGGCTGCGCAGGCCTGGGTGGGCAAGCTGATCGTCGATGGCGTGGTCGCCGCCGCCGGCGCGGCCAGCGGGCAGGCTGCGCCCGCCAGCGGCTTCGACTGGCCGCATTTCCGCGCCGCCCTCGGACCGGTCTGGGGCTATCTCGCGCTCGAGTTCGCCCTGCTCATGGCCAGCGCGCTTTGTGTGCAGGCGCGCGAGACGCTGCATTTCGTCCTCGACCAAAACCTGCGTCACGACCTCAACCAGCTCCTCATGCGCAAGGCGCTGCAGCTCGACCTCAGCTTCTTCGACGACACCGAGTTCTACAACCTGCTGCAGAAGGCCGGTCGGCAGTCGGATTGGCGCATGATGGCGGTGGTGCAGGCCGGGTTTACCGCGCTGCAGACGCTCATCAGCCTCGGCTCGCTGTTGTTCCTACTCGTGACGTTCAGCCCATGGATCGCGCTGCTCATCTTCGCGGCCGTCGGGCCCTCGCTCTGGCTGCAGGCGCGGCTCAGCCAGCAGCGCTTCGCCATGGAGAATGCGCGGGCCAGCGACCAGCGGCGGCTGACCTACTACGAGCTCGCCCTGACCGACGCCGAGCAGGCCAAGGAAGTCCGGCTCTTCCACCTCGGCCCCGAATTCCTGCGCCGCTACAGCGAGATCTTCCGGCGCATTTTCCGGCAGGATCTGGCCTTCGCCCGCCGCCGCGTAGCCACCTCGCTCGGACTCAGTCTGCTCTCCAGCGGAGCTTATTACGTGGCCTATGCCTGGATCGTCTTCCGCACCGTACAGCGCGCGTTGACGCTGGGCGATCTGACGATGTATCTGGCCATCGTCCGACAATGCCAGGGTCTCTTCGAAAGCCTCTTCGGCAGCATCGGCAGCCTCTACGAGCACGCGCTCTTTCTCGGCCATCTGCACGATTTCCTCGCGCTGGAGCCGAAAGTGAAGCCGGCGGCCGACCCCGTGCCGGCGCCGCGACCTTTCGTGCGCGGGATCGAGTTCCACGACGTCACGTTCCAATACGCCCGCAACTCCACGCCTTCGCTGCGGGGGATCAGCGTGCACATCCAGCCCGGCGAGAAGATTGCCGTGGTGGGCGCGAACGGCGCGGGGAAGACCACCTTCATCAAGCTGCTCACGCGGCTCTACGATCCCACCGCCGGACGCATCACGATCGACGGCATCGACCTGCGCGAGATGGACCTGGCCTCGCTCCATCAGCGCTTCGGCGTCATCTTCCAGGACTTCGTCCAGTTCGAGGCCACGCTGCGGGAGAACATCGCGCTCGGTCAGGTGGAAGCCGCCCAGGACGAGGCGCGACTGCGCGAGGCCGCGCGCAAGGGCGGAGCCGATACCGTCGCGGCCGTGCTGCCGCGCGGTTACGACACGCCGCTGGGCAGCTGGTTCGAGGATTCGCGCCAGCTCAGCGGCGGCCAATGGCAGAAGGTGGCGACCAGCCGCGCCTTCATGCGCGACGCCGAGGTCCTGGTGCTGGACGAACCGACCAGCGCGCTCGATGCCGCGCGCGAATACGAGATCTTTCAGCAGTTCCGCGAACTGACCAAAGGCAAGACCACCATCCTGATCAGCCACCGCTTCAGCACCGTACGCATGGCCGATCGCATCCTCGTCTTCGACGCCGGCGCGCTGGTCGAAAGCGGCTCGCACGCCGAACTCATGGCGCTGGACGGGCTCTACGCGAAGCTGTTCCGCATGCAGGCCGTCGGGTATCAGGCGGAGGAGGGGAAGTCCGCAGATTCAGGGGATGGAACGCAATTCCGAGGGAGGGGGAGGTAACGAGAAGAACTTCGTGACTTCGCGCAGCCTGCCACCGTCGCGGAGCCGCACCCTGGAGTGCTGACGCCTGCGGCAGCCCTCTGTCAGGCAGCCTGCTGCCGTAGTGCGAGCCGAGAGACCCGAGACTGGAGACTGGAGACTGGAGACCCGATACCCGAGACCCGAGACCCGAGACCCTAGCGTGGAAAAGATCGAGGCACCCCCTGCCCGACCCGCGCAGACCGCCTCGCCCCGAGAACCTCTCCCTGATGCTTCGCGACTTCGCCCTCTTGGCTTCTTCGCGTGAGCTGCCTTTTCCGGTGCCATGCCGCGCTACGCTGCGTCATCGACCATCCCCTGCAGCTTCGAGAGCGTCGCCCAGTTGCGCGTGGTCGCATCGACCTCCTTGAGCAAGCGCACCGCCAGCTTGCTCTCCAGGATGCCGGCCTTGCACCAGATATAGAGACAGCGCGGGCCGACGGCGACTTCGTCCGGCGCCCAATCCTGCTGTGCCAAGGCGACGGCCCGATGCTCGGCCGCGGTATTTGCGAGCACGGCGACGAGGAGTTTCGAAGGCTCGGCGCTGGCCGCATCCAGCGGGTTCTTCGAAAGGATGGCCGCCAGTTCGGACGCGCTCAGCTGCAGCACCCGGCAGGGCACGCCAATCTTCGCCGCCAGCGCCTGCTCCAGCTTCGCCGCGAATCCCCTGGCCTGTACCTTGGTCAAGGTGCAGACGACATTGCCGCTGTTCAGGAGCGTCGCGACATCGCTCCCACCGAGCTCCACGACCAGCGTGCGCAGATCGGCCATCGCGATCCGCTTGGCCTTCCCGACATTGATTCCGCGGAGGAGAAGGACGTGGCGAATGGGGAATACGGAGGTCGGTTTTGGAGGCGACGCAACGGGTCCGCGCTCCCGATCCGACTTCAATTCTCCCACTCCCACTCGCACTCCCACTCCCGCACGACTCACCTCAGTGCCACCTCGACGGCAGCAAGCTGCCTGCGTAACAGCGGCGGCAAGCCGCGCGCACTCCACGGCGTTTTGCGCGCTCTGCGCAGCCGGTGGCCACTGCGGGCCGGCCGCACTCGGAGATTGCGGACTACACTCCTCTGCTCCTCTGCTCCTCTG